>CAWDUA010000006.1:0-208618 GCA_963805345.1 uncultured Actinomycetota bacterium
TGGCCGTCCACGTTGAGGGTCACCGCGGTGCCCATGGACGCGTAGCCGACCGTGGTGCCGATCACGGCCGCCGCGGCGAGCGCCACGGCGCCGACCAGCGCTGCCTTGCTCTTGCTGATGCGTGCGAGCTTCTGGCGCACAACTCTCCAGACGTCGTACTCCCCGGGCCACGGGACGGCGCCTCGCGCTCTCGCGCACCTCCACGGGAGGCCGGGGGGCTTCCACGCAAGGGGGGCCGCCCACACGAGGGCGGCCCACGGCGCCGGTCGAAATCACCCGATCCCGGCCAACAGTCACAAGACCATACGGACCTCTCCGCGGTCTCCCAACTCCTCGGACACCGTATGAGATGAACGTGATCGGCGTCTCGCGGTCGGGGAACTCAGCCCACGAACAACCCAGGCCTCGACCCGCTGACACCACCCGTCACTCCAGTCACAACCGCGGGTCACTCCTGTCACTTCCCAGGGGTTGCAACCCCCGATAAGTGGCAGGGCCCCGGCTCGCCGGGGATCCCGTCAGGGCCGGTCTCCCGCGGAACGACGTGCTACCAACGACCGCCGAAGGCCCGGTCCGTGGTGGCGTCGATGGCCTCGCACAGGGTCGTCAGGTCGTCCCCGCGGACCTCGGCCATGGCCCGCACCGTCACCGGCACCAGGTACGACGCATTGGGGCGGCCGCGGTAGGGCGTGGGGGTCAGGAAGGGCGCGTCGGTCTCGACGAGCAGCCGGTCGAGTGGCGTGACGACCAGGGCGTCGCGCACGGGCTGGGCGTTCTTGAACGTGACCGTGCCGGCGAAGCTGAGGAACGCCCCCCGGTCGAGGCAGGCCCGCGCGAACCGGGGGTTGCCGGAGAAGCAGTGCATCACCCAGCGCTCGGGCGCGCCCTCGGCGTCGAGGACGTCGAGGATCTCGTCGTGGGCATCGCGGTCGTGGATCACGAGCGTCTTGTCGAGCCGTTTCGCCAGGTCGATGTGACGGACGAACGACTCGACCTGCGCGTCGCGACCCTCCGGGCCGGTGCGGAAGTGGTCGAGGCCGGTCTCACCGACGGCGCGGACCTTCTCGTGCGCCTGGGCCAGACGCTCGATCTCACCCAGCGCGTCGTCCAGGCGCCCGGCGGCGGCGAGCCCGGGCGCCTCGTTGGGGTGCAGGGCCACACCGGCCACCAGGGGCCCGTGCTCGCGGGCGGCGTCGACCGCCCATTGGGCACCGGGCAGGTCGCAGCCGATCTGCACGATGCGCCGTACGCCGACCTCCGCTGCGCGCGCCAGCGCGTCGCCGGTCTCCAGCCACGCACCGTCCTCGATGTCGAGGTGGCAGTGGTTGTCGACCACCGGATGGGGCAGCGGCTCCGGCAGCGGCGGCCGGTCACGGTCGCGCTGCCGTCCGTGCTCGTCCTCGACCGCGCGGCTCCGCGTCGGCTCACTCATGTGGATCCTCCTGCCCGATCTGGTGGACCGCGTCGTACACCATCCGCTTCGGTACGCCGGCCCGCGCGGCCACGGTCTTGATCGCGTCCTTGCGGGGCTCCCCGCTGGCCTCCAGGTCGGCGACCGCACCGCGCAGCGAGTCGCCGTCGGCAGCGACCGGGGCCGGGCTCGCGCCGCCGACCACGATCGTGACCTCGCCGCGGACACGCTCCTCCGCCCAACGCACCAGGTCGCCGAGCGGTCCGCGCCGTACCTCCTCGTGCGTCTTGGTCAGCTCCCGGCAGACCGCCGCGGGCCGGTCCGCGCCGAACGCCCCCGCGAGCGCAGCCAGCGCGGCGCCCGTCCGGTGCGGCGCCTCGAAGAACACCAGGGTCCGCTCCTCCGTCGCCAGCACGGCGAGCCGGCGCGCGCGCTCGCCCGCCTTGCGCGGCAGGAACCCCTCGAAGCAGAAACGGTCGACGGGCAGGCCGCTCACGGCGAGCGCGGTCAGCACCGCCGACGGTCCGGGGACCGCGGTGACCACGACCCCCGCCTCGACCGCGGCGACGACGAGGCGGTAGCCGGGGTCCGAGACGCTCGGCATCCCGGCGTCGGTCACCAGCACGACGCGATCCCCCGCGAGGAGGCGGGCTACCAGGCCCGGTGTCCGGGCGGCCTCGTTGCCGTCGAAGTACGACGTGACGCGGCCCTTCACGTCGACCCCCAGGTCGGTGGCGAGGCGTGACAGCCGTCGGGTGTCCTCCGCCGCGATCACGTCGGCCCCGGCGAGCTCGGCGGCGAGCCGGGGCGGCGCGTCTGCGGCCCGACCGATGGGGGTGGCCGCGAGCACCAGAACACCGGTCGGGGAAGCCACGTGACCGATCATGTCAGCCTGGGAGGGGCACGTAGAGTGCAGCACCGTGACGACCCCAGCCACCGCGCGCCGAGCGGGCCGCCGGATGGAGGGGCTGTCCTACGACGACGACGGCAACGCCGTGCCCCTGGCCGCCGAGCGTGCCCGCCGCCGCTCGCTCGAGGACCCGTTCATCGGCTGGACGGCCACGGTCTCGATCACCTTGCTGGGCCTGTTCCTGCGGCTGTGGAAGCTGGGGACCCCCCACGCCTTCGAGTTCGACGAGACGTACTACGCCAAGGACGCCTGGTCGCTCTGGCACTTCGGCTATGCCCGCGACTACATCGACAACGACGGCGGGGTCGCCAACAAGCACATCCTCGGCGGCCAGACCACGGGCCTGTGGAAGCCCGATGCCTCGATGGTCGTGCACCCCGAGGTCGGCAAGTGGCTGATCGGCCTGGGCGAGAAGACCTTCGGCTTCACGCCATTCGGCTGGCGTGTCGTCCCCGCGGTCATCGGGACGCTGCTGATCCTGGTGATGATCCGGTTCGTACGCCGCCTCACCGGCTCGACACTGCTGGGCTGCGTGGCCGGCCTGCTGCTCTGCTTCGACGGCCTCGAGTTCGTCCTCTCACGGCTGGCCCTCCTCGACATCTTCGTGGCGTTCTTCGTGCTGTGCGCCGTGCACTGCCTGGTCCTCGACCGCGACTGGTATCGCGCCAAGATGGCCTCGCTCGTCCCGGGACAGATCAGCGACCCCGGCGACTGGGGCCCGGTCAAGGCCCTGCTGTTCCGACCCTGGCTCCTGGTCTCGGGCATCTGCTGGGGCCTGGCCTGCGGCAGCAAGTGGGAGGCCGCGTACCCGCTCGCCGCGTTCTCCCTGCTGGCGGTGGCCTGGTGCGCCGGGGCCCGTCGTTCGTTCGGAGTCAGCTGGTCCGGGGTACGCGCCCTCGTGGCAGACGCCCCGACGGCGTTCGTCCACCTCGTGCTCGTCGGTTTCGTCGTCTACGTCGCGACGTGGACCGGCTGGCTGATGCACTCCAGCCAGTACGTCCAGTACCTCTCCGACAGCCAGTACACCCACTACGTCTCGGGCGGCTCCGAGTGCGGGAAGCACATCACCTTCGACAACTCCAAGCACTGGCCCACCGCCGACCAGCCCGTCAAGCACGGCATCCCGGGCCTCGTCCAGGGCCTGGACTCGCTGATGCACTACCACCGCGACGTCTACGTCTTCCACACCCATTTCCTGACCGGGTGCACCCACACCTACGCCTCCCAACCGCGCGGCTGGTTGCTGCTGAACCGACCCGTCGGTGTCGACGCCCAGACGGGGATCAAGCCCGGCACCGACGGTTGCGACGCACCGGCGAACAGCGACTGCCTGCGGCAGGTACTGCTGCTCGGCACCCCGGCCTTGTGGTGGGGCGGAGTACTGGCGATCCTCTACGCGCTGGTGATGTGGGTGGGCCGGCGTGACTGGCGGTTCGGCGTCGCCGTGGTCGGCGCCGCGTCGACCTGGTTGCCCTGGTTCCTCTACGACGGCCGGCCGATCTTCAGCTTCTACTCGATCATCACGCTGCCCTTCCTGGTCCTCGCCATCACCCTGGCCCTCGGCCGCCTCCTCGGGACCTCGCGGGAACCGACGACTCGGCGGACGGTCGGGGTCGTGATCGCGGGGTCGTACGTCGTCTTGGTGATGCTGAACTTCGCGTGGTTCTGGCCGATCTACACCGACGGCCTGCTCACCCACGCGGAGTGGCTCCAGCGGGTCTGGTTCTCCCGCTGGATCTGACCGTCGTCAGGCTGTCGCCGGTCCTGCGCGATCGGGACTTCCGGCACCTGACGGCGGCCTCGCCCGTACCTAGGCTCGAGCCATGTCCGCCGCCGACACCGTCGCTCGCCAGGTCGACGCCTTCAACGCCCACGACCTCGAGGCGTTCCTGGCCTGCTACGCCGATGAGGTCGTGGTCAGCACGGGTGACGGTGAGGTGCTGCTGGAGGGGATGTCGGCGATCCGCGAGCAGTACGACGCGTGGTTCAGCACCCTGCACAGCCTGCGGGCCGAGGTGCACCACCGGATCGAGCGCGGCAGGTGGGTCGTCGACGACGAGCACGCCATGGCGGAGCCGGGGCTCGACGTGGAGGCCCTGGTCGCCTACCACGTGCGCGGCGACCTGATCGACCGCGTCGTCCTGATGACCGCCGAGCCGGAGGAGTAGCGGCGCTGCTACTGGTGGCCGGCGATCCCGCGGGACACGTAGCCGGCGCCGAGCTCGGCGACCTCGTCCCCGGTGAGCTCGAGGTCGACCGCCGCCACCGCGTCCGACAGGTGCTCGGGCCGGGTGACCCCGACGATCGGTGAGGTCACGGCGGGCTGCGCGAGCAGCCAGGCCAGCGCCACCTGCGCGGGCGCGACGTCACGCTTCTCGGCGAGGGCCAGCACCTTGTCGACGACCACCGCGTCCTCGTCGCGGTACAGCGACGAGCCGAACTCGTCGGTCTCCGAGCGAGTCGTCTGCGCGTCCCAGGGGCGGGTCAGCCGTCCCCGGGCCAGCGGGCTCCACGGGATCACGCCGACGCCCTGGTCCTGGCACAGCGGGAGCATCTCGCGCTCCTCCTCGCGGTAGATCAGGTTGTAGTGGTTCTGCATCGAGACGAACGGCGTCCAGCCGTGCGTCGCGGCGACGTGCTGGGCCTTGGCGAACTGCCAGGCGTACATCGACGACGCCCCGAGGTAACGGACCTTGCCGGCGCGCACGACGTCGTGCAGGGCCTCCATGGTCTCCTCGATCGGCACGGTCGGGTCCCACCGGTGGATCTGGTAGAGGTCGACGTAGTCGGTCTCGAGCCGGGTCAGGCTGGCGTCGACCTCGTGGAGGATCGCCTTGCGCGAGAGCCCGGCGCCGTTCGGACCGGGTCGCATGCGCCCGTGGACCTTGGTGGCCAGGACGACGTCCTCACGGGCGGCGTGCTTCCACAGGGAGCGTCCGGTGTACTCCTCGCTCGTGCCGCCGGAGTACACGTTGGCGGTGTCGAAGAAGTTGATGCCCGCGTCGAGTGCGGCCTTGATCGTCTCCTCCGCGAAGGCCTCGTCACGTGTCCAGGGGCGGCCCACCCCGCCGTCGCCCCAGCTCATGCACCCGACGGTGATCCGCGAGACCTCGAGACCGGTGTTGCCGAGCCTGACGTAGTGCATGTGCCCTCCTCCGAGTGGGTTCGGCTCCACCCTGCCACGCGGCCGAATGGTCGTTGCCCAGCCCCGGCGCCAGGAGGAGCCTGAAGGCCCGTTCCCACCGCGAGAGGCCCGAACCCCCATGACCCGCACCGCCGTCGCCACCACCGCCGCTCCAGCCGCTCTGGGGCCCTACAGCCAGGCGATCGTCGCCCAGGGCCTGGTCTTCTGCTCGGGCATGCCCGGCATCGACCCGGTCACGGGGACGGCTCCGGAGGGGATCGAGGCGCAGACCGAGCAGGCACTGACCAACCTCGAGGCGGTCCTGACCGCCTCCGGCTCCTCGTTGTCTCACCTGGTGAGGACGACGATCTTCTACGCCGACGTCGCGGACTTCGCGAGGCTGAACGACGTCTACGCGAGGTTCATGCCCGATCCGCCGCCGGCTCGGTCGGCCCCGGCGAACGTGCGGTTGCCCCGCGGTCTGCTGGTCTCGATCGACGCCATCGCGACGGTGGGCGCGGACTGAGCAAAATCCTCGTCTTCCCTGCTCAGAGGGGGTGACGAGTGAGATCCTGGGACGCGACCGGGAACACGTCACGCGTGCGTCTGACCGACGCACGCGTGACGCCTAGCCCCCCGGCCAAGCACGTGCATTCTAACCGCGGTGCTACGTGGTGCCGAGCCCCCCAGCTCGTGACCGATCGTAGGTGTCGCCCTCGTCAGAACGGACCATGCGGAACGAATTTGCCAGCAAACTTCCCCCGTTTGGCACATTTAGTGACCAGAACGGCCGTTCATCGGTCACAATCAGCGAATGGACTCCGCTGACGCAGCGCTGCTCAAGGAGATCGACCCCGCTCAACTGGGTGATCGGCTGCGCTCTGCGCGCGTGGCCAAGGGCTGGACACAGACCCAGCTGGCGGGCGAACACATCTCCGTCGGCTATGTCTCACGCATCGAGTCGGGGCAACGACGACCCAATGCCGGGGTCCTCGACGACATGGCCACGCGCCTCGGCGTCCCGGTCGACCACCTGCTGCGCGGTGTCACCGCGCGCGAGTACGACGAGATCAAGCTGACCCTCGACTTCGCCGAGCTCTCCTTGGAGTCCGGCCAGCACGTCGAGGCCGAGACGCAGGCGCGCGAGGCGCTCGACCGAGCCCTGGTCGGTTCGCAGGAGGAGCTCGCCTACCGGGCGCGCTACCTGATCGCCCGCGTGCTCGAGAACGTCGGCTCGATGGACGACGCGATCCTCGAGCTCGAGCCGCTGGTCGCGGCCCGCGAAGGCGGTCTCCTGCGGATCAAGTGCGCGATCGCACTGAGCCGCTGCTACCGCGAGTCCGGTGACCTGGTGAAGGCGACCGAGGTCGGTGAGCGCGTCCTGGCCCAGCTGGTCGGCACCCCGCTCGACAGCTCCGACGAGGCTGTGCAGATGGCCGTGACCCTGGCCGCGGCCTACCACGAACGCGGCGACTCCGGTCAGGCGGTGCGCACCTGCCGCAAGGCGATCACCAAGGCCGAGGGATTGTCGTCGCCGGTAGCCCGCGCGTCGGCGTACTGGAACGCCAGCATCATGGAAGCGCAGCAGGGTTTCGTGAGCAACGCGGTGCCCCTGGCTGAGCGAGCCCTCGCTCTACTGTCCGAGGGCGAGGGCGGTCGCAACCTCGCCCGCCTCCGAAACTCCCTCGGCACGATGCAGCTCCGGCTCGATCCGCCCGACATCGCGGAGGCCCAGGCCAACCTGGAGAAGGCCGCAGAGGAGTTCGCGTGGTGCAGCGCAAGCGCCGTCGACATCGCCAACAACGAACTGGCACGAGCACGCGCATTCTTCTTCCAAGGTCGGATCCTCGAAGCATCCAACCTGTGCTCGAACGCTCTCGCTACGAGCGAGCACGGCGCCCCACTGGTCGCGGCGGACGCACGCACTCTGCAGGGTCAGATCGCATTGTCCGAGGGTGATCTCGTGGGAGCCAAGTCTGCCTACCGGAACGCGGTCATGCTGTTGACCAGCGTGGGCGCCGACCGAGGCGCAGCCCAGTTGTGGTTCGAACTCGCGAGTCTGCTCGAGGACGTGGGTGACTTCGAGGCGTCGCGGGACTGCTATCGCAGTGCGGCCGCGTCCACCGGGCTTCGCGCTCGTCCCGGAGTTCGCGTGCAGAGTCACCAGCAGATGACAGTCCGCTGATGACGTCTTTCGGGGCTCGCCGCTCGACTCTCCAAACCCGAGCGGCTGAGTAACCGGAAGGTCAGACGGTCAGCAGCACCAGGTCTCGCCGCGAGCCTGCTTCGAGATCGTGGTCTTGCCTGAGTGATCCGCCGAAGCAGCCGGCGAAACGGCGGCCATGCCGACGGTCGCCACGAGGGCGGTCGCGAAGGCGGCGATCTTCATCTTGGTCTGACGTGCCATGTCAAATTCTCCCTGTGTGGTGCCGGTCCCCGAGCTCCGGATGAAGCATGGAGCATGCCGTGGCAAATTTGGAAGTCTTGACATTCGCTGGAGTGTCGGCGGGACCCACTTTTCCGCGTGATTTTGGTCCCCCTTCACGCGTGAATCACGCGTGGAGAGCGCTCCCGAGGGCTGCTTTCGTAAAATCCTCGGAGTTTTCGCGAATCGTGCTGCGACGGGGGCAACACGTGTAAACTTCAGTCAACATCAGGGGGCAACCCCCCAGCCTCCAGATGGAGACCTCGCAGGCGCCAGCCCCCCAGGCCCACCGGCAAGGTCCGCGCCCGGCTCACCCCGGGCGTGCCAGACCCCCCGCATTCGTGCGGGGGGTCCGTCAATTTCCGGCCCTTCCAGCCGGCCTGTCCGGATCCGGTCCGGGGCCTTCGGTCCGCCGCCCCCACCTCGTCGAGGCGGCCCCGCCTGGACTGGTGTCATGACCCGACCGGCTCGCCTGCGCGTGCCACTCCTGGTCCCCGTGGTCCTCACCGCCCTGGTGCTGCTCACGGGCTGCCTGCCGATCTCGACCAGGCACGACGCGGGACCAGGCATGACCACCCGGATGGGCCACGGGTCGACGGTCGGGTGCTCGACCACCGTGCCGCGCCTCGGTTCGCGGGTCGACATGTCCTGATGGACGTGACTCGCGGTGTGATGACGAGCAGGGCGGGATACGGGCCGATGCCCGGACACCGGCACGCAACCTCCCAGCCGATGCTCGGCCGGGTGATGCTGCGCGGCGCCCCGCGTGCCGTACCCGCAGGTCAGGTGACGTTCCTGGCCGCGAACCACCGCTCCCGCGTGCACGAGCTGGTCGTCCTGCCACTCGATCCGCGCGCCGTCCTCGGTCGTCGTACGGTCGGCTCCGAACGGGCTGTGGACGAGAGCACCTCGCTCGGCGCGGCCTCGGCGTCGTGCGCAGCCGGCGCGGGCAAGGGCATCGGGCCCGGCACGGTGGGCTGGGTCACCCTCCGCCTCACCCCTGGCCGATACGAGCTGACCTGCCACCGTCCGGGGCACTACGCGCACGGGATGTACGCCGTGCTCGTCGTCCGCCACCCCGCTCACCACCAGCCGTAGACGGGCCCGACGAGGTAGAGCGCGACGAAGCCGATCGTGTTGTTGAAACCGTGGGCCAGTACCGAGGCCCACAGGGTGCGGTAGTGCAGCCGGAGCACCGCGAACGCGGCCGCGTCCAGCGAGACGACGAGCACGCCGATCGCGCCCTGCTCGCTGTGCGCCGCCCCGAACAGCAGCGACGAAGCCATGACGGCGAGGAGCGTGGCCCACCGACCGCTCCCCAACGCCTCGCGCATCCGCGTCAGGAGGTAGCCGCGGAAGGCCAGCTCCTCCACGAACGCCGCGAGTGTCCAGCTCAGCGCGAGGAACAGCAGGAGCAGGCGGAGGTTCCCCTCGACGTCGGCGAAGCCACTCAGGTCCTGGCGTGCGCCGGACACATGGTTGGCCACGGGCATCAGCAGCCCCAGCTGTACGCAGGTCCAGAGCAGCGAGAAGCCCAGCATGTGCAGCGCCAACGGCCCGGCCGTCACCCGTCGCAGGCCGAGCGAGCCCAGGCCAACGCGTCGTATGGCGAGCGACACCGCGGCCATGGCGAGCAGGACCAGGCTGGGGATGAGCAGGTCGAGCACCACCGCCGCCGAGGCAGCGAGGGCCTCTGCCGCCGCGGCCCCGGTCCACAGCCGACGTGGCCGCGAGGACACGCCGTCGGCGCCGTGGTCGGACGTCAGGGGTGATCCGTTCGGGATCGCCATGGTTGATCACCTCGTCCGTCGGCTCCAGGACATCGCGTCCGGCCGGGTCACGGAAGAGCCGGAAGGCCTCGTGGGCGCGGCCATCGGGTCCGCGCCGCCCACCCGGGATCCCGGATGTGCGTCCAAGAACAATGCCCGGTCACTTGCCTTTCGAGGTGGCCCGACGCGGTTCGTCGGGCCGGACCTCCATGGCAACAAGGCCTCGTGTGACACAGAGTGTGAAGGTTTGCTCGGGGGACGAACGGGCAGGCTGGACCCGTCTCGGGCCGCCCCGCCGCGACTTGCAGATCCACCAGCGGTCCGGGCTACAGTGCTAGGCCTCCCCCGGTGTGAAGGAAACAAGCATGCGCAAGAAGGCACGTTGCAGGCATCGCGCGGCAGGCGCCGCCAGCGGAACCCATGCGAGGGCGGGACTGACCGCGATGGCCTCCGTCATCGCCGTGATCACCGTCGTCCTGGTCACCGCGGGCAGCCTGTTCACCTCGAGCGGCGCCGCCGACGGGTTCCATCGACACCACACCTGGCCCAGGCCGACCGCGACCGTGACCGCGACCAAGACGGTGACGGCGACCGCGACGGTGACCGGGGGCGCGTCAGGTCCGACCGCGACGGTGACGGTGCCGGGTCCGACCGCGACGGTGACGGTGCCGGGTCCGACGGTGACGGTGACGGGTCCGACCTCGGCGCCCACGTCGGGGCCCACCTCGGGGACCACCCCCACGGGGAGCCCGGTCAGCAACCCCTCACTGCCGTACGTGGGTGCGGCCATCCAGAACAACGGTGACCCCGCCGCGATCGAGGCCGCGGCCGGTCGGCCCCTCGGGCTGCACCGCACCTACTGGAACTACAACAACATCGCCTCCTCGATCAAGCAGGCCACCGCCGACGCCAAGGCCGGCCGGATCCCGTGGCTGTCCTACAAGCTCTCGGTCTCCTGGGCCGACGCCGCCTCCGGCAAGGCCGACGCCGCCACCAAGGCGCTCGCCACCCAGCTGGCCACCGTCCCCGGCCCGGTCTGGGTCGCGCTGCACCACGAGCCCGAGGGCGACGGGAACCTGACCGACTGGGTCGCCCTGCAGAAGCGGCTCCTGCCCCTGCTCGCCGCGGCCCCCAACGTGCGCACCAGCATCATCTTGACCGCCTGGGACACCTTCGACTCCAAGAACTCCGCCTACAGCCTCAACGCCCTGTGGCCCGGGAACATGGTCGACATCATGGGCTTCGACGCCTACAACCGCTACGGCGACGCCAACCACCCCGACAAGGGCTGGACCGAGATGAAGCACTTCTACGACCAGATCGCCCCCGCGGCCAAGGCCCGCGGAGTCGACTGGGCCATCGCCGAGACCGGCTACACCGACGCCGCAGCAGCCAAGGACCCCGCCTGGCTCACCCGCGCCTTCGACGACATGGCCAACCGCACCGACCTCCCCGGCATCGGACTGACCTACTTCAACTCCACGGCCAACTCCAAGGGGTCGTGGCGACTGGCCGGGGTCAAGGACACCGCGTTCAACGCCATCTTGAAGCGATCCCACGCGGTCACGCCGACACACTGACCGACGCCCGGGCTGAACAGAGCCACGTCTCAGGCTGGGCGGAGGGGTGTGGTCTCGACGAGCTCGACCGAAGACCAGTCGAGATGTGACGAGCCCGGACGAGGGTAGGCCTTACCGGGCGATCAGCACCTAGTCGGCACCGGTGGCCCCGCCAGGGGGACGGGTCGACACCCGAACTACCGTGCGAGTTCGGTGGAGCTGAGGGGACTCGAACCCCTGACCCTCTCATTGCGAACGAGATGCGCTACCAGCTGCGCCACAGCCCCTTGCGATGTACGACGTCGTACGACGCGAAGCGAAAGGCTAGCACCGGGCCCGACGCCGTTCCGAATCGCGTCGGACGGGTGCGCGTAGGACGCCGGATGCCGTCAGGAGCCGACGGCTTCCTCGCCCGGCGCGCTCTTGCGGGAGGTACGACGGCGTGCGCGCTCGGCGGCCTCGGCCTCGCGCGCGAGCGCCGAGTCGGCCTCGGACCGGCCCGACGTCCAGACCCCCGTGGAGTCGAGGTCGATGGTGCGGACGCTGCGGCGGGCGGCCGGCTTGGAGACGTAGGTCGGGAGGGTGACCGGCACCGGGTCCCACAGCCCCTCGGCCTCGGCAGCCTCCGCCGTGGCGACGGTGGCGATGGGCCCGGTGGGAGCCGTCTCCTCGCCGTCGACGACCTCGGCGTCCTCCGGGCCGGCCACCGTCACCGGCACCCAGGAGCGCTCCTTCTTGACCATCAGGCGGCAGGCCACCAGCCAGGCCACCAGGAGGGCCGCCGGGATGGCGACGTAGGGCCAGGACAAACGCCCGGTGCCACAGGCGGCGGCGACAGCGACGACGGCGAGCAGGAGCACGGACAGGACGCGACGTCGGCGCTTCGTGGCCCTGGCGGACGCGAGCCGGCGCGCGGCGTACTGCTCGTCCGGCGAGGCCGCGGCGCCCGAGGGCTCGACGACCACGTCGGCGCCGGCCCCGGTGCGGGCGCCGGGGACGACCAGGCGGGCCATCCGCGCGCTGACCGGCTCGCGGCGCGCGAGCACGCGCATGCGCTGGGAGAAACGGTCCACCGAGCGGCCCCGCACGACGTCGTCGTGGTGCCGGAGCGCCTTGGGGATGAGATAGGCGGCCCAGGCGATGGCGAGGGCCACGAAGATGAGTCCGCTCAGGTCCACGGCCCGACACTAGGTTCGGGTCCACAGGCGCCCGGGGATGTCAACGGGTGTGTCGCGAAATCACTCGTGTGACTGATGGGAAAGTCGGGCCAGCATCCCGTCGGGACAGTCCTCGACGGTGATGGCGTAGATCCGGTGGTCGCGCCAGGCGCCGTCGATGTGGAGGTAGCGGGGCGCGTAGCCGACCTCGGGGATGCCGAGCTTCTCCACGACGCGCAGCGAGTTGGAGTTCTCGGGCCGGATCGCGACCTCGATCCGGTGCAGCCCGGCCGAGCGGAAGCAGTGGTCGATCACCAGGGCCACCGACGTCGGCATCACGCCGCGGCCCGCGGCGTCACGGTCCAGCCAGTAGCCGACGGAGGCGAACTGCGCCGACCCGCGCACGATGTTGTTGACCGTCACCTGGCCGGCGAACCGGCCGTCCACGTCGATCGCGAACGGCATGCAGGTGCCGTGCCGGGCGTGCCGGTGGAGCCGGGTGACCAGGGTGCGGAACGTCGCCGGTCGCTCGTTCCCCCCGGGCGGGACCGTGGCGTCCCAGGGGATCAGCCACGCGGCGTTACGTCGACGCACGGCGCGCCAGGCGCGGGCGTCGCGGTAGGCCAGCGGGCGCAGGGTGACGTCGCCGTACTGCAGCGTCACCGGCCACCCGAGGCTCATCGCCGCTCCCGGTGACGACGACGCGGGTCGTGGGTGCCTGCGGAGTGGTCGGACCTCGAAGCGAACCGGGGAAGTCGAAGGACGCCGTGGGGCGAGCTCAATGGTCGCTCCCGACGATCTGCTCCACGGCGTGGACCAGCAGCGGCTCGAGCACGGCGATGGCGTCCTTCACCCCTCCGCGGGAGCCCGGCAGGTTGACGACCAGGCAGTCGCCGGAGACACCGGCGAGCCCTCGCGAGAGGGCGGCGGTCGGAACGCCCTTGGCCACGCCGTACGCGCGGATCGCTTCGGCGATCCCGGGCACCTCGCGGTCGAGCAACGGCCACGTGACCTCGGGCGTGCGGTCGGTCGGGGTCAGGCCGGTGCCGCCCGTGGTGAGCACGACGCGCGCACCGCCCTCGACCGCTGCCGCGATGGCGGCGCCGACGGGCGCGCCGTCAGCGACGACGGTCGGCCGCTCGCAGGAGAACCCCAGGCCCGTCAGGAAGTCGACGAGCAGGGGGCCGGTGGCGTCGTCGTACACCCCTGCCGCTGCACGGTTGGAGGCCACGACGACCGCGGCGCGCAGGTTCATCGACGGGGTCCTCGAGGGAGCGGGAGCGCGGCGAGCGATCTCGTGGGGCGGCTCATCTGGTGAAGTCGCCGGACTTGCCGCCGGACTTGGCGAGGATGCGGACGTCGGTGATCACGGCCCGCTTGTCGACGGCCTTCACCATGTCGATCACGGTCAGCCCGGCGACGGCGACCGCGGTCAGGGCCTCCATCTCGACGCCGGTGCGGTCGGTGGTGCGGACGGTCGCCACGATCTCGACGGCGCCGTCGACGACCTCGAGGTCGACCGTGGCCGACGAGATCGCGAGCGGGTGGCACAGCGGGATCAGGGTCGGGGTCTGCTTGGCTCCCATGATCCCGGCCAGGCGGGCCACGGCCAGGGCGTCGCCCTTGGGTACGCCGTCCCCGTGCAGCAGCGCGACCACCTCCGGCGACACCAGGACCCGGCCCGCGGCGACGGCCTCGCGGGCCGTGACCTCCTTGCCCGACACGTCGACCATCCGGGCGGCGCCGGACTCGTCGACATGGGTCAGACCCTCCACCATCAGAACTCCTCGTCGAGCGGCAGCACGGTCACTGTCTCACCGGCGTCGACCCACGTCACGGACTCGGGCACCACGATCAGCGCGTCGGAGTCCGCGAGGTCGCCGATCATGTGCGAGCCCTGGCTGCCGACGGGCGTGACCGCGAGGTGGCCGTCGACGACCGACAGCGTGCCGCGAGCGAACTGCCGCCGCCCGTCCGGCGAGCGCAGGCCGTGGGTGATCACCGCCTCGGCCTCCGGCCGGACGAAGGGTCGGCGGCCCATCAGCTTGCGGATCGCCGGGAGCACGAACTGCTCGAAGGAGATGTAGGACGACACCGGGTTGCCCGGGAGGGTGACGACCGGCACCTCGTCGTCGCCGACGGTGCCGAAGCCCTGCGGCTTGCCCGGCTGCATCGCGACCCCGCCGAACCACACCGTCCCGAGCGGAGCAAGGGCCTCCTTCACCACGTCGTAGTCGCCCATCGACACACCCCCACTGGTGACGA
This sequence comes from uncultured Actinomycetota bacterium, assembly GCA_963805345.1. GTDB lineage: Bacteria > Actinomycetota > Actinomycetes > Propionibacteriales > Nocardioidaceae > Nocardioides. The sequence continues at coordinate 14,621 of CAWDUA010000006.1, forward strand.
CGAGGTCGGCCCGGACGAGCTGGTCGGACAGCGCGTCCATGAAGGCGCGTGGTTGGTCGGAGACGATCCCGACCCGGTAGGCGATGGCGCCGGCCTGACGGGCCGCGGCCGCGAGCAGGAACGAGTTGCCGTCGTAGATGGAGTCGTGGCCCAGCGCCGTGCCGGGCTCGCGGAGCTCGGAGCCGGTCGAGATCACCACCACGCGGGGCCGGGGCCGGGAGCGGACGGAGGCGCGACCGACAGCGGCCAGCAACCCGAGATGCCGGGGACCGAGCACGGTGCCCTGCTCGACGACGAGGTCGCCCACGGCGACGTCCTGGCCGGCCGGGCGGACGTGCTGACCGAGCTCGGGGGCCCTGGTGATGACGACGCGGGCGACACCGCGGTCGGTCCACTCGTAGGGCACCACGGAGTCGGCACCGCTGGGCACCGGGGCGCCGGTCATGATCTTGACGGCCGTGCCGGGCGACATCGCGAGGAGCGAGGCCTGGCCGGCCCCGATCTCGCCGACCACGGGGAGGTGGACCGGCGACTCCTCGGTGGCACCGGCGACGTCGGCCTGACACACGGCGTACCCGTCCATCCCGGAGTTGTCGAAGCCGGGCAGGGCCACCTCGGCGTGGACGTCCTCGGCCGCGGACAGGCCGAAGGCCTCCATCAGCGGCTGGTCGAAGGCGGGGAGGGGCGTGATCGCCGAGAGGACGCGGTCGCGGTGCTCCTCGACCGTGGCCAGCCCAGGGACGAGCGAGTCAGTCATGCTCCAAGACGCTACCGGGCGGCACCCGGTCGGCCGCGGCCGTCTCCAGGGTGACCTCGCCGACGACCTTCACCTTGCGGCCGAAGGTCCAGTCGCCGGACACCGTGAACGACGTCGCCTCGCGCAGCGACGGGGCACCGTCGGGGAAGCGCCGCTCGAACTCCGGAACGAGCTTGTAGTACGCCGAGTCCAGGTCGACGAAGGGGAGCGGGTCGGAGACGGGGTCGAGCACGAAGTCGGAGCCCACGTCGTAGACGTCGGAGCGTAGGACGAGCAGGTCGTTGGTGGTCTTGACCGGGACGAACCGGTCGCGGCCGACCTCGATCGTGCGGGCCCCTTCGAAGACCTCGATCGCCGCGCCCATCGCGGTCTCGATCTGGATCACCTCGGGTGTGGACGGGTCGGAGGGGTCGACGGTCTTGACGTTGCGGATCAGTGGCAGACCGAGGATGCCGTGGCGCGCGTCGAGGGTCTCGGTCATCGCCCGGAGGTCGAACCAGAGGTTGTTGGTCGAGCAGAACCGGTGCCGGTCGAGATCGGCCAGCGCCACCTCGTCCTCGGGCGAGGTCTGCGCCGTCTCCCGGAGGACGATCCGGCCGTCGTTCTTGCGGCGGGCGAAGTGGCCGCCCTTGCGGTCGGAGGCCGTACGCCGTACGGCCTCGATCGCGAACGGGGCACCGGACTGGGCGAACCAGCCGGCGATCTTCGCGTCGGGGACGGCACCGAGGTTGTCGGAGTTGGAGACGAAGACCCGCTCGTAGCCCTGGTCGATGAGCGTCTGGAGCAGGCCGGTGCCGCGGAGCGCGGTGTAGAGGTCGCCGTGGCCGGGTGGGCACCACTCGAGATCGGGGTTCTTCGGGAAGCTGACGGGCGAGAGGTCCTCGGCGAGGAGCTTGGGCTCGCGGTTCTGCAGGAACTCCAGGGGCAGTCCGTCGACGGGGAGCTCGGCGTAGCGGGCCAGGGCGTCCATGGTGTCGGTGGACGTGCGGAAGCTGTTCATGAAGATCAGCGGGAGCGCGGGCGTCGTGGGTCTGGCGCAGGTGCAGCACCTGACGTGCGATCACGTCGAGGAACGACCAGCCCTTGCGGACGCACAGCAGGCTCTTCGCGCGGTCCATGCCCATCGACGTACCGAGGCCGCCGTTGAGCTTGATGACGGCAGTCGTGCCCAGCGCCGCGGAGGCCGCCTGGTCGTCGACCTCGACGTCCGCGAGCGACTCCATGTCGAGCGGCTCGATGGTGGACTCGCGGATCAGGCCCGTCTCGCCGTGTTCGAGGAGGCGGTAGTAGTGAGCGAAGGTGTCGATGGCGACCGGGTCGATCCCGGCCTTCGACATCTTCGCCCGGGCACGATCGAGTCCGGCGCTGCTCATGGCTTCGATCGTAGGCTTGCGGGGTGCCCCCACCGCAATCCCGATCGGGCAGTGGATCCGCCTCCGCCGCCGCTGTGGCCAAGATCGCGCTCCGCGACCGGATCCGGACCTCGCGACACCGTCGCCCGCTGCTCGAGGTGGTCGAGGCGGGTCGTGGCCTCGCGGAGGTGGTGACGGCCCGACCCGAGGTACGCCGAGCGGCCACGGTCGCGGCGTACGTCTCGATCGGGAACGAGCCCGGCACGGGCGCCCTGCTCGACGCCCTGACGGGGCTGGGCAAGCGCGTGATCCTCCCGTCGGTGCAGCCGGACATGGACCTCGACTGGGGCACCTGGCGCGGCGCCAGCGCTCTCGCGCCGGCGCGGATGGGACTGCTGGAGCCGGTCGACCGGCTCGGACTCGACGCCGTCGCCACCGCCGACGTGGTCCTGGTGCCGGGGCTCGCCGTGTCGGCGACCGGAGACCGCCTGGGTCAGGGCGGCGGATGCTACGACCGCGCCCTCGGCCGGATCCCCGTCGGCACGCCCGTGGTGATCTGTCTGTACGACGACGAGGTCGGGATCGACGTACCCGTGGACGACCACGACCGCCCCGTCACCGCGGCCGCGACCCCCACCCGCTGGATCCCCCTCCGCTGACTCTCCCGCCCCGTCGGTCACACCCCAGGTGGTCGGTGACGATCTGCAGGTGATTCGGCCGTTTTCACCTGCGGAACGTCACGGACTATCGCTGGGCCGGGCCTGCGCCGTCGGGCGGATGGAGGGTGAGGGTGTGCCGGGTGGCGGCGTCGACTGCGGCCTGCGAGAACGGCCAGGCAAGAGTGTCGCCGCGGGCCCAGAGGTCGGTCTGGTCGGTGTAGTGGGAGTCGAAGGCATGGCCGGACTGGCCGGTCAGGTTGACCCAGCGCGAGCCGTCGAGATCGGCGAGATCGACCACCATCCGCATCGACGGCGCCCAGGTGACCACGAACCGACGGCGGACGTCGTCGCTCGACGCGTCCCACCCGGCCGCGTCGACCAGCGCGTCGCCGCCACCGACCTCCCAGCCGCCCCGGTTCAGCAGCCGCTCGACGGGACCGATGCCCGACTCGCCGAGAGTCTGGTTGTGCAGGTCGAGCTGGTGGATCGCGCCCCACGACCACTCGTCGGGCGAGCGCGCCTCGAGCTGCGTCAGGTCGTCACGCGCTTGCGTCATCGCCGCCTGCAGGATGTCGTCGCGGGTCTCCCGCTCGGGCGTCGCGACGTCGTCCCACCACGGGTCGTCGGGGCGATGCAGCAGCCGGGTCACCACGGCCATCCATCGGTCGCCGCCGTCGGGCCACTGGTCCTCCGGCAGCTCGTCGTGGAAGGTCGCCGCGAGCACGTCGCTCCAGACCACGTTGTAGTACGCCGCCGCGGCGCTGTCGGCGGGCTGCGTGAAGTCCCAGGAGCGCAGCAGACGTTGGCCGGCACCGTAGTAGCCACGGGGCATGTGGACGTCCAGCAGATACGGCACCAGCACGGGCGCCATCGGGTTGCGCGTGTCGAGCTGGGTGGCCGCCATGTCGGCCGGCGACAGCGTGCCCCCGTCGTCCAGGCGCGACTGCAGGAGCTCACGGATCCGGGTGGAGCGGTAGCCCTGGTCCCAGTCGCGGGTCAGGTAGTAGGAGTAGCCGGGGCCCGTCACGGCCTGGTTCGCGGTGACCACGAACCCGTCGTCCGGGTCGAGGACGGTGGGCAGCGCGCGGAACGGGATGTAGCGGCCGGTCCAGTCGTTCCGCGGCCGCCAACCCGCCGCGGGCCACTGCCCGTCGTTGCCGGGCCGACGGAGGGGGATGCGTCCGGGCGCCTGGTAGCCGATGTGGCCCGCCCGGTCGGCGTACACCAGGTTCTGTGCCGGTACGTCGAACCGCGTGGCCGCCCGGCGGAACTCGGTCCAGTCGCCGGCGGTGTCGAGGTCGAGAATCGCGTCCGCCGTCCGCGACGGCAGGTCCCCGGTCCAGGCCAGCGACACGGCGTACGGTCCGCCCGACCGGGCTGCGGGCGACTGCGCCCCGACGTCGCGCAGCTCGGAGGAGACGTCGGAGAGGATCGGCCCGTGCCCGGTCGACCGCACGGTGATCGTCACGTCGGCCCGGCCGTCGACATGGATGGTCTCGCGGCGCTCGGTCAACGGCAGCCACCTGCCACCGTGCAGCCACCGATGGCCCCGGACCCGCTCGAGGAAGAGGTCGGACACGTCCGGACCCAGGTTGGTGAAACCCCACGCGATGTCGGCGTTGTGGCCGAGCACCACTCCCGGCACCCCGGAGAACGTGAAGCCCGAGACGTCGAGCGGACAGCCCGGCCCCACGACGTGGCAGTGCAGGCCGATCTGCATCCAGATTCCGGGGATGCCCACCCCGAGGTGTGGGTCGTTGGCGAGGAGAGGCGCGCCGGTCGTGGTGTGAGCACCGTCGACGACCCAGCTGTTGCTGCCGATGCCGCCGCCGTGCCCGAGGAGCTGCGGGAGGTGTGCCAGACCGCGGCCGACCCGGCTCAGCACGGCGCGGGCGGCCACGTCGTACGGCGGTCGCTGACGGGTCGGTACGCCGCGGTCCGTCGCGTCCTGCTGGAAGACGCCGCGGACCACCGCGCCCTGCCCCACGATCGGCGGGTGCTGCCGATAGTCGTAGCGCGGGTAGAGCTGCTCGACCTGCGCACGGCTGTGGCCCTGGAGGTCGAGCACGCGGTCGATCTCGTCGTCCATGTTCCCGCGGAGGTCCCAGGCCATCGCCTCGAGCCAGCTCAGCGAGTCGACCGGGGTCCACGGCTCGGGGTGGTAGTCGAGACCGCCGGCCTCCAGGAGCGTGTACTCCAGCGACAGGTGGCTCAGCGAGTGGGTGTCGAGGTAGGCGTTCACGCCGTCGGCGTAGGCCTGCAGGGCTCTGCGGGTGCGCGGCTGGAGGAGCGGAAGGGCCCGCTCGGCCGTACGACGCCAGCCGAGCGTGCGCACGTACTCATCCGTCTCGAGGGTGGTGCTGCCGAACATCTCGCTGAGCCGGCCGGCGGTGATGTGGCGGCGCACGTCCATCTCGAAGAAGCGGTCCTGCGCCGCGACGTAGCCCTGCGCCTGCATGAGGTCGTGCAGGTTGTCGCCGTAGAGCTGCGGGATGCCGTGTGCGTCGCGCTCGACGGTCACCGGCGCCGAGAGCCCGGGCAGGTCGATCGTGCCGTCGACCTTCGGGAACGGCCGACGGACGAGCGACACCCCCACCGCGAGGGCGGCCACCAGGACGACGACGAGGAGCAGGCAGAGGTACGTCGTGACGCGCAGCGCCTTGGGCAGCGAGCGGAACGTGTCGAGCCAGCCGGAGTCCTCGGCCCCGTCGGCGGACGGGGTGGCGGGCGAGGTGACGGACGGGGCGGCGGGGGCGTCGGGCGGCTCGGCTGGCGGTCCGGTCGTGCTCGAGGTCATCGCCTGGCATTGTGCCGTACCATTGGCAGTCGCCGGCAGCGAGTGCCAGCGCCGTGACCAGCCCAGACCAGCACGACCCGAGGACAGAGCGCGTTGCCCACCTACCAGTACCGCTGCACCGAGTGCGACCACGAGTTCGAGGAGTTCCAGAGCTTCACCGACGACGCCCTCACCGTCTGCCCCGCCTGCGGGGGGCGGCTGCGCAAGGTGTTCAACGCGGTCGGCGTGGTCTTCAAGGGTTCGGGCTTCTACCGCACCGACAGCCGAACGGCCGGCTCGTCCTCGGCCTCCGGCTCGTCCTCGACCTCCGGCTCGTCCTCGCCGAACGGTGCCGGCGACGGGTCCTCGTCCGACGGCGGCTCGAAGACCTCGACCTCCGACTCCGGAGCCTCGTCCTCGGAGGGCGGTGGGTCCGCGGCGGCAGCGTCGTCCTCGTCCTCGTCGTCCTTCTCTCTCCCCGTCCAGCACCGCGGGGTCGTCGACCTCCGGCTGACCCTGTGGAGAGGCCGGGCGGACGCCGGCCGACCACACCTAACGTCGGGGGATGACCTCGGCCCCGGACGCTCCCCCCTCGTTCCAGATCGGGCGGCGTGAGCGACTACGCCGCCGCCTGCGGCGTACCGTCCTGGCCCGCCGTCGGCCGGTGGCCGCGGCTTGTGCCGGCCTCGCGGTGCTCGCCGCCGTGCACGCGGCTCGCCCTGAGCCGGCGCCGACCGTGCCGGTCCGGGTGGCCGCCCGCGACCTCGCCTCGGGCACCGTCCTCTCGGACGACGACCTCGTGACCCGGCGCTACCCGGCGGACCTCGCGCCGCCGGGTTCGGCGAGCCGTGCGGTGGGCCGCACCCTGGCCGCGCCGGTTCGGGCCGGCGAGCCGGTCACCGACCTCCGGCTGGTCGCGCCGTCGCTCGTGGCGGGCTTTCCCGGCCGGGTGGCCTTGCCGGTCCGTGTGGCCGACGCGGAGGCCGTCGCCCTGCTGCGCGTGGGTGACCACGTGAGCCTGGTGGCCGCCGACCCACGCCGTGGCACGGCGTCGTACGTCGCGGTCGCCGTGCCGGTGCTCGCGCTGCCGAGCTCGGATCTCGACGCTCCGGACGCCGCGCGGCTGCCCGGTCGGCTGGTGGTGGTCGCGGCGTTCCCGTCGGACGTGGACCACATCGCGGGCGCCGCTGCGACCGACCTCCTCAGCATCGTCATTTCCGGCTAGCGTGGCCGAGGTCCCGACCGTCTAGGCCGTCTCCGGGTCGGCCACGAGGAGCACCTTTTCATGACCGGGTTCAAGAACTTCATCCTCCGCGGCAACCTCGTCGAGCTCGCCGTGGCGTTCATCATGGCCGCCGCCTTCGCGTCCGTGGTGAAGGCGACCGTCGACCTGCTGATGGGCCTGATCGGGAAGATCGGGGGTAACCCCGACTTCAGCTACTACAAGCCGGGCGGGCTGCTGGTCGGTGTCTGGATCACGGCCGTGGTGGCGTTCATCATCACCGCCGCGATCGTCTACTACGTGATCGTCATGCCCTACACCGAGGCCAAGGAGCGCTACTTCCCCAGCCCGGAGCCCGGGACGCCGGACGACGTCCAGCTCCTGCAGGAGATCCGCGACCTGCTCGCCCAGCAGAGCGGCGGCAGCCACGCCGCGGTCACGCCGCCCACTCCCTGACGGTGCGTACGACGGGGTCCGGTCGGGTCGCCCGGCCGGGCCTCGTCGCGTCAGCCGTGGTGCGGCGGCACCTGGGCGCGGAGCCAGCGGTCGCCGGCGTCCTCGCCCGCCGCCTCGGCGGCGGTCTCCGGGTCGCGCTCGTCGGAGGTCGTCGCGGGCAGGACGTCACCGAAGACGGCCGCCAGGCGGCGCCGGCGCTGCCACTCCGGCTCGGCCGGCCGGGCGCGGGCCGCAGCCTCGTCCGCCGGCTCCTCGGCGGCCGGCTCCTCGACGACCGGCTCCTCGGCGACCCGCCCGTCGTCGTACGGCGTCTGCTCGGGCATCAGGCACACAGGCCGTTGGCGAGGTTCTCCTGCGCCGCCTGCTGCTCCGCCTCGCTGTTGCTCGGCTTGTTGCCCGGATCGTTACGGGTCACGCCCGGGATGCGATGGGCGTTGATCGACCCGTTGAGCAGCGACTTCGGCAGCGGCCGGTCCTGGGCGATGTCCTTCCACAGCTGGGCGGCCGTGGGCGCCCAGATCACGCGGTTGGGATCGCTGGGGTCGGCCTCCCAGGGCGTGGTGACGAACTTGACCTTGTCGAGCCCGATGTGGCGGAACTGGTAGCCGAGGCCGACCAGCTTGGCGATGCTCTTCAGCCCCGGGTCGACGGTGAGCGACTTGGTCGCGGCGTCGAGGAACTTGGTCAGGTGGATCGGGTTGGCCAGCGTGTTGGCGCTCACGGCGGCGTGCGCCATCGAGGCGATGAACGCCTGCTGCCGCTTCATCCGGCCGATGTCGGAGCCGTTGCCGAGGTCGTGGCGCTCGCGCACGTAGTCGAGGGCCTGCGTGCCGCTGAACTTGTGGGTGCCGGCGGGCAGGGTGATGTGGCCGATGGTGTCGTTCACGGCGTGCGGAAGGCAGACGTCGACGCCGCCGATGGCGTCGACCATCGACTTGAATCCGGCGAAGTCGACGACGATGAAGTGGTCGACGGGCACGTGGGTGAGCGCCTGGAACTGCTCGATCGTGCAGGCGGGGCCGCCGATGTTGAAGGCGTCGTTCCACATCGCTCCGGTGGTGGCCGCCGAGATCTCCTTGCCGGAGTTGTCGTAGCAGGCGGCCCGGTCGACGATCGAGTCGCGCGGGATGCTGACGCCGTACGCGCGACGCCGGTCCGCGGAGAGGTGCAGCAGGATCGTGGTGTCGGAGCGCTTTCCGATGCCGGTCAGGTTGTCGATGTGGTCGCCCGGCGCGTCGCGGTTGTCCGAGCCCATCACCAGGATGTTGATCGGGCCGGAGGGCCCGCTCGGCACCTGGGGCGTCGGCTTGTTCTTGATCGCGTTGCTGACGTCGAGGACGTTGAGGTTGGAGTTGTAGTGCCGGTAGAGGAACACCACGCTCAACCCGGTCACCAGGGCGATCACGACCATGGTCGCGGCGACGACCTTGCCCACCGTGTGGTGGACCTTGACCTTGCCCTTGCGCTTGCCTCCGGCCCCGGCGTCGCCGGTCGACCCGGTGTCGGGTGGCACAGCAGACATCGATCAGACCTCAGAGATAGGAACCGAGCCGGCCGGGCGCGACCGGACTGCCCCGAACCTACGGGGCGTGACCAAATTGTGACCGGCAGGTGGCCGGGAGACAATTCCTCGGCGAACGTCCCCACCCTCGACGCCGAGATGACGTGACGGCGAGTCCCGTACAGACTGGGCGGATGCGACGCGCTCTCTCGATCGTCCTCCCTCTCTCGTTCCTGGTGGCGGCAGCCTGCTCGTCGGCCTCGTCCACGCCCGAGAAGGCCCACCTCGTCCAGGGCTCCGGCCACGGCGCCGGCGCGTCGTTCACGCCGTGGTGGACCTACCACCGCACACCCGACCGGGCGGGACACGCGACCGCACCCGTCGGCGGCCCGCTCGAGCGCGCCTGGTCGAAGAAGCTCGGCGCTGCGGTGTACGGCGAGCCGCTCGTCGTCGGGACGACGCTGATCGTCGCCACCGAGCGCAACCAGGTCTTCGGCCTCAACGCGAGCACGGGTCACATCCGCTGGCAGACCGGACTCGGGCGGCCCCAGCCGCTGCGCGGGCTCCCGTGCGGCAACATCGACCCGCTCGGCATCACCGGTACGCCGGCCTACGACCCGAGGACCGGCTCGGTGTTCATGGTGGCGGAGACGGTGGGCGGACACCACACGCTGTGGTCCCTCGGCGCTGCCACGGGGCACCGGCGCTGGCACACGTCGCTCGACGTGCTCCCGCATCGCAACCGCAAGGCCGAGCAGGAGCGGTCCGCGGTGCTGGTCGCTCACCACCGGGTCATCGTGTCCTTCGGAGGGCTCGCCGGCGACTGTGACAACTACGTCGGCTACGTGACCTCCACCCCGACGACCGGCCAGGGGAAGACCTTCCACTACGCCGTCCCGACCGCGCGGGAGGCCGGGATGTGGGCGCCGCCCGGTCCCGTGCTCGGCCGCAACGGACACGTCTACGTCGCGTCCGGCAACGGCGCGGAGCTCCACGGACGATGGGACAAGAGCGACTCGGTCACCGAGCTCGGAGCCAAGAAGCTGCACCGACTCTCGATCTTCGCACCGTCGACCTGGCGTGACGACAACATCCGCGACCTCGACCTGGGATCGTCCTCGCCCGCCTCGATCCCCGGCCTCCACCGCCTGGTGATCGCGGGCAAACGCGGAGTCGCCTACCTGCTCCCCGAACACCTCCGTGGGGTCGGGTCCGCGATCCGGAAGCTGGCCGGCTGCTCCTCGTTCTCCGGCTACGCGGTCACGGGCCGGACGGTCGTGATGCCCTGCCTGTTCGAGTATCGGGTTCGCGCGCTACGGGTCGGCTCGACGTCCCTGCACTGGGCCTGGACCGCGAAGGGTCTCTACGGCGCGCCGGTCATCGCCGGCAAGCGCGTCTACGTCGCCGACCGCAACTCAGGTGACCTCGTCGTGCTGAGGCTCGACAACGGTCGGCGGGTGCAGCGCCTCCACGCCGGGAACCTCACTCACTTCCCGTCCCAGGTCGTCGACGGCGGCTTCGTCTTCGTCCCGACCCTGAGCGGCATCACCGCGTTCCGCGGCTGACGGCTGCGGAACGCGGGACGTCATGCGGACAGAGCCGTAGATGCCACCGTCCGTATGACGTCCGGCGGGCTCCGCCTTCGGCAATGTCCGGCATCTCCTGCCAAGATGTCCACCGTCGGTGTGGGTCTCCTCCAGGACCGTGCACTCGGCCCGCCCCAGTAGCTCAGTGGATAGAGCAGCCGCCTCCTAAGCGAAAGGTCGCCAGTTCGACTCTGGCCTGGGGCACCCTTCCTCCCACCCGGCCCGCCCCACGGAACGACCACGAAAACCCCACGGGAGCCCGGCTTCTGGGGCACGATGGCCTGATCGGGAGGCCATCCTCGGGCGCGCTCGAATCACAGGTTTGTAGTTCGTCGAACCCTCTCCCGCATCTGCTTTCACATGGTTAACGTCTGCCTCATGCGCAACAGACGCCGCTCGGACAGGCGTGCCTTCGGGGCACGTCGGATCGGCGTCGTGCTGCTCCTGGGACTGCTCGTGGCGCTGGCCCCGGTGCTGCATCCGGAGCGCGTCAGCGCGGCGTCCGGGGTCGACGACTACCCCGCCCGACTGAAGGCTGCTCGCCTCGACGCCCTGGTCGACCCGTGGCAGTTCTACAACCGCGAGTGCACGTCGTGGGTCGCCTGGCGCCTGAACTCCGAGAACAACGTCGCCTTCAACGACTACTGGCGGGGCGCCCACTGGGGCAACGCCTCGAACTGGAGGAACGCCGCCAGGTCCCTCGACATCCCCGTGGACAACAACCCGACACGCGGAGCCGTGGCCTGGTGGTCCGCAGGCTCGGCAGGGTCGTCGCGCGGGCACGTCGCGTGGGTCCAGACCGTGAGCGACAACGCGATCACGATCGAGGAGTACAACTACCTCCACGCCGGGATGTACGACACCCGCACCATCACCAGCTCCAGCTCGATGTGGCCGAGCGGTTTCATCCACATCAAGGACACCGTCGTCCGCAACACCCAGTCGCCGAGCGTGTCCGGTACGCCGCAGGTGGGCAAGAAGCTGAAGACCACCAACGGCAAGTGGAGCGCGACCAACCTCGTGTTCCACTACCAGTGGCTCGCCAACGGCACGCCGATCTCCGGCGCCACCGCGAAGTCCTTCAAGCCCACCGCGGCCCAGCTCGGCAAGCGCCTGCGCGCCAAGGTCACCGCGACGAAGTCGGGCTCGCACACCGGGTCGGCGACGAGCCCCCCGACCGGGTCGGTCGCCCACGGCGTGTTCAGCAACACCGCAGTCCCGACGATCACCGGAACACCGCAGGTCGGGGTGCAGCTGAGCGCCAGCAGCGGGACCTGGTCGCCGGCCGGAACGTACGAGTACCGCTGGTTCGCCGGCGGTACCCGGATCGCCGATTCCGACAGCCCGACGTTCACCCCGTCGGCCGCCGAGCTGGGCAAGCAGATCTCGGTCAAGGTCGTGTCGAGGCTGGACGGGTACACGACGCAGCTGGCGGCCTCGGCGGTCAGCAGTCCCGTCGCACCCGGCCAGTTCCGCGTGACCTCCGCGCCGACGATCTCCGGTACACCACAGGTCGACCAGGTCCTCACCGCCGGGCCCGGCAGCTGGACGCCGGCCGGCAGGATCCACCTGCAGTGGATGGCCGACGGCAAGCCCATCGACGGTGCGACCGGGACGACGTACAAGGTGAGGCCGGCGGACCTGCGCACGGCCATCACGCTCCGGGTCACCGCGACCCAGACCGGCTACGACGACGCCGTGGCGAGCTCGGCACCGACCGCGCCGATCGCCCCCGGGACGTTCCTCAACACCCGCGAGCCGACCGTCGTCGGCACCGCCCAGGTGGGGGTGCCGCTGAACGCCGACAAGGGCACCTGGACCCCCAAGGCCTCCATCGCCTACCAGTGGGTCGTCGGCACCGCCGAGGTGCCGGGTGCCACCTCGAGCTCCTTCACCCCGCGGCCGCAGGACGTCGGCAAGCCCGTCGAGGTCGAGATCCTGGCCTCTCGCCCGGGCTATCTGACCGCCCTCGTCACCAGCCCGGCCACGGCGCCCACCCGGCGCGGCGTGTTCCACTCGACCGAGCCGCCCGTGGTGACCGGGATCCCGATGGTCGGACACACGCTCCACTCGTCCACCGGCTCGTGGTCGCTCGACGGGGTCACGCTCTCCTACCAGTGGTACGCCGGCTCGCAGAAGATCGCAGGCGCCACCAGCGCGGCCTACCCGCCGACCGCGGCCGAGGCCGGGCAGACCCTGCACGTGGTCGTCACCGCGACCTCACCCGGCTACGCCAAGCGGACGGCGGAGTCGACCGCGACCACGCCGGTCCTGCTCGGTCGTGCCACCATGGCGAAGCCCACCGTCACCGGCAAGGCGCTCCTGGGTGCCAGCCTGCGAGCCCACCTCGCCACCGTGGCCCCGACGAACGCCATCGCGCACTACCGGTGGCTGCGCGGACACGACCCGATCCGCGGGGCGCACGACTCGACCTACGTGGTGGGGCCGGGCGACGTCGGCCAGCGGATCCACGTGCAGGTGACGGTGTCGGCCGCGAACTGGGTGTCGAAGACCCGGAGATCGGTCGGTACCGCGCGAGTCCGGACGGTGCCCGTGCTCCACGCGCGGACGACGATCCGGCACGGCCGGGTCTTCCTCTCGCTGCGCGTCGTGTCCCCCGGCCTCGCCCACGCTCCTGCCGGTACGGCGCGCGTCTGGCGGCACCAGGAGCGCGTCGGGCGCCTCGCGGTCAGCGACGGCCGGGGCAGCCGGCTGCTCGCACCGATGCGCGCCGGCAGTCACACCCTCACCGTGGTCTACCACGGCGGCGCACTGGAGAAGGCCGGCCGGATCACCGTGCCGGTCACCGTCCCCTGAGCTCAGAGGACCTCGAACCGGATCCCGGCCGCCTGGAGCCGCTCGATCAGCGCGTCGCCCATCGCCTGGGCCGTGGTGACCTGGCCGGCGGTCGGCGGGTTGTCGTCGAAGGCCAGGCTGAGGGCGGACTCGGCCAGCATCTTCGCCGTCTCGTCGTAGCCGGGATCGCCGCCGGAGACGCGGGCGTGGACGACCTGGCCGCCGCCCTCGCCGACGAAGTCGACCCGGAACCACGACTTGGCCCGGCGCGCGGCATCGGGGCCGTCGCCCGCCTTGATGTGCTTGAGCATCGACTCGCGCAGTGGCTTCACCTGGGCGGCGAGTCCGATCGCGCCCACGCCGACGGCACCACCGACGGCGTAGCGCAGGGTCTTGGTGCCGGCGTAGTGGGAGTAGCGGAACTCGGGGCCGTACGCCGGAAGTGCGGCGCCGCTGCGGGCCACGATGATCGGGTCGATCGTCGGCAGTGGCAGCAGCCAGCGACCGAGCACCCCGTCGCGGTGTGGCTTGCCGGAGACCGCACGGGAGGAGCGGCCGTCGGGTCGCGGCTCGACCTTGCGGCGCGCGGCGTGGGCCTGTTTCATCTGCCTGGCCCGTGACATCTGGGTCATCGCCGAGTGGAAGGTGCCGCCGGAGAACGTGCCGCGGGAACGCACCACGCCGCGCACCGTGATCGGCACGTCGTCGGGCAGCTGCTGGACGGTGAAGTAGGCACCGAGGTCGTGCGGGATCGAGTCGAAGCCGCAGGCGTGCACCAGACGCGCGCCCGTGCGCTCGGCGGTGGCGTGGTACGCGACGTACATCCGGTCGACGAACTCCGGCTCGCCGGTCAGGTCGACGTAGTCGGTGCCGGCGTCGGCACAGGCGGCGACGAGCGGCTCGCCGTAGGTGAGGTACGGGCCGACCGTCGTGATCACGACGCGGGCGCGCTGCGCGACGTCCTTCAGCGAGGCGTCGTCGGTGACGTCGGCCGCGAGCAACGGGAGGTCCGCAAGCGTGGGGTCGAGCGTGGTGAGGTGCTCGCGCACACCCTCCAGCTTCGCCTGGTTGCGACCGGCGAGCCCCCAGCGCAGGCCGTCGGGCGCGTGGTGGGCGAGGTACTCCGCGGTGAGCCGGCCGGTGAATCCGGTGGCGCCGAACAGCACCAGGTCGAGCTCCCGGTCGGAGCGGGACGCATCGGTCATGCGGCCCATCGTCGCAGCCCGGGGAACCACCCGGCCAGGGCGGTCGTCAGATGACCATGATGCCTTCCGCGATCCGTCGTACCGGCGCCGCTCTCGCGGCCGTGCTCGCCGTGACCGCGGCCTTCGCCGCGGGGTTCCTGGTCGCCCAGGGACGCGGCGTCGACCCGCCGACGCCGGTCCGCCTGGCCTCGGCCGGCCTCGGGTCCGGCCTGAGCTGCGAGGAGCTGCGGCAGCGGTACGTCGACCGCGCGCTCGAGCAGGTCACGGCCTGGGGATGGGGCACCTCGGCGTACGACGTCGGCGGCACCACGTTCGCCGAGGGGGACGCGGCCTCGCCCCGTTCGACGCCGCGTGCCGCGACGCCGTCGACCTCGAGCGGAACCGGCACCAACGTGCAGGAAGCGGAGGTCGACGAGCCCGACCTGGTGAAGACCGACGGGACGTTGCTGGTCCGGGTCGTGGACGACACCCTCACGACGTACGACGTGTCGGGGCTCCGCCCGCGGATGCTCGGCTCCGCTCCGCTGACGGGTCTCGCCGACCCGGAGCTCCTGCTCGTGGGTGACCGGGCCGTCGCGCTCGGTGTCGCGACCCGGTCACCTGTCGCCGAGGCCACCTTCGGCCCCCCGCCGGAGTCGACGTGGGTGCGCACGTTCGACGTGTCCGACCCCTCACGGCCGACCCAGGTCGACAGCCGCGAGTACGACGGGCGGCTGGTCACCGCCCGGCAGACCGGCGACGTGGTCCGCCTCGTGCTGGCCGATCCGCCCCCCACCCTGCGCTTCGTGACACCGGACGGTGCCCGGACCGAGGCCGCGGCACTGCGCGCGAACCGGGCCGTCGTCCGCCAGACGTCGATCACCGACTGGCTCCCCACTGTCACCGCCGGGACCGAGGCCACCCGCCCGGTCGTCGGCTGCTCGGACGTCGCCGTGCCCGAGGACGACGGCGGGGTCGGCACGCTCAGCGTCGTCGGGTTCCGGGCCTCGGCCCCGGAGGACGGCGACACCACCGCGGTGGCGACCTCGTCGGACGTGGCCTACCTCTCGTCCGACCTGCTCGTGGTGGCGGCGTCGCCGACACTCGGGTTCGGCTGCTGCATCGTCCGGCCGCTGCCGGGCGCCGAGGTCGCACCGGACACGCCGGTCCAGGCGAGGCCTCAGCAGCCCGACGACCGCACCCGCCTCTACGCCTTCGACCTCGCCGGATCGTCGGCCACCTATGTCGGGACCGGTGCCCTCGAGGGACAGGTCGCGTCGAGCTGGTCGATGGACGAGCGGGACGGCGTCCTCCGCGTCGCCGTCGGGGCGGCCGACGGGGGTGCGGCGAACGCGGTCGTCCTGCTCCGCCCGGATGCCGGGCGACTCGTGGAGGTGGGCCGGCTCGACGGGCTGGGCCCCGGCCAACAGCTCCGTTCGATGCGGTGGCTCGGCGACACCGCGGTGATGGTGACCTACCGACAGGTCGACCCGTTCTACGTCCTGGACCTGGCCGACCCGACCAGGCCGCAGGTGCTCGGAGCCCTGCACCTGCCCGGCTGGTCGTCGTACCTCCACCCCGTGGGGGCGCACCTCGTCCTCGGGCTCGGGCAGACCACGCCACGGGTGACGGTCGACCCGCCCATCCCCCTCCCGACCCCGCTGCCGGAGCCGAAGGGCTCGGTGAGCGCGCAGCCGTCGACGATCGCGACGTCTCACGCGAAGGCGACCCTGTTCGACATCACCGACCTCGCCCATCCGCGGGCGCGGGCGACCGTCGCCTATCCGCCGGGCTCGATCGCCCAGGCCGGGGTGGAGCCGCACCAGGTCACGTGGCTGCCGGAGAGCCGGACCCTGCTGACCGTGGTCAGCGAGGGTTACGGCGGCCGGGTCTGGGTGTCCGTGCTGGCCGTCGGGGACGGCTCGCTCCACGACCGGATGGTCCGAGTCGCGTCGACCGGGGACGTCTCCGGCGTCCGGACGGTGCCGCTCGCGGACGGCCGGGTGGTGCTGGTGGCCGGCGATGCCGTGCGGTTCCTGAGCCTGTGAGCGCGCGGGTGTCCGGCGTAGGCTCGACGCCATGTGCCGCAACATCCGACCGCTGAACAACTTCGAGCCGCCGGCCACCTCACGCGAGGTCCACGACGCCGCCCTGCAGTTCGTCCGCAAGGTCAGCGGGACGACGAAGCCGTCGGCCGCCAACCAGGAGGTGTTCGACCGCGCGGTCGCCGAGATCGCCCACATCACCGCGCACCTGCTCGACGACCTGGTGACCACCGCCCCGCCGAAGAACCGCGAGGTCGAGGCCGAGAAGGCGCGGGCCCGAGCTCGCGCCCGCTACGCCAGCTGACCCCCGTGTCGACCCACGCCGAGCTCTCCCTGGCGCGCGGGTCCGTCGTACCCGAGGTGCTGCTGGGCGGGCGGCTGGTCGTCCTGACCGGCGCGGGGCTGTCCACCGACTCCGGGATCCCCGACTACCGCGGTCCCGGGTCGCCGTCACGGCAGCCGATGACCTACCAGGAGTTCGTCAGCGGACCGGCCGCGCGCCGACGCTACTGGGCGCGCAGCCACCTCGGCTTCGGGCGGATGCGTCGCGCGGAGCCGAACGACGGTCACCGGGCCTTGGCCCACCTGGACCCCGACCTGCTGATCACCCAGAACGTCGACGGCCTGCACGAGGCCGCCGGCTCGCGACACCTGGTCGCGCTGCACGGCCGGATCGCCGACGTCGTCTGCCTGTCCTGCCGTCGTACGACGAGCCGGGCTCGGCTCGAGGAACGCCTCGCGCTGGCCAACCCCGACTTCGCCGCCCAGCACCGCGACGTGGCCAGCCGACCCGACGGAGACGTCGACCTCGACGACACGGACGGCTTCGTGGTCCCCGACTGCGACGGATGCGGCGGCGTCCTCAAGCCCGACGTGGTGTTCTTCGGCGAGAACGTCCCTCCCGCTCGGGTCCAGCGGTGCTACGAGGCTGTCGACGCACTCACCCCCGGCGACGCGCTCCTGGTGGTGGGGTCCTCACTGACCGTGATGAGCGGCTTCCGGTTCGTCCGCCGGGCGGCGAAGGCCGGCGTACCGGTGGTGATCGTGAACCGCGGCGACACCCGCGGCGACGACCTGGCGACCGTGAAGCTCGAGGCCGGGTGCAGCGAGTTCCTCACCCTCCTCGCGGCGGCTCGCGGCTGAGACTCCCGCGCAGCCGGGCACGTGCCGGGCCAGGTGGCCGGTGCCGGGCCCGAGGCTGGTCCTGGTGGCTTGTTTCACCATGTTCTCGTGGTGGACCTCGGGTTCACATGGTGAGCTCGCGATGAGAAGCCACGCTTCATCACGGGAACATGGTGAAGCCGGGGCGGACGTGACCCCACGAGCAGGAGGGGTGGCGCGTCCCGGAGCTGGGCGCACGCCGGCATGCGCACGCAGGTCAGGCGCGGGTCACGAAGATGTGCCCGGCGGACTCCAGGTCGAGCTCGGCGGTCTCACCGCCGGAGCCCACGAGCACCCCGGCCGCGCTGGCGGTGACGCCGACGACCTTGTCGGGAAGGACGCCGATCCGGCGCAGGGTCCCCATCAAGGGCTCGTCCTTCTGCAGCTCCTCGGAGATCCGGCGGACCCGTACGGTGGCGCGCTCGGCACCGGCGAGGTCGGCCAGCAGCTCCATCCCGTCGAGGAACTCGCCCCCCGGCTGCTCGCCGAGCTCGCCCAGCCCCGGGATCGGGTTGCCGTACGGCGACTCCGTGGGGTGGTCGAGCAGGTCGACGAGCCGGCGCTCGACCGTCTCCGACATCACGTGCTCCCACCGGCACGCCTCGGCGTGCACGAGCTCCCAGTCGAGACCGATCACATCGGTCAGCAGGCGCTCGGCCAGCCGGTGCTTGCGCATCACGCGCGTCGCGAGGCGCATGCCCTCCGGGGTGAGCTCGAGGTGACGATCGCCCTCGACGGTGACCAGCCCGTCGCGCTCCATCCGGGCGACCGTCTGCGAGACCGTCGGGCCCGACTGGTGCAGTCGCTCGGCGATCCGGGCGCGCAGCGGCACGATGCCCTCCTCGACCAGCTCGTAGATGGTCCGGAGATACATCTCCGTGGTGTCGATCAGGTCGCTCACCGGGTCATTGTGACCCATCGGCCGAAGGGCTGGCACAGTTGTGCCGGTCCGTCGAGAAGGAGGACCGATGCCCGACCTGTCCGAGGTCGTCGTCCCCGCCCGCTTCTGCGGGCCGCCGTCGTCCGGCAACGGGGGCTGGAGTGCCGGCGCGATGGCGCTCCGCGCCGCGGAGGCGTGCCCGACCGAGCACTCCCTGCCGACCCCCGCGGTGACCGTGTCGCTGCACGCTCCCCCGCCGCTCGACCTCCCCCTGTCCGTCACCACGACCGACGATGACGGCGTGGTCGCGACCTACGACGGCCGGCCGGTGCTGTCGGCCCGGTGCAGCCACGACGCCGTGCCCGACGTCGAGCCGGTTCGGCCCGCCGAGGCCCGCGCGGCGATGTCGTCGTTCGTCGGGCTGACCAGCCACCCGTTCCCGACCTGCTTCTCGTGCGGCACCGGCCGGGCCGAGGGCGACGGGCTGCGGATCTTCCCCGGTCGAGTGACCGACGCGACCGACGTACCCGGTGAGGAGCCCCGGCCGCGGGTGGCCGCGACGTGGACGCCCGACCCGAGCGTGGCCGGGGGCGACCTCACGCCCGACGGTCACCCGCGGGCGACCCTCCCGGTGACCTGGGCCGCTCTCGACTGCGTCGGCGGCTGGGCCGGCGACCTCGAGGAGCGACTGATGGTCCTGGCCCGGATGACCGCCCGACTCGACTCCCTTCCGGTGATCGGGGAGGAGCACGTCGTGGTCGGCATGGGCCGCGGGCGAGACGGCCGCAAGGCCTGGACCTCCGCGACCCTCTACGACGCCGACGGTCGCGTCGTCGGCAGCGCGGAGCACCTCTGGATCGCCGTCGATCCCGCAGCCTTCGCATGACGGGGCCCTGGTGGCGCGAGGCGGTGTTCTACCAGGTCTACGTCCGCAGCTTCGCCGATGCCGACGGCGACGGGCTCGGTGACCTCCCGGGCATCACCTCGCGGCTGCCCTACCTCCGCGACCTCGGTGTCGACGCGCTCTGGCTGACGCCCTTCTACCCCTCGCCGCAGCACGACGCCGGCTACGACGTCGCGGACTACGTCGACGTCGACCCGCGCTTCGGCTCGCTGGCCGACGCCGACGAGCTGTTCGCCACGGCCCATCGGCTCGGGCTGAAGGTCATCGTCGACCTGGTGCCGAACCACACGTCCAGCGATCACGCGTGGTTCCGAGCGGCTCTGGCGAGCGAGCCCGGGAGCCCCGAGCGGGCGCGCTACCTCTTCCGGCCGGGCAGGGGTCGCGGCGGCGCGCAGCCGCCCAACAACTGGGTCTCGGTGTTCGGCGGACCCGCCTGGACCCGCGTCCCCCCGACGGACTCGGCACCGCACGGCGAGTGGTACCTCCACCTGTTCGACTCCACCCAGCCCGACCTGAACTGGCGCAATCCCGACGTGCCCGCGATGTTCGAGGGCGTGCTGCGCTTCTGGCTCGATCGCGGGGTCGACGGCTTCCGGATCGATGTCGCGCACTCCTTGTTCAAGGTGGCCAGCCTGCGCGACCAACGCCGGGCGCTGGCGCCGTCGGAAGGTCCGCAGCCGCCGCCCACCGGCGCCGTCGTCCAGCCGCTGCTGCTCGACCAACCCATGTGGGACCAGCCCGAGGTGCACGGCGTCTACCGCACCTGGCGCCGGATCCTCGAGGAGTACGACGGCGACCGGATGCTCGTCGCCGAGGCCTGGACCGAGGCGCCCGAGTCGCTGGCCCGCTACGTCCGCCCCGACGAGCTGCACCAGGCCTTCAACTTCGCCTGGTTGCTCGCGCCCTGGTCGGCCTCGGCCTTCGCCGACGTCATCACCAGCACCCGGTCCGCACTGGCGCCGGTCGGGGCGTCGGCCACCTGGGTGCTCTCCAACCACGACGTGCGGCGGCACGCGACGCGGTACGGCGGCGGTCCGACGGGGCTGGCCCGGGCCCGCGCCGCGACCCTGACGATGCTGGCCCTGCCGGGCTCGTCGTACGTCTACCAGGGCGAGGAGCTCGGGCTCGAGGAGGTCGACGTACCACCCGGAGGCGCGACAGGACCCTGCGTGGTTCCGGACCGGCAACCCCGGGCGCGACGGCGCCCGCGTGCCGATGCCGTGGCGCGGCACGCGACCGCCGTACGGCTTCAGCCCGGCGGGCACGCAGACGTGGCTCCCGATGCCCGACGCGTGGGCCGACCTCACCGTCGCCAGGCAGCGCAAGGACCCCTCGTCGACGTGGTCGTTCTACCGCGACGCGCTGCGGGCGCGCCGCAGGTACGGCGACGCGGGCGACGACATCGAGCTGGTGCGCACCCGCTCCACCGTGCTGGAGCTGCGCCGCGGCCCACTCACGGTGGTCTGCAACTGCGGCTCCCGCCCGGTCCGGCTTCCGGCGGGCGAGGTCGTGATCGCCAGCGGTCCGTTGGTCGACGGCCTCCTCCCCCCGAACACCGCCGCCTGGCTGACCTGACAGCTGGATAGTCCCCGACATCTTGGCTGTGAGAACCGCCCCTTACACGACCAAGACGTCGGGGACTATCGGGAGAGCCGGTCGCCCCGCCGGGTGGGCACGCTCGCCACGGCGCGCTCGGGTACTCAGTCGAGGGTGGCGTTGTAGCGCGCGAGGGCGGTGACGAAGTCGCGGAGATCGGTCTCCGACCACTCGCTGAGGCGCTCGTCGAGCCACTGGCGTCGATCCCGGTCGACGGACTCGAGCCGGTGGACGGCGTCCGGGCTCGCCGAGACGAGGGTCGCGCGCCCGTCGTCCGGGTCGGGCTCACGGACCAGCAGGTCGAGGTCGCACAGGTGCTGCACCTGCCGGCTGATCGCCCCCTTGTCGACGCCGAACCGCTCCGAGAGCACCGACGACCGTTGCGGACCCTCGGCCGCGAGGTAGGACAGCATCAGGTACGACGCCGGCTGGAGGTCGGGGTGGACGGACCGCGAGCGCTCCCCGATCACCCGCTTGACGCGACGGATCAGGACGCCGACCTCCTGCTCGAGACGGCCGAGCTCCTCAGCGCGCGGCATGGGTTCCCACCATCTCGACCTCCTGTACGCCGGCGGTCGGCGTGACCTCATCCTCGCGCAGGATCGTGGTGCGGAGCGGGACCTCGCGGATCAGGACGACACACACCAGCGCCACGACCGCGAACGGGAGTGCGACCAGGAAGAGGTGTCCCGTCGCGTCGCCGAAGGCCTGCTGGAAGAGGTCGCGGACCGGTGCCGGCAGCGTCGAGAGGTCGGGGATGTCGTGGCTCTGCTGTGCGTTCGCGGCGAGGCCCATCCGGCCGAGGCCGGCCGTCACCTGGGTGGAGACCTGGTGGCTGAGCACCGCGCCGAGGGCGGCCACCCCGACCGAGCCGCCGAGGCTGCGGAAGAACGCGACGAGCGAGCTCGCAGCGCCCATGTCGGCCTGGGCCGCGTTGTTCTGCACCGACAGCACGAGGTTCTGCATGGTGGCGCCCAGTCCGAGTCCGAGCACCGCCATGTCGACGGCGAGCACCCACAGCGGGGTCACGGCGTCGATCCGCGACAGCAGCGCCACTCCTGCCACGACGGCGACCATGCCGCCGACGAGGTAGCGCTTCCAGGTGCCCGTGCGGGTGATGATCCGGCCGGTCACCATGCTCGAGACCACCAGACCGCCGACCATGAAGACGGTCATCAGCCCGGCGTGGGTGGGGCTCATGCCACGGGCGATCTGGAAGTACTGGCTCAGGTAGACGGTGGCGCCGAACATCGCGACGCCGACCATCAAGGACGCGCCGGTGGCGAGCGCCGTGGTCCGGTCCCGGAAGAGCCGCAGCGGGATGATCGGCTCGGCCGCCACCCGCGCCTCGACGAAGACGGCCGCGGCGACGACGGCGAGGCCGCCGGCCACGAGCAGCCCGCTCGTGGTCGAGGTCCAGCCGAACTGGTTGCCGGCCAGGGTGACCCAGATCAGCAGGATGCTGACGCCGCCCATCAGCAGGGTCGCACCGAGGTAGTCGATGCTGGCCCTGGCCGACCGTCGTACGACGGGCAGGTGCAGCGTCTTCTGCAGCAGCGCGAACGCGGCCACCGCGACCGGGATGCCGACGTAGAAGCACCAGCGCCAGCCCAGCCCCGGGGTGTCGACGATGAGCCCGCCGATGAGGGGGCCGCTGAGGGTGGCGGTGGCGAAGACGGCACCGATGTACCCGCTGTAGCGGCCGCGCTCGCGCGGGGTGACCATGCTCGCGATCACCACCTGGACGAGCGCGGTCAGGCCACCCACGCCGAGGCCCTGGACCGCCCGGGCGCCGATCAGGATGCCCATGTTCGCCGCGGTGCCGGCGATCAGCGAGCCGATCACGTAGATGACCAGAGCGATCTGGACGAGCGCCTTCTTCGAGAACTGGTCGGACAGCTTGCCCCAGATCGGCGTCGTCGCCGTCATGGTGAGGAGCGTCGCGACCACCACCCAGGTGTACTCGGTCTGGCTCCCGTGCAGGCTCTCGACGATGCGCGGCAGCGCGTTGGAGACCACGGTGCTCGAGAGCATGGCGACGAACATGGCGAGCAGGAGCCCGGACATGGCCTCGAGCACCTCGCGATGGGTCATCACACCCTGACTCTCGGCAGGGCTCTCGAGGGTTGCTGGCCGCGGGACCGGCCGGGACGACGCTGGGGACGGAAGGGGACACGGGCTGCTTCCTCATGCGAGGCGTAACGGTTGACCTAGGGCAACTATATTCCCGAGCACTGCCCTCGCCCTCATCGCCGAGCGATCCCCCGTCGGTCACGGGCGGCGGCTCACGAACGATTCGTCGACGACTCGTCCTTCAGGAGGGATACAACCAGCAGCCTTCGGCGCTACGCTCCGCCGGCGGGCAGGTGGACCAGCGCGGCGACGGACGGCGCGCGAGCGGAGGCACGGCTGTGCCTCCGCAGTGGTCGGGAGCCCTGCCGTGAAGGACGGACATGAGTCGACCAGGTAGAGGCACAGCTCGCCTGTCGTTGGTGGCGGCCACGGCCGCTGTTGCGCTGACGACGGCGATGATCTCGGTGGGCAGCGCCGGGGCGGCACCACGAACATCCACTCTCGCCACGGGCGTCCACACGTCGTCGCACACCCTGAAGGCGGGGTCGGCCAAGGGCGCACCTCGCTCCATGCAGGGCAACAACGGCACCCGACCCGCGGGCCTGCCCGCACACGGAAGGTCCGCCTTCCTGCTCGAGCTCTCCACCTCGTCGACGCACACGGCGTACGTGCAGGCCCGCGGCGGCAAGCAGGCCGCCCGAAGTGCCGCCACCTCGCAGCTGAAGACCGTGGCCGCCGCGCAGAACCGCGTCATCGCGGCCCTGCCGAGTGGATCGCGCGTCCTCTACCGCACCCACGCGGTGCTGGCCGGCCTGGCCGTCACCACCGACGTGAACAACTACCACGCCCTGACCCGGCTCTCCGGCGTCAGCGCCGTCCACCCGATCGCTCCGAAGTCGCTCGACAACGCCTACGCCGTGCCACTCCAGGGCGCGCCCGAGGCCTGGCAGGCCTACGGCGACCTCGGCGCAGACAGCACCGTCGCGATCATCGACACCGGCGTCGACTACACCCACGCCGACTTCGGCGGCGTCGGCACCGTCTCGGAGTTCGACGACTCCCAGGCCCAGCTCGGCGAGCCCGTCTCGCCGGGCGAGTTCCCCGGCGACAAGGTGGTCGGCGGCTACGACCTGGTCGGGGACGACTACAACGCCGACCCGACGAGCCCGGACTTCAACCCCACGCCGTCACCCGACGCATGGCCGCTCGACTGCAACAGCCACGGCTCCCACGTCGCGGGCACCGTGGCCGGCTACGGCGAGAACGCGAACGGCAGCACCTACACCGGGGCCTACGACGCGAGCACGCCGTTCGACACGATGAGGATCGGTCCCGGCATGGCTCCCGAGGCCAAGCTCTACGCCTACCGCGTCTTCGGCTGCGCGGGCAGCACCGACGTCGTGGGTGCGGCGATCGACATGGCCGCCGACCCCAACGGCGACGGTGACACCTCCGACCACGTCGACGTGATCAACATGTCGCTGGGCTCCGACTTCGGCTCCCCGCAGGACGGCGACTCGGTCGTCACCGACGACGCGGCCCAGCTGGGCATCACGATGTCGGTCGCCTCCGGCAACGCCGGTGACATCTACGACGTCGGTGGCTCGCCGGGCAACGCCCCGCGCGCCATCGCGGTGGCCGCCAGCCAGGACGCCGCCTCCCAGGTCGACAGCCTCAACGTCTCGGCTCCGGGCTCCATCGCCGGGTCCTACGCCGCCGAGCGGTCGATCGCCTACGACTACACCGAGGACCCGGACCTGTCCGGTGACGTCGTCCGGGTCTCCCAGCCGGGCAACCTCGACGGCTGCCAGCCGTTGAACGGCACCGATGCCGCGGCGGTCGCCGGCCACATCGCGTTCGTCGAGTGGGACAGCGACGACACCACGCGTCGCTGTGGCTCGGCCGCTCGGGCCGCCAACCTGGTGGCCGCCGGGGCGACGGGCTTCATCTACGCCGACGACGAGGAGGCGTTCTCCGCCGGGATCACCGGCAGCGCGGTCATCCCCGGCGTGCTGGTGGCGCAGTCCGGTGGCGATGCCATCCGCAGCGAGCTGACTGCCGGCCACACCGTGACCATCAGCGGGACGACGCTCAACGGGTTCCAGCAGGTCGACACCTCGCTGAACGACACGATGGCCGACTTCTCCTCGCGCGGCATCAACGATGCCAACAACGTGAAGCCGGACGTCACGGCCGTCGGGATGAGCGTCTTCTCCGCCGGAAGCGGCACGGGCGACGAGGGTCTCAACGACAGCGGTACGTCGATGGCGACGCCGATGGTCGCGGGCGCCGCGGCGCTGGTCCACTCGCAGCACGCGGACTGGAGCTCCGAGCAGGTCAAGGCCGACCTGATGAACACCGCGGGCCAGGACCTCTACACCGGGACCGACCACAGCGGTGACGTCTACGGCCCCAACCGCGTCGGCTCGGGCCGCATCGACGTGAAGGCGGCCCTCGACAACACGGTGCTCGCCTACAGCGTCGACAACGCCGCGGACGGCACGGACAACGGCACGGTCAGCGCGTCCTTCGGGCCGCTGGCGGTCGCTCCGTCCGACACCCCGACCGTCCTCACCCGGACGATCAAGGTGGAGAACACCTCGCTCGACTCGGTCAGCTACGACGTCTCGTTCGCGGACCGGACGACGATCCCCGGTGCGACGTACTCCGTCTCGCCGAGCTCCGTCGCGATCGACCCCCGGTCGAGCAAGACGGTGACGCTCACGCTCACGATCGACCCGAGTGCGCTCACGAAGACCATCGACCCGACGGTCAGCCGGAGCCAGGGCGGTCTTCCGCGCCAGTACGAGGCGGACGCGAGCGGCGACGTCGTGCTCACCAGTGACACGCAGCCCTCGCTGCGGGTGCCGGCGTACGCCGCACCTCGGCCGGCCTCGGTGATGACGCAGCCCGCGTCGTTCACGATGCCGGGCGGCGCGGTCCAGACCTCGGTCCTGCCGCTCAGCGGGCAGCAGGTCGACCAGGGCTCGGGCGCCACGCTCGTGCAGTCCACGGTCGCCGGGTTCGAGCTGCAGGCCAAGAGCGGCAAGGTGCCGACCTGCTCGATGAGCGTGACGTCGGGCTGCGTCAACTTCCCCGACGAGCGGTCCGCCGACCTGAAGTACCTCGGCGCGACCTCTGACGCCCTGCAGCTCGAGGCCAACGGGCAGGACCCGTTGACCGACGGCTACGCCTACTTCTCGGTCACCACCCAGGGACCGTGGCGTACGGCGGCGTCGTCGCAGGAGTTCGACGTCTACCTCGACAGCACCGGCGACGGCGAGCCCGACTACGTGCTGTTCAACACCCGGCTGCCCGACACCGACGTCCTCGTCACCGAGCTCGTCGACCTGGCGGCCGGTCAGGTGGTCGACATCGAGCCGCTCAACGCCAGCCTCGGTGACACCGACACGGCGGTGTTCAACAGCGACACCCTGGTGATGCCGCTGTGGCTCGGGGCGCTCGACGGCGTGACGTCGAACGCCTCGCGCGTCAGCTACGCGGTGTTCTCGTTCTCGCCGTACCAGGGCGCACCGGTCGACCACGTCGGCGACATCGACAACTCCGGCCGGCTGGTCGGTGCGAAGTCGCTCGACGTCCTCCACCCGGGGATCTCGATCCGTGGTTCGTACGACGGCAACGCCAGCCCGATCCTCTACCGCGACGCGGCCGGCTCGGTGCTCTCGATCCGTCGGGACGTCAAGGCGTACGCCGCGGACGGTGGCCTGGGCGCACTGGTGGTCCACCTGCACAACGCCACGGGCAGCAAGGCGCAGGTGGTGTCGCTGAACAAGAACACCGCCAAGGTCGGGCTCTCGTTCGCGCCCAGCCCGGTGGTCAGCAACCACAAGGTGAAGGCCTCGATCACCGTGTCCGGCATCTCGGGCATCGCCCCGACGGGCACGGTCGTGCTCCAGCGGGTCGACGGCGCCGGGTCGGGCCGGAAGATCGGGACCGGCACCCTGGTCAAGGGCAAGGTGACCATCACCTTCACGCCGAGGGCCAAGGGCACCTTCCACTACGTCGCGAAGTACAAGGGTGACGCCACGTACGCCGCGACCGAGTCACCGAAGAAGGCGCTCAAGGTCCGGTAGCCCACGGACCGGATCGCAGCACAGCACCGCCGTCGGGGCCACCTCCACCAGGGGGACCCGGCGGCGGTGTCCTGTGCGGAGCCGATGGCGCGGGGTCGAAATGCAGACAACCCGCAGGTGTGACCACGGACCATCCACTCGGATGGTTCCGTGGGCCCTCCAGCCGGACGTGGGCCGGATCACCTGCGGGTCGGGTGTCTGCGTTGAGAGTGCCAGCAACACTTCGGGCTGGCCGGTTGCTGCTAGACCGCAGCCACCTCACGCGTCCTGAAAGTATTCAACTCTGGACCACCTCCTTTCCCGTGTGAGACGACGGTATCCCGCCGCACCAACTCGACTCAACAGGTATTGCACACGTGTCGCGACCGGACCATCGGCGGAGGGCGGCGTCCGACCGCCGCTCAGGCCCGGACGGGAGTCAGCGGCAGCAGGGCGTGCCGCAGCCCGGTGGCCTCCGCCGCCTCCGCGGCGACGGCGTACTCCTCGACCTGCTCGCGGTAGGTCATCCGGAACGTCGAGCACTTCGAGTCGCCACCGGGATCCAGCCTGGCGTGGTGGGCGCAGCCACCCATACAGGTCGGGAGCGCGATGCACGAGCGACACCCCTCGTCGGTGAACGGGTCGTAGCGCAGCCACTTGAGGACCCGGTCGTTCGGGTCGCGCCACGAGCGGAGATGCCCGATCACCTCGCGGTGGTTGCCGACCGAGTCCCAGCACTTGTAGAGCTCGCCCCGGGCACCCACGACGAGCTCGTTGGCGCGGACCGCGGTACACGGCGAACCGACCGGCTGCGGGAGCTCGGCCGACGCCAGTCCCAGCGCCCGCGCTCTCGCGAGGAACGTCCGCTCGATCCGAGCGAACTCGGGGACGGTGAAACAGGTGGGAGCATAGCTCTCACTGGGCGCTCCCGCCCCGTCGTCGACCGGGATGATCCGACCCGGGGTGACGGTGACCCTCCCGCCGAGCCCGCGCTCGGCCAACAGCTCCAGCAGCGTCTCGGCGTCCGCGGCGTTGGAGGTGTCGAGGTTGACGCGCACGACGATCGGGAGCAGGTCGGCGGACCGCTCGATGTTGTCGAGGATGACCTCGAACGTCGGTCTGCCACTGACGAGCGGACGCATCTTGTCGTGTGTCTCCGGCGGTCCGTCCAGGGTGATCTGAGCGCTGCGGACGCCGAGCTCGCTCAGCCTGATCGCGGTGTCGGGTGTCAGCAGGTAGCCGTTGGTCACGATGCTCGCGACGTAGTCCACCCCCGCGGCGGCCGTCCGCTCCAGGAAGGCGACGGACAGGCGATCGAGTCGGTCCTGTCCGAGCAGGGGCTCGCCTCCGTACCACGTCACGTAGAAGCTCGCCAGGCTCGGCAGCTGCTCGTCGAGGACCTCGAGCAGCAGCCGTTCGGTCTCCTCGTCCAGGATCGCCGGTACCTTCGCCTCGAAGCAGTAGGGGCAGTCGAAGTTGCACCCGAGGCTGGTGACGATGGTGAGCGCGAACGACGAGCGGTCCGTCGTGCTGGCTCGGTAGCGCCGCTCCAGCACCTCCACCTCGTCGTGTCGTCGTTGACGAGCATTCTGGCGCCGGTCAGCTCGTGCAGGGTCTCAGGGGTAGGGGCATGTTCGTCGTCACCGCCGAGGAACCGGCCGAGATCGCGCCACTCCTCCGGGCTCACGGCGAGCAGCAGGCCCGAGAGGCCGTTGTAAACCCAGAAGCGCCCGCCATGTTCGACGACCACGTTGTACTGCGACTGCCGCATCTGACGCCGCCCGAGCTAGCGGCGACCGCGGCCGCCGGGCTTCGGCTCGGAGTCAGGCTCCGGCGGCAAGCCATGACGACCCGGACAGATGTTGTACATCGGGTTCACCGGTGCCTGAAAACTCGTCGTGCGACGACCCGTGCCCTCGTGGCTGGTCAAGGTGATCTCGAGGCTGTCGGTCTCCTTGAGCTGGCCGGCGAGGTGCTCCACCCACGCGCGCAACGTTCTGCGATCGAGCGGCGTGGTGGTATCGAACTTCTTCGCGGACGCCTTGTTACCCTCAGTGCTCGCCATCGGACAACCCCCCGTTCACGACCGGACTCAGCTGGTGTCGCTCCCGGCTTCCAGAGTCGCCCCCGACGGGCCGCCCGTCAAGGGTGGCACCTGTGGCGGGGACTCGCGGGCCGGAGGCCAGCTCGTCCCGTCCGCGGACGCCGAGCTTGCGGTAGACGGCGTTCAGATGCGTCTCCACCGTCTTGATGGTGACGAAGAGCTGCTCGGCGATCTCCCGGTTCGTCAACCCGGCCGCGGCCAGGTCCGCCACCTGGTGCTGGGCGTCGGTCAGTGAGGCCGGCCCGCTCAGCCGCTGGCGGCGCGGACGACCGCCGGCTTGAACCAGCGCTGCGAAGGCGCGCTCCCGAAGCCGCTCCATGCCCAGCTCGCCGGCCAGGTCGGCGGCCGAGTACAGGATCGCTCGTGCCTCGGCAGGCTTCCCCGCTCTCTGCAGCGCAGCCCCGTAGGACGTCAGCACCCTGGCCTGCAACGGCCGTCGTCCGCTGGTCTCCGCGAGCGAGACTGCTTCCTCCAGCAGAATCAGGGACGCGCGAGCCGGAAGGAACGACGCATGCCGGCGTAGGGCCTGCGACAGTCGGGGGCTCGAGCCGTATCGGCGACGCACCGCCACCTCGCGCGCCGCCTCGGCCTCCGCGAGGGGTCGTTCCCCCAGAAGCTCGAAGGCGTGGCTGGCGACCAAATGAGGTTGGAGCTCCACCTCGATGGGCCGCATCGGGGCGTCCACTCCGGATTCGAGGCCGAGCGTCCCCAGCATTTCGATGGCGCGCGCCGGTTCGCCGGCGAGGAGGGCGCCCAGCGCCGGGTGGACAATGTCTTCGCCGATGGGGTCGCGGAGCAGGGGCGCGGCGACGTCGTACTGTCCTCGCTCCAGTGCGATCAGAGCCCGCATGAACCGATGGTTTCCGTCGAACCCGATCAGACCGTGCCGGGACGCCAGTTCTTCGGCAAGGTCGAGGATGGCCAGGGCGCCCTCGAAGTCTCCCTTCCGTACCGCGCGGGCCATCCGATCGTGGTGGAGCTCGGCCTGGAACTCGGGCATCACGCCGCCCAGCCGAGCAACTGCCGGCGTCATCCGATCGAGGATGATGCCCGTCTCCTCGAACTGCTCGTCCATGAAGGTCACGGCCGCGAAGGCTGTCCGAAGGTCCCAGTCGCTGTACTCGTCGGCGTCAGCGGGGAGGCTTGCAACGGCTCGGCGCAGATGCGCCACTAGCTGGTCGGTGCCATGAGCGGTGCGACCGTAGACCGCCGCAGCCACCAACAGGTAGCGGTCCACGTCGCGGTCGGTCGGGAGAGCAGCCACGTCCTGGTCTGCCAGCTCCGGGGGAAGCTCGGGCAGATCGGGGTCCACAGCCATGAAGACGTCGATGAACAGCTGGGCCCGCACCTTGACCTCGGCTACGGAGTCGCCGTACGGGCGGAGGCCGAGGACCCGCCGGTGGAGTCGCCCCAACTCGACATACTGGTTGGCGTCGAGGAGCACTTCGAACAGCTCGGCGGCAGCCGACAGCGCTACGGACCGATCTTCGTGCTCGAGGGCCGCTTCGAGGTGCCGTCGTGCCGAAGCGAAGTCGTGCTGAGCATGCTCGGCACAGCCCAGTCGCACGAGGAGGGTGCCTTGCTGGTCGGCCGGCGCCGGCTCCTCGAGGGCTCGACGCAGCATCCGCACCGCCACCGCGCTGGATCCGGACTCCAGAGCGACGAGCGCTTGGTCGGCGAGGAACGCCGAGACGCGCTCGTCCCCCGATCCGGGCGAGGCGACCAGGTGCTGGGCGACGGTGCCGGGAGGCTCGCCGTGGGCCCACAACAGTCGTGCCGCCCGCCCGTGCAGCTCACCGACGGCGACCTCCGGCATCCCGGCCTCGACGGCCCTCCTGATCAAGGGGTGCACGAACTCGATGGGGTCGCCGTGCCGCACGATGCTGGCCGCCTCCAGCCGCGCCGCCTCGCGCACAGCCTCGGCCGTCTCGACCCCGGCGAGCTCGGCGACGACGGCGAGCGAGCAGCCGTCCCCGAGCACCGCGGCGGCCTGGGCGACGCGCGTGGCCTCGGCGCCGAGCTCGCCGAGCCTTGCGGAGACGGTCCGTCGCAAGGACAGGCTGCCCGGTGAGGGCACGGCCGGTGCGGCGCCGGAGTCCACGCCCTGGTACTGACGCATCAGCTCGTGCAGGTAGAAGGCATTGCCCCCGGAGACGCGCAGGCACTCGTCGACGAAGGCGTCGTCCACGGACCGCCCCAGCTCGTCGGCCACCAGCGCGGCCACACCCTGGCGCGTGAGGGTCGCGGGTGTCAGCACGCGTGCGCCGGGGTGGGTGCCCATCGCGGCCAACAGCGACTGGACCGACGGGTTCTCGACCGGCCGGCTGGCCAGCATCAGCATCACCGGCTGGGCCGACAGCTCCGCCTGCACGTCGAGAAGCACCCGCAGTGAGGCCGGATCGGCCCAATGGGCATCGTCGATCGCCAGCACGAGGGGGGACTGTTCGGCAAGCCACGCCACCAGCCACTGGCAGCCGTAGTCGACCCCGTGGGACAGCTCTGCTCCCGGGGTGAAGAGCGGTCGCGCGAACCGGGAGGCTCCGACCAGCCCCTCAGCGCCCCCGAGGTCCTCGACGGCGGGGCCGAGCAGTCGGCGCAGCACCTCGAACGGGGCGGCCGAGGTGAGATGACGGGCCCGGACCAGCAACGTGCGGGCTCCGGCTGTCCGGGCGGTCCGGACGGCGTAGTCCACGAGCGTGCTCTTGCCTCGACCGGCCCTGGCCTCGAGCAGCACGGCGCTGCCCTGGCCGCCGCCGAGCGCGGACACAGCGGAGTCGATCGCGGTGATCTCCGCGGTGCGCTCGTACAGCCGGTCCGCCACACCACACCCCCCGTGTCGACGTGCAGCCTTTCGATGGTGGCACGCAGGCACCGTCCGCGTCGCCTCGATATCCGGGACACGGACCGCGTCCGCCCAAACCTCAGGGTGCCGACCCTGACGACTCGGGGGGCGACGTCCTGGAGCCTGGAGGACATGAACACCGAATCACGCGCCACCACACCGATGGCCGGCCTGCTGTCCTTGATGGCGGACCTGGTCGACCACGCGTCCGACGCGGGCACCCGGACCTCCGGCGAGGCGCCGGCCCTGGAGCGCAGCGACCTGGTCGCGGCCCTGGAGCACGTGGCGCGCGGCTGGCTCTCCGTCCGCGAGGACGGGCACGGCTGGCTGCTCGTGCAGTTCACACCCGCTCCCGCGCCCCCGTCGGAGCACCGTCCGGCGACCACGCGTCCGCGCTTCGGCTCGGCCGAGCAGAAGGTCGCGTCGCTCACCGAACGGGAGCGCGAGGTGCTCTGCCTGGTCGCCGCCGGCGCCACCAACTGCGCGATCGCCACCCGGTTGTTCATCTCGCCCAAGACGGCGAGCGTCCACGTCTCCCACATCCTGGCGAAGCTGGGGGCGGAGACCCGCACCGAGGCTGCGGCGTACGCGCACGCCGCCGGGTTGGTGCAGCCCTGGGGATCCCAGCAGGCCGTGGGGGACGGCCTCGGGAGGGGCGAGCGCCAGCTCGTGGGGGCGTGACCGAGCGGGTCACGCCCCCACCGCGCGCGCTCCCGGCTCGACGGCGCTCGAGGGTTATCCCGCTTCCGGTCCGCGCTGTTCGGGCGGACACTGCTGCTGTGGACAGTCCGGGGCGCCGATGGGTGCTGACGACCCTGTGGTTGGGCGCGGTCACCGCGGCCCTGGTCTGGGGCTGCTTCCGGCCGAACATCGGCGCGGCCTCGCTGGCGATCAGCAACCTGGCCATGGGCCTGGGTTTCGCCACCACCACGGTGCTGCTCCGCCGTCAGGACGGCCAGCGAGGGAACTCAGACCTGTTCGCGCTGCTGACCCTGATCTGGGTCGGCGGTCAGGCCGGGCTGCGAGGGATGGGGTACCTGACCGCGCTCGGCATCTGGGCGGCCGGCTTCGGCATCGTGGTCGCCGGCTGGGTGTTCCTGCGCTACCCCGGCGACCGCCTCGACCGCAACGAGCGCTGGTTCATCGCGACCTGCGGCGCGATCCTCGGTGCGGTGCAGACCGGTCTCGTCCTGACCGGCCCGCCGGGCATGTGGAAGCCACCGATCCCCGACACCCCATGGCCGAACCCCTGGGTCGCACCCGGGGTGAACGACGTGCTGTGGTTCATCCGCTACTCGACGTGGGCGGTCGCCGGCACGATCTTCCTGGGCCTGATGTGGCGGCGCTGGCGCCGGCTCGGTCTCCTGGAGCGTCGTACTCTCGCGCCCATCCAGCTGACCGTCGCGTTCGTGACGCTGATGATGATCATCAGGCTCGTCGACGACCACGTCCCGGCCGGGGTGGCCCTCGTGATCGCGGACGTCCGTGCCTACTCCACCGCCGCGGTCGGCGCCGCCTTCGCCGTCTCGGCCCTGCAGATGAAGCTCTCGGGTAGCTCCATCACGGCCTTGGCCACCGAGCTGGGGCAGTCGGTGGGGCCGGACGACGTGCAGAGCGCGCTGCGTCGAGCCCTCTCGGACCCGACGCTCGAGATCTGGTACGCCCTGCCGGACGATCCGGGGTACGCCGACACCGCCGGCTTGGTCCGGACCCCTCCTGCGGAGGGCCCTGACCGTCTGCTCGTCCCCGTCGCCGCGACCGACGGGCGCGCCCTTGCCCTGATCTCGGCCGACCCGTCCCTCCGGCGCCACCGAAACCTGGTGGACGCGGCGGTGACCGTGAGTCGCCTCGCCATGGAGAACGCCCAGCTTCAGACCACCCTGCAGGTGCAGCTCAGCGCGGTCCGGGACGCTCGGGCGCGGCTCTTCCACACCGGGCTCGAGCAGCGACGACAGCTCGAGCGGGACCTCCACGACGGCGCCCAGCAGCGGCTCCTGGCGATCGGGATGCGCCTCGGTGCGATCGAGCACCGCAGCTCCGACCCCGACGTCATCGCGGCGGTCGACGTGGCCCGCAAGGAGCTGAACGCGACGCTGCACGAGCTGCGCGACCTGGCCCACGGCCTCTATCCGGCGGTGCTCAGCCAGGCCGGGCTGTCCGCGGCGGTGGAGGCCGTGGTCGAACGGCTGCCGGTCCCGGTCTCGGCCGAGGTGGCGCCGGGTCGCTGGGACGCCGACGTCGAGGGCGCGGCGTACATGATCACCTGCGAGGCGCTCACGAACGCCTGCAAGCACGCGGGACCCTGCACCGTACGGGTCCGCATCGAGCCGGTCGGCGACCAGCTCCACGTCGAGGTGGTCGACGACGGGGTCGGCATGGTCCCGTCGAGGACGAGCCTGCGCGCCATCCGCGACCGCGTCGAAGCGGTCGGCGGGCGGTTGTACGTCGAGAGCGCGCCCGAGCAAGGCACGACCATCACGGCGGACCTGCCGTGCGGGTAGCGGTCGCCGACGACTCCGCCCTGTTCCGCGACGGGCTGGCCCTGCTGCTGCGCACTGCGGGCGTCGACGTCGCACATCAGGCCGCGAGCGGAGCAGAGCTCGTGACCCTGCTCGCCACCGACCCCGTCGACGTGGCCGTCCTCGACATCCGGATGCCGCCGACGTTCACCGACGAGGGGCTCTCGACCGCACGGCGGCTGCGGGAGACGCGGCCCGAGCTCGGCCTGCTGATCCTCTCGACGTACGCGGAGACGCAGTACGCCGTGCAGGTCCTCGACATCGGTGAGCGAGGCGTGGGCTACCTGCTCAAGGACCGCGTGAGCGACACCCAGACCCTGCTCGACGCGCTGGAGCGGATCGCCTCGGGCGAGTCGGTGATCGATCCCGACATCGTCCAACGGCTCCTGGCGCGCCAGCGAGTGAGCACGGTTCTCCAGCAGCTGCGTCCGCGCGAGAGCGAGGTACTGAGCCTGATCGCCCAGGGTCGCTCGAACCAGGCGATCGCTCGCGAGCTGTCGTTGAACATCAAGACGGTGGAGCACTACATCGCGACGCTCTTCGTGCACCTCGGCCTGGAGGACTCCACCGAGGACAACCGCAGGGTGCTGGCCACGTTGCGCTGGCTGCGTTCCGATGCCCCGGCCTCCGCGCCGCAGGACGCGGGTTAACCCCCATCGAGGTCGAGGGTCTGCCCGGTGTCGTCGGTCGGCACCGGTTCGGGACGCTGGAAGCGGCCCGACCACCTCGACACGCACGGCCACCGCGGGGGGCGGGGGACACAGATCCAGATCCAGGAGGAGCGATGAGTGCCACGTCACCCACCTTCGGCCGTCCGGCGGCCACCGACCAGCCTCGCGCGAGCGACGGCGCCGCGTCCGGCACGGTACGGCGCTGCTGGTTCGCGGTCCGCGACGACGGACACGGCTGGCTGCTCGTGCAGTTCGTCCCGCAGCCGGCTCCGGAGCGGCGGCGGGAGGAGCCGAAGCCCAGGTTCGGGTCGGCGGAGGAGAAGGTCGCCTCCCTGACCGCCCGCGAGCGGCAGGTGCTGTGCCTGGTCGCCGCCGGGGCGACCAACTGCGCGATCGCAGCCCGGCTGTTCATCGCGCCGAGCACCGCCAGCGTCCACGTCTCACACATCCTCACCAAGCTGGGCGCGACCACACGTACCGAGGCAGCGGGCTATGCCCACGCCGCGGGCCTGGTGGAGTCCTGGGGATCCGGGCCCGGAGCGCCGCCGGGGCCTGGCTCGGGAATGCACCTGGTCGGGGCGTGACCGGTCCGGCCACGCCCACACCCCGTCAGGCGACGGCCGACTCCTCCGGCGCGACGAACTGCGCGTTGTAGAGCCGCGCGTAGGCACCGTCGTCCGCCAGCAGCGACTCGTGGGTGCCCTGCTCGACGATCGCGCCGTCCTCCATCACCAAGATCAGGTCGGCGTCGCGGATCGTGGACAGGCGGTGGGCGATCACGAACGACGTACGGTCCGTGCGCAGCGCCGCCATCGCGTGCTGCAGCAGGAGCTCGGTCCGGGTGTCGACCGACGACGTCGCCTCGTCGAGGATCAGCAGCGCCGGATCGGACAGGAAGGCGCGCGCGATCGTGACGAGCTGACGCTCGCCGGCCGACAGGTTGCTGCCCTCCTCGTCGATGTGGGTGTCGTAGCCGTCGGGCAGTGAGTGCACGAACCGGTCGACGTAGGTCGCCCGCGCTGCCTCCAGGATCTCGTCCTCGGTGGCCCCGGGCCGGCCGTAGGCGATGTTGTCGCGGATCGTGCCCTCGAACAGCCAGGTGTCCTGCAGCACCATCCCGATCTGGTCGCGCAGCTCGGCGCGCGGCATTGCGGCGATGTCGACGTCATCGAGCATGATCCGGCCGCGTTGGACGTCGTAGAAGCGCATCACGAGATTGACCAGCGTCGTCTTGCCGGCGCCGGTGGGGCCCACGATCGCCACCGTCTGGCCGGGCCGGGCGACCAGGGACAGGTCCTCGATCAGCGGGCGCGTCGGGTCGTAGGAGAACGAGACGTGCTCGAAGCGCACCTCGCCGTGACGCTCGCCCTCGGCAGCCGGCGCCCCCGTGGCGTCGGCGTCCTGCTCGGGCGCGTCGAGCAGCTCGAAGACCCGCTCGGCGCTGGCCACGCCGGACTGCAGCAGGTTCGCCATCGACGCGACCTGGGTCAGCGGCTGGGTGAACTGGCGGGAGTACTGGATGAAGGCCTGGACCTCGCCGAGGGAGATCGACCCGTTGGCCACCTTGAGTCCGCCGAGGACGGCGATCACGACGTAGTTCAGGTTCCCGATGAACATCATCGTCGGCATGATCAGCCCGCTCACGAACTGCGCTCCGAACGACGCCTCGTAGAGCTTCTCGTTCTCCTCGGCGAAGGTCGCCTCGACCTCCTCCTGGCGGCCGAACACCTTGACCAGCGCATGCCCGGAGAACGTCTCCTCGATGTGGGCGTTGAGCTTGCCGGTCCGACGCCACTGGTCGATGAACATCCCTTGGCTGCGCTTCATCACCTGGCCGGCCACGAGCATCGTGATCGGCACCGTGACCAGGGCGACCAGCGCGAGCTGCCACGAGATCGAGAACATCAGCACGACCACGAAGGCGACCGTCAGCAGCGACGTGAGCAGCTGGCTCATCGTCTGTTGCAAGGTCTGGCTGATGTTGTCGATGTCGTTGGTGACCCGGCTGAGGAGCTCGCCGCGGGGCTGTTGGTCGAAATAGCTCAGGGGCAGCGCGTTGACCTTGTCCTCGACGTCGGCCCGCATCCGCATGACGGTTCCCTGGACGACGTCGTTGAGCAGGTAGCCCTGCAGCCAGCTGAGCACGGACGCCGCGACGTACACGCCGAGCACGAGCAACAGGACGTGGCCGACTGCGGCGAAGTCGATGCCCTGCCCGACCACGAAGTGCTTCATCGAGGCGATCATCGAGGCTTGCTTGTCATCGCCGCGCTGATGGAGGCCGTCGACGACCTGCTGCTGGGTGGTGCCGTCCGGCACCTGGCCGGCGAGCTGGTTGCCCGTCAGGCCGGCGAAGATCAGGTCGGTGGCGCGGCCCAGGATCCGGGGGCCCAACGACATCAGCCCCACGCTGGCCACGGCGAGCACGGCCACGCCGATCGCCTTGTGCTTCTCCGGCGCCATCCGGCGGACCAGTCGCTTCGCGTTGGGCTTGAAGTCGTTGGCCTTCTGGCCCACCATGCCGCCGCCGAACGGCCCACGGCCCGGGCCCGGCCCGGCCTGGACGCGCTCGGTCTCCTTCAGCTGCCCGGCGCCGGGGGCGGTGGCCCCGGTCGGGACCTTCTCGGCGGTGCTCATGCCGCCTCCTCGGCGCTCAGCTGCGAGGCGACGATCTCCTGGTACGTCGGGCAGTCGTCGAGGAGCTCGTGATGGGTTCCTCGTCCGACCACCCGGCCGTCCTCGAGCACGAGGATCAGGTCGGCGTCGCGGATCGTGGAGACCCGCTGGGCGACGAGCAGCACGGTCGCCTCGCGGGTGACCGGCCGGAGCGCGGCGCGCAGCCGAGCGTCGGTCGCCAGGTCGAGGGCCGAGAACGAGTCGTCGAACAGGTAGATCTCGGGGCGGCGTACGACGGCACGGGCGATCGCGAGGCGCTGGCGCTGCCCACCGCTGACGTTGGTGCCACCCTGCACGATCGGGGCGTCGAGCCCTTCGGGCATGGCGCGCACGAAGTCGTCGGCCTGGGCGATCTCCAGTGCCCGCCACAGCTCCTCGTCGCTGGCGTCGGTCTTGCCGTGGAGGAGGTTGGAGCGCACCGTGCCGCTGAAGAGGTACGCCTTCTGGGGGACCAGACCGATCACGGACCAGAGCCGGTCGGGCTCGAGCCGCCGTACGTCGACGCCGTCCACCGAGACCGCGCCGGCCGTGGCGTCGAACAGGCGCGGCACGAGGTTGACCAACGTGCTCTTGCCGGCGCCGGTCGACCCGATGACGGCGACGGTCTGGCCGGGCTCAGCCCGGAAGGTGAGGTCCTGGAGGACGGGTGCGTCGGCCCCGGGGTAGCTGAACTCGACGCCCTCGAAGGCGAGCGTGCCGCGCTCCGGCAGCGTCAGGACGGGTTGGGCGTGGGGCACCACCGACGAGTCGGTGTGGAGCACCTCCATCATCCGGTCGGCGCACACCGCCGACCGCGGGATCATCATCATCATGAACGTGCCCATCATCACGGCCATCACGATCTGGAGCAGATAGGTCAGGTACGCCGTCAGGGCACCGATCTGCATCTGGCCGGACTCGACCCGGTGGCCGCCGAACCACAGCACCGCCACCGAGGCGACGTTGGCGACGAGCATCACGGTGGGGAACATCAGCGCCTGCCAGCGCCCGGCTCGGATGGCGACCGTGGTCAGGTCGCGGTTCGCGGTCTCGAAGCGCTCGGTCTCGAGCGGCTCGCGGACGAACGCCCGGACCACCCGGACGCCGGTGATCTGCTCGCGGAGCAGGCGATTGACCTCGTCGATGCGGGCCTGCATGAGCCGGAAGCTCGGCACCATCTTGGAGATGATGAAACCCAGAGCGACAGCCAGCACCGGCACCGTGGCCGCGATCAGCCAGGACAGACCGAGGTCCTCACGGATCGCCATGATGATTCCGCCGACCATCATGATCGGAGCCATCACCATCAGCGTGCACGACATCAGCACCAGCATCTGCACCTGCTGCACGTCGTTGGTCTGACGGGTGATCAGGCT
Organism: uncultured Actinomycetota bacterium; assembly: GCA_963805345.1. Lineage (GTDB taxonomy): Bacteria > Actinomycetota > Actinomycetes > Propionibacteriales > Nocardioidaceae > Nocardioides. Next base: position 53,809 of record CAWDUA010000006.1, read on the forward strand.
CGGCGCACCGAAGTCCTGCACCTCGCGCTGGGAGAACGTCCCGACGCGGTGGAAGATCGCGCCGCGGACATCGCGGCCGAAGCTCATCGCGGTCTTGGCGCCGAACCAGACGGCACCGACCGAGCAGATGATCTGCACGAACGCGACGGCGAGCATGATCGCGCCGATGCGCAGGATGTAGCCGGTGTCACCGGTGATCACGCCGTTGTCGATGATGTCGGCGTTCAGGCTGGGCAGGTAGAGGGCGCCCATCGTGCCGACGAACTGCAGGAGTACGACGATCGCCAGCGGCTTGCGGTAGGGCAGCAGGAAGCGGCGGACCAGGCGGAGCAGCATTCAGATGTCCTTCCGAGCGAGGACCCCGCCGAGCAGGAGATCGGCGATCTGGTCCGGGGTGAGGGACGGCGTCAAGCCCAGCTCGGGGCGATGGGCGCCGAAGATCAGGCTGCGCAGGGCGATCGCGGCCGTGGCGGGGTCGACGGCCAGGCGGTCGGCGTACGGCTCGAAGAGGCGGGTGAGGCGCACGTGCAGGTCCTCCTGCGCCTTCAACACGAAGGCCGGCGGGCCGATGTCTGGCTTGTGGCCCGCGTGGTGCTCCTCGTGGAAGGCCGCCATCAGCTGCGGGCGCACCGCCATCATCACCGACATCGTCAGCCGCATCCGGTCGAGGACGCGCTTGGTCACGACGACCACTCCCTCGCGCAGGTCGGTCACGTCGGCGAGCGCCTTGTCGAAGGCCTCCTCACCGCCGGCCGGGTTCATGGCCTCCTGGGCAGCCGCGAGGAGCATGCTGCGCTTGTCGGGGAAGACGCGGAAGATCGTGCCCTCCGCGATGCCGGCGGCGCGCGCCACCTCCTTGGTGGTGATCTCGCCACCGCGCTCCACGAGGAGCGGGATCAGGGCCCCCACGATCGCCTGCCGACGATCCTCCGGGGCCATCGGCGCAGCACGAGGTGTCATGGTCGCGAGAATAACTGAGTGATCACTCACTCACAAACGGATTCCCGGGTAGTCCCCGACGTTTTGGTCGTCGTTCTGGTCGAATCCACGACCAAAACGTCGGGGACTATCCCCTAGTTGCGGATCGTCGAGTGCCGGACGTCGATGGGGCCGTGGCCGAGGTAGAAGATCCCTGGGCGGGTCTCGAAGCGCTCGCTGACGTTGTGGGTGAGCGTCGACCAACGGATGTGGAGGGTGCCGGTGCGGTCGTTGCTGACGTAGAAGATCGCCCCGCCGCCCTCGCGCGCATGGTTGTGACGCATCAGGGTGCCGGCGACCACGAGCCGGTAGTCGTTGCCGTCGGTGTAGATCGCCCCGCCGGACCCGCCGCCCGGCTGGTGGGGCGAGTGCGGCGGGTTGGCGCCGATGCCTGTCGCGCGGTTGCCGACGAACCGGCTGTTCAGCACCGTCCACGAGACACCGATGCTGCTCAGCCCGGAGCCGTTGCTGCAGCGGCCACCGCGGAACGCGCTGCCCACGACGTAGACCGGCTCCCCGCGGAACTGCGACAGGGCGCGGACCGCGGCGCCCCCGAGGTCGGGGCCGACACGGTCGCAGCGGTTGCCGACGAACGTCGCGTTGACGATCTTCAGCCGCCCGCCGCGGTCGAAGATCGCCCCTCCCCCGCCGCCCTCGAAGCGGTGGCCGGTCGAGTCACCGTGGGCGAAGGTCAGGTTCTGCACGACGAGCCGGGGGAAGGCTTGGTTGTCACAGTGGTCGGTGGTCCACACCTGCCGCCGGTCGCAGGTGTCCTGGTAGAGGATGCGGCGCTTGCCCATCCCGTCGAGCGTCACCAGGCCGCCGCCGTCGATCACGACCCGACGCGTGGGCCGGTTGTCCGGCCCGTGCCCGTTGACCACCTTGGCCGTGGCGCGCATCTTGATCACGACAGGGTCCGGGCCGCACCGGAAGGTGATCACCCCGCCGTCGGCCACGGCGGCGACCACCTTGCGCGACGTACAGCTGGACGGATGCCCGTTCCCGATCACGTGGTCCGGGTGGCGGGTGTCGACCGCCCGCGCGGCCTTCGGGACGGGGACGTGCTTCACCCCCCGGCTCGCCGCCTCGCGCGCCCGGCCGTCGGACGCGGCGTACGACGTGGAGCCGGCCGCGAGCGCGATGACCACGAGGAGGGTCAGGACCAGGAGGGTGCGTCGCATCCGCCCACCGTAAGGGTCTGCGTCGGGGTAGTCCGTGACGTTCTGCAGGTCATTTGCCCGAAATCACCTGCAGATCGTCAGGGAGTACCCCGGGATCGGCTCGGTCAGGGGGCGAGGCGGTGGGTGGTCCAGCCGGTGTCGGTACGACGGTAGACGAGCCGGTCGTGGAGGCGACCCGGCCGCCCCTGCCAGAACTCCACGGCCTCCGGAGCGACTCGGAATCCACCCCACTCGTCCGGGACCGGCACCTCGTCGGGGTACGACGTGTCCGCGGCCGCCCACGCCTGCTCCAGCTCGGCGCGGGAGGCCACCTCACGCGACTGGGGCGAGGCGTGCGCGCCCAGCCGGGCTCCGCGCGGGCGACGTGGCGAAGTAGGCGTCGACGTCGGCCCGCGGCAGCACCGTCGCCACGCCGTCCACCCGAACCTGCCGCTCGACGGGGTGCCACGGGAAGAGGAGGTGGCAGTGCGGGTTGTCCCGCAGCTCGATCCCCTTGCGTGAGCCGAGGTTGGTGAAGAAGACCCACCCGTCCTCCGAGAAGCCCTTCAGCAGCACCATCCGCGCCGAGGGGCGGCCGTCGGCGGAGACCGAGGCGACGACCATCGCGTTGGGCTCGTAGATCTCGGCGGCGACCGCGTCGTCGTACCACCGCTGGAACATCGCGAACGGGTCGGCGGCCAGGTCGCTCTCGCTCAGCCCGCCGTCGGCGTACTCGCGCCGCAGGCCGGCGTAGGGGTCACTCACGTCTCGATCCAACCACGGGCCACACGGGTCTCCCCCGGCCGGACCCACACGTGCACGGCTTCGCACCGGGAGGCAGAATCGGTAGGTACGCGTCCGCCAGGTCAGCAAGGAGCCGCATGTCCGAGCAGAGCAGCCCGCAGGTCCACGAGGGCCTCGAGGGCGTGGTCGCGTTCGCGACCGAGATCGCCGAGCCGGACAAGGAGGGGTCTGCGCTCCGCTACCGCGGCGTCGACATCGAGGACCTGGTGGGCCGGGTGCCGTTCGAGAAGGTCTGGGGCCTGCTCGTCGACGGCAGCTACGAGCCGGGGCTTCCGCCCGCCGAGCCCTACAACATCGCGATCCACACCGGCGACGTGCGCGCCGACGTCCAGGCGTCGGTGGCGATGCTGGCGCCCATGCTGGGGATGGGCCAGACCTACGACATCTCCGACGAGCAGGCCCGCCTCGACCTCTCCCGGGTCGCGGTGATGGTGCTGTCGTACGCCGCACAGGCGGCGCGGGGTCTGGGACGGCCCGTCATCCCGCAGCGCGTCGTCGACCAGGGTGCGACGCTCGCCGAGAAGTTCCTGATCCGGTGGCGTGGCGAGGCCGACCCCAAGCACGTCAAGGCGATCGACGCGTACTGGAGCTCTGCGGCCGAGCACGGCATGAACGCCTCCACCTTCACCGCGCGCGTGATCACCTCGACCGGGGCCGACGTCGCCGCGGCGTTCTCCGGCGCGATCGGGGCGATGAGCGGGCCGCTGCACGGCGGCGCCCCGTCGCGGGTCCTCGGCATGATCGAGGAGGTCGAGCGGCGCGACGGCGACGCCACGTCGTACGTCAAGGAGCTGCTCGACAACGGTGAGCGCCTGATGGGTTTCGGTCACCGCGTCTACCGCGCCGAGGACCCCCGTGCGCGCGTTCTCCGTCGTACGGCGCGCGAGCTGGGCGCCCCGCGCTACGAGCTCGCCGAGGCCCTGGAGAAGGCCGCCCTGGCCGAGCTCCGCGAGCGGCGCCCCGACCGGGTGCTCGAGACCAACGTGGAGTTCTGGGCGGCGATCGTGCTCGACTTCGCCGAGGTGCCCGCGCCGATGTTCACCTCGATGTTCACCTGCGCCCGCACCGGCGGCTGGTCGGCCCACATCCTGGAGCAGAAGCGGACCGGGCGGCTGATCCGCCCGAGCGCGGTGTACGTCGGCCCCGGGACACGGCCGGCGTCCACGGTCGCGGGCTGGAGCTCGGACTGGGCTGCGTCCTGAGGCTGGGCTCACCCGTCCCGGCTTCACCATGTGAGGCAGCCGAATCTGGGCTTCTCATGGCGAACTCACCGTGTGAAGCCGAGTTTCACCATGGTCACATGGTGAAACTGTGACCCATGAGGCCCACCCTCCGCACCGACCGGCTGCGCCTCAGCCCACGACGGAGGCCGATCTCCCGCTCTTCGAGGAGCTCAACGCCGACCCCGACGTGATGCGGTTCGTCCTGGGTCGCGCGGCCGGCCCGGAGGAGACCCGCGCCGAGTGGGCGGAGCGGCTCGGGCCGCGCACGGACGAAGGTCGGGGCCTCGGCTACTGGACCGGGTACGTCGACGACGCGTTCGTCGGCTGGTGGTCGGCGAGCAGCTTCACGGTGGACCCGCACCGAGCCGGCCTCGGCTACCGGCTCGTCCGGTCGGCCTGGGGGCGCGGCCTGGCGACGGAGGGCGGGGTCGCGATGCTCGCCCAGGCCTTCTCGGTGCCCGGCGTCGAGACCGTCATGGCGTCCACGATGGCGGTCAACACCGGCTCACGACGGGTGCTGGAGAAGCTCGGGATGCGCGCGGTCCACACCTACGTCGGCGCATGGGACGACCCGATCCCGGGCTGGGAGCTGGGTGAGGTCGTCTACGAGGTACGCCGTGTCACCAGCTCTCGACGAGGTCCTTCGCCGCCTTCAGGCTGATCCCGCTCTGCTCGCGCACCACCTTGATCGCGTGGATCTTGTTCCCGGCTGCGGCCAGGGCACGGGCTTCGGCATACGCATCGGGCGCGGGCGCGACGGCTGCCGACGGACGACCCGTCGGACGACTCGTCGGACGCACCCGCAGGAGGGGGCGAGACCTGCTGAGCGGCCAGCGCAGCGCTGAGCCGTGCGACCTGCTCCTCCAGGCGCGCCACGCGGTTCTCCAGAGCCAGCATCTCGCCGCGGTCGGGCGTCGTTCCGAACAGACCCACACGGCGGAGCCTAGGGCACGGATCCGCCGAGCACCCGCGCGTAGCAGCGGTTGAGCGGCTCGTCGCGGTAGTAGCCGAACGGCTCGACCCGCTGGTAGCCGGCGGCCTCGTAGAGCGCCATCGCCTCGGGCTGGGCGGTGCCGGTCTCGAGGATCATCACGTCGGCGCCGGCCGTCCGCGCCGTGGCTTCCAGGTGGGCCAGCATCAGCCTGCGCCAGGCCACCGCGTCGGCCCGTCGGCGCGACGTACATCCGCTTCACCTCGGCGGCGCGCTCGCGACCCGAGACGGGTCACGTCCGGCCGGAACCGCCACCCGCCCATGGCGACCGGGGCCTCGTCGCGGTAGCCGACGTAGAAGGCACCGTCCGGTGCGTCGAAGTACGCCGGCTCCAGCGGCGTGCGGTCGGGCCCGCCGTAGCGCACGACGTACTCGCGCTGGACCTCGTCGATCAGCAGGAGGGCGTCGGCATGGGTGAACGGGACCTGCTCGATCCGCAGGTCAGCCGGCACGCGTGGCTCCCGTCTCGCACTGGAGCGTGCTCATCTGGTGTCCTCCCGTACGCCCGGATCGGCGGCCCTGACACAATAGTCAGCGCCGACAGCGTCGTCAGGCAGGCTGCGCCCGTAGGGCTCCCCACCACGGAAGGTTGCTCATGACCGACGCGATCTCGATCCCCGCCGACCTCAAGCCGGCCGACGGCCGCTTCGGCGCCGGACCGTCCAAGATCCAGACCAGCCACCTCGACGCACTGGCGGCGACCGGGTCGTCGCTGATGGGCACCTCCCACCGACAGGCGCCCGTGCGCAACCTCGTGGGCCGGGTGCGCGACGGGCTCGCGACGTTCTTCTCGCTGCCCGAGGGCTACGAGGTGGTCTTCGGCAACGGCGGCGCGACGGCGTTCTGGGACGTTGCGACCCACGCCCTGATCCGCGAGAAGAGCCAGCACCTCACGTTCGGCGAGTTCTCCTCGAAGTTCGCCGCCGCGGCCAAGGCCGCGCCGTGGCTCGCCGACCCGTCGATCGTGTCGAGCGACCCCGGCACCCGGCCCGTCTCCGTAGCCGAGGAGGGAGTCGACGCCTACGCCTGGGCCCACAACGAGACCTCCACGGCGGTGATGGCGCCCGTACGACGCCCCGACGGCGCCGCGGACGACTCGCTCGTGCTGATCGACGCCACCTCCGGTGCCGGCGGGCTGCCCGTCGAACTGACGGAAGCCGACGTCTACTACTTCGCCCCGCAGAAGTGCTTCGCCTCCGACGGCGGCCTCTACATCGCCCTGATGTCGCCGGCCGCACTCGAGCGCGCGGCGGCGGTCAAGGGAAGCGGGCGCCACATCCCGGCGTTTCTCGACCTGGTCACCGCGATCGACAACTCGCGGCTCAACCAGACCTACAACACCCCGTCGATCGCGACCTTCTTCCTGATGGCCGAGCAGCTCGACTGGATGAACGGACTGGGCGGCCTGACCGGCATGGTCGAGCGCACCACGACGTCGTCCGACGCGCTCTACGGCTGGGCCGAGAAGACGTCGTACACCTCGCCGTACGTCGTCGACCCCGACCACCGCTCGCTCGTGATCGGCACCATCGACTTCGACGAGTCGATCGACGCGGCCCGGATCGCCCAGACCCTGCGGGCCAACGGGATCGTCGACACCGAGCCCTATCGCAAGCTCGGCCGCAACCAGCTGCGGATCGCGATGTACCCCGCGATCGACCCGGCCGACGTGGAGGCACTCACCGGCTGCATCGACTACGTCGTCGAGCGGCTCTGAGAGCCTGTCGGGATCCCCGGTGAGCCGGGTATCCCGTCACTTCTCAGGGGTTGCAACACCCGGGAAGTGCAGGAACACCCGGTGAGCCGGGTATCCCGACGAACCCTCAGGGCTGGCTCTTCGTCAGGTGGAGGAGCCAGTCGGAGCCGGTGTCGATCAGGGCGTAACGGTGAGCGCCCTCGCGCCCGTGGAGCACGAAGACGAAGCGACGGTCGTTGCGGTCCTCGAGCTCCCACCAACCGGTGTCGGCGATCGACTTCGTCTCATCCGTGTACGACGCGTGGTCCAGGTCGTGGTCGCCGACGGCCACCGCGAGCCGGTCGCTCCTCGGGTCGGTGGGCATCCCCTTCGGCACGGCCCACGAGCGAAGGACGCCTTCCTCCTCCAGACGCAGGTCGAAGTGGGGCTGCGGCTTCCGGTGGTCGTGGAGGACGAACACCGGTCGGTGCTCAACCACCGGCCGCCGCCACCAGCGCGTCGTACGCGGGTCGGCCGAAGGCGACCATTCGCGCCTCCTCGACCCGCGTCGGGGTGCCGCGCAGGGTGTCGACAGCGACCGCGACCGCGTCGTCCATCGGCCAACGGTAGACGCCGGCGCTGACCAACGGGAAGGCGATCGAGCGCGCGCCGAGCTCGTCGGCGACGGCCAGCGCCCGCGCGTAGCAGGAGACGAGCAGCGACCGGTCACGCTCGCCGCGGCCGTAGTCCGGGCCGACCACGTGGATCACCCAGCGCGCCTGCATCGACCCGGCGGTCGTCCAGCCGGCGTCGCCGGTGGCCAGCCCGTGCGGGAAGCGGGCGAGGCAGTCCTCGAGCACCGCAGGGCCGCCGGCACGGTGGATCGCCCCGTCGACACCCCCACCTCCTCGCATCGAGCGGTTGGCGGCGTTCACCACCGCGTCGACGTCCTGCTGGGTGATGTCGCCCTCGACGACGCTCAGCTCCATGCCCCCATCGTCCCCCAGGAGGATGGCGAGCATGCCAGGGCCTGCGAGAGGGTGTGGGCATGCCCACCAACCCGGAGTGGTCCGACCTCGCCGAACGTACCGAGGCTGCTGCCATGCGGCGGATCGTCGACGACCAGACGCACGACGTGCAGGACCTGCTCGGCATGAGCAGCCACGCTGCCGGTGACGGCATCCACACCGTCGTGGTCCGCGACCCGATGTGGGGCTACTGGAACAAGGCGCTCGGCTTCTGCGAGCCGGTCGGCGACGAGACGGTGGCTGCCGTGATCGAGCGCGGCCGGCGCCTCGGGGTCCCGGCCCTGGCGCTTCTGCTCCAGCCCCGGGTGACCCCGAGCGACTGGCCTGCTCTGGCCGAACGGAACGGGCTGATGCAGGGCACGATGTTCGTCAAGTGCTTCGGTCCCGGCGAGCCACGTTCGGTCGAGACCGACCTCACCATCACCAGACTCGGCCCCGAGCACGGTGCGGACTTCGTCCGCATCATGGCCGCCGGCTTCGGCTTCGAGCCGACGCCGGCCGCCGATGCCATGTTCGCGGGTGACCAGTTCTTCGACGGCGACTGGGCGACGTACGGCGCTTGGGACGGCGAGACCCTGCTAGCGGTCGCGCGGATGCTCGTGGTCGCGGAGACCGAGGCGGTCGCGCTCTTCGGGGCGGCCACCCTTCCCGAGGGCCGCAACCGAGGCGCCCAGGGCGCTCTGCTCGACGCCCGCATCAGGGAGGCCCACGACCGCGGGGTGCGCTGGGCGTCGGCCGAGACCTGGCTGGAGAACGACGAGAACCCGAACCCCTCGCAGCACAACATGCGGCGAGCCGGGCTCACTGAGGTGCACGTCCGACCGAGCTGGGTCTGGCGCAGCGCCACCTGACCTTCAGGCGTCCCTCAACAACCGCAGCACCGCACGCTCCAGGTACGTCTGCCGCTCGCTCGGAGTCGCCGCCTTCCTCCGGGTCGCGGCCTTGATCGTGATGCCCTCCTCGTAGGCATCGACCACGCGGGGATCGACGTACGACGAACGGGCCAGCGCCGGGGTGTTGCCGAGGAACTCCGCGACCTCCTTCATCGCGGCCACCTCGGCCCGCTTGCGTGACGCCCTGGTGATCCCCGGCTCGGTGGTCTCGGCCAGCGACGCGGCGGCGAGCACCGTCGCGTGCCAGGTCCGGAAGTCCTTCGCGGTGGCCTCCAGGCCCGTCGTACGACGGACGTAGTCGTTGACGTGCCCGGAGTCGAGGTCGTGCCAGCGACGCCCCTCCTTCCATGCCATCAGCTCCTCGTCGGCGGGTCCTCGACGACGGCGCATGATCTCCAGCGCCGCCACCGTGGCGGGGTCGTCGATGGTGATGCTGTGCTCGATCCCGGACTTGCCGACGAACTCGAAGACCATGGTGGAGCCGCGCTTGCGAACGTGCTTCCGCTGGAGCGTGGTGAGTCCGAAGCTGCCGTTCTCCTCGGCGTACACGTCGTTGCCGATGCGGAAGTAGCCGAGGTCGAGCAGGCGTACGGCGACGGCACAGGCTCGGTCCTGGCTCATCCCCTCGGTGCCGAGGTCCACCAGCACCTGCTCACGCGCCTTGGACAGCACCCGGCCGAACTCGAGCACCCGTGCATGCTTGGCGGCGTCGCGCTGCGTGCGCCAGTCGGGGTGGTAGAGGTACTGCCGACGGCCGGCGTCGTCGGTACCGACGGCCTGGAGGTGACCGTTCGGCCACGGGCAGATCCACACGTCGCGCCAGGCGGGCGGGATGACGAGGCTCTTCACCCGCTCGACGTCGTCGTCCGCCAGACGCGCGCCGTCCCGGTCGAGGTAGACGAAGCCCTTGCCGGCGCGGCGGCGGCTCCAGCCGGGGTCGTCCGGTGAGCTCCTCCGCAACCGCGCCATGGCGTCACGCTAGTCAGCCCCGCCGCCTTCCTCCTCACCCGTAGGAGGGCGTCCTGCGGGCCGCAGCGAGAGCACCAGGGTCACCAGCGCGGCGAGTGCGAGCAAGCCGCCGGCCACCCAGGGCCAGGCCTCGCGCTGCGAGGCTTCGTCCGTGGGCGTCGAGGGCACTCGTGCGGTCCCGCGCGGGGCTGACGGCGAGGCGGCCGGCGATCGTGAGGGGGTCACCGCCATCGCCCGACGGACCGACGCCGGCACGCGCGTCGCGAGCACGGGAGCGTGCAACCCCTCGGAGGAGAGGTAGAGCGTGTCGTCCGGCCCGACCGCGATCCCCTCGCCCTGCTGCTGGTCAGGCAGGTCGAACGTCGCCACCCGCTGCATCGAGGGCCAGGCATAGACCGCCGCCGACGCATAGCCGCGGATCACGAGGTGTCCCCCGTCAGGGAAGAAGGCCCCGTCCGTCGCCAGTGGCAGCACGCGGGCGACCGGCCGGAGCCGGTTGGTCCCCGTCGCGCTCAGCTGCCGGGGCACGGCGTAGAGCCGGCCGCCGAAGACGTTCTTGGTGGCGACGTACAGCCGCCCCGTGGCCGGGTCGCTCAGCAGCGTCTCGGCGTCGGTGGCCCCGCCCGGGTAGGTCAGGTGGTACGACGTCGCCTGGACGGTCCGCTCGCCGCGACCCACGGGGACCCGGGTGACCGTCACGTCGGCTCGACGTCCCAGGTTGTCCCCGATGTCACCGACCCACACATGGCCCGGACCCGCCGGGGCGAGTGCCTCGGCGTCGGTCGAGTCGTCCGACCAGTGCGTCACGCCGACCGTGGTCACCGGAGCGATCGACGACGAAGATCCGGCCCGTGTCGCCGGAGTCGTTGGTGGTGACGAACAGCCCGTCCTGCAGGACCAGCGCGCTCGCCTCGACGATCGCGGGGTCCGAGAACGTGAAGACCGTGCTCGCGTGGGGCGACTGCGGCGTCATGGCCGCGCCCATCGCGAAAGGCGCTGCGACCGCGAGGCCGGCCAGGACGCTACGCATCCAGCAGGTCGCCCAGCCGCGGGCGGACCCCCCACGTCGTCACCAGCTCGTCGTACTCCTGGCGGGCGGAGCCGCCGGTCACCGGCTTGCCCGTGCGCACCGCGCGCAGCAGTGTGTTGCGCGGCGTGTGCTCGCTGCCGACGAACTGCATCACGTCGACGCGGTAGCCCTGCAGCCGGAGCAGCGAAGCGCGCAGACCGTCGGTCAGGGTGTCGGCGAAGCGCTCGCGGAGGATGCCGTGGCGGGTGAGCATGGCGTACGGCGCCGGCGTCGGCGCCTTCCGCAGCTGCGCGGCGATGTCGTGGTGGCAGCAGGGCGCGGCGAGGATCAACGGCGTCCCCCACTCGAGCGCCCTGGCCAGCGCGTCGTCGGTGGCGGTGTCGCAGGCGTGCAGGGCGAGGACGACGTCTGGCCGGGTGGCGGGGTCGGCCTCCGCGATCGACGACGCCGCGAACGTCGCCTCGACGGCGAGGGCGCGGGCGAGCTCCTCGTTGTGTGCCCGCGACTGCTCGCGCTGGTCGATCCCGGTCAGGTGGACCGGCAGCCCGCGCACATGGCTCAGGTAGCGCTCGGTGACGAAGGTCAGGTAGGCGTTGCCGCAGCCCAGGTCGACGATCTGCAGCGGCTCGTCGGCCGTCGGCCGGCGGAGGTGGCCCTTGTCGAGGCCGTCGGTGATCGAGGCGTCGAGGATCCTCAGGAACTCCTCGACCTGGCGGTACTTGCTCTGCCGGCTCGGCTTCATCCGCCCCTCGTGGTCACTGAGGCCGAGCGCGCGGAAGACCGGGTCGTCCTGGGCGAGCAGCCGGTGCTTGTCACGGTCGTGGTCACGCAGCAGCTCGGCCGGGGCGGCTTCGCGGGTGCGGGTGTGCACGACCGCCTCTCCCTTCTTGGTGACACGGAGCTGGTGGGTCTCGGTGGCGGTGTCGACGTGCCAGTTCCCGAACGGCTGGTCGAGCAGGTCGTCGACGGCCGCGTGGGCGGCCGGGCCGACGGCGTGGTTGGCCGTGTGCGCCTGCGCCTCGTCGTACGCCGTGACCTGGAGGTGGCGCCCGGCCTTGAGGTCGACGTACCTCAGCTCGACACGCCGCCACGGGGGCTGGGTGCCGCGGCGGCGGCCGGAACCGACGGCTCGGACCAGCGTCTCGTCGTCGAGGATCACGGCCCGGAGGCGGGCCAACGCCCGCAGCAGGGGCTCGCTCACCGTCGGACCACCGCAGCGATCACGACGATCAGGAGCAGCCCCCCGAGGGCGAACGGGATCACGAGTCGCCGGTGCCGGGGGTTCACGGTGTGAGTCTAGGGCGCCTGTCCGAGCCGCCGGCCGTTGCGCAGCGGGCCGTCACCCACACAGAGAGGGGGCCTCAGGTCTGCGAGTCGGCACCGAGGGCGGCCCGGACCACGTCGAGCACCGGCCGGGTACCGTCCGCGACCTCGGCCAGTGGCACCCAGGCGACCGCGTCGGTGGTGCCGTCGACCTCCGCGACATACGGCTCGGCGTCGGCGGCGACGGTGGTCCGGAACAGCAGGTGCACCCCGTGGAAGTCCTCGAAGCGACCCGACGGCGCGACGCCGCCGAAGTGCAGGTCGTGGACGTCGAGCAGGTCACCGACCTGGCAGGCGACGCCGCACTCCTCGCGGACCTCGCGGGCCAGCCCCTCTCGCGGCGACTCCCCGTGGTCGAGACCACCGCCGGGCAGGGTCCAGGAGCCGGAGTGGTAGCCGCGGTCGGAGATCCGGGTCAGCAGCACCGTGTCGTCGCGGCGGATCAAGGCATAGACCCCGATCCGCTGCCTCCGGAACGAGCTGTGCTCGGCCAGCGCCTCGGTGACGATGTCGGTGACCGGGAGCGCGCCCGAGCGGACGTCTGCGACCGGGTGCCAGGCAGCTGCCACGGTGGAGCCGTCGATCTCCTCCACGCGCGGTGCCGGCGCGTCGGCCGGCACCCAGGCGTCGTACACGATGCGGAGCGCCTGGTAGTCCCACCGCTTGCCCTGGCGCCACATGGACGGCAGGTGCACGGAGTACACGTGCGCGCTGTCGCCGACCTCGGCGTCGAGGCCGGTCTCCTCCCGGATCTCCCGGACCAGCGCGTCGCGAGGGTTCTCGCCGTGGTCGAGCCCGCCGCCGGGCAGGTGCCACTTCCCGTCGGCCGAGATCCGGCCCGCCAGACGGGTCAGGAGGATCTGCTCGTCCCGGATGATCAGGGCGTACGCCGCGACGCGCTGCAGCTTCGGCAGGGCTCTGGACATGACGCGACTTCCTCGAGACGGGACGCGTCCATCCTGTCAGGCGAACGGCGGGCGGGCGTCCCGGGCATGCGAGTGTCGGCCGGCCCAGCGCCAGACGCGGGCGGAGCGGTCGCGGTCCTCGTCGGTCACCAGGTTGCCCATCCAGCGCAGGGCGAGAGTCATCAGCCAGTCGGACCGCATGCCGGCCGGGCCGAGGGTGGCCAGGACCCGCGGGACGGTGACCAGCCCGGCCAGGCGGCGGGCGATGGAGAAGGACTCGCCGTAGTGACGGGTCAGCGTCGCCGGCCACGCGGTGGCGAGGTCGGCGTCGTCGGCCATCAGCTCGGCGACCAGTCGGCCACCCTCCATGCCGTAGTCGATCCCCTCGCCGTTGAGCGGGTTCACGCAGGCTGCGGCGTCACCGACGAGGGCCCAGTTGGGGCCCGCGACTCCGGTGACGGCGCCGCCCATCGGCAGCAGCGCGCTCGTCGGGGCGCGCAGCTCGTCGCCGAGCCCGAACATCGCGCGCTGCTGTCCGGCGTACGACTCCATCAGGCGACGCACCTTGAGGTCGGTCGGCCGCTTGGCGGTGGCCAGGGTGCCGACCCCGAGGTTCACCTCGCCGGTGCCGAGCGGGAAGATCCAGCCGTAGCCGGACAGCACCTCGCCCTGCTCGCCCCGGAGCTCGAGGTGGGAGCTGATCCACGGGTCGTCGGACATCGTCGAAGTGACGTAGGAGCGTCCGGCGACGCCGTACACCGTGTCGCGGTGCCACTCGCGCCCGAGCAGCTTGCCCAGCGGCGACCGCACCCCGTCGGCGACGACCAGTCGGCGGCAGGCGACCTCGAGGGTCTCGTCCCCGCGTGCGAACAGCACGCCGGTGACGCGGTCGCCGTCGCGTCGTACGTCGACGGCCCGGACGCCGTCGATCGCCCGCGCCCCGGACTTGAGCGCGGTGGTGCGCAGGTGGTCGTCGAGCTCGGTGCGGGCGACGGCGCTCCCCCAGTCGGGCAGCGAGCCGCCCGGCCACGGCAGCAGCAGCGTCTGGCCGAAGCCGTGTGCCCGCAGGCCCTGGTTGACGGTGTGCGCGCGCAGCCAGTCGCCGAGGCCGAGCCTCTCCAGCTCGCCGATCGCGCGCGGCGTGAGACCGTCTCCGCACGTCTTGTCACGCGGAAAGACCGCCGCATCGGTCACCAGCACGTCGAGCCCCAGCCGGGCCGCCCAGGCCGCGGTCGCCGAGCCCGCCGGGCCGGCACCGACGACGAGCACGTCGGTCTGCTCACGGGCGGTCATGCCCCGATTCTCTCAGGCGTCCGGGCACCCTTCCCAAATCGGCATCGCGGGGATAGTCCCCGACAGTTCGGTTGCCGAAGGGCCGGTTCTGGCAACCAAAACGTCGGGGACTATCCCTCAGACCCAGATCGCGGCGGGGAGGGAGTCGGTGAAGGTCTCCGGCGGATCGGGCAGGGTCTCGGCATCGCCGGTGGCCGCCCGGGCGGCGGTCCAGGCCGCAGCGCACGCGTCGAGGAGGTCGTCGGCGGCGTACCCCTGCCCGCGGACGTACGACGGCGGCTCGATGCCGGCGGCGCGCAGCGCCCGCTCCCGGGACTCGAGCCCGGCCGCCGTCCGCTTGGCGGGGACGACGCTGGCGGCGTCCATCGCGGCGAAGCTGACCTCCGGGTGTACCTCGACGATCCGGCAGGTCCTCGGCGAGCGGACGTAGGCGTCGACCTCGAGGATCTTCGGGACCAGACGGAAGGCCTGGATGCTCAACCCGACGCCTGTCGCCTCGCGGTTGGCGGCGCTGGCCTCGACGTGGGTCGTGGCCGCGGTGGCGGTGCGGGTCGGGGCAGGGAACACCGACGACTTGCGGCCGACCGGGAGCCGCTGACGTGCCAGCAGGTCCGCTTGCCGGGGCGAGGCGTCGGGTAGCCCGATCGGGATGTCGATCCCCACCACGGCCAGGTCCGGGTGGTCGGCCCGGGCCGCGGCGACGAGCTCGGCGATCGTCGGGGCCACCAGCACCGTCGCGCTTCCTCCTCCGCCGACCACGACCCCGACCCAGCCGGCCTTGCAGCCGTCGACCCCGAGCACGGTGGCCCGGTCCGGGCTGATCCCCTCGACGAGGTCGCCGAGGCCGGTCGCCACCCGGTCGACGGCCGAGTCCACCCACAGCAGGGCCTGGCCGAGGGCGCGCAGCGCCCCGCCGACCAGCCGATCGATCTCCGACGGTTCGCTCACCCGGCCATTGAACACGTCCCGCGGGGCGCGCGCCGCAAGATGACGCCGAACACCGAGTCGGCTCACGACGACTCGGCGTGTTGTCAGCGCTTCTCCGCGCCGACTCGGCGTGACGTCGCGGCCTCGGGGCGCGGACTCGGCCGGCGCGATGGTCGCCTCCGCCGATCGGCTCTCGACGCGACAACGCCCGCCGACGCTGGCGCGTGGACGGGCGTTGTCGTGCTCGATCCGGTTGGTCACCCCGGAGCGGAGCGCTTCGCGCTCAGTTCTGGTACGAACCGAAGTCGAAGTCGTCCAGGGCGACGGCCTGACCGGCGCCGCTGTTGCCGAACTCGTAGTCGTAGGTGTCGTACCCCGTGACGGCGTACGCCGCAGCGCGCGCCTCCTCGGTCGGCTCCACCCGGATGTTGCGGTAGCGCTCGAGACCCGTGCCGGCCGGGATCAGCTTGCCGATGATCACGTTCTCCTTCAGGCCGCGCAGGCTGTCGGAGCGGGCGTGGATCGCCGCGTCGGTGAGCACCCGGGTCGTCTCCTGGAAGGAGGCGGCCGAGAGCCACGACTCGGTGGCGAGCGACGCCTTGGTGATCCCCATCAGCACCGGACGACCCGAGGCCGGCTTGCCGCCCTCGGAGACGACGCGACGGTTCTCCTCCTCGAAGCGCACGCGGTCGACCAGGTCGGACGGCAGCAGGTTGGTGTCACCCGACTCGATCACCGTGACCCGGCGCAGCATCTGCCGCACGATGATCTCGATGTGCTTGTCGTGGATCGACACGCCCTGGCTGCGGTAGACCGCCTGGACCTCGTCCACCAGGTGCTCCTGTGCCTTGCGGACACCGAGGATGCGCAGCACCTCGTGGGGCTCCGGGGTACCGACGGTCAGCATGTCGCCGACCTCGATGTGGTCGCCGTCCCCGACCAGCAGGCGGGACCGCTTCGAGACGGGGTACTCCAGCACCTCCGAACCGTCGTCGGGAGTGACGATGACCTTGCGGGTCTTGTCGGTCTCCTCGATCTCGATCCGGCCGGCGGCCTCGGAGATCGGCGAGCGCCCCTTGGGGATGCGCGCCTCGAAGATCTCCTGGACACGCGGCAGACCCTGCGTGATGTCGTCGGCCGAGGCCACACCACCGGTGTGGAACGTCCGCATCGTCAGCTGGGTGCCGGGCTCACCGATCGACTGCGCCGCGATGATGCCGACGGCCTCGCCGATGTCGACCATCTTGCCGGTGGCCAGCGAACGGCCGTAGCACTTGGCACACGTGCCGGTGCGAGCCTCGCAGGTCAGCACCGAACGGACCCGGACCACCTCGATCCCGGCCGCGACCAGCTCACCGATCTTGACGTCGCCCAGGTCGTCGCCCGCGGCGGCGAGCACCTCGCCGCTCTCCGGGTGTACGACGTCGACCGCGGTGGTGCGGGCGTACGCCGAGGTCTCGACGTTGTCGTCCTTGCGGACGGTGCCGTCCTCGACCCGGACGCCGATCCGCTTGTCCATGCCGCGCTCGGTCCCGCAGTCCTCCTCACGGATGATCACGTCCTGCGACACGTCGACCAGACGACGGGTCAGGTAGCCGGAGTCCGCCGTACGGAGGGCGGTGTCGGCCAGACCCTTGCGGGCGCCGTGGGTGGAGATGAAGTACTCCAGCACGGACAGGCCCTCGCGGAAGTTGGCCTTGATCGGGCGCGGGATGATGTCGCCTCGCGGGTTGGCCACGAGACCACGCATCGCCGCCACCTGACGGATCTGCATCATGTTTCCGGAGGCGCCGGAGTCGACCATCATGAAGATCGGGTTGGTCCGGGAGAAGGACTTCTCCATCGACTTCGCGACGTCGTTGGACGCCTGGGTCCAGATCTCGACCAGCTCCTGGCGACGCTCCTCGTCGGTGACGAGGCCACGCTCGAACTGCTTTTGGACCTTGGTGGCCTGGCCCTCGTACTCGGCCAGGATCTCGGCCTTGTCGTCGGGCGTGGTGACGTCGTCGATCGACACCGTCACCCCGGACCGGGTGGCCCAGTGGAAGCCGGTGTCCTTGAGGGCGTCCAGCGACGCGGCGACCTCGACCTTGGTGTAGCGCTCGGCCAGGTCGTTGATGATCGCGCCCATGGCCTTCTTGCCCACCTCGTAGTTCACGAAGGGGTAGTCGGCCGGCAGGGTGTCGTTGAAGATCGCCCGGCCGAGGGTGGTCTCGAGCGTGATCGAGTGGCCCTCCTCCCAGTCCTCGCCGAGCTCGAGCTCGAGCGGCGGCACGATGTCGGAGAACCGGATCTTCACCTTGCTCTGCAGCGCGATCTCGCCGCGGTCGAAGGCCATGATCGCCTCGGCCTGCGAGGAGAAGGCACGGCCTTCACCGGGCTCGTCGTCACGGTCGGTGGTCAAGAAGAACAGACCGATGATCATGTCGAGCGTCGGCATGGTGACCGGGCGTCCGTCGGACGGCTTGAGGATGTTGTTGGTCGACAGCATCAGGATCCGCGCCTCGGCCTGGGCCTCGGCCGACAGCGGCAGGTGAACCGCCATCTGGTCGCCGTCGAAGTCGGCGTTGAAGGCCGAGCAGACGAGCGGGTGGATCTGGATCGCCTTGCCCTCGATCAGCTGGGGCTCGAAGGCCTGGATGCCGAGGCGGTGCAGGGTGGGCGCCCGGTTGAGCAGCACCGGGTGCTCGGTGATGACCTCTTCGAGGACGTCCCAGACCACGGCGTAGCGGGACAGGCCCGACGTCGCGCGCTCGACCATCCGCTTGGCGGACTTGATGTTCTGGCTGTGGGACAGGTCGACGAGGCGCTTCATCACGAACGGCTTGAACAGCTCCAGCGCCATCTGCTTGGGCAGACCGCACTGGTGCAGCTTCAGCTGCGGGCCGGACACGATGACCGACCGGCCGGAGTAGTCGACGCGCTTGCCGAGGAGGTTCTGACGGAAGCGGCCCTGCTTGCCCTTGAGCATGTCGGACAGCGACTTCAGCGGCCGGTTGCCCGGTCCGGTGACCGGACGGCCGCGACGACCGTTGTCGAACAGCGAGTCGACGGCCTCCTGCAGCATCCGCTTCTCGTTGTTGACGATGATCTCGGGAGCACCGAGGTCGAGGAGTCGCTTCAACCGGTTGTTGCGGTTGATGACTCGGCGGTAGAGGTCGTTGAGGTCAGACGTCGCGAAGCGGCCACCGTCGAGCTGCACCATCGGGCGCAGGTCGGGCGGAATGACCGGGACGGCGTCGAGGACCATGCCCTGCGGCTTGTTGTCGGTCTTGCGGAACGCGTCGACGACCTTGAGCCGCTTGAGCGCGCGCACCTTGCGCTGACCCTTGCCGTTGGCGATGGTGTCGCGCAGCGACGCCACCTCGGCCTCGATGTCGAAGTCCTCGAGACGCTTCTGGATGGCCGTGGCCCCCATGTAGCCCTCGAAGTACTTGCCGAACCAGTTCTTCATCTCGCGGTAGAGCATCTCGTCGCCCATGAGGTCTTGGACCTGCAGCGACTTGAAGGTGCTCCAGACCTCCTCGAGCCGGTCGAGCTCGCGCTGCGACCGGTCGCGGATCTGCTTCATCTCGCGCTCGGCACCGTCGCGGACCTTGCGGCGCGCGTCGGCCTTGGCACCCTCGGCCTCGAGGGTGGCGAGGTCCTCCTCGAGCTTCTTGGTGCGGTCCTCGAGGGCGCCGTCACGACGCTTCTCGAGGCGCTCGCGCTCGAGGCCGACCTTGTTCTCGAGCGAGGACAGGTCGCGGTGGCGCGCGTCCTCGTCGACCGAGGTGATCATGTAGGCGGCGAAGTAGATGACCTTCTCGAGATCCTTCGGCGCCAGGTCGAGCAGATAGCCCAGCCGGCTGGGCACGCCCTTGAAGTACCAGATGTGGGTCACCGGCGCGGCGAGCTCGATGTGGCCCATCCGCTCGCGGCGGACCTTGCTCCGGGTCACCTCGACGCCGCAGCGCTCGCAGATGATGCCCTTGAAGCGCACGCGCTTGTACTTGCCGCAGTAGCACTCCCAGTCCCGGGTGGGACCGAAGATCTTCTCGCAGAAGAGACCGTCACGCTCGGGCTTGAGCGTGCGGTAGTTGATCGTCTCCGGCTTCTTGACCTCACCGTGGCTCCACGTACGGATGTCATCCGCGGTGGCCAGGCCGATCCGAAGCTGGTCGAAGAAGTTCACGTCGAGCACAGTGGCTGCATTCCTTCGGTTGTAAGCGAAAACTCTGAGTAGTCAGGACTGAGGGACCCGGTACGCCGGCTGGCCGGCGTACCGGGGTCGTCTCAGACTTCTTCGACGGAGCTGGGCTCGCGGCGGGACAGGTCGATGCCGAGCTCCTCGGCCGCGCGGAAGACGTCTTCCTCGGCGTCCTTCAGCTCGATCTGCGAACCGTCCTGCGAGAGCACCTCGACGTTGAGGCAGAGGGACTGCATCTCCTTGACGAGCACCTTGAACGACTCCGGGATGCCGGAGTCGGGGATGTTCTCCCCCTTCACGATGGCTTCGTACACCTTGACCCGGCCCGGCACGTCGTCGGACTTGATGGTCAGGAGCTCCTGGAGGGCGTACGCCGCTCCGTAGGCCTCCATCGCCCACACCTCCATCTCGCCGAACCGCTGGCCTCCGAACTGGGCCTTACCGCCCAGCGGCTGCTGCGTGATCATCGAGTAGGGGCCGGTCGAACGGGCGTGGATCTTGTCGTCGACCAGGTGGTGGAGCTTGAGGATGTACATGTAGCCCACCGACACCGGGTCCGGGAACGGCTCGCCGGAGCGGCCGTCGAACAGCCGCGCCTTGCCGTCGCTGCCCACGACCCGCGTGCCATCGCGGTTGGGGAGCGTCGAGCCGAGCAGACCGGTGATCTCGTCCTCCTTGGCACCGTCGAAGACCGGGGTGGCCACGTTGGTGTCGGGATCCGCCTTGTCGGCGTGGATCTTGATCAGGCGGTCCTTCCAGTCGGCCTTGCCCTTGTCGTCGCTGATGGCGAGGTCCCAGCCCTGCTTGGCGAGCCAGCCGAGGTGCAGCTCGAGGACCTGGCCGATGTTCATCCGACGCGGCACGCCCAACGGGTTGAGCACGACGTCGACCGGCGTGCCGTCCTCCATGAACGGCATGTCCTCGATCGGCAGGATCTTGGCGATGACGCCCTTGTTGCCGTGGCGTCCGGCGAGCTTGTCGCCGACCGAGATCTTGCGCTTCTGCGCGACGTAGACCCGTACCAGCTGGTTGACGCCCGGCGGGAGCTCGTCGCCCTCCTCGCGGTCGAAGACGCGCACACCGATGACCGTGCCCGACTCACCGTGGGGCACCTTCATCGAGGTGTCGCGCACCTCGCGCGCCTTCTCGCCGAAGATCGCGCGCAGCAGGCGCTCCTCCGGGGTCAGCTCGGTCTCGCCCTTGGGCGTGACCTTGCCGACCAGGATGTCGCCCGTGGTGACCTCGGCGCCGATGCGGATGATGCCGCGCTCGTCGAGGTCGGCCAGCATCTCGTCGGAGACGTTGGGGATGTCGCGGGTGATCTCCTCGGGGCCGAGCTTGGTGTCGCGCGCGTCGACCTCGTGCTCCTCGATGTGGATCGAGGTGAGGATGTCCTCCTGCACCAGGCGTTGGCTGAGGATGATCGCGTCCTCGTAGTTGTTGCCCTGCCACGGCATGAACGAGACGAGCAGGTTGGTGCCCAGCGCCATCTCGGCCTCGTCGGTGCACGGGCCGTCGGCGATGGGCGAGCCCTCGGCGAGCTTGTCGCCCTCGCTCACCAGCGGCCGCTGGTTGATGCACGTGCCCTGGTTGGACCGGCGGAACTTCGACAGCTTGTACGTCGAGTAGGTGCCGTCGTCGTTCATCACCTCGATGACATCGGCCGACACCTCCTTGACCACACCGGCCTTCTCCGCCACGACCACGTCGCCGGCGTCGACCGCAGCACGGAACTCCATGCCGGTGCCGACCAGTGGCGCGTCACTGCGGATCAGCGGGACGGCCTGACGCTGCATGTTGGCGCCCATCAGGGCGCGGTTCGCGTCGTCGTGCTCGAGGAACGGGATCAGGGCCGTCGCGACCGACACCATCTGGCGCGGCGAGACGTCCATGTAGTCGACCTCGTCGGCCAGGATCTCGCTGACCTCGCCGTGGCGCTGGCGGACCAGCACCCGCTCCTCGGTGAACCTCGACTTGTCGTCCAGGGGAGCGTTGGCCTGCGCGATGACGTACTTGTCCTCGTCGTCGGCGGTGAGGTAGTCGATCTGCGTCGTGACCTTGCCCTTGACCACCTTGCGGTAGGGCGTCTCCACGAAGCCGAACGGGTTGATCCGGCCGTAGGAGGCCAGCGAACCGATCAGACCGATGTTGGGACCCTCGGGGGTCTCGATCGGGCACATCCGGCCGTAGTGGCTGTGGTGGACGTCGCGGACCTCCATGCCGGCCCGGTCCCGGGACAGACCACCGGGACCCAGCGCCGACAGGCGGCGCTTGTGGGTCAGACCCGAGATCGGGTTGGTCTGGTCCATGAACTGGCTGAGCTGCGAGGTGCCGAAGAACTCCTTCAGCGCCGCGACCACGGGGCGGATGTTGATCAGGGACTGCGGGGTGATGGCCTCGACGTCCTGGGTGGTCATCCGCTCGCGGACCACGCGCTCCATGCGGGCCAGGCCCGTACGGAGCTGGTTCTGGATGAGCTCGCCGACCGTCCGCATCCGGCGGTTGCCGAAGTGGTCGATGTCGTCGGCCTGGACCTCGATCGGCTTGCCGTCGGCGTCGAGGAAGGTCGTGCCGGCGCCGTCGACGAGCGTGGTGTCGTTGTTGTGGAGCCGCACGATGTAGCGGATGGTCGCCACGATGTCGGCGATCGTCAGCGTCTGCTGGTCGAACGCCTCGGTGGTGGCGAGCTTCTTGTTGATCTTGTAGCGGCCGACCTTGGCGAGGTCGTAGCGCTTGGGGTTGAAGTAGTAGTTCTTCAACAGCGTCAGCGCGGCCTCACGCGTCGGGGGCTCGCCGGGGCGCAGCTTGCGGTAGATGTCGAGGAGCGCGTCGTCGGGACCCTGGTTGTGGTCCTTCTCCTCGGTGAGGACGATCGACTCGTACTGGCGGAGCTCCGCCATCACGGCCTCGTAGTCGTAGGCCTCGCCGGTGTCCTCGGCCACGGCGATGAGCGCCTTGAGGAGGACGGTGACGTTCTGCTTGCGCTTGCGGTCGAGCCGGACGCCGACCATGTCGCGCTTGTCGATCTCGAACTCGAGCCACGCACCGCGGCTCGGGATCACCTTCGAGGTGAAGATGTCCTTGTCGGAGGTCTTGTCGGCGGTCTTCTCGAAGTAGACACCGGGCGAGCGGACCAGCTGGCTGACCACGACACGCTCGGTGCCGTTGATGATGAAGGTGCCGCGCGGGCTCATCAGGGGGAAGTCGCCCATGAAGACCGTCTGGCCCTTGATCTCGCCGGTCTCGTTGTTGGTGAACTCGGCGGAGACGTAGAGCGGCGCGGAGTAGGTGAAGTCCTTCTCCTTGCACTCCTCGACGGTGTACTTGGGGTCGTAGAAGACCGGGTTCTCGAAGGAGAGGCTCATCGTCTCGGAGAAGTCCTCGATCGGGGAGATCTCCTCGAAGATCTCCGTCAGACCGGACTTGTGGGAGACGTCCTCGCCGTTCGCCTCACGGGCGGCGACCTGCTCGAGCCAGGCCTCGTTGCCGATCAGCCAGTTGAAGCTGTCGGTCTGGAGGGAGAGGAGCTTGGGTACTTCGAGGACTTCGTTGATCTTCGCGAACGAGATGCGCTGCGGCGTGGTGGCGGAGTTATCGGCGGTGGTGCGCGCGGCCAAGAGGTGTCCTTCAGACGAATGCTCTGGAGACGCGCCAGCCCACCACTGGATCAGCCACCGGGCAGGCGATCAGCATATGAGGGCAGGCGCAAAGACTCATCGTATCGTAGAAACGTACGCGCCACAAATAGCACCCGACCCACTCGGCCGAACGTTCCCCCGATGATGAACCCGAGCGGGCCTGAGGTCAAGCACATCGGCCGGGCTCGGTGGATTCCGCCCCCGTGCGGGCGGGTGACGACGAAGGGCGGGCACCCCGGTCGGGGTGCCCGCCCTCGCGTGCGGTGGCCGGCCGGAGCCGGCCGGGAGTCACTTCAGGGTGACCGAGGCTCCGGCGCCCTCGAGGGCCTCCTTGGCCTTCTCGGCGACGTCCTTGGCGACGTGCTCGAGAACCGGCTTCGGGGCGGCCTCGACCAGGTCCTTGGCCTCCTTCAGGCCGAGGGAGGTCAGGGCGCGCACCTCCTTGATGACGTTGATCTTCTTGTCGCCGGCCGACTCCAAGATGACGTCGAACTCGTCCTGGTCGGCAGCGTCGTCGGCACCGCCGGCAGCGGCGCCGCCGGCGGCGGGCGCGGCGGCCACGGCGACCGGGGCGGCCGCGGTGACGCCGAAGGTGTCCTCGAACTGCTTCACGAACTCGCTGAGCTCGATGAGCGTCATCTCCTTGAACGCGTCGAGCAGCTCGTCGGTGCTGAGCTTCGCCATGATGGCTGAACCTTTCGTCTTGGCCCGTTCCGGGCCGGGGTGTGCGGTGGGGTACGTCGGCCCGGTCAGGCCTCGGTGGTGTCGCTCTCGTCAGAGGCGGCGGTGGCCTCCGCGGCCGGGGCCTCCTCGGTCTCGGCGGGTGCCGAGTCCTCGGTGGTCTCGACCGCGGTGCCTTCGTCGCCGGCAGGAGCCACGGACGGTGCGGTGTCGTCCACCGCGGCCTCCGTACCGGCCCCACCTGCGAGGATCGAGGGGTCCTGCTCGGCCTTCGCCTGGAGCGCACCGGCGAGCCGGGCGGCCTGGGCGATCGGGGCGTTGAGCAGGTAGACGGCCTGGCTGAGCGATGCGAGCATCGCACCGGCCAGCTTGCCCATGAGCACCTCACGCGACTCGAGGTCGGCCAGCTTGGCGACCTCCGCAGCGTCGAGGGGCTTGCCGTCCAGGACGCCACCCTTGATCACGAGGGTGGGGTTGGCCTTGGCAAAGTCACGCAGACCCTTGGCCGCCTCGACCACGTCGCCGTTGATGAAGGCGATGGCGGTCGGACCGGTCAGGAGGTCGTCGAAGCCGTCGATCCCCGCGTCCTTCGCGGCGAGCTTGGCCAGCGTGTTCTTGACCACGGCATAGTTGGCGTTCGCACCGAGAGAGCGCCGCAAGTCCTGCAGCTGCTTCACGGTGAGACCGCGGTACTCGGTCAGCACAGCGCCGGCGGAACCGTTGAACGAGTCGACGATCTCCGCGACGGCGGCTTGCTTGTCTGCCCGCGCCATGGGTCTCCTTCCGATGGGCGAGACCCCTGCCCGAGTGCCCGAGAGAAGACGAACGCCCCGGGCGCAGGCCCAGGGCGTGGAATGCAGCGCCGGTGAGGCACTGCCGCTCTGTCACCTGCGCGGGTCGTCCGCTCTCACGGAGCCTTCGGTCGCGACTACGGTGCAGTCACGACGACCAGCGGTCTCTGGTTACGCTCCGTACCGTACGGCGTCCTGCCGGTCGCGACCAAATCGGGCCGGGGCGGCTCAGGAGCGGGACGGAAGATTTCACCGTTCAGAGGGGTAGCAGGCCCACCAGAGGCTGGTACGGTCTTCGGAGCGAGACGGGGTTCGAGGCCCCTTATGACGCGACTGTCGAAGAATCCTTCGGGTGGTCTAGTCAGGCCTTGCCCTGTTTGGTCGAAGTCCCTCCTGGGGGCTTGTTTCCTGGTTCCATTCAAGGCATGGACTTCAAGCTGACCTCCATGTCCGCCGTACTGGAGCGGGCCGACGGCAGGCTGCGCAGCCCCGACGCGGGCGTCCGCCTGTGGCCGACGGGCTTCAGCCTGCTCGACGACGCCATCGGCGGCGGCTTCCGCGCGGGGAGCCTCAACCTCCTCGGCGGTCCCCAGGGTCAGGGCAAGACGATGTTCGCCCTCCAGGCCGCGCGCGCCGCGGTCAAGCAGGGTCGTTCTGCGGTGTTCTTCTCCTACGAGCTCGAGGCCGACGCCCTGGTCCAGCGGCTGGTGGCGATGGAGGCCGGCGAGCTGGATCCCTACGAGGCACCCGACCTGAGCACCATCCGGAGCATCTTCGAGGGCACCGACGGCGGCACCGGCGGCCTGATCGAGCGGATGGCGACCACGTCGACCGGGACGGAGGCCCTGCTACGGGTCAGCGAGTACGCCGACCGGCTCGTCGTGCACCGCTCCACGGCCACCCACACCGGCATCAACGAGATCAACGACACCGTCAAGGAGGTCATGGGTGACACCGGTGAGTCGCCTCTGATCGTCGTCGACTACCTCCAGAAGGTCGCCACTCCGCTGTCGGAGCTCGACGAGGAGGACCGCATCACGCGGATCACCGAGCAGCTCAAGGACGTCGCGATCGAGTTCGAGTGCCCGATCTTCGCCGTGGCCGCGATGGACCACGAGGGCCTCGAGCCCGGCGCCCGGATGCGGACGCGCCACATGCGCGGCTCCACGGCCCTGTCCTACGAGCCCGACGTCGTCCTGATCCTCGCCACCAAGTCCGACATCGTGGCCCGGCACCACCTCATGTACGGCGGGGCCAACGCCGACAGCTTCAAGGACTACTCCGTGCTCACGGTGGAGAAGAACCGCTCCGGCAGCGGGGGCGCCGAGATCGAGTTCAAGAAGCGCTTCGACCAGGGGCGCTTCGACCCGGATGGCAAGGTCGTCACCGAGAAGCTGGTCGACGAGCGCGTCTACGTCGAATGAGGACGTGTCCTCAGGCGATGCCGCGAGGACACGACCGGAAAGCCTGCCGCACCGAGCCCTGCTCGCCAGGCGGCCCGGACACAGGCCGACGACAAGGCCCGGTCCCACCAGGGACCGGGCCTTCTCACGCCGTCGGAGAGGTCAGCCCTCGTCCACCTCGGCGACGTTGCGGGTGCGGTTCGGGTCGACCGGGACACCGGGGCCCATGGTCGTCGAGACCGTGACCTTGCGGAGGTACTTGCCCTTGGAGCTGCTCGGCTTGAGCCGCAGCACCTCCTCGAGCGCGGCGGCGTAGTTCTCCGCCAGCTGCGTCTCGGAGAACGACGCCTTGCCGATGATGAAGTGCAGGTTGGCGTGGCGGTCCACCCGGAACTCGATCTTGCCGCCCTTGATGTCGGAGACGGCCTTGGCGACGTCGGGCGTCACCGTGCCGGTCTTCGGGTTCGGCATCAGGCCACGGGGGCCGAGCACGCGACCGAGGCGGCCGACCTTGCCCATCATGTCGGGGGTCGCGACGACGGCGTCGAAGTCGAGCCAGCCACCACTGACCTTGTCGATCAGCTCGTCGCCACCGACGATGTCGGCGCCGGCCTCACGAGCGGCGTCGGCCTTCTCGGCGTTCGCGAACACGAGCACGCGGGCGGTCTTGCCGGTGCCGTGGGGCAGGTTGACGGTGCCGCGCACCATCTGGTCGGCCTTGCGGGGGTCGACGCCGAGACGCATGACGACGTCGACGGTCTCGTCGAACTTCTTCTTGCTCGCGTCCTTGGCGATCTTGATCGCGGTCAGCGGCGGCGTAGAGCTCGTCCTTGTCGAACGTCTCCTCCGCGGCGCGGTAGGTCTTGCTGCGCTGCATGGCTGGTTTCCTCTCCAGATGTGGTCGTCGGGCCAGCGCGGCCCTGCCACGGTTGCTTGGTCGGTCGCTCGGACGACGCCGAGCGGCGGGTGCTACTCGGTGGTGACGCCCATCGAGCGGGCGGTGCCCTCCACGATCTTCATCGCGGCGTCGATGTCGTTGGCGTTGAGGTCGGGCATCTTGGTCTGCGCGATCTCGCGGACCTGGTCCTTGGTCAGCCGACCGACCTTCTCCTTGTGCGGAACGCCGGAGCCCTTCTGCAGGCCGGCGGCCTTCTTGATCAGCTCAGCGGCCGGAGGGGTCTTGGTGATGAACGTGAAGCTGCGGTCTTCGTAGATGGTGATCTCGACCGGGATCACGTTGCCGCGCATGGACTCCGTCTGGGCGTTGTAGGCCTTGCAGAAGTCCATGATGTTCACGCCGTGGGGACCGAGCGCGGTACCGACCGGCGGCGCCGGCGTCGCGGCGCCTGCCTGGAGCTGGACCTTGACCAGCGCGGCGATCTTCTTCTTGGGAGGCATTGCTCTTGTGTGTCCTTCGTGTCGTACGTCGTGGTCGTCGCGAGCCGGACCGGCCCTGCCACCTTGCGTTGCTCGTGCCGCCCCTCATACCTGGGCAACCGGACCATTCTCGTCGCAGTCGGGCCAGATGTGAAATCGGCTTCTGGTCGACCTCTTCGCCTCAGCGGCCCCTCGCGCGCTCGGGGCCGAGGCTCAGACCTTCTGGATCTGGCTGAAGCTGAGCTCGACCGGGGTCTCCCGGCCGAAGATCTCGACCAGGGCCTTGACCCGCTGGGCCTCGACGTTGATCTCGGTGATCGTCGCGTGCAGCGTCGCGAACGGGCCGTCGACCACCATCACCGAGTCGGACTCGGCGAAGTCGGCCACCTCGACCGGCTTCTTGGCAGCGGTCGTGGCCGAGCCGGCGGCCGCGGCCGAGCCGGCAGGGGCCTCGGCCTGGGCGACCGCGGCGGGAGCCAGCATGTTCTCGACCTCGCTCATGCTCAACGGCACGGGCTGGTGGGCCTGGCCGACGAAGCCCGTCACCGACGGGGTGTGCCGGACGGCGGCCCACGACTCGTCGGTGAGGTCCATCCGGACGAGCACGTAGCCCGGCAGGACGGTCCGCTTGACCATCTTGCGCTGGCCGTTCTTGATCTCCGCGACCTCCTCGGTGGGGACCACGATCTCGTGGATGTAGTCCTCCATGTTGAGGGAGACGATGCGGTTCTCCAGGTTGGAGCGGACGCGGTTCTCCATGCCGTAGTAGGTGTGGACGACGTACCACTCCCCCGGCTTGGCCCACAGCTCGCGCCGGAACGCCTCCAGCGGGTCCTCGTCGGCCTCGTCGGCCTCGGCGTCCTCACCGGACTCGACGCTCGCCTCGTCCGTGGCGGACGCGTCCGTGTCGGCGTCGGGGATCTCCGCAGCGGCCTCGTCGGCCGCGACCTCCTCGGCGTCCTCGTCGACGACCGGCTCAGCGCTGTCGGCGACCTCCGCGGTCGCCTCGACCTCGTCGACCTCCTCGGCCGCCACCGTCTCGTCGACGACGTCGACCGTCTCGGCGGGGGTCTCCTCCACCGTGGGGTCCTGCTCGATGTCTGACTGCGACACGTCTACTCCATACCTCAGCTCTGGGACTAGCTCTTGGACTGGCCGTTGAACAGCCAGAAGACCGCCTTGCCGATCACCAGGTCGAGCCCGGAGACCAGCGCCATCATGAAGATCACGAACACCATCACCACGAGGAAGTACGTGATCAGCTGCTGCTGCGTCGGCCAGACGACCTTGCGCAGCTCGGCGACGACCTGCCGGTAGAACAGGACCGGACCCGTGCGCTCGGTACGCCGGTCGTCACGCGACCGCACCGCGTTGCCTCCCGCCATCTGGGTCACCGCTTCCTCGTCGAGTGCCGGCCCGGATGGCCGACCTGTCTGGTGCTGCTGTCTCGCAGGGCACGAGGGACTTGAACCCCCAACCTTCGGTTTTGGAGACCGATGCTCTGCCAGTTGAGCTAGTGCCCTTCGATCCTCCCGAGTCGCCGACCCGCCCAGCGTCGAGGGCATGGCAAAGCATGGGGGAGAACCACCAGGGGCCGAGTCTACGGGCACCACCGAGGGGGAGTCCAAACCGGTCCCGCCGCGGGGCCGGGGCCCGGTGCCTCCGACTCGGCCGGTGCCCGGAGCCACCCCTACGATGGACCCATGAGCGGCCCCACGAGCAGCAGCCCCCGTACCCGTCGGATCTCCGACCGGATCGGCGCCATCGCCGAGTCCGCGACGCTCAAGGTCGATGCCAAGGCCAAGGCCCTCAAGGCCGAGGGACGCCCGGTGATCGGATTCGGCGCCGGCGAGCCCGACTTCCCGACGCCTGACTACGTCGTCGAAGCCGCCGTCGACGCCTGCCGCGACCCCCGGAACCACCGCTACACCCCCGCCGGCGGCCTCCCGGAGCTCAAGCGGGCGATCGCCGACAAGACGCGGCGCGACAGTGGGTACGACGTGGCGCCGGGCCAGATCGTGGTCACCAACGGCGGCAAGCAGGCCATCTACGAGGCGTTCGCGACGATGCTCGACCCGGGCGACGAGGTGATCGTGCCGGCGCCGTACTGGACGACGTACCCCGAGGCGATCCAGCTCGCCGGCGGCGTGGCCGTGCCGGTGCTCGCCGACGAGACCCAGGACTACAAGGTCACCGTCGACCAGCTCGAGGCCGCGCGCACCGAGCGCACGAAGGTGCTGCTGTTCGTCTCTCCGTCCAACCCCACGGGCGCCGTCTACGACGCGGACGAGATCCGGGCGATCGGCCGCTGGGTCGACGACCACGAGCTGTGGGTGCTCACCGACGAGATCTACGAGCACCTCGTCTACGACGGTGTCGAGACCGGCTCGCTGCCCGTGCTGTGCCCCGAGCTGGCCGACAGCTGCGTGGTCGTCAACGGCGTGGCCAAGACCTACGCGATGACCGGCTGGCGGGTGGGCTGGCTGATCGCCCCGACCGACCTCGCCGCCGCTGCGAGCAACCTGCAGTCCCACGCCACCTCGAACGTCTCCAACGTGGCGCAGCGTGCTGCGCTCGCCGCGGTCACCGGCGACCTCTCCGCCGTCGACCGGATGAAGACGGCCTTCGACCGCCGGCGCCAGACGATCGTGTCGATGCTCAACGAGATCGACGGCGTCGTCTGCCCGACGCCCGAGGGCGCCTTCTACGCCTATCCCTCGGTCAAGGGCCTGCTCGGCCGCGACTACGACGGCCGCCTGATCGAGACCTCGGCCGACCTGGCCGAGTACATCCTCGAGGAGGCCGAGGTTGCTGTGGTGCCGGGTGAGGCGTTCGGCAGCCCGGGCTACCTGCGGCTGTCCTACGCGTTGGGCGACGACGACCTGGTGGAGGGCATCACCCGGCTGCAGAAGCTCTTCGCTTGAGCCAGCCCCGCGACGTACGCACGCTGCCGAAGGCCCATCTCCACCTTCACTTCACCGGCTCCATGCGGCACGCGACGCTGCTCGAGCTGGCCGAGCGGGACGGCATCCTGCTGCCCGACTCGCTCGTGACCGAGTGGCCGCCCCGGCTGTCGGCGGCCGACGAGAAGGGCTGGTTCCGCTTCCAGCGGCTCTACGACGTGGCGCGGTCCGTGCTGCGCACCGAGGACGACGTCCGCCGGCTCGTCCGGGAGGCGGCCGAGGACGACGTCCGCGACGGTGGCCGCTGGCTCGAGATCCAGGTCGACCCCTCCGGGTACGGCGGCCTCTTCGGCGGGATCACCGCGTTCACCGACCTCGTGCTCGACGCCGTGCGCGAGGCGTCGGCCGCGACCGGCCTCGGGATCGCCGTCGTGATCGCCGCCAACCGCACCCGCCACCCGCTCGACGCCCGCACGCTGGCTCGCCTCGCCGCGCAGTACGCCGGCCGCGGTGTGGTCGGATTCGGTCTGTCCAACGACGAGCGCCGCGGGGTGACCGAGGAGTTCGCGCCGGCCTTCGCGATCGCCGAGCGGGCCGGCCTGACCCTCGTTCCCCACGGTGGCGAGCTGGTCGGCCCGGCCTCGGTCCGCCGCTGCGTGGAGTCACTGCACGCCGACCGGCTCGGGCACGGGGTCCGGTCGGTGGAGGACCCCGACCTCCTCGCGCGGCTCGTCGACGCGGGCATCGCCCTGGAGATCTGCCCGGTCTCCAACGTCGCGCTCGGGGTGTACTCCGACCTGACGTCGGTGCCCCTGCCGAGCCTGCTCGAGGCCGGTGCCACCGTCGCCCTCGGCGCCGACGACCCGCTGCTCTTCGGCTCCCGGCTCGCCGGGCAGTACACCACCATGCGGGCGGCGCACGCCCTCGAGGACGCCACCCTGGCCGAGCTGGCCGCGATGTCCGTGCGGGCCTCGTGCGCGCCGGACGAGGTGAAAGCCGGCCTGCTCGCAGAGGTGGCCGAGTGGCTGTCGGCGCCGCCCCCGTCTGCCACCATGTCGCCATGAGCGACGACCATCCCGGCATGGACGAGACCCAGCCGATCACGGGGCCGACCGGGACGCCGCCCTCCAGTGAGGTGCCACCGCCCACCACGCCGTACGGCGCACCTGGTCCGGGCGCGGTGCCGCCGCCGCAGAACCCGTACGCCGCGCCCCAGGCCCCCTATCAGCCGCCCCCGAACCCCTACCCGCAGCCCGGCTCGTTCGACCAGTACGCACCGGTCGTCGACCCCTACGGCCCCCAGCCGTACGGCGGCGGCTACCCGCCCGGCTACGGCGCGGGACTGCCCGAGGAACCCTCCGCCACGACCTCCCTGGTGCTGGGCATCATCGGCCTGGTCGGCGTCATGTTCTGCGGTGGCCTCACCCTGGTGCTGTCACCGTTCGCCTGGGCGATCGGGCGGAAGTCGGTGCGCGAGATCGACGCGAACCCGGGTCGCTACTCCGGTCGCGACAAGGCCAACGCCGGAAAGATCATGGGGATCATCGGCACGGTCTTCCTGGCCCTGGGCATCGCCGCGGTCATCGGCATCATCGCCTTGATCGCGGCCGTCCCGGACAGCCCGGACCCGATCCCCCCGACCCCGCAGGGCCAGCACCTCTGAGGCTCTCGGTCACAGCTCGCAGCCGACCAGGACCGGCTCGTTGACGAGCCGGATCCCGAAGCGGGACTCGACGCCGTCGCGGAGCTCCCGGGCCAACGACAGCAGCTCGGCGGTGGTCGCGTGGCCCCGGTTGGTGAGCGCCAGCGTGTGCTTCGCCGACAGCCGGGCCGCACCCTCGCCGTAGCCCTTGCCGAAGCCGGCCCGCTCGATCAACCAGGCGGCGCTGGTCTTCACCGAGCCGTCGGGCTGGGGCCAGGAAGGCGCGCCCTCCGGGACGCGGTCGGCGTCGAGCACGGGGTTGGTGAAGAACGAGCCGGCACTCCAGGTGTCGTGGTCGGCCGGGTCGAGCACCATCCCCTTGCCCCCACGCAGACCGAGGACGGCACGGCGTACGTCGGTCATCGGAGCGCGACCGCCCGGCTCGAGACCGAGGGTCCGCGCGAGCTCGGCGTACGCGACGGGGGCACCGAGCTCGCCCTGCCGGAACTGGAAGGTGACTGCGAGGACGACGTGGCGGGACGGGTCGGCCTTGAAGCGGCTCGTCCGGTAGCCGAAGCCGCAGTCGGCGACGGCGAACGTGCGGATCCCACGGAGCCGGCGGTCCCAGACCCGCACCCGCGCCACGGTCTGCGAGACCTCCTGGCCGTAGGCGCCGACGTTCTGGATCGGGGTGGCCCCGACCGACCCCGGGATGCCGGAGAGCGCCTCGATGCCGACCCAGCCCCGCTCGACCGCGGTCGCGACGAGGTCGTCCCAGCCCTCGCCGGCCGCCACCTCCACGACCACGCCGCCGCAGGTCGGGTCGTCACCGTCGGAGTCGACGGTCACCCCGTGCGTCGCGACCTCGACCACGGTGCCGGGAAAACCCTCGTCGGCGACCACGAGGTTGCTCCCGCCGCCCAGCACGAGCACGGGCTCCCCGGCCTCGTCGGCCCGTCGGACGGCGGCGACGAGCTCGTCCTCGGTGGTCGCCCGCACCCAGGCGCGGGCGGGACCACCGAGTCGCAGCGTCGTGTGGTCGCGCAGCAGCTCAGGCACGCACGACCGCGACCGGGTTGCCCAGCACGGTCTCGCCGCGGCAGGTGACGGTGAGGGCGAGGGTGTGCTCGTCGCGCCAGGCGCCGCTGACGGTGACCTCGGTGCCTTCCTCCGGCACCACCACGGGCTTGGTGAACTTCGCGCCCAGCTCGGCGATCCGGCCGGGCTCTGCGAGCAGCTCGTCGACGTAGCGGGCGGCGAGCGCCAGCGTGAACATGCCGTGCGCGATCACGTCGGGCAGGCCGACGCTGCGGGCGACGGCGGGGTCCTGGTGGATCGGGTTCGGGTCGCCGCTCGCGGCGGCGTACGCGACCAGGTCGGCACGGGTCACGGCGTAGGTCGTGGGAGCCGGGTCGTTCATCACTCACCGGCCCGGTGGACGAGGGTGGCGGAAGCCGTGCACACCAGGTCACCCGCCGCGTCGGTGATCGCGCTGGAGGTGCCGATGATGTCGGTGCCGGCGACCTGTCGCAGGGAGCTGACGGTCAGGGTGGCGGTCAGCCGGTCGCCGACCACGACCGGGCGCCGGGTGACGAACTTCTGCTGCCCGTGGACGACGTGGTGGAGCTCGATGCCGACCTCGGGGTCGACCATCAGGCCCTGCATCGCCGCGAACGCGACCACGATCGGGAAGGTCGTCGGGGCAGGGTCGCCCGGCTGGTACGGCGTCCCGGTCGCGGTGGCGAAGTCGGCCACGGCCTGCTCGGTGACGTCGTACGGCTCGGTCGGCGGGAAGGTGCGGCCGGCCAGCGCTGCGTCGACTGCCATGCCGCGAACGCTAGCAGCGCTCGGACACGACGACGCCCGCCCGGGTGGACCGGGCGGGCGGGGCGTGGTGACCCGTCGGGCTCGACGGGCTCGACCGACGAGGTCAGCGGGTCTCGCGGTGCGGGGTGTGCTTGCGGCAACGCGGGCAGAACTTCGACAGCTCCATGCGGTCGGGGTCGTTGCGGCGGTTCTTCTTGGTGATGTAGTTGCGCTCCTTGCACTCGGTGCAGGCGAGCGTGATCTTGGGGCGAACGTCGGAGCTCTTGCTGGCCACGGGAAGTCCTTTTGTCGGTGCTGCTGTCGATCGGGGTCGACCCTCGGTCGACCCTGTGTAGTGGGGGCGGGATTCGAACCCGCGACACCACGATTATGAGCCGTGTGCTCTAACCACCTGAGCTACCCCACCAGGAGAGGGGCGGGGCCCCTGCCCAGAGCCCCTTTACGGAATCGAACCGTAGACCTTCTCCTTACCATGGAGACGCTCTGCCGACTGAGCTAAAGGGGCAACGACCGTGAAGGATACACAGGCGTAGACACGAACCCGAAATCGTCTGCACCGGCCTCTTTCCACCGTCTCTCGGGCCCTTCCGACGGCGCTCGACAGCGCGTCCGGAGGTGCTCGACGACCACCGGGCTGCGGTCGAACCCGGCGCAGCGCGGCGGGCCCCCAGCGGCCCGGCCGGGGCGGGCGATCGAGAGACCGGGGACGGCTCGAACGGCCGGTTCTCGATGCCTCTGCTCGGCCCAGCCGCTGCTGGTGGCGTCGCTGAGGTCCGTCAGAGGTCGAGCAGTACCTTGCCGACCGTGCCGGCCTCGACGGCGTCGTGCGCGGCGGCCGTCTCCGCCAGCGGGAACCGGATCAGCGGCAGGCCGTGATCCTCACCGACGTCGAGCACGCCGGCAGCCGCAGCCGCACCGACGTCCTCGGCCGCAGCCCGGAGCGCGGCCTCGCCGACGGTGTAGAGCAGCACGAACTGGATGCGGGCGTTGAGCGCCATGAAGGCACGGAACGGCAGCGTGGCCTCGGTGCCTCCGGTGTTGGCGTAGGCGGCGACGGAGCCCCGGGCCTTGAGGACCCCGACGAGGAGGTCGACGTTCTGGATCAGCGCGACCTCGACGACCAGGTCGACGCCCTCCGGGACGATCGCGCGGATCGCGGCAGCCGGGTCGCCGGTGGTGTAGTCGACCACGTGATGGGCCCCCGCGGCGGTGGCCAGACGGCCCTTGGCCTCGCTGCTGACGGTCGAGACGACCGTGCCGCCGGCCCAGCGCGCCAGCTGGATGGCGGCGTGCCCTACCGCTCCCGCCCCGCCGGTGACGAGCACGACCCGTCCGTCGAGGGCCCCGGGGGCGAGTCGCGAGGGTCCGTCCTCGTGCACGGTCAGCGCTCGGTGGGCGGTCAGCGCGGGGACACCCAGGCTGGCGCCCACGTCGTACGACGCCGCCTCGGGCAGCCGGACGACACGTTGCGCGGGCTGGACGGTGTAGTCGGCGGCGGTGCCTCCCGGCCGGTCGTGCTGAGCCAGGAACACCCACACCCGGTCGCCGACCTCCAGCCCCGTCACGCCCTGCCCCACGGCGTCGACCTCACCGGCGCCGTCCTGGCCCGGGGTCACCTCGGCGAAGGGGAGCTCGGTCGGGCCGGTCAGCCCCGCTCTCGCCTTCCAGTCGGTCGGGTTGACCCCGGCCACGACGAGACGGACCCGGACCTCCCCGGGTCCGGGCTCGGGCAGGGGACGGTCGCAGACCTGGAGGACGGACGAGTCGCCGGTGGCCGAGTACACGACAGATCGCATGCGGTCGACGCTAGCAAGGTCAGTGCATCAGGGTCTTCAGCGCGATCATCGTGACCCCCAGGAGGCCGGCGACGCCCGCGGCGAACACGAGCCTGGCCCCCGAGAGCCCGCTGACCCGGCCCATCCGCCAGCCGATCACGAAGAGCATCACGGCGTTGACCGCCAGGGTGATGTCCAGGGCGACCTTCGTGTCGATGCCGAGCACCGCCTCGATCGCCAGGGCGGCGAGCGGGATGCCGCTGGCGGCGACGAGCGGCCACCCGTCCACGACGACCGCGCGTCGCTCCGCGCGTGTGAGGTCGCGGCGAAGGAGCGTGCGCGAGGCCATCAGGTGTACGTAGGTCTCCGCCGCCCAGTAGATGCACAGCGTGCCGAGCAGGAGCACCGCGACGCGAGCGAGACGGAAGTCATCGGGGGCCGTGGCCAGGACCGCTCCGCTGATGATGAGGCCGTAGAGATGACTCGCGCGACGCCGATGCAGGTCTCCCGACGGAGCGGGCGGGCTGTCGGCGTGCACCACGCGAGTGTGTCAGGCGTCGCGGAGGAGCGGCCAGGGCCTGGCCTCCTCGAGCTCATAGGCCAGCTCGAGCAGCAACGCCTCGCCGCCGTGCGCGGCGGCGAGCATCATCCCCTGCGGGAGCCCGGCGGCGGTGGTGGCCAACGGCAACGAGACGGCCGGGGCGCCGGTGGCGTTCTGGAGGGGCGTGAACGCCACCCACTCGAGCAGCCGGCTCATCACGGTGTCGAAGCCCTGGGCCGGGTCGAGCCAGCCCAGCTCGGGGGTCTCGCGGGCGAGAGTCGGGGTCAGGACGACGTCGTACCGACGGTGGAGCTCCTCTGCGAGCCTGCTGGACCGGCGAAGGCGGGTGGTCGCCCCGGGTAGGTGGCGGAGGTTGCGTCGGCAGTGCCGGTCGAGACCCTGGGTGAAGAGGTCGAGCCTCGTCGGGTCCCACGAGCGGCCGTGCTCCATGCGCCCGGTGGCGGTGATGACCGAGGCGAGCGAGGCCCAGTAGAGAAGGAAGTCGTCCTTGAAGGACGCGGGCATCGGCTGCTCGATCCACTCCACCCGGTGCCCGAGCGACTCGAGCAGCTCTGCGGTCTGGCGTGTGAGCTTCTCCACCTCGGGTGTGGCACTGACCTCGATGCCCTCGGTCACCACAGCCACCGACCGGCGCGCGCGACCAGCACGTCGTACGTCGCCCACCGGCGCCAGGCGCAGGTCGCGGTAGACGCGCTCGGCCTCGCGGAGGAACGCCGCCGAGTCGCGGACCGAACGGGTCAGGACGCCGTCGGAGACGATACGGACCGGCATCTGACGGAGGGTCTTGTCCTGTGCGAGTCGCCCACGAGTCGGCTTCAGGCCGACCAGGCCGTTGACGGCCGCGGGGATCCGGATCGAGCCGCCGCCGTCGTTGCCGTGGGCGAACGGGACGGCGCCGGCGGCGACCAGGGCTCCGGTGCCGGCCGACGAGGCACCGGCCGTGTGGTCGGTCGACCAGGGCGAGCGGACCGCGCCGAGCCGGGCATGCTCCGCCGACGCGCTGAACCCGTACTCGGAGAGCTGCGTCTTGCCGATCGGCACGAGCCCGGTGGCCAGGAACATCCGCGCGAAGTCGCCATCACGCTTGGCGGGTCGGGGCTCGAACGCGTCGGTGCCCTGCCTCGTGGGGAGCCCGGCCAGG
Organism: uncultured Actinomycetota bacterium; assembly: GCA_963805345.1. Taxonomy (GTDB): domain Bacteria; phylum Actinomycetota; class Actinomycetes; order Propionibacteriales; family Nocardioidaceae; genus Nocardioides. Next base: position 90,937 of record CAWDUA010000006.1, read on the forward strand.
TCGACGTTGTCCTTGACGAAGGTCGGTACGCCCGCGAAGAAGCCTCCCCGGGGGTCGGCGGCCTCTGCCCGGGCGCGGTCGAAGCACTCGACGGCGACGGCGTTGAGCACCGGTCCCACCTGCTCGGTGCGCGCGATCGCCGCGTCGATCACCTCGGGGATGGACACATGACCCGCGGCCAGTGCTTCGGTGAGGCCGACCGCGTCGCGGTCGCCCAGAGCGTCGTCGGTGAAGGCGTGGAGGCGAGCCATGAGCGGGAGGCTAGCCGTTGTCGAGGAGGCGGCACCCCGCAGGCCCGGCCCCGGCCGTCATGGTGACGGCCGCCGGTTGGAGCCGGCGGCCGTCGGTGGTGCGCTGGCGGCGCGCCCCACAGGGAATGACACCGGGTCTTCGTCGACCCCGTGCACTCCTCAGGAGTCGCGGGGTCCCGGGCTGATACGTCACACCGGCGCGGACCCGTGCCGATGGCAGCCCGCGAGGTGGTCGTCGACGATCCCGATCGCCTCCATGAGGGCATACATCGTGGTCGGTCCGACGAACACGAAGCCGGCCTTCTTCAGCGCCTTCGACAGGGCCAGGGACTCGGCCGTCTGGGTCGGGACCTCGTCGGTGGAGCGGGGCGCCGACCACTGCTCGGGGCGGTGGGACTCGATCAGGGCGGCCAGGCCGCCGTCGTCGCGCAGCGCCACCGTGGCTCGGGCGTTCGTGATCGCGGCGTTGACCTTGGCGAGATTGCGGACGATGCCGGCGTCGGCCATCAGCCGGGCCACGTCGCGCTCGTCGTACGTCGCGACCAGGTCAGCGTCGAACCCGGCGAACGCCTCGCGGAACGCCGGCCGCTTGAGCAGGATGGTCCGCCAGGACAGTCCCGACTGGAACGCCTCGAGGGTCAGCCGCTCGAGGTGGGCCGCCTCGCCGCGCACCGGCACGCCCCACTCGGTGTCGTGGTAGGCGCGCATGACGACGTCACCGTCGCCCCACGGACAGCGGGCGAGGCCGTCGTCGCCCACGACTGGTCCAGGCACGCCGCGATCCTGTCAGACCCCGCCGACACCGGTCCGTCGCCGACGCCCCTGGTACGACGAGCGTCAGCGGCGCGGCTTGAGGCGGGCGTTGGGCAGCGCCGGGGCGGGGACCGGCGGCAGGTGGTCACCGGTCACGATGCCGAAGCGACCGTCGTGGATCTCCTGGCTGTCGTGGACGTGCCGTCGTCGCCGGTGATCTGGGCCATCCAGTCCGCGCGCGCCTGCTCGACCTCGGCGTGGTCGCGACCGACGAAGTTCCACCACATCACGATCTCCTCACCGAACGGCTCACCACCGATGAGCAGCAGGTGGGCGAGGTCGTCCGCGTGGATCTCGAGCGCCTCCCCGGGAGCGAGGTAGGCCAGCTGGTTGCGGGTGACCTCGACCCCGTTGACGTGCACGGTGCCGAAGTCGACGAGCACGCCGTACTCGAAGGCCGGCTCGGGCTCGGGCGTGAGTGTCGTGCCGCCGTCGATGATCACCTCGGCCCCGAAGAGCGGCGTGAACGTCTCGACGGGCGAGGTGCTGCCGAACATCGAGCCGAGGAAGACCTGGGCGTCCCAGCCCTGCCCGTGCACGACCTGCGGCACGTGGTGCGCGAAGGCCGGGTCCGTGCCGCGGGCGGCCGCCGGCAGCGCGACCCAGAGCTGGACGCCGTGCAGCACGGTCGCCTCGTCGGTGGAGACCTCGGAGTGGGAGATGCCACGTCCGGCTGTCATCAGGTTCAGCTCGCCGGGCCGGACGAGCGCGTGGCTGCCGACGCTGTCGCGGTGCTCGATCGTGCCGCCGAACAGCCAGCTCACGGTCTGCAGCCCGATGTGGGGGTGTGGCGAGACCACCATGCCGCCCGTCTCCTCGACCCGGTCCGGACCGTAGTGGTCGAGGAAGCACCAGGCACCGATCAGCGAGCGCTGCCGCTGCGGCAGCGTCCGGCGGACGTTCATCGCACGCAGTCCACCGAGCGGCACGTCGCGGGGCGCGAGGATCTCGGTCATCGCGTCACGAGTTCGAGTACACGGCCGGACCGCCGTCGCCGTCACCCTCAGCGGAGCCGGGTCCGCGGCCGGCCCAGGTCCAGGCGTACGTCGGGTCCTCGGCCGCGACCCCGCCCTCGCCGAGCTCGAGCGGGGCGAAGGTGTCGACCATGACGGCCGACTCGTCGAAGTACTCCGCCCCGAGCGACGCCTCGATCGCGCTCGGCTGTGGGCCGTGGGCGTAGCCACCGGGGTGCAGCGAGATCGAGCCGAGGTTGATGCCCGAGCCCTTCCGCGCCTCGTAGTCGCCGCCGACGTAGAACATCACCTCGTCGCTGTCGACGTTGGAGTGGTAGTAGGGCACCGGGATCGACAGCGGGTGATAGTCGACCTTGCGCGGCAGGAAGTTGCAGACCACGAAGTTGTGGCCCTCCCACACCTGGTGCACCGGGGGCGGCTGGTGGATCTTGCCGGTGATCGGCATGTAGTCGTCGACGTTGAAGGTGAACGGGTACAGGCAGCCGTCCCACCCGACCACGTCGAAGGGGTGCGTGGCGTAGGTCAGTCGCGAGCCGACGACCTGGCCGCCCGCGCGGTGCTTGACGAGCACCTCGACGTCGGTGGGGTCGTCGGCCGATCCGGTCGCGACGAGGTGGGTGTCGCTCGGACCGTGCAGGTCGCGCTCGCAGTACGGCGCATGCTCGAGCAGCTGCCCGTGACGCGAGAGGTAGCGACGGGGCGGGGAGATGTGGGAGTTGGCCTCGATCGGGTACAGCCGGCTCGGTTCACTCGGCACCCACCGGTGGTCGGTCGAGCGCGGGACGAGCACGTAGTCGCCGGTGCGGTAGCCGACCACGCCGAACACCGTCTCGACGGTGCCCGCCCCGGACTCGACGTACACGCACTCGTCGCCGATCGCGTTGCGGTAGAGGGGCGAGGGGTCGGTGCCGGTGACGACGTAGTGGATCCGCACGTCGTTGTTGCCCAGGATCAGCCGTCGGCCCTCGACCGGGCAGGCACCCCCGCTGGTCGAGCCCCCGCTGGTCGAGCCCCCGCTGGTCGAGCCTGTCGAGACCCCCGGGAACAACCCGTGCAGCTTCAGGTGTCGCGGCTTGAGCGGGTGGTGGGGGATGCGCGTCTGGTCGGGGAGCTCCCAGACCTGGGAGTCGACGATCGCGGACGGCACGCCGCGGTGGTAGAGCAGCGAGGAGTCCGAGGAGAACCCCTCCTCCCCCATCAGCTCCTCGCGGTAGAGGTGTCCGGCCTCGTCGCGGTGCTGGGTGTGGCGCTTCGGCGGCACCGAGCCGACGCTGCGGTAGTAGGGCATGGCGCCAGACTAGGACCTGCGGCCCGAGGGCCTCACTGGTCCATGCGCCTGACGAGGCGGGTGAGCTCCGGGTGGTAGAGGTAGATCAAGAACATGCAGACGCCGAAGAACACCGCTCCGGACAGTCCGGTGTCGTCGTGCATCACGAGGCCCAGCAGCCAGAAGGCCGCGGCGCCGAACGCACACGCTGTCAGCTGGACGCCGAGACCGACTGTGCGCTCGCGCGGCGTCAACTCCCGCCAGCGCCGCAGAGGTCCGGTGATCCAGCGGCCCTCCGCGGTGTCCGGGTGTCGCGAGTCGTCCACGCGCTGCCTCCTTCGACCGTCTCACGCTACGACACGGCACCGACGCGACGGTCCTAAACGGTTCGCGGCAGGCATGCCCGCGACCGTAGGCTCAGCTGGTCATGCGCGACTTCCCGCCGGAGATTTCCACGTTCTACAGCGCGCCCGGAGAGAAGCCGGGTCCCGCGCCGGACACGCGCACCCCCGCAGCGTTGCTCCGCTGGTTCCTGAGGTTGCAGTGGCGCCTGATCCTGCTCACGACCGTGGTCGGGGTCCTGTGGCAGCTGCCGCTCACGGTGGGCCCGTGGATGTTCGGCAAGGCGATCGACGACGGCATCGTGCCCGGCTCGGCGAGCGGGACCCTGACCTGGGCCGGGCTGCTGCTGCTGGTCACGCTGATCGGTGCGTTCTTCGGGATCGTGATGCACACCCTGATCGTCCGCAGCTGGCTGATCGCGCTCTACGGGACCATGAAGATGGTCACCCGCAAGGTCGTGCAGATGGGCCACGTGCTGCCCCGTCGTACGCCGACCGGTGAGGTCCTGAGTGTCGCTGCTGCCGACTCCGACGAGTTCGGCGCCCTCACCGAGATCGTGTCGCGTTCCGGCTCCCAGCTGATCTCCTACCTGGTGGTCGCGTTCATCGTGCTCAGCACCTCCCCCGAGCTGGGCGTCCTGATGCTGATCGCCGCCCCGATCCTGGTGGCAGCCGCGCTGCCCCTGCTGCGCCCGCTCCACCGTCGGCAACAGGTCGAGCGCACGCGCAACTCCGATCTCACCTCGATGGCGACCGACATCGTGGCCGGCCTCCGGATCCTGCGCGGCATCGGCGGCGAGCGGACGTTCGGCCGCAACTACGACCGTCAGTCGCAGCTCGCCCGCCAGGCCGGCGCGTCGGCCGGGTTCTGGCAGGCCGGCATCGAGGCCGTCGGCGTGCTCTTCTCCGGCGTCTTCATCGTGCTGCTCGTGTGGCTCGGCACGAGGCAGGTCATCTCCGGCGACCTGATGATCGGCCAGCTGATCAGCTTCCTGGGCTACGCGCTGTTCATGATCTACCCGATCCAGACCTTCTTCGAGCTCGCGCAGAAGGTCACCCGGGCGATGGTCTCGGCCCGCAAGGCGGTGGCGATCTTCGAGGAGCAGCCGCCGTGGCCCGACAAGACCCAGAGCACCCCGCTCCCCCACCACGCCGACCTCTACGACGAGCTGACCGGCTTCGTGGCCCGCGACGGCGAGCTGACGATCGTGGTCTGCGCGGTGCCTGAGGAGACCGCCGCCCTCGCCGACCGACTGGGCCGCTACCTGCCCGCCGACACCGAGCCGGTGAGCCAGGAGCTCGAAGAGGGCATCAAGGGACGCGCCGCTCGGCGGGCCCGGGCCCAGCGGCTGGCCGAGCGCGCGCGCCTGGCTGCACTCGACGAGGAGCTGGCCAACCGCGAGTGGGGTGTCAGGCTCGGCGGCGTCGACCTCGGCGCGGCCTCGCTCGACGACGTGCGCCGGCAGATCCTCGTCAGCGACACCGGCAGCCAGCTGTTCGCCGGCACGCTGCAGGCCGCCATCGACCCCCACGGGCGGCTGACCCGTGCGCAGGCCGAGGAGGCCGTCCGCGTCGCCAACGCCGAGGACGTGTACGACGCATTGCCGGGCGGCTGGCAGGGAGTGCTCGACGAGAGGGGCCGGGGGTTGTCCGGCGGTCAGCGCCAGCGCGTCGTGCTGGCGCGGGCGCTCGCCGCGGACGCCCCGATCCTCGTGCTGGTGGAGCCCACCTCGGCGGTCGACGCGCACACCGAGGCTCGGATCGCCGCGCGAGTCGCGGCAGTCCGCCACGGACGGACGACGGTCGTCAGCACGGTGTCGCCCCTGTGGCTGCACCACGCCGACCGGGTGGTGCTGTTCGAGCACAACCGGGTGACCGTCGACGGCACCCACGAGGACCTGCTGCGCGACAGCCCGTCGTACCGCCGCGTCGTCGCGCGAGCGGCGATGGACGCACCCGTGGAGGAGGTGTCCGGCCATGAGCACAGCCCTGTCTGACCCGTTGGCGACGTCCGAGGAGACCTGGCGCGACCACGCGACGGCCGAGCCGGCGATCCCGCCCGAGCTGGTCCCTCCCCCGCACGGCACGCCGCGCCGTGAGCGACTCTCGGCGCTCCACCGACGGCACCTGCTGCGCGAGCGGCGCGCGCTCGACACCTACGCCGCGTCGCGCAACCCCGTGCGCGGCTGGCCCGTGGCCGACAACCACGTGGTCATGACCTTCTTTCGCGGCCTGCTGCGCGAGCGCAAGGGCATCTTCTTCTGGCTGATCGTGCTCAACGCCCTCGCGGCCGGCACCGCGCTCGTCGTACCGCGGCTGCTGGGCAACCTGGTCAATCGCACCGTCGACGGCGGCGGGGCGGCCGCGCAGCTGAGCAGCCTCGACCAGCTCGCGTGGGTGATCGTGGCGGTCGTGTGCACCCAGGCACTGCTGACGTTCCTGGCGCAGGCGACCTCGACGATCTTCGGTCAGGACCTGCTGGCGTCCGCCCGCGAGTTCATCGTCGGCACCGTGCTGCGGCTGCCGCTGGGCCGCGTCGAGGGCGCCTCGACCGGTGACCTCGTCACGCGCGTGACCCGCGACGTCGGCACGATGAGCCGCTCGGTGCAGTTCGGCGTGCCCCAGGCGATCATCTCGGGGCTGACGGTCGCTCTCTCGGTGGTGGCGATGCTCCTGAACTCCGTGCTGCTCGCGGTGCCGTCGCTGCTGGTGATCGGCTCGTCGTGGTTCGCGGTGCGCCGCTACCTCCAGCGGGCACCCAAGGGCTACATCACCGAGGGGTCGACGTACTCCCGGATCAACACCACCCTCACCGAGACCACCGAAGGCGCCCGGACGGTCGAGGCGCTCGGGCTGTCCGACCTGCGGGTCCGGGCCGGTGACGACGACATGGCGGTGTCGGGCCAGGCCGAGCGCTACACGATGACCCTGCGCAACCTCCTCTTCACCGTGATCGACGTCGCGTTCAACTCCCCGCGGGTGGTCACGCTGCTGGTCGGTGGCTACGGCTACCAGCAGGGCTGGGTCTCGCTCGGTCAGATCACGGCCGCGCTGCTCTACGTCGAGGCGCTGAGTGGGCCGCTCGACCGGTTGGTCGGAGAGATGGACCGGCTGCAGGTAGGGGTCGCGTCGACAAGCCGGCTCCTGGGCATCGCGGAGGTGCCGGAGGACCGTACGCCTGGGACGGACCGCCCCGACGGGCCGCACCTCGTGGGGGAGGACCTGCGCTTCGCCTACCGCGAGGGCCACGACGTGCTGCACGGCGTGTCGCTCGACCTACGGGTCGGTGAGCGGCTGGCGATCGTCGGGCCTTCGGGATCGGGCAAGTCCACCCTCGGGCGACTCCTGTCGGGCATCAACGGCCCGCGCACGGGGTCGGTGAAGGTCGGCGGTGTGGACCTGGTCGCGTTGCCGCTGGAGAACCTCCGCACCGAGGTCGCACTCGTCACCCAGGAGCACCACGTCTTCGTCGGGACCGTGCGCGACAACATCGTCCTGGCGCGCGAGGACTCCTCCGACGACGCGGTGTGGGACGCGTTGTCGGCCGTGGGCTCGCGCGACTGGGTGGAGCGGCTTCCGGCCGGGCTCGACACCCTGATCGGGTCGGGCAACCAGGCGCTGACGCCTGCGCAGGCCCAGCAGATCGCGCTGGCGCGGCTGATCATCGCCGACCCCCACACGCTGGTGCTCGACGAGGCGACCTCGCTGATCGATCCGCGCACCGCGCGCACGCTCGAGGGCTCGATGAACGCGCTCCTCGACGGCCGCACCGTGGTCGCCATCGCCCACCGGCTGCACACCGCCCACGACGCCGACCGGATCGCGGTCGTCATCGACGGAGAGATCGTCGAGCTCGGCTCGCACCACGAGCTGGTCGCCCAGGACGGCGAGTACGCCGCCCTCTGGCACGCCTGGACCAGCTGACCCGGCCCGTGTTCACGCCGTACGACGCCCACCCGGCCCGTGTTCACGCCGTACGACGCCGACCCGGCCCGTGTCGAGAATGAACAAGGGCCGGGTCGACGTTCGTCGCTGTGAACAAGAGCCGGGTCAGCGCTCACCGGCGTCAACAAGGGCCGGGTCAGCGCTGGCGGTCAGCCGCCCTGGTAGGCGCGGGCGAGGTGGGTGACGAAGTGGTAGACGCCGTCCTCGTCGGGCGCGAGGGGGCCGGCCTCGTAGTGGGGCGCGGACATGCCGCGCTGCACCGACTCGCAGGCGTTCCAGTCCTGGCGGTTGGTGAGGTCCCAGAAGTCCACGGCGTACGCCGGGCTGAAGCCCTCGCGCGCGGCGACGTCGGCCGGGAACGCCCACGAGCACGTGATCCGCGTCGTGTCCGGCGTGAGCGGCACCAGCTGGTGGGTCATCACGTAGTCGGGGTGCAGCGAGATCAGCAGGTTGGGCATGACCGCGACGTACATCACCGTCGACAGCTCGTGCTCGTCGAGGCGCGCCATCGCGACCCCGCCGCTGTGCCCGTCGAGCGACATCGTCTCGGCGCCCTCGCGCAGCTCCATCCAGCCGCCGACCCAGTTGCCGTCGCGCTCGAGGTTCTCACCGCTGGTCGGCGGCGAGACCCGGCAGAGCTCGGGGTGGATCATCGAGCAGTGGTAGCACTCCTGGTAGTTCTCGACGATGACCTTCCAGTTGGCCGCTACGTCGTACTCGTGGGTCTCGCAGGTCACCAGTGACTGCGCGTCGTACGGCGCCACGATCTGCTCGAGCTCGCCGATGTGCTCGGCGAAGTCGGACGCCGTGCCCGACCGGTCGACGAACACCCAGCCGTGCCACTCCTGCACGCGGACCGGCTTGAGACCGAGCGTCGACTTGTCGAACGACTCGATCTCCTTGAAGTGCGGGGCACCGATCAGGCTGCCGTCGTGCTTGTAGGACCAGGCGTGGTAGGGGCAGACGATCGCCCGAGCATCGGCCGAGCCACCGCAGGGCAGCAGCTCGTGACCGCGGTGCCGGCAGGCGTTCTCGAAGGCACGGAGCACGCCCTCCTTGTCGCGGGTGAGGAGTACGCCGTAGTCGCCGACGGACTCCGCCCGGAGCCCACCCGGCTTGATCTCGGCGGAGCGACCCAGGCACATCCAGCCGGAGAACAGATGCTCGCGTTCCCAGGTCAGCACGTCCTCCGCCAGATAGGCGTCACGGGGCAGCATCCGGCTGGAACCGAACGGCGCCAGGGACAGCTCCAGCTGGGCCGGGTCGAGCGGTGCAGGTGGGATCGTCGGCATCTCGCCTCCTTCACGAACTGAACGGTGGTTCAGTCAGTCTAGGCCTCGCCCGCGAAGACGTCGATACCTCCGGCTCGCCTTCTCACCTCGGGTGAACCAGCGGTAGCCGAGATAGCCGAGCGTGACGACGATCAGCGCCGTGACGAGCAGCAGCGTGGTGAGGGCGTTCAGCGCCGGCGTCGGCGCCGCCCGGGCGGTGTTGTAGACCTTGATCGACACCGTCTCCGTGCTGGCGTCGCCGGACAGGTAGCGGACGAGGATGAAGTCGTCGATGACGTCGGCGAAGACCAGGACGGCGCTGGCGAAGATCGCCGGGTAGAGCAGCTTCATGAGGACGCGCCAGACCGCACCGGCCGGCGAAGCGCCGAGGTCGACGGCAGCCTCCTCGTAGTCATGCCCGATGGTCAGCAGCCGGGCCCGCACGATCACCACCGGCCACGACAGCTGGAAGGTGACCAGCCCGAGCACCTGCCCACTGGTGCCGAGCTTGAGGGGTGAGACCAGCACCGTTGCCACGAAGAGCAACGAGACCGCCATCAGGATCTCCGGCAGCACGAACGACACGATCACGGCCAGGTTGGCGCCCGACGGGATCCGGCCCCGCCAGCGGTCGAGCCCGAGCGCCAGCATCACCCCGAGGGGAACCGTGATCGCCGTGGCGAGCACGCCCAGCCACAGGGTGTGGGCCAGCGCGGTGTGGAGGCTGGCGTCGTGCCATACCGACCGCAGCGGGTCGCCGTAGTACCACCGCATCGAGAAGCCCTGCCAGGTCACGCGCGAGCGGCCCGCGTTGAACGAGAACAGGACCGCGACCGCGACCGGCAACAACGACCAGGTGAGGTAGAGCGCGGTGAAGATCATCAGACCCCACGGCTTGCGCCAGGGGTTGCGCCACCAGGAGACGGGGTTCAGGGCGCTCATCTCGGGATCCCCGCGGCGTCGTTCGACCAGGCACCGGCTTCGGGTCGCGTTGCGCTTGCGTGCTGGGGGAGCGAAGCGGCGGCAGCCGCGACGCGGCCGGCTGAAGCGACGCGGAGAAGACGAGGGTCGACGTGGAGTGAGCTCATACGGCGATGTCCGTTCCGGACCGGGTGCTGCGCAGGTAGATGAACATCGGGATCACCGAGACCACCAGGACGATGAGCACGAAAGCGCCCGCCTGACCGGTCTCGCCGGGCGTCAGCACCGAGTTGTTGATCAGGTTGCCGATCATGGAGTTGGACGGCGACCCGGAGAGCAGGTCGACGGTGAAGTAGTCACCGAGCATCGGCAGGGTCGTCACCAGGAGGCTCACCACGACGGCCGTCCGGGTCAGCGGCCACGTCACCCGGTAGAAGGTCTGGAAGCGGCTGGCTCCCAGGTCGCGGGCCGCCTCCAGCATGGCCGTCGGCGCGCGGTCGAGGCCGGCGTACAGGGGCAGGATCATGTAGGGCACGTAGCCGTAGACGAGACCGAGGATCACGGTGGCGGAGTGGCCCTGGAGCCAGGCGTAGTGGACGTTGAAGAGTCCCCCGGCGCTGAGCGTCTTGTTCACCAGTCCGTCGGTCTGCAGCAGGTTGACCCAGGCCAGCATCCGCATCATGTAGCTGATCCAGAACGGCGCGATCAGGGCTGCCAGGAGGAGGCCCTTCCAGCGACCGGCGAGACGGGCGGTGAAGTAGGCGACCGGATAGGCGATCACCAGGCAGATCAGGCTGGCCGAGGCCACGTAGACCACCGTGCGGATCATCGCGGGGCGGAAGAACGGCGTGCGGGCCGACGATGTGGCCCCATCACGAAGAGTGAACTGGGAGAAGTCCCAGTCGAGGGGGTTCCAGACCGGGACCGGCTGCCGCAGGATCGGGTCGATGCCGCCGAAGATGATCGCGAGCACGACGTAGAGCGGCGCGACGAACAGCAGCGCACATCCAGACGATGCCGGGGAGGGCGAGGCCGCCCCACAGCCAGCGACTACCGACGCCCCTCTTCGGCTCGGGCTCCGGGCGGCGCTTCCTCGGAGCCGGAGGCGCCTGGGGCTCGGCCAGCCACCGGACCGTTCGTACTCGTCTGCCACTGACTTGAACTCTGCCAGGTCTGTGGTATCGTTCTCGGCGGTGACCGGCAGCTGGAGCAGCGGCAGCCCGGTCTTGAAGTCACTCTCCTGGACGACAGCCGTCGCGAGGTTCTTCGGCACGTAGCCCTGCTTGACCAGCGTGCTCGGCGTGAACTGCTTCAGTGGCGGCTGGTAGCCGGTGAATCCGAAGTTCTGACCGGCACTTGTCGTCGAGGATCTCGTTCATGAAGTAGTGCGCCGCGACCGGGTTTGAGCCCTGCGCGAGGCAGGACGACGAGGTCGTTGTCGACCTCCCCTATGCCGTCGGGCGGGAACCAGTAGCGGAGGACGTCGAGTCGACCTTCTTCGGCAGGTAGTACGGCATGTTGATGGCGTCGCCCGACCAGATCTGGCACAGACCGTACTGACCGGACGGGCATGTCGGTGTACATCTGCGATGGTGACCTTCGGGTTCATGGTCTTGCGCAGGTCGAGGAGCTGCGGCCCGCGACAGCTTCGAGGTCCTCTGGGGTTCGTGGTGTTGAGTCTTGACGCCGTCGCGCAGCAGCACCATCCCGATCGCGGTGTGCCAGTCGTCGAGGATGGCCAGTTGTCGCGGCGTACGGCGTGTCCCAGAGGACGTCGAAGGGGTTGTCCGTACTGCGGCGAGGTCGCGTGGAGACCATGTCCGTCCGCCAGCCGATCCCCGTGGAGTAGATCGTGTAGGGGATCGTGTAGCGCGCGCCGCGGTCGTACCACGGGTTGTCGAAGCTCGTCCAGAGGTTGGGGTAGTTGGTGAAGTAGTCGTGGTGAGCGGGCGCAGCAGATCGGCCTGGACCAGCTTGCCCACCGAGTCGTAGCTGGGGAAGTAGAGGTCGAACTTGAGGTTCCTTGGAGGCGATCTTCGTCAGCGCCTCGTCGGCATCGTTGAACGTCGAGAGCCTGATGTCGACGTCGTACTTCTTCTCGAAGTCCTTGATCATCCGCGGCGACAGGTAGTCGGCGTAGTTGTAGATGCGCAGCATGCTGCCGGCCTTGGGCTTCTGGCCCGCCTCGATGCCGGGTTCTCCTCGCTGATCGGCCAGGGCACCGGGTTCTGGGCGAGGGGATCCGGACGTGCCAGTAGCTGGTGGCGTTCTTCGTTCGGCAGGCGGTAGCAGGAACGCTGAGACGCCGCGCGCAGGCCTGCGCGCAGCGACGGTACGACGATGGACGACCGTGCGGCGGTCCGGCCCGGTGCGTGCGCCGACATCGAGCCGCCCTGGCTGGAAGATCAGGTCCTTGCCGAGTTTCGCGACACGGTCGCATAGACTGAACAATCAGTCAACGATCTGCCTCGGCGAGGAGCGCTATGACCGCGACCGAAGAAGTCCCCCGAGCTGTCCACCCGGATCGACACCCTGATCGACAACGAGACGGCGCGGTTCCGCGAGCGTCAGCCTCGCAGCCGGGAGATGTCCGAGCGCGCGCAGGCGCTGGCAGGCGGTGCCACCTCCAGCTGGCAGGTCGCCGAGCCGCACGCCGTGTGGATCAGCCACGGCGCCGGCTCCAAGCTCTACGACGTCGACGGCAACGAGTACTCCGACTTCCACGGCGGATACGGCGTGTCGCTGGCCGGCCACGCCCACCCGGCGATCGTCGAGGCGGTCCGGACCCGGGTCGGCCTCGGCACTCACTTCGCTCAGCCGACCGAGGACTCCATCGTCGTCGCCGACAACCTGTCCGAGCGGTTCGGTCAGCCGTTGTGGCGCTTCGGCAACTCCGGCACCGAGTCGACCATGGACGCGGTCCACCTGATGCGCGCAGCCACCGGACGCGACCGGATCCTCAAGGTCGAGGGCGGCTACCACGGCCACCACGACTCGGTGATGGTCTCCCTGCTCCCCGAGGCCGGTGAGGACATCGGGCCCGACGACGCGCCCATCGGGATCACCGACAACAGCGGTATCCCCGACGCCATCACCGGACTCACCACCATCGTCCCGTTCAACAACCTCGGCGCCGTCGAGGCCGCGCTGGAGCGCTATCCCGGTCAGATCGCCGGCATGATCGTCGAACCGATCATGATGAACGCCGGCATCATCCACCCCGAGGACGGCTACCTCGCCGCACTGAAGGACCTCCTCCACGCGCACGGCGCGCTGTTGACCTTCGACGAGGTGAAGACCGGACTCACGGTCGGGCCCGGCGGCGTCTCCCGGCTGTCCGGCGTGACTCCCGACCTGATCTGCATCGCGAAGGCGCTGGGCGGCGGCCTGTCGACGGCGGCGATCGGCGGCTCCGACGAGGTGATGGGGCTGATCACCCGCGGCGACTACGAGCAGGTCGGCACCTTCAACGGCAACCCGCTGGCCATGGCGGCCGCGCGCGCGATGCTGACCGAGGTGCTCGACGACGCGGCGTACGCCCATCTGGACGCGCTCCGTGACCGGATGCGAGGCGGCCTGCAGGACGTCGTCGACCGTCACGACGCGCCGTGGCGGGTGGTCACGGCCGGCGCGAAGGGCTGCGTGTCCTTCCTCCCGCACCCGATCCGCAACTTCCGCGACTTCCGCGAGCTCGACGGCCGCTACGGCCACGCCCACTGGCTCGTCCAGCACAACCGCGGCGCGTTCCTCCCGCCCTGGGGCAAGGTCGAGCAGTGGCTGATCTCGGTGCAGCACACCGAGCAGGACGTCGACCGCTTCGTGGCCAACTGCGACACCTTGGCCGACACCGTGCTCGGGACTCCGGCCTGATGGCCGGCGCCCTCTCCCTCTCGGGACTGGTCAAGCGCTTCGGCGACGAGGTGGCCGTCGACGGCCTCGACCTCGAGATCGGGGAGGGCGAGTTCTTCTCCCTCCTGGGCTCGTCCGGCTGCGGCAAGACCACGACCCTGCGGATGATCGCCGGGTTCGAGCGGCCCGACGAAGGGCGGATCGAGCTCGACGGCGTCGACCTCTCGCAGGTCGCGCCGCACAAGCGCCCGGTCAACACGGTGTTCCAGTCCTACGCCCTGTTCCCCTTCCTCGACGTCTCCGAGAACGTCGGCTTCGGGTTGCGCTACCAGCGCGCCACCAAGGAGGAGGTACGGCGCCGCGTGGCCGCCGCGCTCGACCTCGTCCAGATGGGCGCCCTGTCCAAGCGCAAGCCCCACCAGCTCTCCGGCGGCCAGCAGCAGCGGGTCGCCCTGGCGCGGGCTCTCGTGCTCGAGCCGACCGTGCTGCTGCTCGACGAGCCGATGGGCGCCCTCGACGCCAAGCTCCGCAAGCAGCTCCAGCTCGACCTGCGGTCCCTGCAGAAGACCGTCGGCACCACGTTCGTCTACGTCACGCACGACCAGGACGAGGCCCTGACCATGAGCGACCGGCTCGCCGTGCTCGACCACGGCCAGGTCATGCAGGTCGGGACGCCGAGCGAGGTCTACAGCGCTCCGCAGAACATCCACGTCGCGACGTTCCTCGGCACCACCAACCTGTGGGAGGGCGAGGTGCTCTCGGCCGACCCGGGCGTGATCTGCTGCCGGATCGGCCAGGTCGACCTGCGGGTCAACGCCAGCGGTCCGCAGCAGGGCGACACCGTCTCGGTGATGGTGCGTCCCGAGCGGGTCGTCGTCTCGGAGGACACGGCGCCCGACGACGCCACCAACGTCCTGCGGGGCCGGGTCGACACCCTCACCTTCCGCGGAGCCCGGACGGCGGTCCACCTCGACATCCGCGGCCTGCGGATCGAGGCGGAGGTCGCCAACATCGCCGGCGAGCAGCCGAGGTGGCTCGAGCAGGGGGCGGACGTCAGCGTGCACGTCTCGCCGCGCGCGCTGCGGGTGCTGGGCGCCGACGGCGCTCCGGTCCGCGAGCGGGTGTCCGTCGCAGCCCCTGACGCAGCCGGAGCCGAGGAGCAGCCGAGCTAGCCGACCACCGCCCGCACGCTCCACGCGACCGCGGGCTGCTCGAACGGGGCCTCGGGCAGCAAGCCTCGGCAACGGTCCCGCACGGCGGCGAGGTGCTCCTCGGGGAGGGAGCCGAGATAGACACCCAGCGGGCCCACCCCGAACAGGTACGGCGCCCACCACTCGTCGAACGACTCGAAGCGCTGGCGCACCACGAGGGTCGACGGCGTGATGTCTCGCAGCCCCGCCTCTCGCGCGTACGACGGGAGCTGACCCTCCTCGGTACCGGGGAGGCTCCCCTCGTTCGGCGCCGCAGGGTCCACGTCGCTCGCGGCCGACCACACCAACGACAGGGGCGAACCTCCCCCGGCGTGGTCCCAGACGCAGGCCGCGACGACCCCACCGGGTCTGGTCACCCGGCCCATGTCGCGCAGCCCGGCCACGGGGTCGGACATGAAGTGCACGACGAGCTGAGCCAGGGCCGCGTCGAAGGACCCGTCGTCGTACGGGAGTGCCTCCGCCGTGCCCTGGCGGACGTCCACTCCGGGCAGCCGCTCCCGCGCGGCCGCGACGAACGACTCCGAGGGGTCGATGGCAGCGACCGCGGGCGCGCCGTAACGGTCGACCAGGACCGCAGTGAGCACGCCCGGGCCGCAGCCGACGTCCAGCACCTGCCCGGTGACCCGCGCGTCGGCGCTCCGGAGGAACTCACCGGCGAGGGGTGCGGACCACCGGCCCATGAAACGCTGGTAGGCGTCGGCGGTGACGTCGAAGCTCATGGGCCGGTCTGCCCGCTCAGGCCGACTCGAACCAGGGGTGGTGGAGGTCGTAGAACCTCGCCCCGGCCATCATCGACTCGAGCTCCGAGCGGACCTCGGCAGGCGGCTCCCTCTGCTCGCCCGCACGAGCGCTGTCCTCGTCGCGGAACGCGACGGTCTCGGTGAACGTGCCGTCGGATTCGAGGGCCAGCGTCCCACCGATGATCTCGGGGCGCATCTCGTGGAGCATCGAGGTGTCGGCGAGCATCGCCTTGATCCGGCTGGGGTCGTCGACCTTGCCTCGAATGATCTGGACGAAGCCGGCGTCGTCGGAGCCACCGTCCATGAAGAGCGTGACGTCGTCGCAGTCGTGGAACTCCACGGGTCCGTCCATCAGCGACATCATCTGCTCGGCCCAGGCACCCTGCTCGGGCCGGGCCGAGTTCGCCATCGCCGCCTCACGGGACTCGAAGCGGACCACCCCGACGAACATGTCGTCGTCGGTGAAGCCGTAGGTGCCGCCGAGCCAGCCGACCGCACCCCCGCTCAGCTCCTCACGCCAGCGCGTCGCCATCGCGCGGAGCTCGTCGTGCCGGGTGCACCTGCCTTGGATGATCTGGATGAACACAGCATGGCCTCCTGTCGTGCAGGCCATCTCGGGATGAGGTGGTCTCGTGTCCGTCTCGACGCTAGACCCCTCCACGCCCGGGGACCAGAGCTCGGTGGGCCCCGGGTCGGGTCAGCGAGAGCGGCGCGGGCGCTCGGGGTCGGCGGTGAGGCCGAGCTCTCGGTAGGCGACGTCGAGAGCGACCGAACGGGCGCGCTGGGCGTCGACCACGGGGTCCTCGAGCGCGACCTGGACGACGAGGCCGTCGAGCAGGGATCCCCACATGATCGTGAAGGTCTCCACGTCGACCTGTTGGATCTCCTCGGCGTCGATGCCGGCCTGGACCACCCGGGCGATGAGGTCGCGCCACTGGCGGTCGAGCTCGGCCCGGTCCTTGTTCACCTCGGGGTGCCGGAAGGCCTGCGCCCACACGTCGAACCACAGCCCCCAGTCACCGGTCAGCTCGGTCTGCTTGTCGGGGACCAGCGTCCACTCGACGAGGATCTGGATCCGCTTGCGCAGCGTCGGGGTGGATCGCAGCATCTCCTCGGTGGCGGCGTAGAACGACCGCTCGGACCAGCGCAGGGCCTCGGTCAGCAAGGTGTCCTTGGTGCCGAAGTAGTAGATGACCAGGGCCGGGCTGGCGCCCACCCGCTCGGCCACGTCGGCGATCCGGGTGTCGCTGAACCCGCGCTCGGCGATCAGCGTGGAGGCGGCGGAGAGCATCTGGTCACGGCGTACGTCGGCGACGGCGTCACCCTGCTCGCGCGCGGCCATCGGTCCCCTGTCTCCCGTCCGCTTCTTGTCGGCGCACGCTACCACCTCGTAGACTGAACAGTCAGTCAGGAACCTTCCACCGAACGGCGGACATGACTCTGTCACCGAGAACCCACGGCGCGACCACGGCCGACGGTGGACACCACGGCCACGTGTTGGCGGCGAGCTCGGCCCCGGCCGGACGCCGGGCGTCGGATCGTCCGGGTCGGTGACGCCCACTCCTCCGCCCCGCCTGGGGACGATGATGCGCGCCCGGTCGGTGGCCGTCGTCGGCGCCAGCGACCGGCCCGACTCGTTCGGCTGGCGGGTGACGACCGAGGTGCTGCGGAGTCCCGGGCTGTCCCGCGTCCATCTCGTGCACCCGACCAGGCGTGAGGTCCTGGGCCGGCCGTGCCTCCCCTCACTGACCGACGTGCCCGAGCCGGTCGATCTGGTGCTGCTCGGGATCCCCGACACAGCGCTCGTGCCGACGCTCGAGGTCGCCGCCGCTCGCGGTGACGCCGGCGCGGTCGTCTACGGACCGGCGTACGGCGTGAAGGACGACGTGGTCGCTGCCGCCGGTGAGATGGCGCTCGTGGGCGCCGGGTGCATGGGCTTCGTCGACCTCACCTCCGGCGTGCGCGCCATCGGCTACCTCGAGCGGGAGCCGATGCCGCTCGGGTCGATCGCGCTGGTGACCCACTCCGGGTCGGTGTTCTCGGCGATGCTGCGCACCCACCGTCGGCTCGACTACTCCGTGATCGTGTCGTCCGGACAGGAGCTGGTCTGTACGACGGCCGACCACCTGGCCTACGCGCTGTCGCTACCCGAGACGCGGGTGGTCGGGCTCGTGCTCGAGACCATGCGTGACGCGGCCGGGCTCCAAGCCGGGCTGGCCGAGGCCGCCGCCCGCGACATCCCGGTGGTCGCCCTGACCGTCGGCTCGTCGGCGCGTGGGCAGGCCCTCGTCGACGCCCACTCCGGCGCGATCGCGGGCTCCGACGCCGGCTGGGAGGCGCTCTTCGCGGCGTACGGCGTCCACCGTTGTGCCGATCTCGGCGAGCTGACCGACAGCCTCGAGACGTTCGCGATCGGCCGGCGGCCGCGGCCGTCCGGCGGGCGGGGGCTGGCGACCGTGCACGACTCCGGGGCCGAGCGGGTACTCGTCGCGGACGTGGCCGAGCGGCTCGCCGTACCGTTCGCCGACCTGGCGCCGGCGACCGTCGAGCGGCTGACCTCGCTGCTCGACCCGGGCCTGGAGCCGACCAACCCTCTCGACGTCTGGGGCAGCGGCGCCGACACGGAAGACCTCTTCGGCGACTCGCTGGCCGCCCTCGCGGACGATCCCGAGGTGGGGGCGGTGGCGCTGGCGGTGGACCTGGTCGAGGAGTACGACGGCGACGACTCGTTCCCACGGGCACTGGGGGGCCTGCTGGCGCGCACCGACAAGCCGATCGCCGTCCTGACGAACCTGCCGTCGGCGGTCGACCAGTCCGCCGCTGCCCGGCTACGCAACCAGGGGATCCCGGTCCTGGAGGGGACGGTGTCGGGGCTGCGTGCTCTCGGGCACCTGCTGGCGACGCCCCCGCGGCCTCGACCGCCGGTGGTGGTCGACGAGGGTCGCCGAGCTCGGTGGGGCCATCTCGAGGGGGCGGACTGGTCGGCGCTGTTGGCCGACTACACGATCGGATCGGCTCGTGCGGCGGTGGTGACGACGCGGGACGAGGCGGTCGCGGAGGCCGAGGCGACCGGCTTCCCCGTGGCGCTCAAGACCGCCGAGCCGGAGATCCACCACAAGACGGAGGCGGACGGCGTGCGCCTCGGGCTCGGCGACCGCGACGCCGTCGAGGCGGCGTACGACGACCTGGCGGCGCGGCTCGGACCTCGCGTGCTCGTGCAGAGCCAGCTCACCGGGGTGGAGGTGGCGCTCGGGATCGTGCGCGATCCGCTGCTGGGACCGTTGGTGGTGGTGGCTGCCGGCGGAACGCTCGTCGAGCTGGTCGCCGAGCGCGCTGTGGCGCTCCCTCCGCTGGACCGCGAGACGGCCCGCGGCATGGTGCGCGGCCTGCGGATCGGACGACTGCTGGACGGCTTCCGCGGAGCACCGCCGGCCGATCTCGAGGCCCTGGTCGACGTGATGGTGGCGCTCGGGCAGCTCGCGGTCGAGCTCGGCGACCGGATCGAGGCCCTCGACCTGAACCCGGTCCTCGTCGCCCCCGCCGCCTCGGGCCCGCCGCCTCGGGTCACGGCGCCTCGGGTCACGGCGCCCTCGTCGTCGACGCCCTGGTCCTCCCCCGCTGACCCGGCCCTTCTTCACCGCGTACGACGCCGACCCGGCCCTTCTTCACCGCGTACGACGCCGACCCGGCCCTTCTTCACCGCGTACGACGCCGACCCGGCCCTTCTTCACATTCACACGGGTTGGCTGCGTTCGGTCGACGAGAGCTTGCTACCCGATGCGGGCCGGGTCAGCGCCCAGCCACGTCAACAAGGGCCGGGTCAACGCCCAGCCACGTCAACAAGGGCCGGGTCAACGCCCAGCCCACGTCAACAAGGGCCGGGTCGGCGTCTACCCACGTCAACAAGAGCCGGGTCAGGCGAAGGACGGGAAGGGCAGGGCGATCGGGTCGGGGGCGAGGCGGCTGCGACCCTGCTCGTCGAACCGGTCGAGACCGAGGTCGGAGACGTCGAGGACGTCGGTGCTGCCCTCCAGAGCGAGGTCGGCGGCGGCGCGGGCGACCCCCGGCCCCCACATCATCCCGTGTCCGCCGGCGGCAGCGATCGTCGTTCCGGCGAGCACCCCGTCGGGGGTGACCACCGGGCCGAGGATCGGCAGGTGGTCGGGGGTGAAGTCGATCGTGGCGGCCCAGGTCTTGCGCAGGCCCACCTTCGCCGTGGTCGGCACCAGCCGCGCCATCCGCTCGCTCATCCGCGCGTAGTAGGCATGGTCGAACTCCGTCGCCTCGCCGGGCTGCTCCTCGGGGTTGCTCATCCCCCACATCACACCGCCCTCGCACGGCCGCCAGTAGATCCCCGACGCCACGTCGAAGACCATCGGCAGCCGCTCGGGCGCGAAGTCGGGGTGGCTCTCGGTGACCACGACCTGGTGGCGGGCGCCGCCCGAGGGGATCCGGACGCCCGCGGCGGCGCCGACGGCAGCCAGGCTCGGCCCTCCGGTCAGCACCACCCGGTCCGTCGCGATGTCGCCGGCGGACGTCTGGACGCCGGTCACCCGGCCACCCTCGACGATCAGCCCGGTGAACGCGGTCCGCTCGCACACGAGGACACCCGACGTGAAGAGTGCCGCGGTGTAGGCCAGCACGTTGCGCGGCGGCTCGAGGTACCCGTCCTCCGCGGCGTACGACGCGCCGAGGGTCTGCCCGGGCGCCATCGCGGGGTTCATCGCGTCGACCTCGTCTCTCTCGACCCAGCGCACGTCGAGGCCGACCGACTGCTGCATCGCGATCCGCACCTGCGCCTGCGCGACCTCCGCCTCGGTGAAGCAGGGCATGAAGTAGCCCTGCTCGACGAAGCCGGAGTCGATGCCGAGCAGGTCGTGCTGACCGAGGTAGAACGAGCGGCTGTACATCCCGAGCCGGACCGCCGCCTCGGTGCCGCCCTGGGCCCGGACCATGCCGGCCGCGCGTGCGCTGGCTCCCTGGCCCAGCGTGTCGCGCTCCAGCAGGACCACGTCTCCGACCCCGGAGCGCTGCAGGAACCACGCGGTCCAGGCCCCGATCGTCCCGCCGCCGACGACGACCGCAGCGGCACTGCGCGGCACAGTGGTCATGACTGCGAGCGTGGCATAGACTGAACAGTCAGTCAACGAGTCTCCGCAGGCTCGAAAGAGACGTCCCTCCCCGCTCGGCCAGCAAAGGAACGATGTGTACGGACTCACGCCCGACGACCTCGAGCTCCAGGCCCGCGCACGGGGATTCGCCGACGAGCTGATCCCCCACGAGGCGTACGCCGAGGAGCACGAGGGCGAGCTGCCCGCGGACGTCGCCCACCGGCTCGAGGCCCGTGCGGTCGAGCTCGGTCTGACCGCCACCAACATCCCGACCGAACTCGGCGGACGCGGCTGCAGCGCACTCCAGCAGGTCCTGGTGCAGGAGCAGGGTGGCCGGGTCACCAACGCCCTGGCGTGGTGCCTGACCACGCCGCCCGGCTGGTGGCCCGCGGTCGCCAACGACCACCAGCGTGAGACCTATCTGATCCCGACCATCCAGGGCCGCCGCGAGGAGTGCTACGCGATCACCGAGGAGTACGCCGGCTCGGACGTCTCCGACCTCGCGGCCACGGCCACCCGCGACGGCGACGACTACGTCCTCAACGGCGTGAAGTGGCACGTGACGTCCTACAACAAGGCCGACTACGTGTTCTTCCAGGCCGTGCTGACCGAGGGGCAGCACGCGGGCGAACAGGCCCTGTTCGTCGCCGACAAGGACACCCCGGGCATCCGCGTGGTCCGCACTCCGGCGTACACGCACACCATCGCCCACCACCACCCGATCGTGGCGTTCGAGGACGTGCGCGTCCCGGCCAGCCAGCTGATCGGATCTGAGGACGCGGGGATGTCCTTCGTCTACGAGTGGTTCCGCTTCGAGCGGCTGATGATCGGCGCCCGCTGCCTCGGGGCCGCCGAGCGGCTGGTCGACGAGATGTCCGCGTTCGCCGCCAAGCGTCGGATCGGCGACGAACGGCTGGCCGACAAGCAGCTCGTGCAGGGCATGCTCGCCGACAGCCTGACCGAGCTGTTCGCGGCCCGCACGATGGTCTACGAGGTGGCCCGCTCGCTCGACGCCGGCGCCGACCTCAAGGTCGCCCACGCCCAGTGCTCGATGGTCAAGCTCTACACCAGCGAGATGGCCGGCCGCGTCGCCGACCGCGCGGTGCAGGTCTTCGGCGGTCGCGGCTACATGCGCGAGAACGTCGCCGAGCGCTTCTTCCGCGAGCTCCGCGTGGAGCGGATCTGGGAGGGCGCGAGCGAGGTGCAGCGCGCGATCATCGCCGACCAGCTGGGCAAGCGGGGTCGCGCCCGGCTCGTGTAGAGCCAGCCGGGCCGACGTGGTTGGCTGGCTCCGTGACCACCGTTCCTGCCGCCTGGGCCGGCCTCGTCGACGATGCCGCCGTCTTCCCTCCGGGTGACGCCGACCTGCCCGACGCCGTCGCGGCGTACGACGCGCGGCGCGGGGAGTGGTACGCCGACCTGGTCGGCCCGCTCGTCGTCAAGGACACCCAGCTCGCGGACGTGCCGGTCGAGGTGCCGGTCTCCGTGGTGCTCACAGGCGGAGCCGGCGCGGTCGCGGGTGATCGCCGCACTGGCCACCGTGCGCGGCCATCGTCTGGTCGCGATCGAGTCGGCCGTCCGCGACCTCGACGACCTGACCGGCAATGTCCGGCGCATCCACGCCGCCGTCGACGCGGCACGCGCCGAGGGCGGCCTCTCCGACACCCAGGTGTACGTCGAGCTGCCGCAGACATCGACCACCCCCGACTGGCTCGCGGCCGCGGACGCCGTGGCGGGAGCTGAATCTCACTTGAAGTTCCGGACCGGCGGACTGGAGGCACACCTCTTCCCCGACGCCGCCACCGTCGCCGCCTGGATCGACGCAGCCCTCGACCGCGAGACTCCGTACAAGTGCACGGCCGGACTCCACCACGCGGTGCGTCATCGCGACCACGACACCGGCTTCGAGCACCACGGCTTCCTCAACATGCTGCTCGCGACCCGGCGCGCGTTCGACGGCGGCACCGTCTCCGAGGTGGCCGAGGTGCTCGACGACCACTACGCCAACGACCTGGTCGCCCTCGCCCGCACGAGCGACCTGGCCGGCGCACGGCGCTGGTTCACGTCGTACGGCTCGTGCAGCGTCATCGATCCGCTCGAAGAGCTGGTCGGGCTGGGGTTGCTGGAGCGACCCGATGAGTGAGTCCGGTGACGGCTTCGGCCTCGACCACCTGCCGTACGGCGTGTACGCCGTCGGCGCGGGCGCTCCGCGCGTCGGCGTCCGGCTGGGCGACGACGTGCTCGACGTCGCCACCGTCCGGCCCGAGCTGGACCGACCGACGCTCAACGACTTCATGGCCCTCGGCCCGGCGGTCTGGGCCGATACCCGCGCCGAGATCACCGCGTTGGCGGCGGCCGACGGTCTCCCGGCGACTCCGCTCGCCGAGGCCACGCTGAGCCTGCCGATCGTGGTCGGCGACTACGTCGACTTCTACGCGTCGCTCGACCACGCCTCCAACGTGGGGCGGATCTTCCGGCCGGACCAGGAGCCGCTGCTGCCGAACTGGCGTCATCTGCCGGTCGGCTACCACGGCCGCGCCGGCACAGTCGTCGTCAGCGGTACGCCGGTCGTGCGACCGTGCGGGCAGCGGATACCGCCAGGTTCGACCGGCGAGGGTCACGGTCCGCGCCCCGAGTACGGGCCGAGCCGACGCCTCGACATCGAGGCCGAGCTGGGGTTCGTGGTCGGTGCGGGTTCCCAGAGGGGCAGCCGGATCGGCGTCGGGGAGCTGGCCGACCACGTGTTCGGTGTCGTCGGCCTCAACGACTGGTCGGCCCGCGACATCCAGGCCTGGGAGTACGTGCCGCTCGGCCCCTTCCTCGGCAAGTCGTTCGCGACCTCGGTCAGCGCCTGGGTCACGCCCCTCGCCGCGCTCGACGCTGCCTGGTGCGCCCTGCCCGGCCAGGACCCGACGCCGCTCGACTACCTGGTCTCGACGGGCTCGACCGACCACGACGAGCCGCGGGGGCTCGACCTCGACGTGGAGGTGGTACTCAACGGCACAGTGGTGAGCAGGCCGCCGTACCGCACCATGTACTGGTCACCGGCCCAGATGCTGGCCCACCTCACCGTCAACGGCGCGTCCACCCGACCCGGCGACCTCTTCGCCTCCGGCACCATCAGCGGGCCGGAGCCCGACACCCGCGGCTCGTTCCTGGAGCTCTCGTGGGGAGGCAAGGAGCCGTTCGGCGACGGCCACACCTTCCTCGAGGACGGCGACGAGGTCACGCTGCGGTACGCCGCGCCCGGCACCGGCGGCGGGCGGATCACGCTGGGCGAGGTCACCGGCAGGATCGAGCCGGCGCGGCCGTGAGCCCGCCGTGACCACCCGGCGCACGGCGGTCCTCGCGGTCGTCGCCGTCGCCGGGTGCGTCCTGGTGCCCGTCGGCGGGTTCCTCCTCTGGCTCGGCGCCACCGGGGACCACGGCGGGGAGTCGGTCGTCGGGATCCTCGCCCTGGTGCTCGGCCTGGCGTGCGTCCGGGTCCTGTTCTGGGTCCGTCGCGCCCGTCTGCTCACCCGCGTCGGGCTGTCCTTCCAGGACCCGGAGGACGAGTCGGATCGAGGCGGCTGACTGTGCGATAGTGCGCGAGTGGTGAGCGACGAGGGCCTCGGCGCCACGGACCTCGAGCACGCCCGGTCTCACAGCGACCGGCCGGCCTGGGTCATCCGCGTCGTGCTCCTGGCCGTCGCCCTGCTGGCCACGGTCGTCGTCGTCCGGCTGGTGGGTCGCATCGACTGGTCGGCGGTCTGGGACGCGCTCACCCTGCTCACCTGGTGGCAACCCCTGGTGCTGCTCGCGGTCGTCGTCGTCCGCCAGGTCCTCAACGCCCTCCCGCTGTCGCTCTACATCCGCGGCGTCTCGGCGTACCGCGCGACCATCAACGACCTCGGCGCGATCTTGATGTCGGTGGTCGCGCCGCCACCCAGCGACCTTGCCCTGCGCGTCGCGATGTTCACCTCCTGGGGGGTCTCTGCGGCGAAGGGACTCGCCGGCACGGTGATGAACACCCTGACGTTCTACATCGTGCGCTTCTCCGCCCCGGCTCTCGGGTTCGTGCTGCTGCTGGCCACCGCGCAGTCACCCGGCCTGAGGTGGCTCGAGCTGGCCAGCATCGCGGTCGCGGTGACGATCGTGGTCGGGATCCGGCTGGTTCTGCGTAGCGAGGCTCTGGCCCGCACCGTCGGCGCCCGTGCGGGGCGACTGGTACGCCGCGTCCGGCGCACCGTGGACCCCGATGCCTGGGCAGAGGCGTGCCTGACCTTCCGCTCCGACATCTCGGCCACCTTCCAGCACGGGTTTCCACGGTCCCTGATCGCGCTCTCCGGGATGCTCGCCGCCGATGTGCTGGTCCTGCTGCTGTGCCTGCGCTTCGTCGGCATCTACCCTGCGGACGTCGACCTCGCCGATGTCGCCATCGCGTATCTCTTCGCCTACCCCCTCACGCTCTTCCCCTTCTCGGGCATCGGTGTCGTCGACGCCCTGATCCTGGCCGCGCTCGTCGAGGCGGGCGGCGCCGAGATCGAGCCCGCCGCCGTCGCCGCCCTCGTGGTGTGGCGGGTCTTCACAGTCGGCGTGCCCGTGCTGATGGGCGTCGGTGCGGTGGGCCTGTGGCGCCGGTCGGTCGAGCGAGGGCGCTCCGATCCGGTGTAGCCGGAACGGACGGGCAGCAGCGAGCCCGCGAGCGACTCTCAGGTGTGCCAGACCAGCGGGACGACCAGCAGTGCGACCGCGAACCACCACCCCATGATCGGCAGCCCGAGCTTCCAGTAGTCACCGAACCGGTAGCCACCCGGGCTCATGATCATCATGTTGCCGGGCGTCGAGATCGGCGTCAGCAGTGCGGCGCACCCCGCGATCGCGACGACCATCAGGACCGGCTTCACCGAGGTTCCGGTCGCGTGCGCGGCCGCGATCGCGATCGGCGTCACGACCAGCACCGTGGCGGTGTTGCTCACCACCTGGCCGAGCACACCGGTGAGGACGAAGATGGCCGCCAGCAGCAGGATCGGGCTGCCGCCGCCGACGGCGTCGATCAGCACCGACGAGATGCGGTCGGCGGCTCCGCTGCTCTCGATCGCCGTCGACAGCGGGATCAGTGCGCCGACGAGGACGACGGTCTCCCACGAGACGCACCGGTAGGCCTGCGCCGGGGTGACCACCTGGGCGAGCACCATCGCGCAGGCCGCGGTCAGCCCGGCGATCGCGGGCGGCACGTGGCCGGAGGCCAGCATCACGACGAGGGCACCGAGGACGAAGACAGCCCGCGTGGCCTTGGCGCCCCACGGAACCGCCTGGCGTCGGACGACGTCGGGCGAGTCCACCAGGAGCACGTCGCGGTCGCGGTTCAGCTGGTCGAGGGCCGACCAGCGGCCGTGGACCAGGAGCGCGTCGCCCTCGGCGAGCTCCATCGGCCCGTCGCCCCGGTCGCGGCCGAGCCGCTGCACGGCCAGGATGACCAGGTCGTTCCGGCGCCGCATGCCGGGATAGACCCGTTCCCCCACCAGCCTCGACCGCGGCGGTACGACGACCTCGGCGACCCCGGCCTCGCGCGTGAGCAGGTCGCGGGTGTCGGTCGACCCGGCCATGCCGACGGCGAGCCGATGGTCGAGGGCGAACTGGGTGACCTCCTGGGGCGGCCCGGTCACCACGATGACGTCGTCGTCGTGGAGATGGTCGAGGACCGGCTCTCCGGTGGCCGACTCGACGGCCCTCACCCGCACCCCCGGCTGGTCCGGGTCCTCCACCCGGCTGCGCGGCGTACCGATCAGCCCCGACCCCGACCGCACCCGGAGCCGGTAGAAGCCGTCACGCAGGTCGTACTGCGCCTCGAGGGTCTCGCCGTGCCCGCCGAGATCCGGCGGGGTGTGCTCGGGAACCCGCGCGGGCAGCAGCCGGGGCCCGAGGACCAGGCAGAGCGCGACGGTGCCCGATCAGCAGCGGGATCCCGACCAGGGCGAAGGAGAAGAAGGGGAAGGTCCCGGCCCCGGCCTCGTCGGACGCCTCGGAGATGATCACGTTGACCGGACTGCTCATCAGCATCAGCAGGCCGCCGGCACTGCCGGCGAACGCGACCGGCATCAGCAGCTGCGACGGCGACCGCCCGATCCGCTGGGCCAACAGCACCACCAGCGGGAGGAGGGCGGCGATCGCCCCGTTCAGGGTGATCAGAGAGGTGAGCAGCGCGGACAGCACGCAGACGGCGACCAGGACCCGGGCGTGCCCCGTGCCGGCGCGGTCGAGGAGCCGGCGACCTGCCCATGTGGTCACCCCGGTCGAGTCGATCCCCTCGCTGACCACGAACAAGGTGGCGATGAAGACGACCACCGGGTCGCCGAAGCCGGCCACGGCCTCCTGGGTGGTGACCAGCCCGGTCGCCCAGAGCCCCAGTGCGGCACCGATCGCGACGACACCGATGGGCAGGCGGTTCCAGATGAACAGCGCGACGACGACGCCGAGGACCAGCAGCGCCTTGGTGGAGTCATCCATCCACTGTGTCCCGGCCCTACAGATGGACGGGCGCGCCCGGCCCCCACGGGATGCCGACGAGGTACCAGGCGACGAAGAACACGGTCCATGCCACCAGGACGACGACGGTGTAGGGCAGCATCATCGAGACCACCGTGCCCATACCGGCGTGAGCCCGGTAACGCTGGCACACCAGGATGATGAACGGCAGGTAGACCATCAGCGGCGTGATCACGTTCACCGGTCCGTCACCGACCCGGTAGGCCGCGATCACGGTCTGCGGCGCGATCCCGAGGTTGTAGAACAGCGGGATGAAGATCGGCGCGATGATCGCCCACTTGGGGATCACGCCCGGCATGATGATGTCGATCACGAAGACCAGCAGGATGAACCCGACCAGCAGCGCCAGGGCGCCGATGTTCGCATTGCCGAGCGCGTCGGCCAGCTTCGTGGCCAGGATCGCGGAGATGTTGGAGTAGTTGAAGAACGAGATGAACTGCGCGATCAGCAGCATCAGGAAGATCAGCCCGCCGAGCCCGTTGAAGGTCTTGGTGATCGCGTTGATGACGTTCGTGCTGCCGACCAGGCTGTTCGCCCCCCGGCCGTAGCCGAGGCCCGCGGCCAAGAACAGCATCGAGATGATGAAGAGCAGGCTGCTCATGAACGGTGAGTTGCCGAAGATCTCTCCGGTGTCGGGGTTGCGCAGCGGGGCGTCCGGCAGGAAGGTCAGCAGCCCGACGACGACCGCGGCCACCAGGGTGTAGATCCCGGCCAGCCGCAGGCCGCGTGACTCGTGCGACAGCTCGTCGCCGCTCGGCACGTGGTCGACCGGGGCGTCGGGTGGCCGCTCCGCGGGATCCCACGCGCCGAGCCGCGGCTCGACGTAGCGCTCGGTCAGGACCGTCATCACGATCGCGCAGAAGAACGTCGACGCGATCGAGAAGTAGAAGTTCTGGGTCACGTTGAGGGTGCCCGAGCTGGGTGCGACGCCGCCGAGGATCTCGTTGGTGACCTCGGTGATGATGCCGTCGGCAGGGGTGATCAGGATGTTGACGAAGAACGCGGCGCTGACACCGGCGTACGCCGCTGCGATGCCCGCGAGTGGGTGTCGCCCGAGGCTGACGAAGGCAGCCGCTCCCAGCGGGATCAAGACGAGGTAGCCGGCGTCGGAGGCGACGCTGGAGATGCCGCCCAGCAGCACGATGATGAAGGTGATCGCGCTGGCCGGCGCGACCTGCACCATCTTGCGGATCAGCGCCGCGATCAGGCCGGCCTCCTCGGCGACGCCCACGCCGATCATCGCGACGAGGATCACCGCGACCACACCGAAGTCGTTGAAGTTCTGGACGACCGTGGTGAACATCTGCCGGATGCCGTCACCACTGAGCAGGCTCTTGACCTCGATGGTCTCCCGGTGGATCTGGTAGTCCGGCACCGGCTCCTGAGGGTCCTGGGTGATCGAGGGGTACGTCGAGCCGGCGTCGGTGTCCGTCTGCGACACCGAGGTCGGCTCGGGCTCGGCGATGTCGGTCGTGACGCTGACCCCGAACCACGACATGACGGCGGACAGCAGGATCACGCCGACGATCAGGCCGAGGAAGATCATCGCGGGGTGGGGCACCTTGTTGCCCACGCGCTCGATCCAGCCGAGGAAGCCGCCGCTGCCGCCGGACCCGCTCTCCGCCGTCGCCTCGCTCATGCTCGTGCTCCCTCCGGCGCCGAGAAGCCGGTCGCCAGCTCGATCAACAGCTTGGCGCCGAACCCGCTCGCCCCCTTGTTCCGCCAGGTCCGCACGGCCGGTTGCTGCGCCGTGCTGGCGATGTCCACGTGGGCCCAGGGCGTGTCCCCCACGAACTCCGCGAGGAAGAGCGCCGCGGTGATGGAGCCGGCGTTGATCCCGCCCATGTTGGTGAGGTCGGCGATCGGCGAGTCGAGCTGCGCCCGGTAGGGACGGTGGAGCGGGAGCTCCCACACCGGCTCGTCGGCGACCTCGCCCGCCTCACGCAGCTGCGCGACGAGCGTCCGGTCGTTGCCCATCACCCCGGCGATGTCGACACCGAAGGTGCGCAGACAGGCGCCGGTCAACGTGGCGATGTCGACGACGGCGTCGACGCCGTCCTCGAGCGCGAGGCACAGCCCGTCGGCCATCACCAGGCGGCCCTCGGCATCGGTGTTGAGCACCTCGACCGTCGTCCCGTTCCGCATCCGGAGCACGTCGCCGAGCTTCATCGCCGAGCCCGACGGCATGTTGTCGGTGCAGCAGAGGTACGCCGTGACCGCGGCCGCGCAGCCGAGTGACCGGAGCGCGGTCATCGCGCCGAGGATCGCCGCCGCACCGGTCATGTCGTTCTTCATCTGGGCGTGCGACTCGTCGCTCGGCTTCAGGCTGATGCCGCCGGAGTCGTACATGATCCCCTTGCCGACGAGGCCGAGGTGACCCGTCGAGGCCGTGCCATCAGGGGGGCGATAGGTCATCTTGATCAGGCGGGGCTCGTCGGTGCTGCCGAGGTTGACCCCGAGGATGCCCCCGCAGCCCATCTCGATCAGCTGCTCCTCGCCGAAGACCTCGATCTCCAGGCCGGCCTCTGGACCGATCTCGACCGCCACCTCCGCCATCCGCGCGGCGGTCAGGGTGGTCGCCGGGCAGTTGGACAGATCGCGACTGATCGCGGCCGCCCGGGCGATCACCTGGCCGCGCGCGGCACCGGCCCGCGCCTCGTCGGCCACGGCTTCGGGGGCCACGATCGTGAGGGCGGTCAGGGTCGGCTCGTCGCCGCCGCGACCCACGAAGAACCGCCAGCGGGCGAGCAGCACTCCCTCGACGACCGCCTGGGCGAACGCACCGGCCGAGAGCGCCGTACGGCCCTCCGGCAGCTCGACGGCGAGGGTCAGGTGCTGCGGAACCGCGCGGGCGAACCCGGCCGCCAGGTCGCGGACCAGGGTCAGGCCGACCTGCGCACCGTCGCCGATACCCAATGCGACCAGGGCTCTCCCGTCGTCGCCCGGGACGACCAGCGTCTGAGCGGCGGCACCCGTGAAGCCGGCGACCGCCAGGTGCGCCGCGTCGACGCCCAGGTCGGCCGGCGGCTCGCCGCCGGCCGACACCGGGACGGCCAGGGCCGCGGCCTCGGCCACGGAGGGAAGCTCGGAGACGACGGTGACGGTGGCGGGTCTGCGGACCGAAGGGATGGGGTCGAAGTCGGCGCGCGCGGGATGGCTGGGCATGTGGCCTCCTGAACGGGCTCCCCACATCGGGAGGGACCCGGGAAACCCTAGTACCGGCCTCACCCCCGTGGGTGAGCCGACCACGGCGATCTCACGAGCTTGGACGATCTCGGACGCGGGCACACCGAGGCCCAGGGTGCGGACCCCGGCACGCAGCCGACCGGCGGACCCGAAGCGCTCGGGCAGCGCCGCTCGCGCACGGGTCAGCGGGCCTGCAGGACGAGCCCGTGGCGACCGTTCGTGAGCGTGGCGGTCGTCCCGTCGACCGTGACGGCGACCTTCCCGTCGAGTGCCATCAGCACGGACTGCTCGACCTGGTCGGCGGGGGGCGGGCAGGCCATCCGCGTGATCCCGGCCGGGGCGAACTCGGCGGCGTCGCCGTCGGTCGTGACTGTCGTCCGACCCCGGTTGCAGCCGGTGAAGAGCCGGACCTCCCCGTCTGAGCCGATGTCGAGCGTCGGGGCCTCGGCGCCGGACGGCACCGCCGCCACGCTCTTGCCGGTGATGATCTCGGTGACGGTCCACGTCGTGCCCAGCAGTGCTGCGGCGGGCTCGGCGGTCTCGCGCCGGAGCTCGAGGGTGGTGTTGCCCGAGACCAGCGTGAGGTCGTCGCCGACGAGCGTCGCGTCGACGCCCCGCACCAGCAGGTCGCTGAGCCAGGTGTCCTGGGCCATCAGGTCCTCGGGGCAGCCCATCATGGTGCTCATCGGGTGACCGGCCCACGTCAGCCGTCCGTCGGTGACGTCGTAGGTCCCGCTCATGGTGTTGCACCCGGCGTTCGCCGACATCGAGCCGTGCTCGAAGGTGAGCCGGACCGTGGTGCCGGCCACCAGGTCGTGTCCCTCGACGCTGGTCGACTCGAACGTGTTCCCGTCGAGGTCGGCCGAGGTCACCGCGGACCCCGGCGCCGCTGTCCCGTCGGGCGCGCTGCTCGAGCCACCGCCGCAGGCCCCGACGAGCAGTCCCACCGCGAGCACGGCGAGGACGCACCCTGCTCGTGTCGCGCGCGTGACGCCCATCTGCACTCCTGACGTGCTCGACCGGAACCAGGGCTGCCCGACCACGCCCGTGCGCAGGCTATGGCCGACACGGTGCCCTCATCGACACGAGGGTGGTCAGCGAGCGTCCCGTTTCGCCTGCCGTCGCGCACCCTGGGCCCGGCTCGACGCGTCCTTCTTCACGCCGCCGGTCGTCTTGGTGGCGGCACGCCTGGTCGACGGCGTGGCGGTCGCCCCCGCCGAGGAGCGCCTCGGCGCGGGTGGCGTGTCTCCTCGGGCCGCGGCCAGCCGCTCGGCCTTGAGCTCCGCAGCCGCCTGCGCCGCGACCTTCCCGACCACTCGGCTGACACGTGCCAGGCTCAGCTCGAACACCTCCGCCTTGTCGCGCTGGCGCTGGTTCTCGGCGTACGCCGTGCCACGTGAGGACCGCGCCCCGACTCGGGTGCCGGCCGAGCGGCGGTAGTTCTTCACATACTTTCCCCGAGCACGCCTGACGCGCGCGTGGAGCTCGAGCAGCTCGTCCTCGTCGAGCGTGGCCAGCGCGGCCGGCTCGGTCTCGGCGACCAGACGCCGCTCGGCGTCGGTCATGGAGTTCAGCACTGCCTTGTTCATGGGGCCTCCCGGGTCCGCTCCCGACCATCGTGCCCTACGTCCGACGTCGGTCCCCGTACGCTCGGCGCGTGATCCAGTACGGCCAGCTCGCCCCGCCCACGCACGTGATCGCCCACGTGAGCGACACCCACCTCCTCGCCGGCGATGCCCGGCAGTACGGCGCCATCGACACCGTCGCGCGCTTCCTCCCGGCGCTCGAGCGGCTGACCCGCATCGACCCACCGCCGCACGCGCTGGTGTTCACCGGCGATCTCGCCGACCGCGGCGAGCCGGAGGCCTACCGCGCGCTCCGCGACCTGGTCGCGCCGTACGCCGAGCGGATCGGCGCCGAGGTGGTGTGGTGCATGGGCAACCACGACGAGCGGCCGGCGTTCTCGCGAGAGCTGTTCGGCGAGGAGTCCGAGGAGACCCAGGACCGGGTGTACGACGTCGCCGGGCTGCGCCTCGTCAGCCTCGACACGACCGTGCCGGGCTGGCACCACGGCGAGCTCACCGACGACCAGCTCGGGTGGCTGGCCGACGTGCTCGCCGCTCCGGCCGAGCACGGCACGGTCCTCGCACTCCACCACCCACCGATCCCGTCGCCGCTCGTCCCGGCGGCCGAGATCATCGAGCTGCTCCACACCGAGCGGCTGGCTGCGGTGCTGCGCGGCAGCGACGTCCGCGCGATCCTCGGCGGGCACTACCACTTCACGTCGCACGCGACCTTCGCCGGCATCCCGGTCTCGGTCGCGGCCGCCACCTGCTACACCGTCGACACGGCGCCGCTCGACCGGCTGATCTCCGCGGTCGACGGACACCAGGCCGTCAACGTCGTCCACGTGTACGACGATCGCGTGGTGCACACCATCGTGCCCGTCGCGAGTGCCCCCGAGGTCGACGGCTTCGGGACGGACGTGGCACCGCTGCTCGAGGCGCTCAGCCCCGAGGAGCGGCTCGACATGGTGTCACGCAAGGACTCGCCGCTGAACACCGGCGAGCTGACCATCGACGCACCGCCCCTGGGCGGCTGAGCCCGACCCGGCGACCCGACGAGCCGGCTCGGGCAAGGGCGACAGCCCCCGATCGGTTGCCGATGTGAGTCGGGAGCCGCGAACTGCTGGGTCACCTGCGGTCGGCGGCTGCGAAGACCGGGTGGGAGCGGTTCGAGGATCGCGTCGAACGTGGCGCTCTTGACCCCGGTCAAGGGCCACGAGCCGACGGAGTTGGCGATGGAGTTGAAGTAGGTCAGTCCGATGCCGGGGAGGTCGGTGCGGTTGGCCATGTCGTCGAAGGCGCGGGTGAGCCAGGCGGGGTCCTTGGCTGCTGCGGCGTCGGTGTAGCCGGTCTCGGCGATGGCCCAGTCGACTCCGCGGGCCTTGGCGGCGGGGGCGATCTGGTCGTAGAAGTGCTTCATCTCGGTCCAGCCCTTGTCGGGGTGGTTGGCGTCGCCGTAGCGGTTGTAGGCGTCGAAGCCCATGATGTCGACCATGTTCCCGGGCCACAGGGCGTTGAGGCTGTAGGCGGAGTTCTTGGAGTCGAAGGTGTCCCAGGCGGTCAAGATGATGCTGGTGCGCACGTTGGGGGCCGCGGCGAGCAGGGGCAGGAGCCGCTTCTGCAGGGCGACCCAGTCGGGCAGGTTCCCGTCGCCCTCGGGCTCGTGGTGCAGCGCGACCCAGACCGGGCCGGGGACGGTGGCCAGCTGGGTGGCGAGCGCCTTGGTGGCGGCGTCGGCCTTGCCGGAGGCGGCGTCGGCCCAGGAGACCGAGAGCTTGTAGGACAGCCACGGGATCCGGCCGGCCTTGGCGTCGGCGGTGGCCTGCTTGATCGAGGAGGCGATGTTGTTGTAGTTCCAGTAGGTGCGGTGCAGCCCGAGGGGCCGACCGGCCGCGGCCTCGACCGCGGCGGGGTCACCGTTGTTCTGGATGGCCGCACCCACGTACGGCAGTGACGGGGTTGCTGACCGGGCTCCCCGTGGGGGTGGTCCCCGAGGTGGGCCCCGACGTGGGCGCCGAGGTCGGACCCGACACCGTCACCGTCGTGGTCGGACCCGGCACCGTCACCGTCGCCGTCGGACCCGGCACCGTCACCGTCGCCGTCGGACCCGGCACCGTGGCAGTGGCGGTCGCGGTCGCCGTCACCGTCTTGGTCGCGATCACGATCCGGATGGGGTGCCGGGCGCGCTTGGCGGAGGTGGAGGCGTCGCTCGGAGCGAGCAGGCCGCCCACGACCGTCAGCACGAGGGTGGTCACGGTCGCGACGGATGCCAGCGCCGTGAAACCTGCCCGCGCGTGGGCGTGGCGGGCGTCGGGCGCCCCGCGATGCTTGCGACGTCGGCTCTTGAACATTGCTCGCGTTCCTCCAGGCCAGGTCCGAGGTGCTGGCTGTAGCCCCCGACCGGGTGTCGAGCTGAAGGCACGACTGTCGTTGCTGTGGAGGGTCGCTGGGGGGGTGACGACCCCCCAGGACCTAGGTTGCTGGGTGGCCGGACCTGTCGCATGGTTTTGCGGAGTTTTTACCAACGACCTCCCCACCCAGGACCGGCACCTCGGCACGGTCACCGAGCGCAGTCGACCCGCGTCTCCGCCAGCCGGTTAGGCTCGGTACCTCGGCCATCCAGGAGGTCCACTCGGTGCACGGACGCGTCGCGACGACGGAGCAGCTGACGCCCGGGATGGTGCGGGTGACCCTCGGCGCAGGGGATCTCGAGCACCTCGTGATGCCCGACGCGACCGACGCCTACATCAACGCCGCCTTCCCTCCCGAGGGTGCGTCGTACGACGAGGTCTTCGACCCACAGACCCTGCGCGACACGCACCCGAAGGAGGAGCAGCCGGCGCGCCGCCGCTACACGGTGCGCGCCTGGGACCGCGACGCCCACCTGCTCACCGTCGACTTCGTCGTGCACGGTGACGAGGGCGTCGCCGGTCCCTGGGCGGCCACGGCGAATCCCGGGGACGTCCTGGTCTTCAGCGGCCCGAGCGGCGGCTACCGTCCCGACCCGGCCGTCGACTGGCACCTCTTCGTCGGCGACGAGTCGGCCCTCCCGGCCATCGCCGCCTCGCTCGAGGCCCTGCGCCCGGACGCGACAGCGGTCGTGCGGATCGTCTGCGACGGCCCCGAGCACGAGACACCCCTGCCGAGCGGGGCCACCGTCGACCTCGCCTGGCTCCATCGGAGCCGTGGTCCCGAGGACGCCACCCTGCTCGTCGACGCAGTGCGTGACCTGACCTTCGCCGAGGGCCGGCCCTTCGGCTTCGTCCACGGCGAGGCCGACGAGATCCGCGCCGTGCGTCAGCACCTGCTCCACGATCGGGGTCTGACCCGGCAGGACCTCTCGTGCTCGCCGTACTGGCGCCGCACGATGACCGACGAGGCCTGGCGACAGATCAAGCGCGACTACGTCGCTGCGATGGAGGCCGACGCCGGCTGACACCGAGGACGTCCTGCGGACGGTGCCTGCCACGGCTCGGTCCGGATGACGTCCCGCGGGTTCAGACGCCCTCGCGCTCGTGGAAGCCGAGGTGGGCGAACGCCTCGCCACGCTTCATCGACTCCACGACGCCGGGATGCATCCGGTGCAGGTGCACGATCGCCCGGTGCCGATAGCGCAGGATCATGAAGGCACCGAAGCCCCAGAAGAGGAACTGCACCGACATCGCGACCCGGAAGTCGTCGAGGTCGTACGACGACGAGTCACCACCGCCACTGGTCCAGTCGAGCAGGATCCCGATGAACGCCATCGTGAGCAGGCTGGCCGAGAAGCCACCCACGTTGACGAACCCGTTGGCCCGTCCCGACGCCTCCTTCGGGATGAAGGTGCGCGCCAGGTCGAAGCCGACCATCGAGGCCGGCCCGCCGGTCGCCATCAGGCAGACCAGGACGACGAGCATCCACAGTGGCGCCGGCGTCGACCGGGCCAGCACCACAGCCCACCCGCCGGCCATCGCCCCCACGATCACGAGGACGAACCAGGAGCGGTAGTAGGGATAGCGCGCCACGAGATGACCGAGAACGAGCCCGCTGACGATGACCCAGCCGGTCATCACCATCAGCAGGGTGCTGGCCGCCCCCTCCGACAGTCCCTCGCCCTTGACCAGGAACGGGAAGCCCCACAGCAAGCGCGAAGACGGTTGCGGAGAACTGTGACGTGAAGTGCGACCACATCCCGAGCCGGGTCCCGGGGTGGCCCCAGACCAGGCTCAGCGTCCGTCGCAGCGCGCGCATCTTGATCCGGACCGGTCCCTCACGGCGGTACGGCGAGTCCTTGACGCACAGCGCCACGGCCACCATCAGCAGGACCCCCAGCGTCGAGGCGAGGGCGAAGGTACGCGTCCAGCCGAGGTGGTTCAGCGCGTAGGCCAGCGGGGCGGCCGCGATGATCGCACCGACCTGGCCCACCTGACCGGTCAGCTGGGTCACCATCGGCGCCTGGCGGACCAGGAACCACAGGGTCACCAGCCGGATCACGCTGACGAAGATCGTGGCGTCGCCGGCCCCGAGCACGGCCCGGGCGAGCACGGCCACGGGGAACGACGTGGCGTAGGCGAAGACCAGCTGCCCGAGCGACATCAGCACGAGGCCGGAGAGCAGCAGGGCGCGCGACCCGTACCGATCGAGCAGCACGCCGATCGGGATCTGCAGGCCGGCGTACACGACCAGCTGCAGCACCACGAAGAAGGACAGCTGGGCCGCGGAGATCCCGAACCGGTCCTGTGCCAGAAGCCCGGCCACCCCGAGCGAGCTGCGGTTGAACACCGCCAGCAGGTAGACCGACAGCGAGACGAGCCAGATCACCCAGGCCCGACGCCTGCCGATGTCATGGACCTGCTCGCTCACGGGCTCATGCTCCCCTACCCCCACCGCGCGTCCCCCATCGCCCGGAGGGGACGAACAACCTCGCCCGAGCGGACCATCGGCACTCACCCGGGTCCAGGGGCCACCCCTACCGTCGAGGGTGAGGGCGTGCCGGCCCCGGCCGGCACCTGGCCACGAGGAGCTGCGATGGCCGTGCGCACGGATCCGAGCCCCCGGGTCGACCGAGAGGTCGACCCTCAGGAGGGTCTGAGCCGACTGCTGCGCGACCTGCGCACCCGCGAGGCCGGGCTGACCGACCGCGAGGCGGCACGGCGGCTGGAGATCACCGGCCCCAACGAGCTGACCAGGCACGAGGCGCGCACCTGGCCCGCCCAGGTCGCCGGGCAGATGCTCCACCCGCTGGCCCTGCTGCTCTGGGTCGCCGCCGCGATGTCGGCGGCGACCGGGAGTGGGCCTCTCGCCGTCGCGATCGTGGTCGTGATCCTGGTCAACGCCTGGTTCGCCCTGGTGCAGGAGCGGCACGCCGAGCGCGCGGTCGAGGCATTGTCGGCGTATCTCCCGCCCAGGGCCCAGGTCGTCCGTGACGGCACGCGGAGTGAGGTCCTGGCCCGCGACCTGGTGCCGGGCGACGTGATCGTGGTCTGCGAGGGTGACCGGGTCAGCGCAGACGCCCGGATGCTCTCGGGCTCGGTCGAGATGGACATCTCGATGTTGAACGGCGAGTCGCTGCCCGTGCTCCGTACGCCGGAGCCCCGGGCGACCCATGGCCCGCTGCTCGACGCCCACGACCTCCTCTTCAGCGGTACGACGTGCACCCAGGGCGAGGCGCTCGCCGTGGTCCACGCCACGGGGATGTCCACGGAGCTCGGCCGGATCGCCGCCCTCTCGCAACGCGTGAAGGTCGACCCCAGCCCGCTGGAGCGCCAGGTCAAGCATGTCGCCAGGCTGATCGCGCTGGTCGCGGTCGGGATGGGGCTCGCGTTCATCCCGATCGGCACCCTCGTCACCGGGCTGTCGCTCCGCGACACCGTGGTCTTCGCCATCGGCCTCCTCGTCGCGAACGTGCCCGAGGGCCTCCTGCCGACGATCACCTTGGCCCTGGCTCTCGGCGTCCGGGTGCTCGCCCGCCAGGGCGCACTGGTCAAGCGCATCTCCGCCGTCGAGACCCTCGGGTCGACGAGCGTGATCTGCACGGACAAGACGGGCACCCTGACGAGGAACCGGATGCAGGTACAGCGCTGCTGGACCGACGACGGGGTGTGGGAGGTGACCGACCCCGACGACGCCGCGGCGCCGGGACCGTGCGCCCGCGTGCTCGTCGCGGTGGCCGGCACCTGCACGAACGCCACCTGGACACCCGATGCCCAGACCGGAGACCCCACCGAGATCGCCCTGCTGGCCCTCGCGCACCGGGCGGGGGTCGTGCTCCCGGACCGGGCCGAGCGGGTCACCCAGTTCCACTTCGACCCCACCCTGCGCCGGATGTCGACCCTGGACCGCGACGACGGCCAGGTGGTCCTGCACGCCAAGGGCGCCCCGGAAGAGCTCCTCGCCCTGTCCACCCTGGTGATGGGTGCCGACGGCCCGCTGCCCCTGGACCACGTCCGGCGCACGGAGATCCTCCGCGTCGTGGATGCCTGGGCCGAGGACGGGTTGCGGGTACTCGGGATCGCCGTACGGCCCCTGGGCGACCGAGTGCCGGACGTCCGCGAGCAGGCCGAGACCGGGCTCACGTTCCTGGGTCTGGTGGCCATGGTCGACCCGCCGCGAGCCGAGGTGCGGGAGGCCGTCGAGAGCTGCCACCGGGCCGGGATCCGGCTGATCGTGGTCACCGGCGACCACGGGCTCACCGCCAGGGGCATCGCGATGCGGGTCGGGATCGGCGACGCCGACACCCCGGTGGTGACCGGCGCCGAGCTCGAGGAGATGACCGAGCAGCGGCTCGAGGAGCTGCTCCGTGACCACCGCGAGCTGATCTTCGCCCGGAGCTCACCCGAGGCCAAGCTCCGGATCGCCGACGCCCTGCGCAGCCAGGGTCACGTGGTGGCGATGACCGGCGACGGTGTCAACGACGCCCCGGCCCTGAGGCGCGCCGACATCGGGGTGGCCATGGGCCTCTCCGGGACCGACGTCGCGCGCGAGGCCGCCACGATGGTGCTCACCGACGACAACTTCGCCACCATCGTGACCGCGGTGAAGGCCGGGCGGCAGGTCTACGACAACGTCCGCAAGTTCATCGTCTACATCTTCGCCCACGCGACTCCCGAGGTGGTGCCGTTCCTGATCTATGCACTGTCCGGGGGGCGCATCCCGCTCCCCCTGACGGTGATGCAGATCCTCGCCATCGACCTCGGCACCGAGACGCTGCCCGCGCTGGCCCTCGGCCGCGAACCGGCCGAGCCCGGACTCATGGAGCGGCCGCCCCGTACCCGTGGGCAGAGCGTGATCGACGGCCAGATGCTGTACCGCGCCTGGGGAATCCTCGGTGCCACCTCCGCCGTGCTGGTCCTCGGGCTGTTCTGGGCGAGCCTGGTGACCAACGGCTGGCACCTCGGCGACGACGTGACCACGGGCCCGCTGCACCACGTGTGGCAGCAGGCCACGACGATGACCTTCCTCGGCATCGTCGCCTGCCAGATCGGTACGGCGGTCGCCTCCCGCACCCAGTACGCGTCCTTGCGCCGGATCGGGCTGTTCACCAACCCCCTGCTGCTGTGGGGCATTGGGTTCGAGATCGTGTTCGCGGCGTTGCTGGTGGCCCTGCCGGTGCTGCGTCCCGTCTTCGGAACGGCGGTCCCCGAGCCGTGGCAGCTCCTCGCCCTGGTGCCGATGCCGTTCGTCGTCTGGGGTGTCGACGAGACCTGGCGCTGGTCCGCGCGGAGGCGCACCGGGCTGAGGGTCTGACCCGTCGCCGTGCTCAGCCGATCGGCACGGTCCAGACCAGGGTCGTCCCGCCGAGGTCCGGCACCTCCGCGACCACCATCGAGCCGTGGCGGTCCTCGGCCCGACGACGCATGTTGTCCAGGCCGCTGCGTCGCGACGCGTCGCACATGCCGGCGCCGTCGTCGCTGACCGTGACCGTGAGCTGCGATGTCGTCGCCTGGATGCTGAGGTGCGCAGCCGTGGCGTTCGCATGCTTGGCGACGTTGGTCAGTGCCTCCCGCACCACGGCCGTGACATCGCGGACCAGGTCGTCGGTGCTCAGCGAGTCGAGCGGTCCGTCGAGGTCGAGTCGTGGGTCCAGCCCGAGCGCCGGGCGCACCTCACCGACCACCTCCAGGACCGCGGAGCGCAGGCCGGTGGTCGACGAGGGCTGCAGCTGGAAGATGGAGATCCGGATCTGCTTGATCGCCTCGTCCAACGAGGTGACGACGTCCGACAGCGCCGCCACGTCGCGATCGGCCTCGAGGTGCGCCGCGGTCGCCTGCACCATCAAGCCGGCCGCGAAGAGCTGCTGGATCACGTGGTCGTGGAGGTCGCGGGCGATCCGGGCGCGGTCCTCGAGCAGCAGCACACGCTGCTGGTCACGGCGCGCCTCGGCCAGCTCGAGCGCCGTCGACGCGTGGCTGGCGAACGACGTCGCCATCTCCATGTCGACCTGCGAGAACGGCCGCCGGCCGGGTTGGCGGCACACCACCAACGTGCCCCGCACGTCCGCGCGACCCATCAACGGCAGCACCATCACGGGGCCGACCTGGAACCTCTCCGCCACGTAGATGGTGCCGCCGCCCTCTCGAGCCGCCTCGTGCGCGCTGCTGAGCCGAACCGGTTGGCCGGTGGCCATCACCTGGTCGCTGAGCGTGCCCTCACGCGGATAGTGGGACCCTCCCAGCTGGTCCGCCCCACGCCCCTCGGCGACCGCGACCAGGAGGTCTCCGGCCTCGGGGAGCACCAGGGTCGTCAGGTCCGCGTCCGCGAGCGACAGCACGCTTCGCGCAATCATCTGCAGCGAGCCCTCGTCGCCGGCGAGGACGCGACTCGTCACATCGGCGGACTCCGCGAGCCAGTCCTGCCGGTGCTGGGAGTCGGCGAAGAGCCGGGCGTTCTCGATCGCCACCCCGGCATTGGCAGCGAGCGCCTGGACGACCTCCTCGTCCTGCTCGGAGAAGCTCTCCCCGTCGTTGCGGGTCAGGTAGAGGTTGCCGAAGACCTCGTTCCGGACGCGGATCGGAACCCCCAGGAACGCCTGCATGGGCGGGTGTCCCGCCGGGAAGCCGACCGAGCGTTCATGGCGGGAGAGGTCGGGGAGCCGGACGGCGTGCGGCTGCTCGATCAGCAGCCCCAGCAGGCCCTTGCCCTCGGGGAGCCGGCCGATGGTCTCGACGGTCGCCTCGTCCATGCCGACGTGGATGAACTGCTCGAGGCCGCTGCCTCCCGGCGCGATGACCCCGAGTGCGCCGTACTCGGCATGCACCAGGCCCACCGCGGCCTCGATGATGCGGCGCAGCACCGTGGTGAGGTCGAGATCGCTGACGATCGCGCGGTTGGCGGTGAGCAGACCCCCGAGACGCTCCTGGACCTCGCGGACGTCGTGGGCACGCTCGACCAGCTGCTCGAGGAGCTGGTCGAGTCCTGGATGCGGGCCGTCGTGGTGGCTCGGACCCCCGTCGGTCACACCCAGAAGGTACCGCCTCAGACCCTGGGGACGTCAGCGAGCCGTGCGGTGACGGCTCAGCGGACGACCGCGACCGAGCAGCCGGCACGGCCGAGCACCTCGTGGCTGACCGAGCCGAGCTGCCTCCCCTCATAGGGCCGCAGGCCGCGCGAGCCGACGACGACCAGCGCCGCATCAGCGGACGCGTCGACGAGCGCCTGGGCCGCGGCCTGGTGGGT
Organism: uncultured Actinomycetota bacterium; assembly: GCA_963805345.1. GTDB lineage: Bacteria > Actinomycetota > Actinomycetes > Propionibacteriales > Nocardioidaceae > Nocardioides. The sequence goes on from CAWDUA010000006.1 coordinate 132,564, forward strand.
CGCCTCGGTCTGCAGTGGTACGTCGGGGTGCGCCTGGCGCGCGCGTGTCACCGCCTCCACCACGCCGGAAGCGGCGTCCCCGTCATCCGCGTTGCCGTGGAGCGCGAGCACCCGCTGGTGCGCCAGCGCGGCCTGGCGGCAGGCGAAGTCGAGCGCTGCATCACTTCCGGGTGAGCCGTCGATCCCCACGACCACACGGTCGGAGCCGGCAACGGTCGGCTCTCGGACGACGACGACAGGGCAGGTCGCGTGGCCGGCCGCCCGGCGGCTCGTGGATCCGACGAACGTCTGTCCGGCCTTCCCGTGACCCCGGCTGCCCAGCACCAGCATGGTCGCGTCGGGAGCGAGTGGGACCAGGGCCGGGACCAGCGCGCCGGTGTGACGCTCGACTCGGGCCGCCGTCACCCCGGCCTGCTTCAGGAGTCCCAACGCCCGCTCGCCGAGCTCGCGCCAGTAGCTCTCCGGCCACCATCGCAGCCCGACCGTGTCGGCGCCGGTGTCCTCGGCGATCACGACCACCACCGGCTCCTCGCGGAGCCGGGCAGCCTCCGCCGCCCAGGCGACGGCCGCGTCGGCGTCCTCGGAGCCGTCGTAGCCGATCAGGATCCCGTGTCGCTGCCCTTCCATGACTCCAGCCTGGTTCCACCGATGATCCCTCGGGAGAGTCCAAGGGCCCCGATCGGCGGGCTCACCGGTCCAGTCGCACCTGCGCGCCGTACCGGGGAACGACCGCCGCCCAGTGCAGCTCCGCGCGGATGCGGTGGGCCAGCGTGGTGGCGGAGCGGGGCTCGCCGTGCACGACGTACACGGTGCGCGGGGGCCTCGGGGCGCGGCCGAGCCAGGCAACGATCTCGTCTCCGTCGGCATGCACCGAGAAGTCCGGGACCTGCACCACCTCGGCGTGTACCGGCACCCACCGGCCGTGCATCTTCACCTGGTGGGCACCCTCGAGGAGCTGGCGCCCACGAGTCCCCTCGGCCTGGTAGCCCGTGAGGACCACCGTGTTGCGTGGATCGGGAAGCTGGTGCCGGAGGTGGTGCACCACGCGCCCACCGCTGGCCATGCCCGAGGCCGAGATCACGATGCACGGGTACGCCGGCTCGTTGAGGCGCATGGAGCCGGCAGCGTCGCTGACCGGATGCACGCCGGAGATCTCGAGGAGGTCCTCGCCCCCGCGGCCGCGCCGCAGCGGGCAGCTCGGGTCGGTGGCGGCGCGCCGGTAGACGGCCAGGGCCGCCAGTGCCATCGGGCTGTCGACGTAGATCGGGACGTCGGGGATGCGCCGCGCACGGCGGAGCCGGTCGAGCTCGAGGAGGATCAGCTCGGTCCGGTCGACCGCGAAGGCCGGGATCAGCACCGAGCCCCCACGCTGGACGGTCCGGCGCACGGCCGCGGCGAGCAGGTCGTCGTCGGGTGGCGGGTGGGTGCGGTCGCCGTACGTGGACTCGACCACCACGACGTCGACCTCCGGAGGGTCGGCCGGTGGTGGCAGCAGCGGGTGGTGGGGACGTCCGAGGTCGCCACTGAACAACACCCGGCTGCCGTCGACCTCGACGACCGCGGTCGCCGAGCCCAGGATGTGCCCGGCGGGACGCAGCGTGACGGAGGCACCCAGCGCCAGGGTGATCCGCTCTCCGCAGCCGATCGGGCTCGAAGAGGGGCAGCGTCCGCTCCACGTCGGCGGCGTCGTAGAGCGGGAGCGCCGGACGGTGCTTGGAGAAGCCGTGCGCGTTGGCGTAGGCCGCGTCCTCCTCCTGCAGGTGGGCGCTGTCACGCAACACGATGGCGGCGAGCTCCGCGGTCTGGCGCGTGCACACGATCCTGCCGGCGAAGCCGTCCCGGACCAGCTTGGGCAGGTAGCCGGTGTGGTCGAGGTGCGCGTGGGTCACCACGACCGCCGCGACCGTGGCCGGATCGAGGTCGGGCTCGTCCCAGTTGCGCCGCCGGAGCTCGGCCAGACCCTGGAAGAGACCCGCGTCGACGAGGATCCGGGACGTGGCGCCCTCGAGCAGGAATCGGCTTCCGGTCACGGTTCCCACGGCGCCGAGGAACGTGAGTGTCGGTCCGGTCGGCGCGCGGCCGGGGACCCCGGTCATGACGACCTCCTAGGAAGCGGCGACGTGCACCAGCTCCGGCCCGGAGGTGCGGCGCCGGGCGCGCTCGGGGTCGGGGACGACGACGACCGGAGCCGTGGAGTAGCGGACGCAGTACTCCGCGACCGATCCGACGGACTTGCGGCTCGCCGAGGCCTGGGTGCCACCGCTCACGACGAGCATCGCGGCGTGGGCGGCGCGCGCGACGAGCACCCGGCCGGCGTAGTCGTGCACGACCACCTGCGACAAGTCGGGGGTGGCACCGAGGCGGGTCAGCGCGCCCGCGAGCTGCACGTCCTGCCTGCGAGAGACCTCGGCCCGACCCTCGTCGAGCGTGCCCGCGGGGGTCGGCCTGTCCGACGACGTCCACAGCCAGCCGGTCACCACCTCGACGGTGCAGCCTCGGCTCAGACCCTCGGCCAACGCGAAGTCGAGAGCCGCATCGGAACCGGGCGTGCCGTCGACCCCGACCACGATGACGCTTCCCCGCTGCTCGCTCATGGCTCCATGGTGACGACCCCGCTGCCGCCACCCCACTGCCCACCGGCCCGACCCGGGAGGACCTATGGCCCCGCCACCTCCAGGACGGCGGCACCCGTCAGGCGTCCCTCGGCGAGGTCGTCGAGCGCCACGTCCGCCTCGTCGAAGGCGTACGTCGTCACGGTGGCCCGCACTCCGAGCCGCTCGGCAAGGGTCAGCAGCTCCTCGCCGTCGGAGCGGGTGTTGGCGGTCACGCTCGTCAGGGTGCGTTCGCGGAACAGGTGCTCGTCGTAGCTCAGGGTCGGGACGTCGCTGAGGTGGATGCCGGCGACCGCCAGGGTGCCGCCCTGGTCGAGCGCGGCCAGGGCGACCGGCACCAGGTCGCCGACCGGCGCGAAGAGGATCGCCGAGTCGAGCGGCACCGGGGGCGCGTCGTAGGGGCCACGCGCCGACTCCGCGCCCAGCTCCAAGGCGAGCTCCCGGGACCCCGTCTCGCGTGTCAGCACGTGGACCTCGGCTCCTTGGGCCAGGGCGAGCTGGGCGGTGAGGTGGGCACTGGCCCCGAAACCGTAGATCCCGAGCCGACCCCCGGGTGGCACTGCGGCTCGTCGCAGCGCCCGGTAGCCGATGATCCCCGAGCAGAGCAGGGGTGCCGCCTGCGCGTCCTCCAGCGCGGCGGGCAGCGCGTAGGCGTAGGCCTCGGGCACGACGGCGTACTCGGCGAAGCCGCCGTCGGCGTCCCAGCCGGTGAATTCGGCCGACCGGCAGAGGTTCTCCCGACCTGAGCGGCAGGCGTCGCACGCGCCGCAGGTGTGCCGCAGCCAGGCGATGCCCACCCGGTCCCCCGGCGCGAACCTCCGCGCCCGGCTGCCCGTGGCGACCACCTCGCCGACCACCTCGTGACCCGGCACCCGACCCGGCTCCCGGGGTTCGAGCTCGAGGTCGGCCAGGTGCAGATCGGTCCGGCACACGCCGCTGGCCCGGACGCGGACGAGCACCTCGTCGCCACCGGGCTCGGGGCGCGCCCGCTCGACCGGCTCGATCCGCTCGCGGATGCCCGGCTTCCCGCTGACCGCCCACGCCCGCATCGTCCTCATCGGCCCATCCTCCCCTCCGCCCCGAGGCACCCCCATCCTCTGACGTCGCGGGACCGGTGCGATGTGGTCCTTGGACCCGGGACCTGCTGTCCAACGACCCTCTCGACGGCGCACCCGCGGGGCCGAGCGTGGAGCCATGAGGAGGGACGAGGCGACCAGGAACCTCTGGTACGACCTGGGTTGGCCCGTGCTGGCCGGGACGGTCACAGCCTGCGGAGTCGTCGCGTCGTACGTCACGATCGGCCTGCCGGCCACCGTCGCCGCGTTCGTGCTCATGGAGCTGACCGTGGCCCCCACGGCCTGGAGCGTGCTGACCGACATCGGACGTCCCGGCCGGCCGGCGGTCACGGAGCTGGCGCCCGTGTGCGCGCTGGCCACGGTGGTGGCGCTGGGCCTGGTCGGGTGGATGGGGGTGTGGTCGATCCCCGTCTTCGCGCTGGTGCTCGCCACCTCACCGCTGATCGACCGCCGGCGGCGCAGCGGCCTGGCCGCCCGCTACGGCTCGGAGCGTGCCGAGACCCGGCGACGCTTCGAGGAGATCGTGGCCCACGAGCTCGCCTCGCTCGACGACGACCGTCGATCGCCCGACTGACGGGCCCCTGACCGAGGGTCGTCCGCGTGAGACGCGTCCGGGACGTTCTGCCCGGTGACGGCACCCGACGTCCCCTGTCGTGGTGCGTCCCGGTGGGGCACCCTGGAGACATGACCGGTCCTGGGCGCCGCCTCTGGTCCGACCTCGGATGGCCGGTGCTGGCTGGGGTCGTGACCGCCTCCGGCCTCGCCTCGGCGTACCTCTCCCTCGGCTGGTCGACGACCGTGTTCCTGTTCGTGTTCGCCGCGGCGACGGTGGCGATCCTGACGGTGAGTCTCCTCGACGACCGCGGTGAGCCCACCGTCGTCACGGTGGTGCGGCCGGCCCTCTACGCCGGGGTGACGATGGTGGTCACGATGGGGCTCATCGCGTGGCTTCAGGCGTGGGCCTTGGTCGTCGTGACACTCGTGGTGGTCGCCAGCCCGGCGGTCGGGTGCCGGGTACGCCGTCGACCCGACCCGGCTCCGATGTCGCGCGCGCAGTCGCCCGACGAGATCCGCCGACGCTTCGACGAGATCGTGGCCCGCGAGCTCACCGGGCTCGACGACGACGAACGTTGACCCCCCGGGGTCACGGCTCGCGCAGGACCCCCTGCGTCTCGCGAGCGACCTCGACGTCCTCTGCCGCGGAGACCACGACGGTTCGGGTCCGGGCGCCGTTCGCGGTGATGTCGGCGTCGCCGCTCACGTCCACCTGGTCGGCAGCGATCTCGACCCCGAGATGACCGAGCCGGGCTGCCGCAGCCGCGCGCAGGTCGGGTGAGTGCTCGCCCATGCCGCCGGTGAGCACCAGGACGTCGAGGCCGCCCGCGCTCGCCGCCATCGCGCCGATCTCGCGCACGAGCCAGTGCACGTACACGTCGAAGGCGAGGTCCGCGTCCGCGTCACCGGCCTCGCGCGCCGCCAGCAGGTCGCGGAGGTCGCCCGAGCCGCCGGACAGGCCCTTGAGGCCCGACTGGTGCTCGAGGACGCCGCTGAGGGTCTCGACGTCGACGCCGCCGTGCTGCAGCAGCCACAGCAGGATCCCCGGGTCCAGCGATCCGGGGCGGGTCTGCATGACCAGCCCTGCCAGAGGTGTGAAGCCCATCGTGGTGTCGACCGAGCGCCCAGCCGTGACGGCGCACAGTGAGGCGCCGGCACCGAGGTGGCACGAGACGATCCGCGACGTGGAGGGCGAGCGGCCGGCGAGCGCGGCTCCCCGGCGTACGGCGTACGCATGCGAGAGCCCGTGGAAGCCGTAGCGGCGCAGCCCGAACCGGTGGTTCCACTCGCGCGGCAGGGCGTACGTCGCGGCCTCGGGCGCGAGGGTGGCGTGGAACGACGTGTCGAAGGCGGCGACCATCGGCGTGTCCGGCAGCAGGTCGCGCAGCGAGCGGATGGCGGCGACGGCCCGCGGGTTGTGGAGGGGCGCCAGGTCGGCGATCGACGCGAGGTAGTCGACCACCTCCTGGTCCACCCGCACCGAGCCGCGGTAGCGGGGACCGCCGTGCACGACGCGATGTCCGACCGCGTCGACCTCGGGCACCTCGTCGAGGAACGCCCGAAGAGGCCCGAGGTCACCCGCGCCGTCCCACCGGTCGACGGTGGTCGCGGTCACGACACGGTCGTCGTCCAGGACGCTCAGCTTGAGGCTGCTCGACCCGGCGTTGACGACCAGCACGCGCATGCGGACCTCAGGCCTCGGGTGTGTTGCGGGACGGCGCGTGCGTGTGGACCTGCGGCCCTTCGCCGGTGCCCCACTGCCACTCGCGCACTTCCGGCAGGTCTTCCCCGTGCTGACGGATGTAGATCGCATGCTCGATCAGCCGGTTGCGCAGCCACTCGCGGGCCTCTCCGCCTCGGATCTGCAGCCCCGGCACCCGGTCGATCACGTCGATCGCGAGGTTGAACCGGTCGACCTGGTTGAGGACCGTCATGTCGAACGGCGTGGTGGTGGTGCCTTCCTCCTTGTAGCCCCGGACGTGGAAGTTCTGGTGGTTGGCACGCCGGTAGGTGAGGCGGTGGATCAGCCACGGGTAGCCGTGGTAGGCGAACAGGACCGGCTTGTCGCGGGTGAAGAGCGCGTCGAAGTCGGGGTTGCTGAGCCCATGGGGATGCTCGCTGTGGTCCTGCAATCGCATCAGGTCGACCACGTTCACGACCCGGATCCTCAGGTCGGGGAAGAATCCGCGGAGCAGGTCGACTGCCGCGAGCGTCTCCATGGTCGGGACGTCACCCGCGCAGCCCATCACGACGTCGGGCTCCTCGTCGCCATCGGTGCCGGCCCAGTCCCAGATGCCGATCCCCTTGGTGCAGTGGACGATCGCCTGGTCCATGTCGAGGTACTGCAGTGCGGGCTGCTTCCCGGCCACGATCACGTTGACGTACTGCTTGCTGCGCAGGCAATGGTCGGCCACCGACAGCAGCGTGTTGGCGTCGGGCGGGAGATAGACCCGGATCACGTCGGCCTTCTTGTTGACCACGTGGTCGATGAAGCCGGGGTCCTGGTGGGAGAACCCGTTGTGGTCCTGCCGCCAGACGTGTGAGGTGAGCAGGTAGTTCAGGGACGCGACCGGCCGTCGCCACGGGATGCGGTTGCTGCTCTCCATCCACTTCGCGTGCTGGTTGAACATCGAGTCGACGACGTGGACGAACGCCTCGTAGCAGGAGAAGAAGCCGTGTCGCCCGGTCAGGAGGTAGCCCTCGAGCCAGCCCTGGCAGGTGTGCTCGGAGAGGATCTCCATCACCCGGCCGTCGGGGGCGAGGTGGTCGTCGTAGGGGAGGGTCTCGGCGTTCCACGTGCGGTCGGTGACCTCGAGGACGTCCTGGAGGCGGTTGGAGTTGTTCTCGTCGGGCGCGAAGACCCGGAACCGGTCGGCGTTGCGGGCCATCACGTCGCGCAGGAAGCGGCCGAGGACCCGGGTCGCCTCGACGGCGCCGGTGCCCGGGTGCGCCACCGGGACGGCGTACGCGCGGAAGTCGGGCAGCCGCAGGTCCTTGAGGAGGAGACCACCGTTGGCGTGGGGGTTGGCGCTCATCCGCCGCGCTCCGTCGGGCCGCTGGCCGAGGATCTCCGGCACCGGGGCGCCGGTGGCGTCGAAGAGATCCTCGGGTCGATAGCTGCGCAGCCACTCCTCGAGGATCCGCCGGTGGCCCTCGTTGCCGCGGGCATCGGCGAAGGGCACCTGGTGGGAGTGCCAGTAGCCCTCGATCCGCGCGCCGTCGACCTCCTTCGGGCCGGTCCAGCCCTTGGGGCTGCGGAGCACGATCATCGGCCACGCCGGACGGCCCTCCAGCCGACCGTCGCGCGCGCGCTCCTGGATGTCCCGGATCTCGTCGAGGCACCGGTCGAGGGTGGCGGCGAAGGCCTGGTGCATCGTGTCCGGGTCGTCGCCGGACACGACGTACGGCGTGTGGCCGTAGCCGCGCAGCAACGCGTCGAGCTCCTCGTCGGGGATGCGCGCGAGGATCGTGGGGTTGGCGATCTTGTAGCCGTTGAGGTGGAGGATGGGCAGGACCGCGCCGTCGCGTGCGGGATCGACGAACTTCGTGCTGTGCCAGCTCGTCGCGAGCGGACCGGTCTCCGCCTCTCCGTCGCCGACCACCGCCGCCACGACCAGGTCCGGGTTGTCGAAGGCCGCGCCGTAGGCGTGCGACAGCGAGTAGCCCAGCTCACCGCCCTCGTGGATGGACCCGGGGGTCTCCGGCGCCACGTGGCTCGGGATGCCGCCGGGGAAGGAGAACTGCTTGAACAGCCGCTGCATCCCCTCCTCGTCGAGGGTGATGTCGGGGTAGGTCTCGGTGTAGGTGCCCTCGAGGTACGCCGACGCCACCAGGCCAGGACCGCCGTGGCCCGGGCCGATCACGTAGATCATGTCGAGGTCGCGGGCCATGATCGCGCGGTTGAGGTGGGCATAGAGGAAGTTGAGGCCGGGGGTCGTGCCCCAGTGGCCGAGCAGGCGCGGCTTGACGTGCTCGGGCCGCAGGGGCTCACGGAGCAGAGGGTTGTCCATCAGGTAGATCTGCCCGACCGAGAGGTAGTTCGCAGCCCGCCACCAGGCGTCGATCCGGGCGAGCTCGTCGGCCCCGAGGGGTGTCGCGGTCGGCTGGCTGACGGCGTGCGTGGTCATCTGGCGGCCTCCATGTGCTCGACGCTGGGTGCTCCCCCACGACCCTGCCACGGACCCGGAGCAAGCTGTACCCCGGTCCGGAGTGCAGCGAGCCGGACCAGGCTCCGGTCACTTGATCCCGGTGTTGGCGATCGACTGCACGAAGTAGCGCTGCCCCAGCAGGAACAGGGCCAGGACCGGGATCTGGCTGATCACCGTCGCGGCCATCAGCACGGGCCAGTTCGTGTAGTGGGCGCTCTGGAAGGTCGCGAGCCCGAGCTGGACCGTCATGTTGTCCGGCGTCGCGATCACGACCAGGGGCCACAGGAAGTCGTTCCACACCGACAGGAACGTCAGCACCGCCACGGTGCTCAGGGGCGGGCCCATCAGCGGGAACAGGATGGTCCGGAGGATCCGGAACCGGCCGGCGCCGTCGATCAGGGCCGCCTCCTCCAGCTCGACGGGCAACGACAGGAAGAACTGTCGCAGCAGGTAGATCCCGAACGGCGTGGCGAGGTTGGGGAGGATCAGTGCCGGCAGGCTGTCGACCAGGTGGAGGTGCTTGACGATCAACAGCGTCGGGATCATCACCACCTGGAAGGGCACCATCAACGTGGCGAGGATCAGGACGAAGGCCACCTGCGAGCCGGGGAACCGCAGACGCGCGAAGGCGTAGCCGGCCAGACTGCAGAGCACGAGGTTGCTGACCACGCAGGTCGTGGACACGATCGCGCTGTTGAGCAGCCACCGGGACATCGGCGAGTCGCTCCAGGCCTGGGTGTAGTTGGCCCAGTGCACGCCGCTCGGGAGCCCGGGCGGGAAGCGTCGCGTCTCCGCCAGCGTGGAGATGCTGGTCAGCACCATCCACAGCAGCGGAGCCGCCATCACCAGTGCGACCGGGATCAGGATCAGGTGCCAGGCGGAGGGGCGTCGCCACCGCCTCCGCGGCGGTCCGTCGGCCCGTCGTACGTCGTCGGCGGTCGTCGTCATCAGCGCTCACCCGCCGCCGAGTCGCGGGTCAGCCGCAGCTGGACCAGCGTGATCGCCGCGATCACGACGAAGAGCACCGAGGCGATGGCGGCCGCGTAGCCGGCGTGGAAGAACTGGAACGCCTGGACGTAGAGGTAGTAGACGACCACGGTCGTCGCGTGCAGCGGGCCGCCCTTGGTCGTCACGTACACCTCGTCGAAGAGCTGCAGGGCGTTGATGGTCAGCCAGACCAGCATGAAGCCCGACACCGGACGCAGCAGCGGCACCTCGATCCGCCAGAACACCCCGCGTCGGGAGCAGCCGTCGATCTGGGCCGCGTCGATCAGGTCCTGGGGGATGCCCTGGAGGCCGGCCAGGAAGATCAGCGCGCCGAAGCCGACCCATCCCCAGACGGTCATGATCACCACCGCGAACAGCGCCTGGTGCGGCGAGGAGAAGAACCCGAGCGTGGGCAGGCCGAGCTTGCTCAGCCCGGCGTTGATGAGGCCGAACTCGGGATCCATCAGCCAGGTGAAGATCACGCCGGTGGCGATGGTCGAGGTGACGACCGGGATGAACACCGCCAGGCGATAGACGGTGATCCCGCGGATCCGTCGGTTCAACGCGGAGGCCGCGAGCAGCGAGAGCAGCAGCGTGCTGGGCACGAAGAGGAGGGTGTAGACGAGGGTGTGGCGCACCGACTCGGCGAACACCGGGTCGTGCATCAGCTGCCGGTAGTTGCCGAAGCCGGCCCACTCCCCCGGCGTCTGCAGGTCGTTGTGCTGGAAGGAGAGCAGGAACGCCCAGACCACGGGGACCAGCCCGAAGAGGCCGATCAGGACGACGCTCGGGGCCACCATGGTCCAGCCGGTGACCGCGTCGCTGCGGGTGCGCCAGGACCGGGTCCTGCGCGGATGGTCCCGCTGAGGGTTCGGCACACGGCGCGGCGGCAGGAGGGTGGCCCGCCGACGAGCCTGCGTCACGAGCCGGCCAGCACCGAGGAGACCTGCGACGACGCGGAGCTCAGCGCCTCGTCGGGCGTGGCCTGGCCGAGGAGGACCGACTGCACCATGGTCCCGATGATGGTGGACACCTGGGCGTAGGAGGCGATGTTGGGGCGGATGTGCTTGACGTTGTCGAGGTTGGACACGAAGACCTTCTCGGCGGGGAACTTCTTCAGGAACGTCTGGTAGCCGGGGAGCGTCGACTCCGACTGCCGGAGTGGCAGGTCACCGGTGGCGATGGCGAACTTCAGGTGCTGCTCGGCGGAGGTGAGCCAGGTGACGAAGTCGAAGGCCGCGTCGGCGCGGGCCGTCGAGTGGTCGAAGAGCATGTAGACGTCGGGGCCGGAGATCGTCTCGTGGTTGCCGTTGTAGCCGGGCAGGTAGGTCACGCCGTACTTCACGTCGGAGTTGATGCTCGACAGGTCCCAGGGCCCGGTCCACAGCATCGCGATCTTTCCGCTGTTGAAGAGGTTGAGGTACTGGCCGTTGCCCTGGTCGAGGTAGACCGACTTGTCGGTCACGGCCATGTCCTCGAGCTGCTGCAGGGCGGCCTTGCCCGCGGCCGAGTCGAAGGCGGGCTTGGTGTTGTCGGCCGTCAGCAGGTCGCCTCCGGCCTGCCACAGCATGGCGAGGTAGCGCCAGACGGTGTCCTCGCTGCCGTCGTTGACGTAGGCCCAGCCGTAGGTGTGGGCGCCCGCGTTCGTCAGCTTCTTGGCGGCGTCGCGGAAGTCCTCCCAGGTCCAGTCGTTCGTCGGCGGAGCCACTCCGGCCTGCGCGAACAGCGCCTTGTTGTAGACCAGGCTGAGGTTGTCGATCAGGGCGGGGACGCCGACGACCTTGCCGTCGACGGTCGAGGCCTCGCGGGCCGAGGGGTAGAAGTCGTCCCAGTGCACCGACGGCGCCGTGACCCGGTCGGTGAGGTCGACGAGCTTGGGCTGGCGCACCAGCTGGGCGGCCGACGAGCCGTACTGGTAGGAGACGTCCGGGAAGTTCCCGGCCGTGAAGCCGGCCACGGTCTTCTGCAGTGCGTTGTCGTTGCCGCCGTTGAACTGCAGGCTCACCTTCTCGTCGGGGTGCTCACCGTTCCAGGTGTCCACAGCCGCCTTGAGGGCCGTCGCCTCGGCGTCGGTGTAGCCGTGGGAGACCACGATCGACGTACTGCCGCTGGAGTCGCCGCCGCCCCCGCCGCAGGCGGTCAGGCCGCCGGCGGCCACGGCGCCGACCACCAGCGCGCTCAGCAGGCGTCCGAGGTGGCGGGCGGGCCCGGGGTGAGGTGACATCGCGCGCGTCCCTTCGTTTCCGCGATCAAGCAGATTCGATCGTGAAGTTTGTTCAGCCTTGCACGGTTGCTGCGGCCGGTCAAGGAAACCGCGCCCGCGGACCTGCGCGAAGTGAGCACGGATCTGCGCGTACTGTGCACCCATGCGACAAGACGTGCGCCTGGGGCTGATCCTCCAGCAGCTCAACGAGAGCGGCTCGGTCGGCGTCGCCGAGCTGGCGGAGCGGCTGGACGTCTCGGAGGCCTCCGTCCGTCGCGACCTGCACCGCCTCGAGCAGCAGAACCTCCTGACGAGGACCCACGGCGGAGCCGTCGCATCCGGCGTCCTCTACGAGCTACCGATGCGCTACCGCGGCGGACAGCACCACGACGCGAAGCGCGCGATCGCCGCTGCCGCGGCCGACCTGGTGACGCCGGAGATCACCTCCGTCGGCCTCAACGGCGGTACGACGACCACCGAGGTCGCCCGCGCCCTCTCCGGGCGACCCGGCCTCCGGGTCGTGACCAACGCGCTCAACATCGCCTCCGAGCTCGCCGTCCGCTCCAACATCGAGCTGGTCGTCTGCGGCGGGAGCGCCAGGGCCGAGTCCTACGAGCTGGTCGGACCACTCGCCGAGCTGACGCTCGCCCACCTCAACCTCGACCTGGCCTTCATCGGCGTCGACGGGATCAGCCCCACCGCCGGCCTGACCACGCACCACGAGGTCGAGGCCCAGACGAACCGGGCCCTCGTCCGCACGGCGGCGCGAGCCGCCGTCGTGGCCGACTCCAGCAAGCTCGGGCGACGGGGGTTCGCCAAGATCGGCGACCTCGAGCTCGTCACCGACCTGATCACCGACTCGTCCGCGACGCCCGAGGCTGTGGCAGCCCTGGAGCGTGCCGGGATCAAGGTCCACCTCGTCGAGTCCTCCTGAGCGAGGTCGCTCGACGCCCCTGCCGGACGTCATACGAACCGTGGGTTCTATGGCTCACCTCGTATGACGTCCGGACCGTCAGAGTAGGAGTGGAGACTCGCAGCGCCTCGGGAAGCAACGGTCCGTGCGCGGCCACCATCGCGTCGGCGAGCTCCCAGATCGCCTCGACCGACAGGGTCGCGGCAGTGTTCGGATCGACCATCAGCGCCCGGCGCACCAGCTCGGGGCGCTGCTCGACTGCGGCCCGGACCGCCAGGTCGACCACGGAGAGGAAGTGTCGGTTCAGGGCCGCGCACGCGGCCGGTAGGGGCCCGACCGGCAACGGCCGCGCGCCGGCTCCGTCGAGCACGCACGGCACCTCGACGCCGGCCCCGGCCGGCAGACCGGGCACGAGTCCGTGGTTCGGCACCGTGACCTGGATCGTCCTTCGCGTTCCCGTGACCAGACTGTGCACGACCTGCGGGGCGTACTCGGCCGCCTCCTCCTCGGGCTCGACGTACCGGCCGGCTGCCACCTCCGCCTCGAGCGACTCGATCTCTGCGACGTTCGCGGCGCTGATGGCGAGGTAGTCGTCCACCGGGATCCGCAGCCGGGCGATCTCGGCGTCGTCGTGGAGGTACCACGGCACGTACTCGCTGGAGTGCTCGCTGGTCTCCGTCGGGTAGTAGCCGAGCCGCCGGTACATGTCGACGCGGACCCGACGCCGGAGCTCCGGGTCGGCAGCGATCCGCTCGTCGAGCAACGGGTAGAGGCTCTCGCCGTCGCGCTCCCAGCGCAGTACCCAGGCCTGGTGGTTGACGCCGGCGCTGTGGAAGGTCACCTCGTCGAGCGGTACGCCGACCAGCTCGCACAGGTCGTGGACCGTCCAGAACACCGAGTGACACAGCCCCAGCGCCTTGACCTGCGGATGGCGCTCGCCCAGGTACTGCAGGTTCATCGCCATCGGGTTGGTGTAGTTCAGCAGCCAGGCGTCGGGGCAGACCTCGGTGATGTCCGTGGCCACCGCATCGAGCACGGGGAAGGTGCGCAACGCCCGGAAGACCCCGCCCACCCCCAGCGTGTCGGCGATGGTCTGGCGCACGCCGAACCGCGAAGGCACCTCGAAGTCGGTGAGGGTGGCGGCGTGGCCACCGACGTTGACGGTGTTCACGACGAAGTCGGCCCCCGCCAGCGAGGCACGACGGTCCGCCTCGACGCGCACCTCTGCCTCACGCCCGTGGTGGGCGACGGTGAGTCGGGCCACGTCACCGGCCAGCCGGAGCCGGCGCTCGTCGATGTCGTGCAGCACCAGGGTGAGCGGACCGAGGTCGTCGTAGGACAACAGGTCGCGCAGCAGCTGACGGGTGAACTCGGCCGACCCGGCACCGACGAAGCAGATCGTCGTCATGTCCGGAGCATGGCACTCACCCACGAAACGATCAAGAAAGAGCAATCACCTTGCGTGTTTCTGGACAGATGTGCGCACGATCGGCCACGATAGGGCGGTGTCCCCCACCCCCGAGCCCGTCGCCGTCGGCGCCGCACGGGTGCTCGTGGTGGGCGACGCGAACCCCGACCTGGTGCTGAGTGGCGACGTCGTCCCCCGCTTCGGCCAGGCCGAGCAGCTGCTGGACGAGGCGGCCCTCGTGATCGGTGGCTCGTCCTCGATCACCGCCCACGGCCTGGCTCGGCTCGGCCGACCGGTCTCGCTCGTCGCCGCCGTGGGCGACGACCACTTCGGCGCGTTCCTCACCGATCGACTCGGCGACGCCGGGGTCGACGTACGCCAGGTCGCGGTACGCCCGGACCTCCCGACCGGGCTCACGGTCGCGCTGAACCGCGGCGACGACCGGGCGATGCTCACCCTGACCGGCGCGCTGGACTCCCTCACCGCGTCCGACCTCGACCGGGCGCTCGATGCGCTGCAGGCCGAGGGGCTGCGCCACGTGCACGTCGGCTCGCTCTTCTTGTTGCCGTCGCTCGCCGCGATCCTGCCGGAATTCCTCGCCCGGGCGCAGGCGTCCGGCCTGACGACCTCCCTCGACACCAACGACGACCCCGCCGGTCGGTGGGACGGCGTGGACGTGCTGCTCCCCCACCTCGACGTCCTGCTGCCCAACCGGGCCGAGGCGATCGCCCTCGGCCGCCAGGCCGACGCCCGGCGGGCGGCCGCCGCGCTGGCCGCACAGGGTCCGCTGGTCGTCGTCAAGGACGGGCCCGCCGGCGGGTTCGCGGTCTCCTCTGACGGCTCGGTCACCGAGTCCGCCGGCCGCGCCGTCCGAGTCGTCGACACCACCGGAGCCGGCGACACCTTCGACGCCGCGTTCCTCGATGCCTGGCTCGACCACGTGCCGCTCGCGGACGCCCTCGCCCGAGCGGTCGCCGCGGGCGCGAGCAGCGTCGGATCGGTCGGCGGGACGGCCGGCCAGCCGACGCGCGAACAGCTGACCCACGACCCGCACCTCGCCACACCGCAGCAGTCAGGAGACCGCCATGAGCAGTGACCCCACCGCAGACGCGCCCCACGTCCGCGAGGAGATCGCCCGGCAGCCCGACTCCTGGCTGCGAGCGGCCGGCCTGGTGCCCGCGCTGTCCGCCGTCCTGCCACGCCCCGGCGAGTCCGTGGCAGTGATCGGCTGTGGCACCTCGTGGTTCATGGCCATGGCGTACGCCGGTCTCCGCGAGGCGGCCGGACAGGGCCCGACCGACGCGTTCGCGGCCAGCGAGCTGCCCACCGGACGTCGCTACGACCGGGTCGTGGCCATCTCCCGGTCGGGCACCACGACCGAGGTCGTCCGGGCCGTGACCGCTCTCGACGCACCGGTGCTGGCCCTCACCGCCGTGGCCGACACCCCGGTGGCCGCCGCGGCGACGGACACGGTCGTGCTGGACTTCGCCGACGAGCGGTCGGTGGTCCAGACCGTCTTCGCCACGACCACCCTGATGCTGCTGCGCGCCTCGCTCGGGGAGTCGGTCGACGTCGCCGTGACCCAGGCCCGCGAGGTCCTCGCCGGGCGGCACAGGGTCGACGGGGACCTGCTCTCGGTCGAGCAGGTCTCGTTCCTGGGGCGGCACTGGTCCTACGGCGTCGCGCAGGAGGCAGCCTTGAAGTGCCGGGAGGCGTGCCGGCTGTGGACCGAGTCCTATCCGCAGATGGAGTACCGCCATGGCCCCATCGCCATCGCCCAGGCCGGCCGAGCCGTGTGGGTGATGGGCGATCCCGTGCCCGGACTGGTCGACGACATCCGCCGTACCGGTGCCCTGCTGGTCGACGACCCCTTGGACCCGGTGGCCGACCTCGTCCGTGCCCAGATCCTCGCCGTCGACCGCGCCGAGGCGGGCGGACTCGACCCCGACCAGCCCCGCAGCCTGGCGCGCTCGGTCGTGCTCGCCGACTCGTGATCCTCTGCGTCTGCCTCAGCCCGGCGGTCGACGTGACCTACCACGTCGACCATCTGCACCCCAGCGGCACGACCCGGGTGAGCGCGATGGCCGAACGGCCGGGCGGCAAGGCCGTCAACGTGGCCCGCGTGCTGCACCGGCTCGGTGAGCCGACACGCGTGGTCGCACCGGCCGGAGGTGGGACCGGAGACCAGCTGCGGCGAGGGTTGGACGCGGCCGGGATCGACGCGACCCTGGTCGCGACCGATCACCCCACCCGGCGCACTGTCACCGTGGTCCCGCGCGACGGCACCGAGCCCACGACCCTGGTCGAGCCCGGCGTCCTCGACCGCTGGCCGGAGATCGTCGCCGCGGTCGACGCCGCTCTCGCTGCGGCCGACGTGCTGGTCGTGAGCGGCAGCGTTCCGGACGGTGTCCCGGCCGACGGCCTCGCCGTGCTGGTCGGGGCCGGACGACGCCACTCACTGCCGGTGATCGTCGACACCCAGGGGCCGTGGCTCCTCTCAGCGCTCGCGGCAGGAGCCACCGTGGTGAAGCCGAACGTCCATGAGCTCGCCGCGACCACCGGTGACGACGACGCCGTACGCGCAGCCCGCACGCTGGCGCGATCGTCGGGGACGACCGTCGTGGCCTCCCTGGGCGCGGCCGGGGTGGTCGCGGCGACGCCGACCGGGGTCTGGGAGGCACGGCCCGCTGCCGTGCTCGTCGGCAACCCGACGGGAGCGGGCGACGCGCTGGTCGCCGGTCTGGCGCGCGAGCTGCTGCGCGACCCCCGGGCGGCCGGTGACCCCGAGCGCCTGCTGCGCGACGCGGTCGCTCTCTCGGCCGCCGCCGTCCTCTCTCCCGAGGCCGGCGAGGTGGACCCGTCCCACCATCGCGAGCAGCGCGACGGCGTCGTCGTCCGCGCCCTGGACGGTGCCCGATGACCGTCGTCTCGACCGGCGCCCTGATCGCCGAAGCCCACAAGGGCGGACGCGCGCTGCCGGCGTTCAACGTGATCACGCTCGAGCACGCCGAGGCCATCGTCAGCGCCGCGCAGCGGGTCGGCCGTGGGGTGGTGCTCGCGCTCAGCGAGAACGCCATCCGCTACCACGACGGCGCGGCCGAGCCGATCCTGGCAGCCGTCCACGCGCTCGCCTCCGGGGCGGAGACACCCGTCGGGATCCACCTCGACCACCTCATCGACGACGAGCTGGTCGAGGCTGCGGTCCACGGACCGCTGCGCCCTTACGTCAGCTCGCTGATGTACGACGGGGGCGCGCTGCCCTTCGCGGCGAACCTCGCCCGCACCGGACAGGTCGTCCGAGCCGGCCACGCCGCCGGGCTGTGGGTGGAGGCCGAGCTGGGCTACGTCGGCGGGAAGGCGGGCGCGGCGCAGAGCGCCCACGCCCCCGGCGTCCGGACCGACCCGGCCGAGGCGGTCGCCTTCGTGAGGGACGACCGGGGTCGACGCGCTCGCCGTCGCGGTCGGCAGCTCGCACGCGATGACGTCCCGGACGGCGCGGCTCGACCACCACCTGATCGCGGCCCTGCACGACGCGCTGTCCGTGCCACTGGTCCTGCACGGCTCGTCCGGCGTGCCGGCCGACGAGCTGCGGCGCGCGGTGGCGGCCGGGATGACCAAGATCAACGTCGGCACGGCCCTGAACCTCGCGATGACCTCGGCGCTGCGTGCCGCGCTGGCCGAGGATCCCGACGTCACGGACCCGCGTCGCTACCTGGCTCCCTCCAGGCTCGCCATGAGGGACGCCGTCCTCCGCATCCTCGACGAGATGGGCTGACCATGAGAATCCTCGCCACGGCACTTCCGCTCGCGCTCCTGCTCGGCTCCGGCGCCGCCGGCACCGCCCACGGGGAGGCATCCGTCGCCCCGCACACGCTGTTCGTCTCACCCACCGGCGACGACAGCGCAGCCGGCACGCGCGATGCTCCCCTACGCACGCCGCAGGTCGCGGTCGACCGGCTGGTCGCTGGGGGCGTCGTGCGACTGCTGCCCGGCACCTACCGCCGCACTCGGATCGTGATGCGGCACCGCCACGATCTCACCATCGCTGCGACGCGACCGGGAGCCGCCGTTCTCGACGAGCGGGGTCTGGTGCCCCTCGACGGGCAGTCCGGCGTCGTGCAGATCCAGAGCAGCTCGCGGATCACGGTCCGTGGTCTCGACATCCGCGGGTACCGGACCACGTCGATGGCCAAGGTGCCGATCGGCATCTACGTGACCGGGCACGGCTCCCGGATCACCTTGGCCCACAACCACGTGCACCGGATGGGCAACGACAACTCGACTCTGGGCAGCTTCGACATCAACGCCCACGGCATCGCGGTCTACGGCCGTAGCCCCGCGCGCCCGATCACCCGCGTCCGGATCCAGGACAACGAGGTCGACCACCTCCACCTGGGTGCCAGCGAGAGCGTGGTCGTCAACGGGAACGTGACCCACTGGCGGATCACCGGCAACCACGTCCACGACGACAACAACATCGGCATCGACGCGATCGGGTGGGAGGGCACGGTGCCGGGTCGGCATCGCTACGCCGCCGTCGACCAGGCCCGACGCGGCGTGATCGCCGGCAACACCGTGAGCCGGATCATCAGCCGTGGCAACCCGTCGTACTGGGAGGGGGATGGCTGGTGCAACTGCGCCGACGGCATCTACCTCGACGGTGCCGGCCACGTCGACGTCCGCGACAACGTCGTGCGCACCAGCGACATCGGCATCGAGGTCGGGGCGGAGAACCCGCGCGGCCACGCCGACCACGTCCGCGTACGGCGCAACCGGGTCAGCGGCAGCGGGTACGTCGGTCTCGCGCTCGGCGGCTACAGCCCCAGCCGCGGCGAGGTGTACGACGTGCGGGTCGCCGGCAACCACTTCCGCGACGACAACAGGCTGCGCGACGGCTCGCCGGAGCTGCTGCTGCAGTTCAAGCTGCACGAGACGTCGCTCGTGGGCAACACGGTGGTGGCGACGCACCGCGCGACACCCGTGTTGCTGCAGCGCACCCGTCTCGTGGGGCCGCGGCGGCTGAACGCCCGGGTGCGGCTGGACCACAACCGCTACCTCGCGCCCGTTCGTGCGTCCCGCGCCGAGTTCGTGTGGCTCGGTCATCGGCTGACCGGCTTCTCGACCTACGTCCGGCGCAGCGGGCAGGACCGCCACAGCCACTACCGCGCGCAGCTGCCCCCCACGTGAAGAGGTCGGTGCCCGGTCCGACGGACCGGGCACCGACCTCGTGGTCGGATCGTGGGGTCAGGCCAGTGCCTTGGCCTTGAGCGCCTCGTACTCGTCCTGGCCGATCGCGCCGTCGTCGAGGAGGGCCTTGGCACGCGCGATCTCCTCGGCCGGAGAGGCGGCTCCGCCCGAGACCGATCGGATGTAGCTCTCCGTCTCGCTCTGCGCCGCGCGGGCCGAAGCGAGGTTGCGCTCGGCCATGCCCTGACCGCGGGCGATCAGGTAGATCAGCGCCGTGAGCACCGGGAAGAAGATGAGGAAGAAGATCCAGATCGCCTTCGCCCAGCCGGACAGGTCGCGGTCGCGGAAGAGATCCATGACGACCTGGAAGAGCACGATCAGGTAGGCCATGAGCAGGAAGAAGGAGATGATGAACCAGAAGAAGTCCCAGAAACTGTTCACGGCCGCGAACGTAGGCGGGGTCCTCACCAGCCGCCTCACCCGCACCGGGTGACCCTGTGGCACCGCCCCGACGAGGGCGCGGATCGAGTGACGACCTCCTCGCTGTGTGTCGGCGCGCCGGTGCCGATGGACGCGACCGGCTTCCTCACCGCCCCCTGGACATCTCGCGCGGCGTGTTCGCGAACGCCCGGACCGGCCACGTGATCCTGGGTGCGGTCCCCGCCGTCCGGCGCCCCTCCGCACCGACCGTTCACGATCCCAGCGGCACAGGCCCACGACGACGCTGACCCCCGCCTCGGGCGGGGGTCAGCGGTGGTGCCGTGGCAGGTGAAGGATTCGAACCTTCGAAGGCAAAGCCGACGGATTTACAGTCCGCTCCCATTGGCCGCTCGGGCAACCTGCCAAGATGTCGCCGCCCTGCGTTTGGCGGGCCGACGGCAAGTCGGAAGAATAGCAAGGCAGCACCGGAGACCCGAAACCGCCAGGAGGCAGCCCAGATGGCCGACAGCTCGTTCGACATCGTCAGCAAGATCGACCGGCAGGAGGTCGACAACGCCCTGGGCCAGACCGCTCGTGAGATCGCCACCAGGTTCGACTTCAAGGGCACCGGTGCCACCATCGAGTGGCAGGGCGAGCACGCCATCGAGATCAGTGCCTCCGCCGACGACCGCGCCTCCGCCGTCCTCGACGTGTTCAAGGGCAAGCTGGTCAAGCGCAACCAGAGCCTGAAGATCCTCGACGCCGGTGAGCCGCGGCAGTCGGGACAGCAGTCGAAGATCGCCATCGCGCTCAAGGAGGGCATCACCTCCGAGGACGCCAAGAAGATCACCAAGCTGATCCGTGACGAGGGGCCCAAGGGCGTGAAGGCGCAGATCCAGGGCGACGAGCTGCGGGTCTCCAGCAAGAAGCGCGACGACCTCCAGGCGGTCCAGGCCCTCGTCCGGGGCCAGGACTACGACTTCGCGGTCCAGTTCACCAACTACCGCTGAGCCGACTGGGTCCGACCCGCCTCGGGGGTTGGTGCGCGCGACCACGCATAACCGCCGCGGAAACGTCCTGGGACGCACATTTCGTGCGAGTTCTCCCGGTGTGCTGCGCTGGGCGAAGAGGTCGTGGAGGCTGGGTGGGTGGAGAGGCTCGAACTGACGCGCGACGAGCTGCTGCAACGCCTCGACGAGCAGCGCCGCTTCCTGGCCATCTCGAGTCTCGCCTTCGACGCCGGCGACCAGGCAGAGGGGAAGCGGCTCGCGACGACGCTGGCGGTTCTCCTGCACGACCAGGCGCGTCGTGGCGCCCTCCTCGTCCAGCTCGGACTTCGTGATCAGATCGAATGGCTCGACACTGCGGGTTCGATCCTTCCGCTGATCGCCGGCGCGCAGACCCCTCTGGTGTTCCTCGGGTTGGACGAGCGCCTGGATCGGTCCCGGTCGTCGTGGCTGCCCACCCTGGACGGCTGGGACCGCCGGCTCCAGGATCGCCCGCAGCTTCCGCACGACGCAGAGGTGACGCTGGCGCGGATGCGGGCGGAGCACTCGTTGCGGACCCGGGGCAGCTGGCTGTCCTTCGACGAGTGGTGGGCCGCCGACGTCCTTCGGGACATGAGCGGCACGAACTTCACCCGCGCGAGCCTCGTGGAGGCGCTGGCCAACACCGACGACCACGGCTATGACGACCCGCGCCTCGAGCTGATACATCGCCGGCTCACCAGGCCGGACGCCACCGGCTGGGCCACCAAGGTCGAGCCGGGCCGCGCCGTACCAATGCTCAGCCCAGCGCTCGCATCGGTGCGTCAGATCGTCTTCGAGGTGGAGCGCTCACTCCACCGCGCCACCCCCGCCTCGCCGACCACCGAGTAGCCCGACAGCAGATGCTCCCCACGTCGGCGCGCGCCACCTGTCCGGCTGCTGGCTGCACCTGGACGTCGACGTCCACGACGCCACGCACGGAGCTGGTCCGTGCAGAGCCCGTGGCGTGACCGGGGTCAGGCCGGAGCCAGGATCGCGTCCATGGCGGCGAGGTGTGCCGGCGTCGAGCCGCAGCAGCCGCCGACCAGGTCGACGCCGAGCTCGGCCAGCCGGGCGGCGTGCGCGGCCAGGTCGCTCGGGCGTGGCGTCGTACTCGAAGTGGTCGCCGACGACCTGAGGGAGGCCGGCGTTCGACTGCGCGACGAGGAGCAGGTCGCCGGTGCGCGCCTCGGCCATCTGCGCGGCGATCGAGCTCCATCTCCTCCGGGCCGCGGCCGCAGTTGGCGCCGACGGCGTCCGCGCCGGCCGCGGCCAGGTGGGTCACCGCATCGGCCGGGCGGACGCCCATCATCGTGCGCAGGTTGGTGTCGAAGCTCATCGTGACGATGACCGGCAGGTCGGGCGCGACCTCCTGCGCGGCGGCCAGCGCCGCGTCGGCCTCGCCCAGGTCGCTCAGAGTCTCGATCAGCACCAGGTCGATGCCGCCCTCGACCAGCGCCGCGAGCTGCTCGGCGAACAGCGCCTGGGCCTCCTCGGCGGTCATGGTGCCGAGCGGCGCCAGCAGCTCGCCGGTCGGGCCGAGGTCGCCGGCGACCAGCAGCCCGTGCTCGTCGGCCACCGACCGGGCGATCCGCGCGGCGCTCCGGTTGACCTCGGCGAGCGCGGTCCTCGAGGCCGTGCATGTCCAGCCGCGGCCGGGTGCCGCCGAAGGTGTTGGTGGTCAGGATCCGCGCGCCGGCCTCGGCGTAGGCCGCGTGGGCCGCGCGGACGCGCGTCCGGGTTCTCGAGGTTCCAGAGCTCGCCGGGCGCGCCGTCCTCGAGCCCGCGGTCCTGCAGCAGCGTGCCCATGCCGCCGTCGAGCAGCACCGGGCGGACCGGGCCCAGCAGCGCCGCGAGGCGGTTCACTCGGCCCAGCCCGTCGAGGTAGGCCGAGAACCGGTCGGCCGGCCACTCGTCGTCGAGCTCGGCGGTGACCCGGTCGAGCACCTCGGCCGGCGTCCCGTCGGCCGCGGTCCACGGGTCTCGATCCCAGCCCGGCGAGGTAGTCGTCGGCGCCGGTGTCGCCGAGCCGCATCGCGGCCTCGTCGATCGCCTCCTGGAACCGCGGTGCGAGCTCGCCTTCACGGTCTCGTCGCCGTCCGCGCCGCCACCATCGATGGCAGCTCGCGCCACCGGGTCACCTGGTACTCCGTCACCCGACCGAGCCTAATGGGCCTCCGACCGAGGGCCGTTCGTCCCTCCCGTGGGAGCAGTCCGACCGTGTCGGCGGACGTGCGCGTCACGAGAGTGTCGTGGTGTGCGGACGACGTCCTGCAGTCTCGCGCGCCCCGGCAGTCAGGTTGTTGACGGAAAGCCGGACGCGCGGTGGGTCTCATGGCACTGACGACCGCGACCCCACGGCCGCCGACGATCGGCGGCAAACGTGGCGCGGTCGGCATCCCGCCCCGGCGGGGGACACCGGATCGCTACGTCGTGATCATCGCGCTGCTCAGCGTGGCGGGGCGGCTGCCGTTCGTGGCCGCGCCGGCGGGCCCTGACGAGGCGGGCTTCCTGCAGGTGGCCCACCAGTGGGCGCCTGGGGGCGGGTCGCTGTACGGCCGCTACTGGGTGGACAGGCCACCGCTCCTGATCACCCTGTACCAGCTGGCCGACGCGGCCGGCGGTCTTGTTGCGCT
The DNA here is from genome assembly GCA_963805345.1 of uncultured Actinomycetota bacterium. Lineage (GTDB taxonomy): Bacteria > Actinomycetota > Actinomycetes > Propionibacteriales > Nocardioidaceae > Nocardioides. The sequence continues at coordinate 155,734 of CAWDUA010000006.1, forward strand.
GCGTCTGCTCGGCTGTCTTGCGGTGGTCATCACCGTGATCGCCACCGCTGCCGCGGCTGGTCGACTGGCGGGGAGCTCCGCCGCCCGATGGGCGGCCGTCGTGTCGGCCGCTCTCCTCGTGTCGCCGCTGCTGGGCAGCCGGGAGGTGAACGGGGAGCTGCTCTCGGCGCCGTTCGTGGCCGCCGGCGTCCTGGCCGGGATCATGGCAGTGCAGTCAACCGACCGCTCTCGGGCACGCCTGCTCGCCGCGGGCTGCGGTGCGGCCGGCCTCGGCGCACTGATGGTCAAGCAGAACATCGTCGACGTCTACGTCATCGCGTCGGTCCTGCTGCTCGCGTCGACCTGGCCCACCCGCACCCGCCGCGAGCTGCTGCGCCGGTTGAGCCACCTGCTCGCGGGTGGCGCGGCAGGAGCCGGTCTGACGCTGGCCGCGGTGAGCATCTGGACCGAGCTCCACGGCACGTCGATGCTCGGAGTCCTCGAGGCGATGTACCCGTTCCGGTTGCGCGCCGCCGGCGTCGTAGCCGCCGGAGGAAGCCAGTACGCCGCCGCGCGTGGCTCCATCCTCGTGACCGCCTGGGTCACCAGCGGGATGGCGCTGCTGACGATCTCGCTCGTGTGGTCGAGCCTGCGGCGTCCCGCCCACGGCCTGGCCCTGCTCTCACTCGGCGCCACGGTGCTCTACGACGCCCTCTCCATCGCGCTGGGTGGCGGCTACTGGCTCCACTACCTGGTCGAGATGGTGGTCCCGCTCGCGGTGTGGGCCGGCGTCGTCGCCGCCCGCGGGCGCCTCCCTCAGCTGAGCGCCATCGTTGTCGCCGCGATCTCCGCCTTCGCAGTCGCCACCAGCGCGGCCCACATCGGGACGCCGGGCTCGCAGGCGGTCGGGGCCGCGATTGCCCGAGCCTCCGGGCCGGGTGACACGCTCACGACGCTCTACGGCGACCCGCGCGTGAACCTCGCGGCCGGGCTGCCCTCGCCGTACGAGCACCTGTGGAGCCTTCCCGTGAAGACGCTCGACCCGCGTCTCACAGAGCTCGACGGCGTGCTGAGCGGAAGCCGGGCGCCCACCTGGCTCGTGGTCACCCACAGCATCAGCTCGTGGGGCCTCGACACCGCACGCACTCAGGCGATCATCGACAGCGACTACCGCCCCGTGACCCAGATCGACGGCCTGAGGATCTACCTCCACCTCGGCGTCGTCCGCTCGACTCCGTCGCAGGCCGAGGACAAGCCGTGAGCACGTGGGAGCGGCTCACGTCGCGCGAGGTCGTCGTCTTCCTCGGCGTCGGAGGGACCGGGTACGTCGTCGACGTCGCCACCTTCAACGCGCTGCTCTCGACGCCGGGCCTGGCCGGTCGCGATCCCATGATCGCTCGCGTGATCGCGGTCGGCGTCGCCATGGTGGTCACCTATCTCGGAAACCGCTTCCTGACCTGGCGGGGCCGGAGCTCCGAGGAGGTCGCGCGCCAGGTCACCCTGTTCGTCGTCTTCAACCTGGTCGGCATGGGCTTCTCGGTGGGCGCGCTGTTCGTCTCCCATGACCTGATCGGACTCACGGGTCGGGTCGCCGACAACCTCTCCGCGAACGTCGTCGGACTCCTCCTCGGCACAGCCTTCCGGTACTGGTCCTACAAGAGGTACGTGTTCACCCGACCGGGCACGGCTGTCGTCGCGACCGCGGCCGAACCCGCACCAGAGGTTCTGGACGCCGGCCGCTGACCGTGCTGCCCGGCATCTGCCACGATCAGCGGGTGCGGAACCCGACCGCGTCGACCACCATCGACGCCCCGCTCGCCACGGTGTGGCAGGTCATGCTCGACACCGCGGCGTACGGCGAGTGGAACCCGTTCCTGTTCCGCGTCGAGTGTCCCGACCCTCCGAGCGTGGGTGACCCGATCGTGCTGCACGTGCGTTGGGCGAACGGCCGTACCGCTGGGTCGACGGAGCGGATCAGCGCCGTCGAGCCGCCGGCTCGCGATGCGGACGGCGTGACCACCGCGTGCCTCTCCTATGTCTACGAGGGGGTGCCGGCGAAGCTCGGGCTGGTCCGGGGCGTCCGCCACCAGCGGCTGCGCCAGGAGCCCGGCGGGCCCACGTCGTACGACACCGTCGAGGAGTTCAGCGGACCGCTGGTGCGGTTCGCGGGACCCGAACGGGTTGCGGAGGGGTTCCGGCGGCACGCGGCCGGGCTCAAGGAGCGGGCGGAGCAGCAGGCGGGGTCCCGAGGCTGAGCAGTGCCAGCCCGGCCCGCACCGGCCGGCGGCGTACCGCGCGGGCCAAGGTGGTCTCGCCGCGGGTGATCCGCGCGAACTGCTGCCAGCCGACCGGGGTCGAGCGGATCAGCTCGTGGAAGGCCCAGGGGCGGGCCTCGAAGGCGCGCAGGCAGCGCTCGCCAGCGGCCATCTCCGGGAGCAGCTCGGCGGACAGGGCGGCGCGGTAGCGCTCCACCGCCCCCGACGGGCCGGCGGCCGCGGCGGCGCCAGCCAGCGCGCCGGAGCGGGTGGCGAACGAGATGCCCTCCCGCGTCCACGGCTCGAGCAGCCCCGCGGCGTCGCCAGCGAGCAGCACCCGGCCGCGGCCGACCGGTGATGTGGGCGTGCGGCAGCGGGTGAGGTGGCCCGAGTCGTGGACGACGCGGAGGCCGTCGAGCCCCACCCAGCGCACGAAGTCGCGCAGGTAGGCGCGGGTCGGCTCGCCCGCGCCCCGGGCGACGATCACGCCGACGGTGAGGGTGTCGCCCTTCGGGAACACCCAGGCGTAGGACCCCGGGATCGGTCCCCAGTCGAGATGCACCCGGTCCGCCCACTCATCGGCACGGGCCCCTGCCTCCAGCTCCAGCTCGAGGCCGAGGTCCACCCGCGACAGTCCTACGCCGACCTCGCGGGCCAGCTTCGACGACGTACCGTCCGCGGCGATCACCACCTGGGCGCGCAGCGGTCCGTCGGAGGTATCGACGACGTCGTCGGTGACGGACTCGACGCGACACGGCACCCGCACCTCGGCGCCGGCCGCGGCCGCCTCCGACAGCAGCCACGCGTCGAGCTCGGCCCGGGTGACCATCTGCAGGCACGGCTCCGCCGTGGTGCGGGTACGTCGGCGGCCGCCCGCCAGCGACAGCGAGACCCTGGTGATCGACGCGCGCACCGGCGGCGCCCCCGGCAACGCCGCGAGCGAGGGTCCGATCAACCCTCCCCCGCAGGTCTTGTAGCGAGGGAACGCCGCCCTGTCGAGCACGACCACGCGGGCGCCCGCCGCCGCAGCCACCCGGGCCGCGGACGACCCGGCCGGGCCGGCGCCGACCACCGCGACGTCGTACTCCTGCATGCCCCCGGACGCTAGTGGTTGCCGCCGCATGTCCCACTTCGCCGAGTCGGCAGAAGGTGCTGCCCACGCGAGGCCGAGTCGGCAGAAAGTGCTGCCCGCTCAAGGCCGAGTCGGCTCCAGTTGCCGCAACTTCTGCCGACTCGGCGTCGGACGGCGGCGGCCATGATTGGGACGGTGGTGGCGTGTGTCACGTATCCGAAAGCAGAGACGAATGGGGTGTACGGCGCCGCCGCACTACCCTTGGTCACGTGCGTCGGGCACCCCTGACGGAGGAAACTGGAACGTGTTCCAGTTCTTCGCATACCGCGGGTACGATCCAGGGCCGACGCAGCGCCAGGATCAACCCAGTAGATGCGATTCACCACGCGAGCCAGCACGCCTCGTCAACTGCGTGACTGGGAGCACCAAGAAAGTGTGACGACCACGTGTCCAAGCAGGTCAAGCAGCTCGACCGGGTCATCATCCGGTTCGCCGGCGACTCCGGCGACGGGATGCAGCTGACCGGAGACCGGTTCACCCAGGAGTCGGCCGCGTTCGGCAACGACCTGGTGACGCTGCCCGAACTTCCCGGCCGAGATCCGCGCGCCCCAGGGCACCCTGCCGGGCGTCTCGTCGTTCCAGGTGCACTTCGCCGACCACGACATCCTCACCGCCGGCGACGCCCCCGACGTGCTGGTGGCGATGAACCCGGCCGCGCTGCAAGGCCAACCTCGGCGACCTGCCCCAGGGCGCGACGATCATCGTCGACACCCACGACTTCACCGAGCCGCAACCTCACCAAGGCCGGCTACGCCGCCAACCCGCTCGAGGACGACGCTCGCTCGGCCGAGCTACGCCGTGCACGCGCGTCGACCTGACCGGGATGACGGTCGAGGCGGTCAAGGAGTTCGGGCTGTCCCGCAAGGACGCCGCCCGCGCGAAGAACATGTTCGCCCTCGGCCTGCTGTCGTGGATGTACGGCCGCCCGACCGAGACCACGATCGCGTTCCTGGAGCAAGCGGTTCGCCAAGGTCCCCGACATCCGCGACGCCAACATCACGGCGTTCAAGGCCGGCTGGAACTTCGGCGAGACCACCGAGACGTTCGCGGTCCAGTACGAGATCAAGCCCGCCCCGATGGCGCCGGGCACCTACCGCAACATCACCGGCAACCTCGCGCTGGCCTACGGCCTGGTCGCCGGCGGCGTGCAGTCCGGGCCTGCCGATCTTCCTCGGCACCTACCCGATCACCCCGGCCTCCGACATCCTCCACGAGCTGAGCAAGCACAAGGCGCTTCGGCGTCACCACCTTCCAGGCCGAGGACGAGATCGCCGGCATCGGCGCGGCCCTCGGCGCGTCCTTCGCCGGCTCAGCTCGGCGTCACCACGACCTCCGGGCCCGGGCATCGCGCTGAAGTCCGAGACGATCGGCCTGGCGGTGATGACCGAGCTGCCGCTGCTCGTCATCGACGTCCAGCGCGGCGGGCCCTCGACCGGGCTGCCGACCAAGACCGAGCAGGCCGACCTGCTGCAGGCGATGTTCGGCCGCAACGGCGAGGCGCCGGTGCCGATCGTCGCGCCCGCAGTCGCCCGGCGACTGCTTCGACGCCGCCCTCGAGGCGACCCGGATCGCGGTCACCTACCGCACCCCGGTGATGCTGCTCTCCGACGGCTACCTCGCCAACGGCTCCGAGCCGTGGCGGATCCCCGAGCGTCGACGACCTGCCCGGCATCGACCCGGCCTTCGCGACCGAGCCCAACCACGACGATCGACCGACAAGGACGGCGACGACGTCGCGGAGTTCTGGCCCTACCTGCGCGACGAGGAGACCCTGGCCCGGCCCTGGGCGATCCCCGGCACCCCCGGCCTCGAGCACCGCATCGGCGGGCTCGAGAAGGGCGACGGGCACGGCAACATCTCCTACGACCCGGCCAACCACGACCTGATGGTCCGCACCCGCCAGGCCAAGGTCGACCGGATCGCCGACTCGCTTCCGCCGCTCGAGGTCGACGACCCGTCCGGCGAGGCCAAGGTGCTGGTGCTCGGCTGGGGCTCGACGTACGGCCCGATCGGCGCCGGCGTGCCGCCGGGTCCGCAAGGCCGGCTATCGACGTCGCCCAGGTGCACCTGCGCCACCTCAACCCGTTCCCGAAGGACCTCGGCGAGATCCTCAAGCGCTACGACAAGGTGCTGGTGCCCGAGATGAACCTCGGCCAGCTCTCGCTGCTGCTGCGCGGCGAAGTACCTCGTCGACGTCGTCGGCTACAACCAGGTCCGCGGCCTGCCGCTCAAGGCCGCCGAGCTCGCCGAGGCGATCGGCGACCTGGTCGCCGAGGCCGAGGGCATCGACGTCGACCTCGACGTCACCGCACGACCACTCCGCAGGAGGTCGTCCTGATGACCGCACCGATCTCGGCCTTCCCCGGCCTGCATTCCGGCATCGAGGGCGTCCCGACCACCGACGGAGCCGCAGAACGGCAAGGAGTACACCTCCGACCAGGAGGTCCGCTGGTGCCCCGGCTGCGGCGACTACGCCGTGCTCAAGGCCGTGCAGGGCTTCCTGCCCGAGCTCGGGCTGCGCCGCGAGAACATCGTCTTCGTCTCCGGCATCGGCTGCTCGTCGCGGTTCCCCTACTACCTCGACACCTACGGCATGCACTCGATCCACGGCCGCGCGCCGGCGATCGCGACCGGCATCGCCACCGCGCGCGAGGACCTCTCGGTCTGGGTGGTCACCGGCGACGGCGACGCGCTGTCGATCGGCGGCAACCACCTGATCCACGCGCTGCGCCGCAACGTGAACATGACGATCCTGCTGTTCAACAACCGGATCTACGGCCTCACCAAGGGGCAGTACTCCCCCACCTCCGAGCCCGGCAAGGTCACCAAGTCGACCCCGATGGGCTCGGTCGACCACCCGTTCAACCCGGTCTCGCTGGCGCTGGGCGCCGAGGCCACGTTCGTCGCCCGCACCATCGACTCCGACCGCAAGCACCTCACCGCGGTGCTCGTCCGCGGCCGCCGCCCACCGCGGCACCTCGCTGGTCGAGATCTACCAGAACTGCCCGATCTTCAACGACGGCGCCTTCGACGCGATCAAGGACCCCGACACCAAGGCCGACGCGATCATCCCGCTCGTGCACGGCGAGCCGATCCGGTTCGGCACCCCGGCGAGGACGGCCTGGGCACCAAGGGCCTGGTCCGCCGCGCCGACCGGCGGCGTCAAGGTCGTCGACGTCGCCGACGTCGGCGACGACGCGCTGCTCGTCCACGACGCGCACAACCCGGACCCGACGACGGCGTTCGCGATCTCCCGGCTGACCGACGCCGGCTACCTCAACCAGTCGCCGATCGGCATCTTCCGCCAGGTCGAGCGGCCGACGTACGACGACCAGGCGCGCGCCCAGGTCGCCACCGCCCGCGAGGCCGTCTCCGGCGACGCCGACCGACCGGCTCGCCGCCCTGATCGGCGGCGGCGACACCTGGACCGTCGTCTGAGTCGTCCGGTAGGGCGTCCCGAACGGCCCGCACCAGCGAGCCGGTGCGTGGGGCCGTCGTCGAGCCGGCGTCGAGACCGTACCGGTGACGATGCAGCCGACCGGTATCACGGTCTGGGCATAGTGCCGCGGTCGCCGGCGCGCGCCGACCTTGAAGCAGGTGCGGTAGTGCTTGTACTGGAAGATCGCGGGTCCGGAACTTGCCCTGTCCTGTTGGTCTTGAGCTTGCGGTAGAGCAGGTAGCGCCCGTGGGCGACCTTCCGGAACAGGTAGACCTTCGGGTAGGTCGGTGATGCGGCCGACGACGACGAAGTGGTTGGTGTTGCCGATCTCGGTGCCGACGGCCACCAGGTCGTGCTTGGGCTTGGCCATCCGTGCGCGCCGACGGGCGCGGTCGCCTTCGAGGGCGACACCAGTGCCTGCGACAACGTGGCGGCCAGCAAGATGGCCATCAAGACGGACACGGCTCGACTGAGGCGCATGCTGTCTTCCTCTCACTTGGACTGCTCGGGTCTGTCGCGCCGAACCTATGCCCCCGACACCCCGCCCGGCAGAACCCGAGTGACCACTTACCAATGGCCGCGCATCTGCTGGTGGGGGCCGTCGGCGATGCCGGGTCAGTCGCGCTCGATGCAGCCGATGACCGTCGCTGGTCGTCTTCTTGTAGACCGCGGTGGCCGGGACCAGGACCTTGAAGCAGGTCTTCTTGGCGCCGACCTCGCTGATCGAGGTGCGGAACCTACCGCTCGCTCTTGGTGCGACCTTCTTGAAGACGTCGTAGCGGCCGCCGGCGACGTTGCGCAGGATCTTGATCCTGCCCTCGGCGAAGGTCGGCGACCTTGCCCTTGATGAAGAAGTGGTCTGGTGTTGCCGACCTCACCGCCTCTGTGGCCGGTGGATCACATGCTCGGCCTGCCCATGCGGCCGCGGGCGAGCCGAGGGCCTGACCCAGGTGCGACGGTCAGGATCAGGGCCACGAGGGCTCCGACGAGTCGAGCGGGCGCATGCGCTTCCTCCCAGGTGACTTGCCTGATCTGTCGGTGCAGCCGACTCGCGGCGGCGTCTCGACCGTCCGGGCCCGAAGCCCGGCCCCGGTGCCACTCACTAGGCTGGCCGGTGACGGACCACCGCCGAGGGCTCCTGCTCGGGGTCGCGGCGTACGGCCTGTGGGGCGTGTTCCCGCTCTACTGGCCGCTGCTGGAGCCGGCCGGCGCGATCGAGATCCTGGCGCACCGGATGCTGTGGTCGGTGATCACGATGGGGCTGCTGGTCGTGGTGCTGCGGCGCACGCGCCAGTTCCGGGCGCATGTTCGCCGGCCGGCGCACCGTCCTGCTGCTGGCCGCTGCGGCGTTCGCGATCACCTTCAACTGGGCGACCTACATCTACGGCGTCAACAACGGCCACGTCGTCGAGACCTCGCTCGGCTACTTCATCAACCCGCTGGTGACCGTGCTGATGGGCGTCTTCATCCTCGGCGAGCGGCTGCGCCCGTTGCAGTGGGTCGCGATGGGCGTCGCCGGCGCTCGCGGTCGTGGTCCTGACCGTCGACTACGGCCAGCTGCCGTGGGTCGCGCTGGTGCTGGCGTTCTCGTTCGGCTCCTACGGCCTGGCCAAGAAGTCCGCCAACGTCGGCGCGGTCGAGACGCTGACCTTCGAGACGACGCTGCTCGCGCCGTTCGCTGCGGGTACCTCGTCTTGCTGGCGGCGCACCGGCGACGCCGACTTCGCCTCCACGGCCCCGGCCACGCGCTGCTGCTGAGCAGCACCGGCATCGTGACCGCGGTCCCGCTGATCTGCTTCGGCGCCGCCGCGATCCGGGTGTCGATGGTGACGCTCGGGCTGCTGCAGTACCTCGCCCCGATCATCCAGTTCGGCCTCGGTGTGCTCGTCTTCCACGAGGACATGACCGCTGGCCGCTGGGTCGGCTTCGTGCTGGTCTGGGTGGCGCTGGTCATCTTCACCGACGAGGCGACTGCGCACCGCCGCCGGCAGCTGCGGCTGACCGCGCTGGCGACCTCCGCCGCCTGAGCGCGGACAGAGTGCTATCTGTGCACTCTCACCTTGACCTTGGACGACTTGCTGCCGATGTAGCCGCTGGACGCGAACAGGACCCGGAACTTGTAGCTGCCCGTGTGCGTGGCCTTGTAGCCGAGCTTGAAGGTCCCATCGCTCTTGGTGTTGCCGGTGGCGACGGTCTGCCACCCACCCGCCTTGAGCTGCAGGCTCAATGCGCCGGCTGTCGACGCCTGGCCCCTGACCTTGATCTTGTGGCCGACCTTGACCCCGGGAGGGCCAATGGCGCTCACCGTGCTGTAGTGCAGGACGTTGACGATCATGGAGTAGGCCCACGAACCGCCGCTGCAGCACGACGGAGTCACGACGAGCAGGTAGGCACCATTGCCGGGAGCGATGTACTGGAGCTCGACCTTCTTCGATGTCGGCGTGTAGGCGGACTCGAGGCAGCCTGCGTCGGCGACGGTGTAGTCGGTGACCGTGGGCGCCATGACGCAGACGTCGGAGCCGGAGTTGCCGGTGATGTGGGTCAAGTCGACAACGAGGTGGTCGGCGAAGGCCATGTTCACCTTGTAGTACTGAACGCCCGCCTTGCCGGCGTCGTTGGGGTCGTCGCTCTGGATCGACGCAGCACCTCCGGTCACCGTGTACCCGGACGCGATGGTCGGCGCGTTGGACGGATAGGTGCCCCCGTCGGCGCTCGCCGGCGGTGTGACGAAGCCCAGTGCGGCTACCAGAGCGAGAGCAGGGACGACGAGCATGGAGCGGCGCATGAATGAACTCCCCGTGAGCGCGTTGACGAGACATGTGGACGGTAGTGGCGCACGGCGCCGGTGCCTATGGTGCAACCGGGCGGTGCCGTATGGCCCACCCGGGGGTCCCACGCGGGCCGGCCGACCAGGCTCTCTAGCCTTGGCCGGTGAAGATCGTCATCCCGGGCGGTACCGGGCAGGTGGGCGGGGTGTTGCAGCGGGCGCTGACCGGGGCGGGTCACGAGGTCGTGGTCATCAGCCGGCACCCGCAGGCGCCCACCGAGCCGGGCGTCAGGCACGTCGGGTGGGACGGCCACTCGCTGGGCGCCTGGGCCGCTGAGCTGGACGGCGCCGACGCCGTCGTCAACCTGGCCGGGCGCACGGTCAGCTGTCGCTACACCGACGAGAACCTCCGCCAGATGATGGACTCCCGCGTCGACTCCGCGCGGGTGGTCGGCGCCGCGATCGAGGCCGCGGCCCGCGCACCGAGGGTCTGGCTGCAGATGAGCACGGCCACCATCTACGCCGACCGGTCCGACGAGCCGGGCAATCCCGTGAACGACGAGGCGACCGGCCAGATCGGCGGCGAGGAGAGGCACACGCCGCTCTACTGGGAATACAGCGTCCGCATCGCCCGCCGCTGGGAGGGGGCGCAGGCCGAGGCCGACGTGCCGGACACCCGGCGGGTGGCGCTGCGGACCGCGATGGTGATGAGCCCGGACCCGGGCGGGGTCTTCGACGTGCTCCTGCGCCTGACCAGGCTCGGGCTCGGCGGCCCGGTCGCGGGCGGACGTCAGTACGTCTCCTGGATCCACGACGCCGACTTCGCCGCCGCCGTCACCCACCTGCTCGACGGCGACCTGACCGGGCCGGTGAACCTCTCCGCTCCGCACCCGCTCCCGCAGGCCGAGCTGATGGTCGGCCTGCGCCGGGCCTGGGGTGGCTGGGCGCGCCGGGTCGGGCTGCCCGCCACGGCCGGGATGGCCGGTCTGGGGGCCTGGGCGATGCGCAGCGACACCGAGCTGCTCCTCAAGAGTCGCCGGGTGGTCCCCGGCCGCCTCCTCGAGGATGGCTTCTCCTTCGCCCACCCGACGTGGGACGACGCCGCGCGGGACCTGGTCGCCCGGCGCCGTGAGGGCGTGTCTGGCAATTGATGGTGGATGCCGGCGTCGTCCAGGCGCGGGCTGGCAAGGCGCAGGCGCGTGCGAGTACTGGACGTCTTTGGAGCGTCTGCGACGCCGCAAGTGCGCGTTCTGGGCGGCGTCCGGCGCCGCCAGGAATTGCCAGACATGCCCTGGCGCGCCGCTCAGCTCGGAGCGGGTGGCGACCACGTCGGCGAAGGCCTCGAGGGCGGCGCGGACCGGGCCGGCGGGGAGCACGCCGAGCAGGGCCTTGGCCTCGGTGGCGCGGGCGACGACGTAGGCGCGGGCCTGGTCCATGGCGGGGTGCGCCCGCAGCAGGGCGAGCGCCTCGGCGTGCAGGGCGTCGTCGGTGAGGTCGGCCGCCGAGCAGCTCGAGCAGCCGGGCGTCGGCGGGGTCGGTCGGAGCGCCTGGGCCATGCAGCACCGGCAGCGTCGGCACGCCCTCGCGCAGGTCGGTGCCGGGGGTCTTGCCGGACTCGTCCGACTCGGAGGCGACGTCGAGGATGTCGTCGGAGAGCTGGAAGGCCGAGCCGACGATCTCGCCGTACGCCGTCGAGCGCCTCCTCGACCTCGGGCGTGGCGCCGCCGAAGCGGGCGCCGTAGCGCGCGGAGGTGGCGATCAGCGAGCCGGTCTTGCCGGCGACGACCTCGAGGTAGTGCGCGAGCGGGTCCTCGTCCGGGCCGGGCTCGACGGTCTCGAGGATCTGGCCCTCGACGAGCCGGGTGAAGGTCTGCGGCCTGGATGCGCACGGCGTCGGCGCCCGAGCTGGGCGGTCAGCTCGGAGGACTTCGCGAACAGGAAGTCGCCGGTGAGGATCGCGACCAGGTTGTCCCAGCGGGCGTTGGCCGACGTCGGCGCCGCGGCGCAGGTCGGCCTCGTCCATCACGTCGTCGTGGTAGAGCGAGCCGAGGTGGGTGATCTCGACGACGCAGGCCGCGGTGACCACGTCGTCGACTCCGGGTGCGTCGCCGGCCTCGGCCGCCAGCAGCACCAGCAGCGGCCGGAACCGCTTGCCGCCGGCGTCCAGCAGGTGGCTGGCGGCCTCGGTGACGTACGGGCGCCGGCTCCGCACGTGCGCGACAGCGCCTCCTCGACCTCGGCCATCCGGCCGCGCAGCCGCGCGGCCAGCGTCGTCGTCGGCGACGGGCAGGGCGAGGCCCGGTCGACTCGGCTGCGAGGTGCTCACCTGATGAATGTCCCGCATGCCCGGCCAGGTCCAGCACCGGGCCCGGGCACGATGCCGAGCACGCAGGGTCGCCGGCGACGCCGACCGCGATGGTCACCGAGGTCAGCGGGGACGGGCATGCGTCGACGCGTCGGCCGCCTCGGCCGTCGGGGTCGGAGAAGAACATCAGCAGGATCACCCGCACGTAGAAGAAGACCGAGATGACGCTGGCCAGCGATCGCCGACGATGACCACCGGCCAGGCGCCGGCCGACAGCGCGACCGCGAAGACCGCCCACTTGCCCATGAAGCCGCGCGGTCAGCGGGATCCCGGCCATCGACGAGCAGGAAGAAGCGCGAAGACGCCCGGCGACCAGCGGCGAGCGCCTGCCCAGCCCGGCCCACCGCGACGAACGAGGTGGCCTCGCCACCGGCGTCGCGCACCAGCGTGACGATGGCGAAGGCGCCGAGCGTCGGCGAAGCCGTAGGTCGCCAGGTAGAACAGCACCGCCTGGAGCGAGGTGATCTCGTCCGTCGCCGAGGGCCGCGGCGCGCCTGCACGCCGAGCAGCGCCGGTGAGCAGGAAGCCGGTGTGCGCGATCGAGGAGTAGGCCAGCATCCGCTTGACGTCGGTCTGCGACGATCGCCAGCACCGCGCCGACGACCATGGTGAGGATCGCGATGATCCACAGCATCGGCTGCCAGGTCCAGCGGTCGGCGCCGAAGGCGACGTAGAACAGCCGCAGCAGGGCGCCGAACGCCGCGACCTTGGTGCCGGCGGCCATGAAGCCGGTGACCGCGGTCGGGGCGCCCTGGTAGACGTCGGGCGTCCAGGCCTGGAACGGCGCGGCGCCGACCTTGAACAGCAGGCCGACCGCGAGCATGCCCATGCCGATCAGCAGCAGCGCCTGGTTGCCGGTGTCGTTGCGGACCGCCTCGTTGATGTCGGCGAACTGCATCGAGCCGGCGTAGCCGTAGATCAGCGCGACGCCGTAGAGGAAGAAGCCGGAGGAGAAGGCCCCGAGCAGGAAGTACTTCAGCGCGGCCTCCTGGCTCAGCAGCCGGCGCCGACGGGCCAGCCCGCAGAGCAGGTAGAGCGGCAGCGAGAGCACCTCGAGCGCGACGAACATGGTGAGCAGGTCGTTGGCGGCCGGGAAGAGCATCATCCCGCCGACCGCGAACATCAGCAGCGGGTAGACCTCGGTGTGGTCGAGGCCCGCGGGTCGAGGCCTCGCGCTCGGCCTCGGTGCCGGGCAGCGCCGCGGCCTGGCCGGCGAACGCCGAGACCCCGGCCTCGAGGCGGCGCTCGGCGAACAGCAGCACGCCGCCGAGGGCGAAGACCAGGACCAGGCCCCACATGAAGACGCGTCGGGCCGTCGACGGCGAGCGTGCCCTCGGCGGCGAGCTAGCCGCGGGCGACGCACCGTCGCCGATGCTCGTCGAGGTCCGGCGCCGACGCAGATCGATGCCGACCGAGCGCGGCGACGAGGCCGGCCGACCGCGAGCCGGCCTGGGCGAGGTAGCGGCGCTCGCGCGGCACGAACGCCTCGACGAGCGACGCCGACGCAGGCGACGCCGAAGACGACGAGCAGCGGCCAGAGCTGGGCGTACTCGATGGTGGGCTTGGCGAAGCTCCATCAGTGCTCGCCCTCCTGCGGCCGGTCGGCGCGGGCACCGTCGGACCGTCGTCGCGTCACGCCCGGCGTGCTGCAGCAGCTCGCTCGACGGACGGGTTGATGACGTCGAGCAGCGGCGTCGGGTAGAAGCCGAACAGCACCAGCGCCAGCATCAGCGGCGCCACGGCGCCGATCTCGCGGCGGCCGAGGTCGGCCACGCGTCGCCCCGGCGTCGACCTCGGCCTGCAGGCCGCGGGTCGGGCCGGTCATCATCCGCTGGTAGGCCCACAGCATGTAGATCGCGGCCAGCACGATGCCGGTGACGGCGATCGCGCCGACGTACCAGCGGTAGTCGAAGGCCGAGATCAGCACCAGGATCTCGGAGACGAACTGGCTCAGGCCGGGCAGGCCGAGCGGTGGCCAGGCCGGCGACCAGGAACAGCCCGGCCAGCACCGGGGCGACCTTCTCCACGCCGCCCATCTCGCTGATCAGCGTGGTGCCGCGCGCGCTTGATCAGGAAGCCGGCGACCAGGAACAGCGCCGCGGTGCGCGATGCCGTGGTTGACCATGTAGAGGATCGAGCCGGAGCGCGCCCTGGCTGGTGAACACGAAGATGCCCAGGATGATGAAGCCGAAGTGGCTCAGCGAGGTCAGGCCGATCAGCCGCAGGATGTCGTCCTGGCCGATCGCCACGCAGCGCGCCGTAGACGATGGAGATCAGCGCCAGCACGACGACCACCGGCGTGGCCCAGTCGCGAGGCCTCGGGGAAGAGCCCGAGGCAGAAGCGCAGCATCCCGAAGGTGCCGATCTTGTCGAGCACGCAGACCAGCAGCACGCTGGTGCCGGGGGTGGCCTGCTCGGTGGTGTCGGCCAGCCAGGTGTGCACCGGGAACAGCGGCGCCTTGATCGCGAAGGCGATGAAGAAGCCGGCGAACAGCCAGCGCCCGGCGCTGGTGCCGATGTCGAGCTGCTGCAGGTCGGTGAGCAGGTACGACGGCGTGCCCTGCTGCGGCGGAGACGACGTAGAGGCCGATCACCGAGGCGAGCAGCACCAGGCCGCCGCCGAGCTGGAACATCAGGAACTTCACCGCGGCCGCGGCGCGCGGCTCTCGCGGCCGAAGCCGCCGATCAGGAAGTACGCCGGGATCAGCGTGGCCTCGAAGACGACGTAGAAGAGGAAGACGTCGGTGGCGGGGAAGACGCCGAGCGACGAGCGCCTCGAGGGCCAGCGCCCAGGCGAAGAACGCGGCTGGTGCTGCGTCGTCGGGCGCGTCGTTCCAGGCGGCGAGCAGCACGATCGGGACCAGGACCGCGGTGAGCAGCACCAGCAGCAGGCCGAGGCCGTCGACGCCGAGGGCGTAGTGGACGCCGAACGCGTCGATCCAGGCGTGCGTCTCGGTCGAGCTGCAAGCCGGCGCCGTCGCGGTCGAACTGGGCCGCGGCGACGACGCCGACGCGCCAGCGTGAGCACGCGAGACGACCAGCGCGACCTGCTTGGCGGGCGCGCCGCTGCGGGCAGCGAACGCCGTCGACGAGCGCGCCGACGAGCGGGACCACGCCAGCAGGACGGTGAGCCAGGGGAAGTCGTTCATGCGAGGTTCACCGCCAGCAGGGCGAGCACGACGAGGAGCACGCCGCCGAGGAGGGAGAGGGCGTAGGAGCGGACGTAGCCGTTCTGCGCGCGTCGCGCGAGCTGCGCCGAGGCCGCCGACGCGCGCGGCGCCGCCGGTGAACAGCGCCGTCGACGACCGTGCGGTCGAAGACCAGCAGCCCGGAGGTGAGCGCGCTGGCCGGGCTTGACCACGAGCGTCGTCGTTGATCGCGTCGCCGTAGAGGTCGGCGCGGGCGGCGCGGGTGGCGAACGAGACGTCCTGCGGCGCCGTCGCGCGGGACGTCGCGGCGGCCGACGAGCGAACCAGGCGATCGGCGACGCCGACGGCGACGACGACCACGACGATCAGCGGTGATCGCCAGCGCCGGGAGCGGCGGGTCGTCGTGCTCGGCTCGACGCCGACGACCGGGCGCGAGGAAGTCCACGATCCAGTCGCCGAGCAGCATCAGGCCGCCGAGCACCGACAGCGCGGCCAGCACGATCAGCGGGACGGTCATCACCGTCGGGCGACTCGTGCGGGTGCACGTCCTTCGTCCCAGCGCTTGTCGCCGAAGAAGGTCATCAGCATCAGCCGGGTCATGTAGAAGCCGGTGATGCCGGCGCCGAGCAGCGCGCCGAGCCCGACGACCAGTTGTCGGCGAGCGCGGCCTCGATGATCTTGTCCTTGGACCAGAAGCCGGAGAAGCCCGGGAACCCGATGATCGCGAGGTAGCCCATCGCGAAGGTCAGGAAGGTGACCGGCATCGCCTTGCGCAGCGCGCCGTAGTGGCGCATGTCGACGTCGTCGTCCATGCCGTGCATGACCGAGCCGGCGCCGAGGAACATGTTGGCCTTGAAGAAGCCGTGGGTGAGCAGGTGGAAGATCGCGAACGCGTAGCCCGCGACGCCGAGGCCGGCGGCCAGCATCATGTAGCCGATCTGGCTCATCGTGGAGCCGGCCAGCGCCTTCTTGATGTCGTCCTTGGCGCAGCCGATGACCGCGCCCCACAGCAGCGTGACGGCGGCGACGACGACGACCGCGGTCTGGGCGTCGGGCGCGCGCTCGAAGATGAAGTTGGAGCGGACGACAGGTAGACGCCGGCGGTGACCATGGTCGCCGCGTGGATCAGCGCCGAGACCGGGGTCGGGCCCTCCATCGCGTCGAGCAGCCAGGCCTGCAGCGGCACCTGGGCGGACTTGCCGCAGGCACCGAGCAGGAGCAGCAGGCCGAGCGCGGTCAGCGTCGTCTCGGACGCGCCGCCGGCGTTCGCGCTGATCACGGTGAAGCTGGTCGAGCCGAAGGTGACGAAGACCAGCATGATCGCCAGCGAGAGGCCCATGTCGCCGACCCGGTTGATGACGAAGGCCTTCTTGGCCGCCGCGGCCGCGGAGGGCTTGTGCTGCCAGAAGCCGATCAGCAGGTACGACGCGAGGCCGACGCCCTCCCAGCCGAGGAACAGCACCGAGGTAGTTCTCGGCGAGGACCAGCATCAGCATCGCGGCGACGAAGAGGTTGAGGTAGCCGAAGAACCGGCGCCGGCGCGCGTCGTGCTCCATGTAGCCGATCGAGTAGATGTGGATCAGCGAGCCGACGCCGGTGATCAGCAGCAGGAACAGCGCCGACAGCGGGTCGTAGAGCAGGTCCATGCCGACGTCGAGGCCGCCGACGTGCGATCCAGTCGTAGAGGTGCTGGACGACCTGGCGGTCGTCGTCGTCGCGGCCGAGCAGCGCGAGGAACATCACCAGGCTGATCACGAACGAGCCGATCGGCAGCAGCGTGCCGAGCAGGTGGCCGAACGCCGCGAACCGCTTCGGCGCGATGGCCCCCCGACCAGCAGGATCGCGGCACCGGCGGGCGGCAGCGCGATGACCAGCCAGGGCAGCGAGAAGACGCCGTCGGCGGTCGTCGGGTCGACGACCGGGATCGGCTCCCTCGTGCATCGAGAACATCGGCGTCGTCCTGTCCGGGTCAGTACTTCAGCAGGCTCGCGTCGTCGACCGAGGCCGAGCGGCGGGTCCGGAAGATGGTCATGATGATCGCCAGGCCGACGACGACCTCGGCGGCGGCGACCACCATCACGAAGAACGCGGCGATCTGGCCGTCGAGGTTGCCGTGCTGCTTGGCGAAGGCGACCAGGGCGAGGTTGCGAGGCGTTGAGCATCAGCTCGACGCACATGAACACCACGATCGCGTTGCGCCGGGTGAGCACGCCGACCGCGCCGATGGTGAACAGGATCGCCGAGAGGACGATGAACGGCGTCACGCTGTCCATGTCAGTCACCTCCTCCGGCTGGTCGTCGGTGTGCGGGTCGTGGTCGCTCGGCCGCGTCGCGGCGCGTAGCTCGACCGAGCGCTGCACGGCCTCGATGTCGTCGGCGGCGCCGGGCGAGCGGACCGTGCCGCGGGCCGCGAGCACCCGGGAGACCGAGGCCTCGGCGGCGGTGCCGTCGGGCAGCAGGGCCGGGGTGTCGACCGCGTTGTGGCGGGCGAAGACGCCCGGGGCGGCAGCGGGCCGAGGTGCAGCCCGGTCTCGGCGTAGTCGCGGACCCGCTGCGGCGGCCAGGTCGGCCTGGGTCGGCTTCGGGGTGAGCCGCTCGCGGTGGGCGAGCACCATCGCGCCGACCGCGGCGGTGATCAGCAGCGCGCAGGTGACCTCGAAGGCGAAGACGTAGCGTGGAGAACAGGATGTTGGCCAGCGCCTGGATGTTGCCGCCCGCGTTGGCCGTCGTCGAGGCCGACGACCGTGCCGAGCGAGACTGGCCGAGCGCCGACGCACCAGCGTCGACGCCCGAGCAGCAGCCCGCCGAGGATCGCGAGCAGCCGCTGGCCGCGGATCGTCTCGACCACCGAGTCGGAGGCGTCGACGCCGACGAGCATCAGCACGAAGAGGAACAGCATCAGGATCGCGCCGGTGTAGACGATGATCTGCACCGCGAACAGGAACGGCGCGTCGAGCGCGGCGTAGAGCACGGCCAGGCTGATCATCACCACCGCCAGCAGCAGCGCGGCGTGCACGGCCTTGCGGACGAAGAGGATGCCGAGCGCGGCCAGCACCATGATCGGCGCGAGGATCCAGAAGGCGATCACGCTCGCCGTCAGGCCTCCCGGCGGCTCCGCGGCGGCTCCGCGTCGGCCGGCGCCGGCGCCGCGCTGAACGTCGCCGCGGTAGTAGTCGCCCTCGTCGTCGCCGAGCCGCATCGGGTGCGGCGGCTGCTCCATGCCGGGCAGCAGCGGGGCGAGCAGGTCGGACTTCTCGTAGATCAGGTCGGCGCGGTTGTCGTCGGCCAGCTCGTACTCGTTGGTCATCGTCAGCGCCCGGGTCGGGCAGGCCTCGATGCACAGCCCGCACAGGATGCAGCGCAGGTAGTTGATCTGGTAGACGCGGCCGTAGCGCTCACCGGGGCTGAACCGCTCGTCCGTCGGTGTTGGAGGCGCCCTCGACGTAGATCGCGTCGGCCGGGCAGGCCCAGGCGCACAGCTCGCAGCCGATGCACTTCTCCAGGCCGTCGGGCCAGCGGTTGAGCTGGTGCCGGCCGTGGAAGCGCGGCGCGGTCGGCAGCTTCTCGAAGGGGTACTGCTCGGTGACGACCTTCGGAACATGGTCCGGAAGGTGACGCCGAACCCGGCGACCGGGTCCCAGAACTGTTCCTTGAGCGCTCGGCATGGACTGCTCGAGCTCGGCCATCAGGCTGTCGCCGCGCTGCGCGCCGACGACGGGCTCGGACGCGTGCGTCGGTCTCGAAGGTCAGCGGCTGCGGCCGGCGCCGCGGACGCACCGCCGGCGGGCATCGGCGGCACCGGGAAGCCGCCGGCGCGCGGCTCGCGGCTCGCCGGCCGCGGCCTCGCGTCGTCCTCCTCGGCGTCGCCGACGAAGAACAGCACCAGCGAAGCAGCACGGCGAGGACGCCGATGCCGATCAGCAGGTAGCTGCCGGTCGATGCCGCCGTCCAGCGAGATCGCGCGGATCGTGGCGACCGCGACGATCCAGACCAGCGAGACCGGGATCAGCCGCTTCCAGCCGAAGCGCCATGAACTGGTCGTAGCGCAGCCGCGGCAGCGAGCCGCGCAGCCAGATGAAGATGAAGATGAAGAACGAGCACCTTGCCGAAGAACCACAGCACCGGCCAGTAGCCCTCGTTGGCGCCGGCCCAGACGTGGTCGATCCAGAACGGCGCGTGCCAGCCGCCGAGGAACAGCGTGGTGGCCAGCGCCGAGACGGTGGCCATGTTGATGTACTCGGCGAGGAAGAACAGCGCGAACTTCAGCGAGCGAGTACTCGGTGTGGAAGCCGCCGACCAGCTCGCCCTCGGCCTCGGGGAGGTCGAACGGCGCGCGGTTGGTCTCGCCGACCATCGAGATCGTGTAGATGACGAACGACGGCAGCAGGATCAGGCCGAACCAGAGGTTGTCCTGGGCGGCGACGATCTCCGAGGTCGACATCGAGCCGGCGTAGAGGAAGACCGCGACGAGCGCGAGGCCCATCGCGACCTCGTAGGAGATCATCTGCGCGCTCGAGCGCAGCCCGCCGAGCAGGGAGTACGTCGAGCCGCTGGACCAGCCGCCGAGCACGATGCCGTAGATGCCGATCGAGGCGATCGCCATCACGAACAGCACCGCGACCGGCATGTCGGTGAGCTGCAGCGGCGTCTCGTGCGCCGAAGATGTTGACCTCGGGGCCGAACGGGATCACCGCGAACGTCACGAACGCCGGGACGCCGCGAGCACCGGCGCGAGCAGGAAGACCGACCTTGTCGGCGGCCTTCGGGGATGATGTCCTCCTTGAGCGCCAGCTTCACGCCGTCGGCGAGGGACTGCAGCAGGCCGAAGGGGCCGTGCACGTTGGGGCCGATGCGGTGCTGCATCCGGGCCACCACGCGGCGCTCCCACCAGATGTTGAACAGCGTGAGCAGCACCAGGACCACGAAGATCAGCACGGCCTTGATCAGGATGACCCACCACGGGTCGTGGCCGAAGCTGCTCCAGCGTCGAGCGGCGTGGTCGATCGCGGGCGCGCTCATGCGCGTCGCTCCCTTCACGGTGACCCGGCTGCCGGGCGAGGCCAGGTCGGCGAGCACGCCGTTGCCGGTGCGAGTTGGCCGGCACCCAGACCACGCCGTCGGCGAGGTCGGCGACCTCGGCCGGCAGGGTGACCGAGCCGCGGTCGCCGGTGACGGTGACGGTCGGCGCCGCGCGGCGTCGTACGACCGCGCGGGCTGACCCGGGCGACCGGCGTCGCGGGCGGTGGCGCGCAGGTGCTCGTCGCCGTCCTGCATCGAGCCGTTGTCGAGCAGCTGCTTCCAGGTCGCCAGCGCGCAGGCCGCCCGCGCTTCGGCCGTCGACGGTCGCGCGGCGCGGTCGCGACGGCGCGTCGAGGGCGGCGCGCGCGCCGTCCCACGGGCCCGAGCTCCTCCATCTGGGCGCGCGACCTCGGCGACGGTGCGGAAGCCGAGCGGGCGGCCGAGCTCCTCGGCGATGCCGGCGAGCACCCGCAGGTCGGGCAGCGACGTGCGGGTTGGCGAAGACCGCGTCGAAGGGCCGCGGCCGGCCCTCCCAGGTCGACGAAGGTGCCGGCCTTGTCGACGGCCGGGGCGACCGGGAAGACCACGTCGGCGGCGCGGGTCACGTCGGTCTCGCGCAGCTCGAGGCGCGACCACGAACGACGCGGCCGTCGAGCGCGGCGCGGGTCGGCGGCCGGGTCGGCGGTGTCGTCGGGGTCGACGCCGCCGACGACCAGGCCGCCGAGCTCGCCGGCGACGAGCCGCGGCGACGATCGCGTCGGCGTCGCGGCCCGGCGGTCTCGGGCAGGCGCGTCGACGCCCCAGGCGGTGGCCAGCGTCGACGCGGGCGGCGGCGTCGGCGACCGGGCGGCCACCGGGCAGCAGGTTGGGCAGGCAGCCGGTCTCGACGGCGCCGCGGTCGCCGGCACGGCGCGGCACCCAGGCGAGCCGGGCGCCGGTGCGTGGCGGCCAGCGTCGGCGGCGGCGGTCAGCGCGCCGGGCGAGGTCGCCAGCCGCTCGCCGACCAGGATCACCGACGGTCGCGTCGAGCGCGGTGGTCGCCGGTCGTGCCGAGCGCGTCGAGCGCGGCGGCCTCGTCGCCGGGCGCGGTCGGGACCAGCGTGCCGCCCATCTTGCGCAGGCCGCGCGAGGTGTACGGCGCGACCGAGACGACCCGGGTGCCCGGCGCCGCGGTCGGCCTTGCGCAGCCGCAGGAAGATCGCGCCGGCCTCGTCCTCGGGCTCGAAGCCCGACGAGCACGACGGTGCCGGCGCGCTCGAGGTCGGCGTAGGTCAGCGCCGTCGCCGGGGCCGGTCAGCACGACGTGGGCGGCGAGGAACGCCGCCTCCTCGGCCGAGTGCGGCCGGGCCCGGAAGTCGATGTCGTTGGTGCCGAGCGCGACCCGGGCGAACTTGCTGTAGGCGTAGGCGTCCTCGGCGGTGAGCCGGCCGCCGGTGCAGCACGCCGACGCCGCGCCGGCGGCCGCGGCAGGCCGCGGGCGGCGACGGCGAACGCCTCGGGCCACGACGCCGGCGCGCAGCGTCCCGCCGTCTCCTCGTCGCGCACCTGCGGGTAGGTGAGCCGGTCGGCCGGCGGTGGCGTAGTGGAACGCGAAGCGGTCCTTGTCGGTGATCCACTCCTCGTTGACCTCGGGGTCGTTGCCGGCCAGGCGGCGCATCACCTTGCCGCGGCGGTGGTCGACGCGGATCGCCGAGCCGCAGGCGTCGTGCTCGGCGACCGACGGGCGTGGAGACCAGGTCGAACGGGCGCGAGCGGAAGCGGTACGTCGGCCGAGGTGAGCGCGCCGACCGGGCAGATCTGGATGGTGTTGCCGGAGAAGTAGCTGACTCGAACGGCTCCTTCTCGTAGATGCCGACCTGCTGCAGCGCACCGCGCTCGATCAGCGCGATGAACGGGTCGCCGGCGATCTGCTCGGAGAAGCGGGTGCAGCGCGCGCACAGCACGCAGCGCTCGCGGTCGAGCAGCACCTGCGCGGAGATGTTGATCGGCTTGGGGAAGGTGCGCTTGACGCCGCCGGTCTCGGAGAACCGGGACTCGCCGCGGCCGTTGGACATCGCCTGGTTCTGCAGCGGGCACTCGCCGCCCTTGTCGCAGACCGGGCAGTCGAGCGGGTGGTTGATCAGCAGGAACTCCATGACGCCCTGCTGCGCCTTGTCGGCGACCTCGCAGGTGGCCTGGGTGTTGACGACCATGCCCTCGGCGACCGGCAGCGTGCAGGAGGCCTGCGGCTTGGGGAAGCCGCGGCCGTTGCCGGCGTCGGGGATGTCGACCAGGCACTGGCGGCAGGCGCCGACCGGGCGCGAGCAGCGGGTGGTCGCAGAACCGCGGGATCTGGACGCCGACCTGCTCGGCGGCCCGGATCACCAGGGTGTCCTTGGGGACGCTGACCTCGATGCCGTCGATGGTCAGCGATGACCAGGTCTGACGTCGCCGTGCGTCGCCGGGTCGGCTTGCTCCGGAGTCGGTCGTCATGCCGTGGCTCCAGCTGGTCGGCGAAGAGCGGTGGAGGCGGCCGGGTCGAACGGGCAGCCGCCGTGGTCGAGGTGCGGCGAGGTACTCGTCGCGGAAGTACTGGATCGAGCTGGTGATCGGGCTGGTCGCGCCGTCGCCGAGCGCGCAGAACGAGCGGCCGAGGATGTTGTCGCACTGGTCGAGGAGCAGGTCGAGGTCGGCCTCGCTGCCCTGCGCCCTGCTCGAGCCTGGCCAGGGTCTGCACCAGCCACCAGGTGCCCTCGCGGCACGGGGTGCACTTGCCGCAGGACTCGTGCTTGTAGAACTCGGTCCAGCGCAGCACCGCGCGGACCACGCAGGTGGTCTCGTCGAAGATCTGCAGCGCGCGGGTGCCGAGCATCGAGCCGGCCGCGCCGACGCCCTCGAAGTCGAGCGGGCACGTCGAGGTGCTCGGCGGTCAGCAGCGGCGTGGTGGAGCCGCCGGGCGTCCAGAACTTCAGCTCGTGGCCCTCGCGGATGCCGCCGGCGAGGTCGATCAGCTCGCGCAGCGTGATGCCGAGCGGCGCCTCGTACTGGCCGGGCTTGGTCGACGTGGCCGGACAGCGAGAAGATGCCGTAGCCCTTGGACTTCTCGGTGCCCATCGAGGCGAACCACTCGGCGCCGTGCTCGATGATGCTCGGCACCGACGCGATCGACTCGACGTTGTTGATCACCGTCGGGCTGGCGTAGAGGCCGGCGACCGCGGGGAACGGCGGGCGCAGCCGCGGCTGGCCGCGGCGGCCCTCGAGCCCCTCGAGCAGCGCGGTCTCCTCGCCGCAGATGTAGGCGCCGGCACCGGCGTGCACGACGACGTCGAGGTCGTAGCCCGAGCCGTGGATGTCCTTGCCGAGGTGGCCGGCGGCGTAGGCCTCCGCGACGGCGGCCTGCACCCGGCGGATCGACGTGCAGCACCTCGCCGCGGATGTAGATGAACGCCTTGTTCGCGCGGATCGCGAAGGAGCTGATGATGACGCCCTCGACGAGCGTGTGCGGGGTGGCCATCATCAGCGGGATGTCCTTGCAGGTGCCCGGCTCGGACTCGTCGGCGTTGACGACGAGGTACTTCGGCTTGGGGTTGTCCTGCGGGATGAAGCCCCACTTCATGCCGGTCGGGAAGCCGGCGCCGCCGCGGCCGCGCAGGCCGGAGTCCTTGACCGCCGCGATGATGTCGTCGGGGGCCATGCGCGAGCGCCTTCGTCAGCGCGCCGTAGCCGCCGCGGCCTCGTAGGTCGCCAGCGTCCAGGACGCGCTCGGCGTCCCAGTCGTCGGTGAGGACCGGGGTGAGGGTGTCCAGTCATCGCTGCGCCTCCTCCTGCTTGGTCTCGGTCTCGGCGCGCGAGGTGTCGGCCTGCTCGACCGCGCTCGTCCTTGGTGCTCGGCCGGTGCCGGCCGCTGCCGGCCGTCGGCTCGGCGGTCGCGCGGGCGCGGTCCAGCCGCTGCTCGCGGGCGATGCTCGAGACCGACCAGCGAGGCCGGGCCGGCGGCCGGGCCCTCGTCGGCGAGGCCGTCGGGGAAGCCGGCGAGCACCCGCTCGGCCTCGCGCCAGGTGCAGATCCGCGGGCCGCGGGTGGAGTGGACCTCCTTGCCCGCGCGCAGGTCGTCGACGAGCTGGACGGCCGACTCCGGGGTCAGGTTGTCCATGAACTCCCAGTTGACCATCATCACCGGGGCGTAGTCGCAGGCCGCGTTGCACTCGACGTGCTCGAGGGTGACCTTGCCGTCGTCGGTGGTCTCGTCGTTGCCGACGTCGAGGTGGTCCTTGAGCCGCTCGAAGATCGCGTCGCCGCCCATCACCGCGCACAGCGTGTTGGTGCAGACGCCGACGTGGTAGTCGCCGACCGGCGGCGCTTGTACATCGTGTAGAACGTCGCGACGCCGCTGACCTCGGCGGCGGTGATGTCGAGGATCTCGGCGCAGGCCTCGATGCCCTCGGGGGTGACCCGGCCCTCGACGGACTGCACGAGGTGCAGCATCGGCAGCAGGCCGGAGCGGGCCTCGGGGTAGCGGGCGGCGATCGCCGCGCAGCTCGTCGTACGTCTCTGGTGCGACAGGCGTCATCGGTCGACGCCTCCCATCACGGGGTCGATGCGAGGCGATGGCGACGATGACGTCGGCGACCATGCCGCCCTCGCTCATCACGCTGGTGGCCTGCAGGTTGGTGAACGACGGGTCGCGGAAGTGCGCGCGGAACGGCCGGGTGCCGCCGTCGGAGACGACGTGGGCGCCGAGCTCGCCGCGCGGCGACTCGATCGGCACGTAGGCCTGGCCGGCCGGGACCCGGAAGCCCTCGGTCACCAGCTTGAAGTGGTGGATCAGCGCCTCCATCGACTCGCCCATGATGTGGCGGATGTGGTCGAGGCTGTTGCCCATGCCGTCGCTGCCGATCGCGAGCTGGCTGGGCCAGGCGATCTTCTTGTCGGCGACCATCACCGGCGCGCCCTCGAGCCCGGCGAGCCGGTCGGCGGCCTGCTCGACGATCTTGCAGCGACTCCCACATCTCGTTGAGCCGGATCCGGAACCGGCCGTAGGAGTCGCAGGTGTCCCAGGTCTGGACCTCGAAGTCGTAGTCCTCGTAGCCGCAGTAGGGCTGGGTCTTGCGCAGGTCCCACGGGTAGCCGGTGCTGCGCAGCACCGGGCCGGTCAGCCCGAGCGCCAGGCAGCCGTCGAGGTCGAGGTGGCCGACGCCCTCGAGGCGGGCCTTGAAGATCGGGTTGGCGTTGCAGAGCGCGGCGTACTCGGGCAGCCGCTTCTTCATCAGCGCGATGAAGTCGCGGATCTCGTCGAGCGCGCCGGGCGGCAGGTCCTGGGCGACGCCGCCGGGGCGGATGAACGCGTGGTTCATCCGCAGGCCGGTGATCAGCTCGAACAGGTCGAGCACCAGCTCGCGCTCGCGGAAGCCGATCGTCATCACGGTCAGCGCGCCGATCTCCATGCCGCCGGTGGCGATGCAGACCAGGTGGGAGGAGATCCGGTTGAGCTCCATCAGCAGGACCCGCATGACCTGGGCCTTCTCGGGGATGTCGTCCTCGATGTCGAGCAGCCGCTCGACGCCGAGCACGTAGGTCGCCTCGTTGTAGAACGGCGAGAGGTAGTCCATCCGGGTGCAGAACGTGACGCCCTGCACCCAGGAGCGGTACTCCATGTTCTTCTCGATGCCGGTGTGCAGGTAGCCGATGCCGCAGCGGGCCTCGGTCACCGTCTCGCCCTCGAGCTCGAGGATCAGCCGGAGCACGCCGTGGGTCGACGGGTGCTGCGGGCCCATGTTGACGACGACGCGCTCGTCGGCCTCCTCGGCGAGGCCCTGGGCGATCGAGTCCCAGTCCTGGCCGGTGACGGTGAAGACCCGGCCCTCGGTGGTCTCGTTGGTGCCGGCGTAGAGGTCCTGCTCGGTGGTCATCGGTCGTAGCTCGTCGTGAGTCGTCGAACCATCAGTTGTACGACCTCCGCTGGTCGGGCGGCGGGATGGTGCCGCCCTTGTACTCCACCGGGATGCCGCCGAGGGGGTAGTCCTTGCGCTGGGGGTGGCCCGGCCAGTCGTCGGGCATCAGGATCCGGGTGAGCGCCGGGTGGCCGTCGAAGACGATGCCGAACATGTCGAAGGTCTCGCGCTCGTGCCAGTCGTTGGTCGGGTAGGTCGCGACGATCGACGGGATGTGCGGGTCGCTGTCGGGGCAGCTGACCTCGAGCCGGATCCGGCGGTTGTGGGTCATCGAGAGCAGGTGGTAGACGGCGTGCAGCTCGCGACCGGTGTCGTCGGGGTAGTGCACGCCGCTGACGCCGGAGCAGAACTCGAAGCGCAGCGCGGGTCGTCGCGCAGCAGCCGGGCGACCGCGGGCAGGTCCTCGCGGCGGACGTGGAAGGTGATCTCGCCGCGGTGGATGACGACGCTCTCGACGGCGTGCTCGACGCCCGCCGGCCGGCGAGCGCCGTGTCGAGCGCGGCGGCGACCTCGTCGTGCCAGCCGCTCGTACGGGCCGCTGGGCAGCGGCCGGGAGGACGATCGGCTGGACCAGCCCGCCGTACCCGCTGGTGTCGCCGGTGCCGGCGACGCCGAACATGCCGCTGCCGCTCGCCGACCGGGCGCACCTCGCTGGTCGAGGGTGGCCGGGGCGTTCTCCGGCGACTGGTCGGTCGCCGGCTGGTCGGGACCCTGGGCTCGGACTCGCTGGTCGGAGGCGTCCTTCGGGCCGTCGCTCACCGCAGCAGCCCCTTCATCTCCGAGGTCGGGCAGCGCCTTGAGGGCGGCGGTCTCGAGCTCCTCGATCTGCGCGCGCACGGTTGGCGCCGAGCTTGGCGTGCTGGACCTGGTCGTGCAGCTTGAGGATCGCGTCGATCAGCATCTCGGGCCGCGGCGGGCAGCCGGGGAGGTACATGTCGACCGGGACGACGTGGTCGACGCCCTGGACGATCGCGTAGTTGTTGAACATCCCGCCGCTGCTGGCGCAGACGCCCATCGCCAGCACCCACTTGGGGTCGGGCATCTGGTCGTAGATCTGGCGCAGCACCGGCGCCATCTTCTGGCTGACCCGGCCGGCGACGATCATCAGGTCGGCCTGGCGCGGGCTGGCCCGGAAGACCTCCATGCCGAAGCGGGCCAGGTCGTACTTCGGGCCGCCGGTGGTCATCATCTCGATGGCGCAGCAGGCCAGGCCGAACGTGGCCGGCCAGAACGACGCCTTGCGCATGTAGCCCGCGACGCCCTCGACCGTCGTCAGGAGTACGCCGCTCGGCAGCTTCTCCTCGATACCCATTGTGCTCAATCGTCCTGTCGAGCGTCGCGGGTCCGTGTCTCGGTCGCTCAGTCCCAGTCCAGGCCGCCGCGGCGCCATACGTAGGCGTAGGCGACGAAGACGGTGGCGATGAAGATGACCATCTCGACCAGGCCGAAGAACTTCATCGCGTCGAAGTGCACGGCCCAGGGGTAGAGGAAGATGATCTCGATGTCGAAGACGATGAACAGCATCGCGGTGATGTAGTACTTCACCGGGAACCGGCCGCCGCCGACCGGCTGCGGCGTCGGCTCGATGCCGCACTCGTAGGAGTCGAGCTTGGCCCGGTTGTAGCGCTTCGGACCGACGATGGCGCTCATGAGCACCGAGCCGGCCGCGAACAGGACCGCCAGGGCCGCCAGCGCCAGGACCGGTATGTAGAGGTCCACCGCCGCGCCTTCTCTCCTCGTGCCGCCCGGCTCTGTCAGCCGCTCCGCGCCTCGTGCCCGGGTGCCGTGCCTGTGAGGCACTGTGATCCAGGTCGCACTCGTGAACTTGTGAATGCAATCACTAAGTGGCGCGGGGGCCATACTGCCACTCGTCCCCGACGCCGGGAAGTCGGGGTCTTTCGACCCTTGACCTGCAGATTTAGCACACGCGGGCGTGGCCTAAATCGGTCGGTCCGCCGACGCCGTCAGGCGGTCGCGCGGTGCAGCGCGACGATGCCGCCGGAGAGGTTGCGCCACTCGGGGCGGTGCCAGCCGGCCTCGGCCGATCAGGTCGGCGAGGCCGCGCTGGTCGGGCCAGGCGCGGATCGACTCGGCGAGGTAGACGTAGGCGTCCGGGGCGGACGAGACCGCGCGGGCGATCGGCGGGCAGCGCCTTCATCAGGTACTCGACGTAGACCGTGCGGAACGGCGCCCAGGTCGGGTGGCTGAACTCGCAGACGACCAGCCGGCCGCCGGGGCGGGTGACGCGGAGCAGCTCGCGCAGGCCGGCCAGCGGGTCGACGATGTTGCGCAGGCCGAAGGAGATCGTGACGGCGTCGAAGGTGGCGTCGGCGAACGGCAGCCGGGTGCCGTCGCCGGCGGTGAACGGCAGCGCCGGCCGGGCCCGCTTGCCGACCTGGAGCATGCCGAGCGAGAAGTCGCACGGGACGACGACGGCGCCCGCGGTCGGCGAACGGCTGGCTCGACGTGCCGGTGCCGGCGGCGAGGTCGAGGACCCGCTCCCCGGGCCGCGGGTCGACGGCGTCGATGACGTCGCGGCGCCAGCGCCGGTCCTGGCCCGAGCGACAGCACGTCGTTGGTGAGGTCGTAGCGCTTCGCGACCGCGTCGAACATCCGCCGGACGTCGGCGGGCTGCTTGTCGAGGTCGGCGCGGGTCACGGGCACACAGTAGGGGCGGCGTGTCGGCAACCCGAAGCCGCCTTCAGGCGTCAACCTGTTGCCCAGACTCCACTTCCCCCTTCGGGAGCCTTCCAGGATGAACACCGCATGACCGCGTTGCGCCGCGTGGGCCTCGGCCTGCTCGTCGTGCTGCTGCTCGGCACGTCCGCCGCGGCGGTCGGCTACGCGACGCGCCGGTCCGCCGGGCCCGACATCGGTGGCGCGGTGACCGTGCAGGCGACGCCGGTGGCGCAGGACGCGCCCGCGCCGGTCATCGAACCGGCCGCCGTGGCTACGGAGCGGGTCTACCCACCGCGGACCCAGAAGCGCCCGATCCACCAGCTGGAGCCCGGCGCCGTACTGCTCTCCACGGGCGACACCGGGATGAGGGTCCGCGACGTGCAGGCCCGGCTGGCCGCGTTGTACTGGTATCCGGGCCGTGGCACCGGGACCTACGACGCCACGACCGTCGACGCGGTCCGGGGCTTCCAGGACAAGCGGCGGATCCCGGTCACCGGCAAGGTGGACCAGCGGACCCTCGACCGGCTGCACGGCATGACCACCGAGCCGACGCGCGACGCCATGGGGCTGCACAACGCGCCCGGGCCGCTCGACGACCGCTGCCGGACCGGCCGGGTCCTGTGCATCGACAAGTCCAGCCGGACGCTGCGCTGGGTCATCGACGGGAAGGTGAACAAGACCGTCGACGTCCGGTTCGGGGCGTCGTACACACCGACCCGCGAGGGTGTCTTCTCGGTCTACCTCAAGAGCCGTGACCACGTGTCCCAGCTCTACGACTCGGCGATGCCGTTCGCGATGTTCTTCTCCGGCGGCCAGGCCGTGCACTACTCCTCGGACTTCGCCGCCCGAGGGTATGCCGGCGCGTCCCACGGCTGCGTGAACGTGCGCGACCACGACGCGGTGGCCTGGCTGTTCGACCAGGTAGAGGTAGGCGACAAGGTCGTCGTCTACTGGTCCTAGTAGCGTGTTGCCGCTAGATCGCGCTTTGTCTGGGCCATGGTGATTACTGGCGGGGTGCTTCCCCACCCTTCCCCTTCTGCTCTGCCGGTCAGGACGTGTGATGCCGTCGCAGAAGAAGTATCCGGTCGAGTTGAGTCCAGAGGATCGCCAGGCGCTGGTGCGGGTCACCACGACGGGGGTCCACAAGGCGTCGGTGATCCGGCGGGCGCGGGTGCTGCTCGCCCTCGATGTCACCGCGGGCCCCGTCGATGATCGAGCGGTCATCGCCGAGCGGGTCGGTGTCGCCCAGGAGACGGTGCGGCTGGTCTCAAAACGCTTCGCCGAGACCGGTGGCGATGTGTGGGCCACCGTGCAGCGCAAGCCGCGCGAGCACCCGCCGGTGGCCTCGGTGATCACCGGGGAGGTCGAGGCCCGGCTGATCGCGCTGGCCTGCTCGGCCCCGCCCGAGGGCCGCTCGCGGTGGTCGATGCGGCTGCTGGAGAAGCACGTCGCGCTGATCGAGGACCTCCCCGACCTGGACCACACCACCATCAGCCGGGTCTTAAAAAAACGGAACTTCGCCCTCATCTGAGGAAGTGCTGGGTCATCCCGCCCAAGCAGAACGCGGAGTTCGTGGCGCGGATGGAGGACGTGCTTGCCGTCTATGCCCGGGGCTACGACCCGACTCGGCCGGTGGTGTGCATGGACGAGAAGCCCTACCAGTTGCTCGCCCATGCCCGCGACCCGATCCCGGCCACCCCGGGACAGGACCTCAAGGAGGACAGCGAGTACGTGCGGCACGGGACCTGCTCGATCTTCTGCTGGGTCGAACCCCTGGCAGGGTGGCGCAGGGTCGATGCCCAGCCCCAGCGGACCAAGGTCGACTGGGCCGGCCAGGTCAAACGGCTGCTCACCATCGACTACCCCGACGCCGAGACGGTGGTGCTGGTCATGGACAACCTCAACACCCACGGCACCGGGTCGCTCTATGAGGCCTTCGAGCCCCCCGAGGCGTTCGCGCTGGCCCAACGCCTAGAGATCCATCACACCCCCAAGCACGGGTCCTGGCTCAACATCGCCGAGATCGAGCTGGCCGCCTTGACCCGGCAATGCCTGGACCGCCGCATCAGCGACCTCGACCTCCTCAACACCGAGTTGGCCGCCTGGCAGGCCCAGACCAACACCGACCAACGCCAGGTCGACTGGCAGTTCACCACCAGCGACGCCCGCATCAAGCTGCGGCACCTCTACCCCATGCAGCAAAACTAAGCCGCAACGGCCTACTAGTGGTGCGTCTCTCAATTGGCTTGCCGGTCGGCACGGCGGCGTGCGCCCGGCTGGCAAGGCGGAGGAACGACGCTGTAGTTGGTCCTCCTGCGAGTGACGACAACGCCGCCAGGCGGGATGCAGGGCGTCGCGACGGGCGAGGCAATTGAGAGACGCACGACTATGTCCTGACACTCGGTGGTCGCCGCCCCGCGGACGGCCAGGTGACCTTACCCACGTGCGGGCTCCCGGAGTCGGTGGTTGGCCGCACCCGTGGGTACCCTCGACGCTTGTGACGAGTGGCCCATCCACCGACGTCTCGAACCAGACGCCGACCGCGCCCCTCGTCGTCCGCACGGTCGAGCTCGAGCTCCCGGGGGAGGCATCGCTGCTGGACATGCTCCCGGAGGACCACCCGGTCACCTGGCTGCGCGGCGGCGACGGACTGGTCGGCTGCGGGGTGGCTGCCCAGCTCCGGTCCAGCGGCCCGGACCGGTTCGCCGAGGCCAACCAGTGGTGGCGCGAGCTCAATGCGCGGGCCATCGTCCGCAGCGACGTCGGCGAGCCGGGCTGCGGCCTGGTCGCGTTCGGGACGTTCGCGTTCGCCGACGAGCCCGGCGACTCGACCCTCGTCGTGCCCGAGGTGATCCTCGGCCGTCGCGGGGACACGGCCTGGCTGACCACGGTCTCGTCGGTGGGCGGCCTCGACCAGCTGGACCGGCGACTCGAGCTGGCCACCACGCCGCCGGCCCCGGTCGAGGTGAGCTTCACCGACGGCGAGCTGAACGGCGAGCAGTGGATGGGCGTGGTCGCCGAGGCGGTGCGCCGGATCAACGCCGGCGACCTGGAGAAGGTGGTGCTCGCCCGCGACCTCGTCGCCACCGCGGCCGAGCCGATCGACGTGCGCTGGCCGCTGCGCCGGCTGGCCACCGGGTACCCCACCTGCTGGACCTTCCACGTCGACGGCATCTTCGGCGCGACGCCCGAGCTGCTCGTCCGCCGCGAGCGCGGCCTGGTCACCTCGCGGGTGCTGGCCGGCACCATCCGGCGTACCGGCGACGACGCCCGCGACCTCACCCTCGCCGCCCGGCTGGCGCGCTCGTCGAAGGACCTCGAGGAGCACGAGTACGCCGTCCGGTCGGTCGCCGAGGCGCTGGCGCCGCACTGCTCGTCGATGAACGTGCCCGAGGCGCCGTTCGTCCTGCACCTCCCGAACGTGATGCACCTGGCCACCGACGTGGCCGGTGTCGTCCACGACTCCGCGACCGTCACCTCGCTCGAGCTGGCCGCGGCTCTGCACCCCTCGGCCGCGG
Organism: uncultured Actinomycetota bacterium; assembly: GCA_963805345.1. Taxonomy (GTDB): domain Bacteria; phylum Actinomycetota; class Actinomycetes; order Propionibacteriales; family Nocardioidaceae; genus Nocardioides. The sequence goes on from CAWDUA010000006.1 coordinate 187,966, forward strand.
TCGGTGGCACGCCCACCGCGGTGGCGACCGAGCTGATCGCGCAGATCGAGGGGATGGACCGGGGCCGGTATGCCGGCCCGGTCGGCTGGATGGACGCCGACGGAGACGGCGAGTGGGGCATCGCGCTGCGCTCGGCCACCATCTCCGGCAACACGGTCCGGCTGTACGCCGGGTGCGGGATCGTCGCCGACTCGGACCCGCACGCCGAGCTCGCCGAGACCCAGGGCAAGTTCGTCCCGGTCCGAGACGCGCTCTCGGGATAGCGTGCGGCGGTGGCCAGCCTTCCGCTCCCGCCCCTGGAGCTCCGGGAGCTGGTCGGCCCCACCGACCCGGCCATGTTCGACAACCCGGACGGCGCGCCGATCTGGGACGGCCTCCCGGACGAGGCGTGGCGCAGCTACCTCGACTTCGGGTGTGGCTGCGGCCGCTCGGCCCGGCGGCTTCTTCAGCAGCGGCCACGGCCCGGGCGGTACGTCGGCATCGACCTGCACGCCGGGATGGTCCGCTGGTGCGCGGAGAACCTCGCCGCCGACGGGTTCGAGTACCAGCACCACGACGTCTACAACCCCGGCTTCAACCCGGACCCGCACCTTCCGTGGGTGCTGCCGTTCCCGGTGCCGGACCGCAGCGTCTCGGTCGTCGAGGCGTGGTCGGTGTTCACCCACCTCCTGGAGGCGCAGGCCGAGCACTACCTCGACGAGGTGGCCCGGGTGCTGACCGACGACGGGCTGTTGATCTGCACGTTCTTCGTCTTCGACAAGGCCGGCTTCCCGTTCCTGCAGGACAGCCAGAACGCGCTGTACATCAACGAGACCGACCCGACCAACGCGGTGGTGTTCGACCGTGACTGGCTGCTCGCCGGACTCGCCTCACGGGGTCTGCAGCTGGTGCGCGCGGACCCACCGCACACCCGCGGCTACCACTGGCACCTGCGGATCGGCCGCACCGAGCAGGGGTGGCCGACGGTCGACTGGCCGGCCGACGACGCGCCGTACGGCCGGCACGCACCGCCGCTGATGCGTGCGGGGGCGAGCCGGCTGGGCCTCGGCCACGAGGTGTCGGAAGCACCCGAGGTGCACGCACGGGCGCCGATGCCACCGACCAGCCTGCTGCTCCCCGACCTCGACGCCGCCCGGGCGCGGGTGGCCGAGCTCGAGGGCGAGGTCGGCCGGCTGCGGCTGCGGACGCGTCGGCTCCGGCGCCGGGTGCGCCGGCTGCGCGCGGCCTCCGAGCGGCCGGGTCGGCTCCGGCGGCTGGCCCGGCGGGTCCGGCGCCGCCGCTCGGGGCCGGGCCTGCCCTCCTAGAGTGCGTCCATGCCATCGGGCGCCCACGACCACGCCACCGACCCCCGCAACGACGAGATCCTGATCTGGGTCAACGGCGAGCTCAAGCCGCGGGCCGAGGCGGTCGTTCGGTCTTCGACTCCGGCTTCGTGCTCGGCGACGGCGTCTGGGAGGGGCTCCGGGTCGCACGGCGGCCATCCGGCGTTCCTGGAGCAGCACCTCGACCGGCTCTGGGAGGGCGCCACGGCGCTGATGATCGACCTCGGCGTCACCCGCGAGGAGCTGACCGCGGCGGTCTACGAGACGCTCGCCGCCAACGAGATGACCGACGGCGTGCACGTGCGGCTGATGTTCACCCGCGGCGTGAAGTCGACGCCCTACCAGGACCCGCGGGTCACCGTCGGCCCCGCGACCATCGTGATCATCGCCGAGCACAAGGAGCCGACGCCGGCGACGGTCGAGCGACGGGCTGGCGCTGTTCACCACGCACGTCCGCCGCGCCGACACCGGACACCCTCGACCCGAAGCTCAACGCGCACAGCAAGCTCAACGACATCCTGCCTGCATCCAGGCCTACACCGCCGGCGCCGACGAGGCGCTGATGCTCGACCCGCACGGCTTCGTCGCGACCTGCAACAGCACCCACTTCTTCGTCGTAGGCACGCCGGACCGGCGAGGTGTGGACGTCGGACGGCCGGTTCTGCCTCGGCGGGCATCACCCGGGGCAACGTGCTCGCGGTGTGCCGCGCCCACGGGATCACCGCGCTCGAGAAGACGTTCAGCCTCACCGACGTCTACAGCGCGCGGGAGGCGTTCGTGACCGGCACCTTCGCCGGCGTCGCGCCGGTGCGCTCCGTCGACGGCCGGACCATCGGGCCGGGCGGGCGGGGGCCGGTGGTCGAGCGGCTGCAGGAGCTGTACGCCGAGTTGGTGGCCGCCGACGTCGCGGCGCGGGCGGCGCCGTGACGCGCCGAGGTCCGGGTCGCGATGTGGTCGGGCCCGCGCAACATCTCCACCGCGATGATGCGGGCCTGGGAGAACCGGCCGGACACCGTCGTCGTCGACGAGCCGCTGTACGCGGCGTACCTCCCGCGCACCGGGCTCGACCACCCCGGCCGCGACGAGGTGCTCGCCGCTCAGCCGACCTCCCTGGAGGGCGCCGTGCGGCGGCTGCGCGCGCCGCTGCCCGACGGCAGCACCGTCCACTACGCCAAGCACATGGCGCCACCACCTCGACACCAGCGCGGACGCTCGTGGACCGACGCGTTGCGCAACGTGCAGCTGATCCGCGACCCCGCCGAGGTGGTCGCGTCCTACGTCCGGTCGCGCGAGGCCTGCGAGCCCGAGGACATCGGGCTGCTGCAGCAGCAGTGGCTGATGGAGCGCTGGGACCCCGCCGGCCTCGACGTGCCGGTCATCGACGCCGCCGACTTCCTCCGCGACCCCGAGTCCCACCTGCGCTGGCTGTGCGACTGGCTCGGCATCGACTTCACCGACCGGATGCTGACCTGGCCCCCGGGTCCACGGGACTCCGACGGCGTCTGGGCGCCGTACTGGTACGACGCCGTGCTGGCCTCGACGGGGTTCGCGGCCTACCGCCCCGCGAGGTCTCCTGTCCGAGCACGACGCCGCGGTCGCGGAGGCCTGCCGGCCGGCGTACGACGCCCTGCGGGAGCGTCGGCTCCGGGTCTGAGCCGAACTTGTCGGGCGAGTCGTGCTCCTGTCGTGGGTTGCAACCCCCGACAGGTGCCAGTTTCCCCGGTCGGCCGGGGAATCCGACCGCGGGGCGCCGGGGTCAGTGCGTGCTGAGGTAGTCCATCACCTCGGTGACGGTGACGAAGACCAGCGTCGCCTCGGTCACGAGGGTGGTGATGATGCCGCCCCAGCGCCAGGCGGAGAGCTGCCCGACGTAGTTGCCGGACTCGTCGGGCTTGACCGAGTAGGGGAACTGGCTGACCACCATCGCCCGGCTCGGCTTGCGGGAGTCGGCGAGGACGACGCCGTTGGTGTACGGCAGCCCCTTGACGTTGAGGACGCCGTTCTGGCCGTCGAGGGAGTACTGCACCTCCGTCTTGGAGCCGGGCCCGCTGTAGAGGCGGGACGTGACGTCCCAGCCCTGGGCCTGGCGCAGGAACATGTTCTGGTACGTCGTGCCTGAGTAGTAGGTGCCCTGGCTGGTCAGGTCGCTGTTGGTGACCGTCGCGACCTTGCCCCACTTGAGCATCCCGATCCGCCGGACGTACTTGCGCACCCGCAGGAACGCGATCACCAGGCAGGCCCCCACCAGCGCGACGGGCAGGGCCGCGTCCACGGCCCACCACAGCGCCAGGCCGGCGACCGAGCCGACCGCCAGGGCGAACAGCTCAACGACCTTGAGGTCGAAGGTCGCGACCTTGAACGCGAACGGAACGTGGCGCGGCGGCTCTGCCAGCGGGGCGACCGCGGTCGGGCTCGGCGGCTGGGAGGGTGGGGTGCCGGTGCTGCCGAACATGGCGCCGAGCCCGTGGTCGAGGCCCAGCAGCTGCAGGGAGCTCTGGATCCGCTGGGTCACCTCCGGCGTGAGGTACTTCGAGACGTCGACCAGCTGGCCGCCCGACACCTGCTGGCCGTTGACCATCACCACGGGCGCCGCACCCCCGGCGGCGCCGGCCTTGCCCAGCTGGCCCAGCACCTGTAGCAGGTTGCCAGTGCCCGGAGTGAGCTGCTGGCCGTTGATCGTGATCGTGTGCGGGCTCACCAGGCCGCTGTAGGGCACCACCGGCGCCGGCGGGATCGTCGTACCGGGCGCGCCCGCACCCGGGGCCGGCGGCGGGGTGGTGCCCAGCGGCTGGCCGGACGGGGGCGGTGGCTGGCCGGTGCCCTGCGCCTGGGACAGCTGGGCCTGCACGCGCGCCACCTCGGCCGCGGCGTCGGCGAGCTTGTGCTCGAGCTCCGCGACCTTCTCGCTGCTCAGTCCGGCCTGCGTCGGGTCCTGCGTCATCCCCCACCCCCCATGGTCTGCCTCCTGTGTCCGAGGGTGAGTATGGACCCGCGGGCGGCGGTCGCGTCAGAGGTCCTGACCGTCGGCCACCCGTAGCCACTCCAGGCCCCGCGGCCCGACCAGCGTCTCCATCTGCATGGCCAGGAAGGCGTGACCGGCCTCGGAGTAGACGCGGTCGTGGATGGCGAGGTTCCGCGGCGCCCCCACGGCGCGGACGAACTCGATCGCCATCTCGCTGCGCAGCCACGGCGCGGACGCGGGACAGAGCAGCACGTCGACGGGCACCTCGGGCAGTGCAAGAGCGTCGCCGGGGTGGTAGACGGTGGCGTCCCCGAAGGTCATCAGGTAGCCGGAGTTGTAGGGCTGCGGCAGCTCGGGGTGGATCAGGTTGTGCAGCTCGCCCACCGCGTGGACCGGCACGCCGGCCGGCCCCCCGACGGAGAACGCCGCCCCCGCCGGCACCGTCGTCGTGCGCTCGGCGACGTCGGGTGCGTCGGCGATCGAGCTGCTCGGCGACCTGGCCGACCGTGAATATCGGCGCGTCGGTCGCCCGCAGGTTGTCGGGGTGCAGGTGGTCGGGGTGCACGTGGGTGACCAGCACCGCGGTGGCGCCGTCGACCGCCTCGGGCTCGGTGAAGACGCCGGGGTCGAGGACCACGACGTGCCCCTCGTGCTCGATCCGGACGCAGGCGTGGCCGAACTTCGTGATCCGCATGTTCCGACCCTACGAGCCGGCGGCGCGGCGATCAGTCCCGCGGCTCCCGCGGATCACACCAGCTGAGAGGCCGCCAACCGGTCGCCCTCCCCCAATGCTTCGAGGAGCAGGACATGGCAGTGCAGACGAACGAGAAGGGACGGCTCCGCTGGGTGGTCGTGCTCACCGCGGTCGGGTCGTTCATGGCCGCCCTGGACACCCTGGTGGTGGCCTCGGCGCTGACCACGATCCAGGCGCGACCTGGGCGCCTCGCTGCCCGAGCTGGAGTGGACGGTCAACGCCTACAACCTGAGCTTCGCGCTCCTGCTGGTGCCGGCCGCGGTGCTCGGCGACCGGTTCGGCCGGGCGCGGACGTACGCCGCCGGGCTGACGCTGTTCGCCCTGGCCTCGGCCGGCTGCGCGCTCGCCGGCGGTGTCGGCGCCCTGATCGCCATGCGGGTGGTGCAGGGCGCCGGCGCCGCCACCGTCATGACGCTGGGCCTGGCCCTGCTCACCTCGGCGTTCCCGCCCGCACGGCGCGGCGCGGCGCTCGGCCTGTTCAGCGCCGTCACCGGCATCGCGGTGGCGAGCGGACCACTGGTCGGCGGCGCGGTCGTCCAGGGGCTGGCCTGGCAGTGGATCTTCTGGGTCAACGTGCCGGTCGGCCTGCTGGCGGCGCCGCTGGTGCTGCGGCTGGTGCCCGAGGCCCGGGTGCCCGAGAGCCGGCTCGACGTCCCCGGCGTCGCGCTGCTCGGCGAGCGGGGTCCTCGGCATCGTCTGGGCACTGGTCCGCGGCGAGCCCGCCGGGTGGTCGAGTGCCGAGGTGGTCGGCGCGGCGGCCGCCGGGATGGTCATGCTGGCCGGCTTCGCGGCCTGGGAACAGCGCGCGGCGTCCCCGCTGCTGCCGCCGCAGCTGCTGCGGCAGCGCGGCTTCACCTCGGGCAACGCGGCGATCGCGCTCACCTTCGCCGCCTTGTTCTCGACCGTCTTCTTCTACGGCCAGCTGCTCCAGGTGGTCATGGGCGAGGACCCGCTGGGCGCGGGGCTGCGGCTGATGGCGTGGACCGGCACCTTCGTGGTGGTCGCCCCGGCGGCAGGTGCGCTGGCCGACCGGATCGGCGAGCGGCTCCTGGTCACCACCGGGCTCACCCTGCAGGCGGTGGCCTGATCTGGTTCGCCAGCAGGGTCGGCACGGACGTGACCTACGTGGACACCCTCGGCCCGTTCATCCTGGGCGGCATCGGCGTCTCGCTGGCGATCCCGTGCGGCCAGAGCGCGGTGGTCGGGGCGGTCGCGGACCGCGACGTGGCCACGGCCTCCGGCGTCAACGCCACGATGCGCGAGCTCGGCGGCGTGTTCGGCATCGCGGTCACGGTCGCGGTCTTCGGGGCGCGCGGTGGCTTCACGTCGCCCGCCGACTTCGTCGACGGCTTCACCGGCGCGCTGCTCGCGGCGGCCGGGCTGTCCCTGCTCGGAGCGGTCGCCGGGCTGAGGTTGCCGAGCCGGCGGTCGGCGGTGCGGCGCACCTTCGCCGAGGAGGCCCAGGACGGCCGGGATGCGGTGGCCGCATGACCACCCGGATCGTGACCTACCGGGTCAAGGACGGACGTGCCGAGGAGAATTCGGCGTACGTTCGCGAGGTGATGGCGGACCTCGAGGCGCGGCGGCACCGAGGGCGTGACCTACTCGGTCTACCTCCTCGACGACGGCGTGAGCTTCGTGCACGTGGTCGACGAGGAGGGCGACGGCGGGAAGATGCAGGTGTCCGAGGCGTTCCAGCGGTTCACCGCGACCCTGGTCGAGGACCGGTGCGCCGAACACCGCCGGAGCTGCGCACCATGACGCTCGTGGGGAGGTATGCCGGGTGAGTCGCGCGCCGGAGGAGTCGGCACCGGAGGACTTCGCCGAGCAGGTCGCGCCGCTGCGGCCCGGGCTGCTGCTGCACTGCTACCGGATGCTCGGCTCCTCCCACGACGCCGAGGACGCGGTGCAGGAGACGCTGCTGCGCGGCTGGCGCGGGGTGGACCGGTTCGAGGGGCGCAGCTCGCTGCGGACCTGGCTCTACACCGTCGCCACCAACGTCTGCCTGCGCGAGATCGAGCGGCGCGGGCGGCGGCTGGTCCCGGTCGACCTGGGTCCGGCCGCCGACCCGGCCGACGGGCTGGCGCGCGCCGCTGAGCGAGACGGTCTGGCTCGGCCCGCTGCCCGACGCCGGCCTCACCTGGGAGTCCGACGCCCGCCGAGGCGGTCTACGAGCAGCGTGAGGCCGTCGAGCTCGCCTTCATCGTCGCGCTCCAGCGCCTCCCGGCGCTGCAGCGGGCGGTGCTGGTGCTGCGCGACGTGCTCGCGTTCTCGGCGGCGGAGACCGCCGAGATCCTGAGCGCCACCGTCGCGTCGGTGAACAGCGCACTGGCCCGGGCGCGCGGGTCGGTGCGGGCCTCGCTGCCCGAGCGCAGCCAGCAGGAGGTGCTCCGCGAGGTCGGCGACCGCCAGGTCCGGGCCACGGTGGCGGCCTTCATCGCGGCGTGGGAGCGCAACGACGTGGACGCGGTCGTCGCGCTGCTGGCCGAGGACATCGAGATGTCGATGCCGCCCTACGCCGAGTGGTACCGAGGCCGGGCAGACGTCGCCGCCTTCCTCGCCGAGACGCCGCTGCGCGAGGGGCGCCGCTGGCGGGTCGAGCCGTCCGCGGCCAACGGCCAGCCGGCGGTGGCGTTCAGCGTCTGGGACGAGCAGATCGGCGCGTTCCTCAGCCACGGCCTCTCGGTGCTCACCTTCGCGCGCGGTGGCATCACCGGGTTCACGACCTTCCTCGACCCCGGCGTGGTGGCGGCACCGTAGGCTCCGCCCATGGCCCAGCCGTCCGACGTGTCGATCCGGCAGGCGGTGCTCGCGGACGCGGACGCGCTGGCGCACCTGCACCTGGATGTCTGGGACGACGCCTACACCGGGCTGATGGCACAGGGCATCCTCGACGACCGGCGCGAGAAAGTGGCGGAACGGGTCGAGCGGTGGCGGGAGATCCTGGGTCAGCTCCGGGCCCACCTGGGTGGCCGAGGACACCGAGGGGCTGGTCGGGTTCGCCGGCGACCGGGCCGGCTCGCGACAACGACATGGACCAGACGCTCGAGCTCTACGCGCTCTACGTGCGCGAGGCCCACTGGGGCACCGGGGTCGGCTACGCGCTCTTCGAGGTCGCGGTCGGCGACCGGGCTGCGTACCTCTGGGTGCTGGCCAACAACGAGCGCGCGATCCACTTCTACGAGCGACAGGGGTTCCGGCTCGACGGCACCGAGGACGAGCACGACGAGGGGCTGCACGTGCGGATGGTGCGCGCCGGCACATGAAGCGACACCCCGCCACGCGTCGCTGGAACCTGGGTGACCCGGCCTTCGATGTCACCTCGGCGCAGGTGCACGAGGCTCGCGAGCAGGACTGGTACGTCGAGACCGACCTGGGGCTGGGCGGTGCTGCGGTACGCCGAGGTGAGCGCACTGCTGCGCGACCGGCGGTTCCGGCAGGGCAACGCGCGCTGGCCGGCCCAGAACGGCATCCACTCCGGGATGTTCTCGGACTGGTGGCAGGAGACGCTGCTGTCGCTGGAGGGCGACGACCACGCCCGGATCCGGCGGCTGCTGGTGCCGGCGTTCAAGAACAGGGTCATCGCCGAGATGCGCCCGACCTTCCAGGCGATCGCCAACGAGCTGATCGACGGGTTCGCGCCGCGCGGGCGGGTCGAGTTCGTGCACGAGTTCGCCGAGCCGTACGCCGCCCGGATCATCTGCCTGCTGCTCGGGCTGCCACAGGACCACTGGCCGCAGGTGGCGCGCTGGGCCGACGACCTGGGTGCGTCGTTCTCATCGACGTCGGCAACCAGGTGCCCCAGATCGAGGCAGCGCTGGCCGGGCTGGCGCACTACGTCGACGAGGTCGTGGCCGACCGGCGTGCCCACCCGCGTGACGACCTGGTCACGACGCTGGTGGGTGCCGCGAGGACGGGGACGCCTGACCGGACGCGAGCTGTCGGTGGCGCTGGTCTTCCTCGCCTTCGCCGGGATGGAGACGACCCGCAACCAGCTCGGGCTCGCCCTGCAGACACTCCTGCGGCACCCCGACCAGTGGGCGTGCTCGCCGAGCGGCCCGAGCTCGGCGCGAACGCGGTCGAGGAGGTGATGCGGGTCAACCCGACCGTCACCTGGGTGACCCGCGAGGCGCTGGAGGACGTCGACTTCCAGGGGCTGCACATCCCCAGGGCGGCAATCGTGCAGATGCTGTCGCACGCAGCCGGCACCGACCCGCGCGCCGTACCGGACCCGTCGTTCGACATCACCGCAGCGAGCGGCCGCCGCACCACGGCTTCGGCGCCGGCATCCACCACTGCCTCGGCCACTTCGTCGCCCGCACCGACATGGCCGTCGCGCTGCCGCTGCTGGCCCAGCGGATGCCGGACGCGGAATGCGACGGCCCCGGCGTGTGGTTGCCTGTGTCCGGCAACACCGGTGCCCTGTCGTTCCCGATCCGCTTCCGCCCCGAGGAGACCTGATGCTCGCGATCACCGGCTCGACCGGCGCTGTCGGAGGGCGGGTCGCCCGCGCACTCGCCGGCGACCTGCGCAACGACCTCCGGCTGGTCGTGCGCGACGCCGGCCGCGCGCCCGACTACGAGACCGACGTGCGGGTCTGCGACTACGCCGACGCGCGGCCGCCGTCGAGGCGCTGCGCGGCGTCGAGACCCTGTTCATGGTCTCGGCCGCCGAGGCGCACGACCGCCGCGCACAGCACCGCACCTTCATCGGCGCCGCGGCCGCGGCCGGCGTCCGGCACATCGTCTACACGTCGTTCGCGGGTGCGGCGCCGGACGCGACCTTCACCCTCGGCCGCGACCACTGGGACGCCGAGCAGGCGATCCGCGAGACCGGGATGACTTTCACGTTCCTGCGCGACAACTTCTACAGCGACCTGCTGCCGTTCTTCGCCGACGACGAGGGCGTGATCCGCGGACCCGCCGGCGACGGCCGGGTCGCCGCGGTGGCCCGGGCCGACATCGCCGACGTGGCCGTCGCGGTGCTGCGCGCCGCTGCGGACCACGCGAACGCGACCTACGTCCTGACCGGGCCGGAGGCGCTCACGATGAGCGACGTGGCCGCCCGGGCCGGAGCTGTCCTGGGCCGCGACGATGCGCTTCGAGGACGAGACGGTCGAGGCGGCGTACGCCTCCCGGAAGGCGGCCTACGGCGCCGAGGACTGGCAGCTCGACGCCTGGGTCTCGACCTACACCGCGATCAAGGACGGCTCGTGCGCCGAGGTGACCCACGACGTGCAGCGGGTCGCCGGGCACCCGGCGCGGACGCTCGAGCAGGCGCTCGAGGAGAGTCGCCGCTAGCGCGACGCGCCACGGCGAGCGGAGCGAGCGCACCCCGCGATCGGCTCCGGTGGCCGCGGCGACTGCGAAGCCCGCGAAGCGGAGCGAGCGTCGTCGCGGGCCCGGGGCCGAAGCTCGCGGGGTACTAGGCGGTCGTGTGGTGCACGTAGCACCAGCGCCAGTTCTCGTCGGGCTCCGCGGTCTCCATGACCGGGTGGGTGGTGTCCTGGAAGTGCTTGGTGGCGTGCTGCCCGACCGAGGAGTCGCAGCAGCGCGACGTTGCCGCACTCGAGGCACTGGCGCAGGGCCACCCACTCCAGCCCCTCGTCGAGGCAGCGCTGGCAGACCGGGTCGGCGACCGTCTCGACGACCGGGTACTGCGCCAGGTCGGCGCAGGTGTGCCCGGTATGCCGCTGGGCTGGAGTACTCCTGCAGCTCCGGCGCTCCTCGGTCGCGACGTCGAGCATCGACTCCTCGACGTCGAGCAGGGCCAGCACGTCGGCGACCACCTCGGAGGCGACCTTCCCCGAGCTCGCGGATCTTGAGCACCTTGGTCCGCTCGGCCTCGAGCATCGACAGCCGGATCCGGGCGTAGAGGTCGCTGGGCGACTCCCGGTCGGCGACCGTGCTGAGCCGCTCCCACGCCGCGAAGTTGCGCTGGTCGAGCCGCTGCCGGATCAGGTCGACGACGCCTTGGCTGTCGTCGTACTCGAGCTCGTCGAGTCGGTGCAGCGCGGCCTTGCGACGCCTGCTGGAGCAGCGTGGCGCGGGCCAGCGCGTCCTCGGCCGGGTCGGGGCTCGGCACCCGCAGCCGCCGGGCCACCCACGGCAGCGACAGCCCCTGGACGAACAGCGTCCCGGCGGTCACCGTGAACGCCATCAGCAGCAGCACCTCGCGGTAGCGGCGCGTCCGCGGGGATGACGAACGCCGCGGCCAGGGTGACCACGCCGCGCATCCCGGCCCAGCCCAGCACGAAGGTGAAGGTCCACGGCGGGCGGCGCGCCGGAGCCGGGTCCGGGCCCGGCCGGACGATGAGGTAGCGGGCCGGGAAGACCCAGACCAGCCGCAGCACGATGCAGGCCAGCCAGGGTGGCGGCGCAGACAGCGACGATCCGGCCCCACGACAGGTCGCCGTCGCCGGCGCCGCCGATGATCGTGCGCGCCTGGAGGCCGATCAGCAGGAAGACCGCGTTCTCCAGGACGAAGGCGATCGTGCGCCAGTTGAGCCGCTCCGCGATCCGGGACTGCGCGGTCTGCAGGATCGGCGCCTTGTGGCCGAGCAGCAGGCCGGCGACCACGACCGCGATGACGCCCGGAGGCGTGCAGCTCCTCGCCGATGGACGTAGGCCGCGAACGGGACCACCAGCGACAAGCGCGCTGTCGAGCACCGGGTCCTCGAGATGGCGTGCGGACCTTCGCGACGAGCATGAAGAGCGACGAGGCCGACCAGCGATGCCCGCCGCCGGCGGCGATCACGAAGTCGAGCCCGACCGTCGCCGAGGTTGAAGCCGTCGCCGTCGGCCACGGCGAGCGCGGTGCCGCAGCGCGACCAGCGCGGTGGCGTCGTTGAGCAGCGACTCGCCCTCGAGGATCGTCACGATCCGGCGGGGCAGCCCGATCCGGCGGCCGATCGCGGTCGCGGCGACCGCGTCCGGCGGGCGCCACGACCGCACCGATCGCGAACGCGATCGGCCACGAGATGCCCGGCAGCAGCAGGTGCGCGACCCAGCCGACGCCGAGGGTCGTGAAGGCGACCAGCCCGACCGACAGCAGCAGGATCGGCCGCCGGTTCGCGCTTGAAGTCGACCAGCGACGTGCTCCTGCGCCGCGGCGTACAGCAGCGGCGGCAGCAGCCCGAACAGCACGACGTCCTCGGAGAGCTCGACGTCCGGGACGAACGGGACGTACGACGCCGCGATGCCCACCAGGATCAGCAGGAACGGCGCGGGGACGTCCAGCTTCGCGGCGACCCAGGTGCACGCGAGGACGCCGACGGCCAGGCCGCAGAGCAGGGCCGTGATCTCCACGGCAGCCATTGTCCCGAGCGGCCGGGCCGACACCTAGCCTGTCCGCTGGCGCGTCGGGCGCAATCAGGTCAAGCGGGAATCCGGTCGGATGGCGCGACGATCGTCCCGTGACGTTGAACGAGTCGGTCGCTGCGGACACCTTCGCCGACTTCGTCGAACATCTCGCCGAGGTGCTGGACGAGACCGGCGACCGCGACGCGTCGGGCGAGGAGTGGGCGGCGCGGTTCAACTTCTCGCGCTACCACTTCGACCGGATGATCCGCAGCATGGCCGGCGAGCCGCCGCAGGCGTTCCGCCGCCGGATCCTGCTCGAGCGCGCGGCGTACCGCATGGTGACGACGCAGGCGCCGCTGATCGACATCGCCGTCGAGGCCGGCTACGGCTCGCACGAGGCGTTCACCCGCGCCTTCGCCCGCGCGTACGGCGTCTCGCCCGCGGCGTGGCGCACGGTCGCCCGGCCGGATCCGGATCCCCGCGCCCAGCAACGTCCACTTCCACCCGCCCGGCAGCCTCCGGCTGCCCGCACGAGACAAGGTGACCGCGATGGACCTGATGACCCGCATGGTCGAGCACCACATCTGGCTGACCGGCGAGATGGTGCGGCTGGCGGCACGGCTGACCGACGAGCAGCTGGACCAGCCGATCGGGCTCGACGTCGACGACGACGCGCAGACGATCCGCTCCTGCTGTCGCGTCTGATCGGCCAGATGGGGATGTGGAACGCCGCGGTCGGCCTGCGCGACTACGACTGGTCGGTCGAGGAGCACGAGTCGCTCGGCTCGATGCGGGAGCGGCTCGCGGTCGAGGGGCCGACGTTCCTGTCCCAGGTCCGCGAGGTGGTCGAGCAGGACCGGCTCGACGACACGTTCGTCGACGCGATCTGCGAGCCGGCCGAGGTGTTCACCTACGGCGGGATGGTCGCCCACGTGCTGACCTTCGCCGCGCACCGCCGGACCCTGGTCGTGCTGGCGCTCTCGACGCACGGCGTCGACGAGCTCGGCTGGGGCGACCCGATGGTCTGGGTGGCGAGTCCTACGGCCTGAGCGCCCGGATGGCCAGGTCCAGCTCGCGGCGGCGGCTGCGGTCGACGACCGCCTCGACCACCTCGATATCGCCGTTCGGACTGGCCAGCGCGTGGTCGAGCTCCGCGGCCGACTCCACCCGCCAGTGTGGAGTCCGGGTGGCCTGGCAGAGCGCGGCGAGGTCGACGTGGTGCGGGGTACCGAAGAGCCGCTCGTAGGCGTGCGCGTACTCGTCGGCGCCCTGCTCGAGGGTGGCGAAGATCGAGCCGCCGTCGTCGTTGGCGACCACGATGGTGAGGTCCGGGCGGGGCTCGTCGGGGCCGATGACCAGCCCGGTGGCGTCGTGCAGGAACGTCACGTCGCCCATCAGCGCAAGGTTGCGGCTCTCGGCCTTCCTGGCGAGCGAGGCGCCGATCGCCGTCGAGACGGTGCCGTCGATGCCGGACAGGCCGCGGTTGGCGATCACCTTGCGGCGGCTCCCGACGTCGTACGCCGCCGCCATCAGGTCCAGGTCACGGATCGGGTTGGAGGCGCCCACGACCAGGTGCCCGCCAGGCGGCAGCGCCCGGCTGACCGCGCCGGCCACGTGGTACGCCGTGAAGCCGGCCGCGTCGACCAGCGCATCCAGCTGTCGGGAGACGGACGCGTCCGCCTGCTGCCATGCGGACAGCCACGCCGGGTCGTCGGCGCCGTCCACGGCGGGGTCCGCGACCGGGATGACGGCGTAGGGCCTGGTCCACGACGCACCCGCATCGAGCACCTCGACGTCGGCCCGCGAGAGCAGCCGCTGCACCGGCCGCGACAGCGTGGGGTGGCCGAAGACGAGCACCCGTTCGACCTGCTCGGCCAGCTCGGTGCCGAGCAGCAGCCGGTAGGTCCGCAGCGCCGGCCCGGTGCGCGCGCCGCTGGACGGCTCGGCGAGCAGCGGCCAGCCGGCCTCGGCGGCCAGGGAGCGGGCGCGCGGCCCGGCGTCGTCCCCGGCCACCACGACCGTGCGCGGGCCGAGCTCAAGAGTCGACCCATCCTCGGGGCTTCGAGGCTCGCGACCTCGCACCTCAGCCGTCGACGGCCTCGGAGTCCAGCGGTCGCGCGGCACCAACGGGTCGTCGAGCTGCACGTTGAGGTGGACGAGTTCGGGCCCGATGGCATCCACCGGGCGGGCCACGTCGAGGGTGCTCACCTGCGGGCCGAAGATGCCCACCTGCTCGGTGGTCTGGTTGGCGTCGGTCCCGCGCAGCCGGGCCGGCCGGTCGGCGGTGACGACGACGATCGGGACGGACGCGTGGTGCGCCTCGAGCACCGCCGGGTGCAGGTTGGCCACCGCCGTCCCGGACGTGCAGACGACCGCGGCCCGTGAGCCGCCCTTGGTCAGCCCCAGGGCCAGGAACCCGGCGGTCCGCTCGTCGATCCGAGTGTGCAGCCGGAGCAGCTCAGCCTCGGCGGCGTCGTACGCCGCGAACGCGAGCGGCGCGTTTCGCGACCCGGGTGCGAGCACGACCTCCCGGACGCCGCCCGCGACCAGCGCGGTCACGACCGAGCGGGCCAGCTCGGTGGCGCTCACCGGGCCCGCACCTCGGCCAGCCGGGCCTCCCAGTGCGCCGCCCGGTCGGAGGTTGCGGCGAGCCGGTCGAGTGCGTGCGGGTCGACGGTGGGTGCGCGCACGGGCAGCACGCCATGCACCGGCGGCAACGGCTCGCTGACCACGTCGGCCACGAGCAGCTGCCCGGTGGCCAGCCCGCACGCATGCGGCAGCGACGGCAGCGCCCCGGCCAGGGCCAGCCCGGCCGCGATGCCGACCGAGGTCTCCAGCGCAGACGACACCACCACGGGCATCCCGATCTCCTCGGCGATCCGCAGGCAGGCCCGGACACCACCCAGCGGCTGCACCTTCAGCACGGCGATGTCGGCGGCCTCGAGGTCGCGGACCCGGTAGGGGTCGGCGGCCCGCCGGATCGACTCGTCCGCCGCGATCGGCACGTCGACAACACGCCGCACCGACGCGAGCTCCTCGACGGTGGCGCATGGCTGCTCGACGTACTCCAGCCCGCCGGCGGCCTTGTCGAGGAGGTCGATCGCGGCCACCGCCTCGTCGACAGACCAGGCGCCGTTGGCGTCGATGCGCAGCCGGCCCGAAGGCCCCAGGGCGTCGCGCACCGCCTCCACCCGCGCCTGGTCCTCCGAGAGCGACTGGCCCGGCTCGGCCACCTTCACCTTGGCCGTCGAGCAGCCGCCGTCGACCACGATCTGGTGCGCCCGCCCCGGGCCGACCGCGGGCACCGTGACGTTCACCGGCACCACGTCGCGAACCGCGGCCGGCCAGTCGCCCGCGGCCGCCTCCTCGGCACAGCGCAGCCACGGCCGCCGACCTCGGCCGCGTCGTAGTCCAGGAACGGGCTCCACTCTCCCCAGCCGGCCGGCCCGCGCAGCAGCATCCCCTCGCGGACCGTGATTCCTCGGAACCGGGTGTGCAGTGGGATCGCGAACACCCGGGTCTCGTCCACGGACCCCAACCTATGACCCGAGACGCTGTCCAAGCGCGCCTGACCGGGCGATGATCCCCCGGTGAGGCTGCTCCGCGATCCCGTCTGGCGCGGCAGCTTCGCGCTGCTGGCCCGCCACTACGTGACGTACGCGCTCGGCCTGGCGGTCGGCTCGGCGGCGCTCGCCGTGTCGGTGCTCTCCGGCCGCCCCTTCCTCGACGCCGCCGACGTCGCGCTGGTCCACGACGAGGTCGCTGCCATCCCCGCGACCGCGTCCGCCGACGAGCAGGCCCGGGTGCACGCATCGGTGTCGGCCCGGTCGCGGCCGCGGGTCGAGAACGCGGTCAGCGACGCGATGAGCAGGCTGAAGGGTGGCGGCCCGACGCAGGAGATGCGCCAGCCCTACCGGTACCTCGACCCGCTGCTCAAGCTCGCGCCGTACGTCGTGAACCCGGGCACCGGCGAACGCACGTCCGGCGTGGTCTTCGAGGCGACCGGTGCCCTCGAGTCGCTGGTCCCCTCGGCCGGTTCGCCGGAGCCGGGCAGCACCGGCCTGTGGCTGCCCGACACCGTCGCCGCCCGGCTGCACCTGGCCGCCGGCGACCCGGTCGGCCTCCAGCTGGCCCTGCCGGGAAGCGGGCCGACACCGGCCCTGGCCACCGTGACCGGCGTCTACGCGACCGACGACGACGGCGCGCCGCAGGACCGGACCGGGCTGTGGCACCGACTGACCGACCAGCTGCCGGTCTGGCCCGGCCACTTGGTGCCCACGACCCCGCAGCTGCCGCTGCTGGTCGCCGACACCAAGACCTACCGGGCCCTGGTCGCCGGGATCGGCGAGCGTTCGTTGGTGACGTGGGACGTGGCTCCGGACGCGGACCCGCTGCGGATCGCGGACCTGTCGACGGCTCTACGCCTCGGCCCACGCCCTGAGCAACGAGGTGAAGGACCCGGCGTCCGACCTGCACAAGCGGATCCAGAATCGAGGCACCAACCCGGTGACCTTCTCGATCGGGCTGCCGACGGTCATCATCGAGACCCGGGCCGGGCTGCGCGCGACCAGGCAGGGCGTGGCCGCCGTGCGGGTCCTCGCCGCGGGACTGTCGTGGCTGGTGGTCGCGCTGGCCGCGGTCGCCCTGCTCGTACGCCGCCGCGGCGAGCGGCAGGTGCTCGTCGAGCAGGGCCGCTCCGTGATCGAGCTGACGGCCCTCAGCCTCGTCGAGGCCGTGCTCCCGGTGGGTTTGGGGCTCCTCGTCGGCTGGTGGGCGAGTCCACCTTTCGTGGCCGCGATCGTGGGACCGGACGGGGTGACGCCCCGGGTCCGGGATGCCCTGCTGGTCGGGGGCGTGGTGCTCGCCACGGTGGGGGTTGCCTCGGCCGCCGAAGCGGTCGCGAGGCACCGCCGCACCTCGGGCCGGACCGTGATCGCGGCCAGCCGGGTCCCGTGGCGCAGCGCCGTCCTGGCGCTGGCGGGCGCGGGGGCGATCGGCGCCTACCGCGGCGGCGCGCAGTTCGACGCCGTCACCGCGACCTTCCCGCTCGCTGCCGTGGGCGCTGCGGCGATCGTGCTCTCCACGGTGGCCACCGCACTGCTGCGGCGCTGGGTACGACGGTGGCTGCCGCGGCGGCTCGGTCCCCGGCTCGCGCTGTCCCGGCTGGCCCGGGACCCGTCGTCGGCCGCGGCGTTCCTCGCCGCCACCGTTGCGTTCGGCGCGGCCGGCTATGGCCTGCTCTTCCACGCCTCGGCCCACGACGCGATCACCGACAAGGTCTCCACGGCCGCCGGGGCAACCAGCGTCTTCTGGGTGGACGACCCCGTCGCGGCCGAGCCCGTCGCCGCCGACCTCGGCGACTCGACCGTGGTGCTCCGCACGGTCCCCAGGATCGGCACCTACACCGGCGACAGGTTGTACGCCGTCGACGCGGCGACGTTCGCATCGGCCGCCCTCTGGTCACCGCGGTTCGCGGGCAGCCAGCTCTCCGACCTGTTGCGGGACCTCGTCGCCCGGCCCGGGCTCGGACGCGGTCCCGGTGCTGCTCGCCGGTGGCGACGAGCACGTCCCGGCGACGGGCACCCTGGCTCGCGGCGACCACTTCCAGGTGCCCTACCGGGTGGTCGACCGGATCGCCGGCTTCGCCGGCTCCGGCCCCAGCCAGACCGTCCTGGTGGTGGATCAGGACGCCCTGTTCGCCCTGGCCGGGCCCCAGGCGGTCGACTCGCTGGAGGCCGAGCTGTGGAGCGCCCGCGACGCCGACACCGTCACCCGGGCGGCCCGCGCCGCCAGGCTGAGCGTCAGGCTCGAGACCACCGCCGACGAGATCCGGGGCAGCCACTCCACCCTGGTGGCCAGGACCTGGGTGACCCGATACCTCCAGGCGTTCACGGGGCTGGCACTGCTGCTCGGTCTGCTCGTCCTCGTCGGGCTCCAGCGGCGCGATCGCGAGCAGCGCCGGCTGCTGGACCGGACCCTCGCCGACCTGGGCCACTCCCGGCGCCTGGTGTCGCGGGCCGCCGGTGCCGCCCTGTCGCTCGTGGCCCTGCTCGGCGCGGCCGCAGGCGGTCTGGCGGCATACGCCGTCACCGCCTCGCTGGCCACCCGGCTGGACCCGGAGCCGCAGCTCAGGCCGCCACTCGCGGTGACCGGGACCGGCCAGCTCCTCGTCGCGGCCGTGGCCTTCGGGGCGGCCGCGCTCGTCCTCACCCTGGCCGGTGCGGCCACCGAGCAATGGCTGGGCAGGTCCCGACCCGTCAATGAGCTGCTGCACGATGAGTGAGCCCCGGGCGACCACCGTCGTCGCGACCCAGGTGGTCAAGGTGTATCGCGGAGTCACCGAGGAGGTGCAGGCGATCCGCGGGGTCGACCTGGTTCTCGAGCCGGGCAGCCTGACCGCCGTGCTCGGGCCCTCGGGCAGCGGCAAGAGCACGCTGATCCGACTGCTCGCGGGCCTCGACCTCCCCTCGGCCGGGACGATCACCCACGGGGCCACCGTGCTCACCGAGCTCAGCGCCAGCCGGCTGCGCAGGTGGCGGCACCGGAACGTCGCGTTCGTGCACCAGCGGCCGCGCAGCAACCTCGTCGAGCACCTCACCGCGGCCGACCACATCAGCATGGCCGGCGCCGAGGATGTGGACGAGGTCCTGGGGCTCGCTGGGCCTGGCCGACCAGGCCCGGCACCGCGTCGACCAGCTGTCCGGTGGCGAGCAGCAGCGGCTCGCGCTGCTGGCGGCGATCGCGACCCGTCGCGCCCTGCTGGTGGCCGACGAGCCGACGGCGCACCTGGACGACGAGCGGGCCGCGCATGTGCTCGGCCGGTTCCGGGAGGCCGCCGAGCGGGACGGGACCACCGTCGTCTACACCACCCATGACCCGCGGATCACCGAGGAGGCCGACCGGCTCCTCCACCTCGACCACGGCGTGCTCACCACCGAGCACGACCTCCGCGCGGCGACCCGGCTCGGGGTGATCGACGCGAGCGGCCGGGTGCAGCTGCCGCCGCAGGCGCGGTCGCTGTTCCCGACGAGCCGGGTCGCGATCGAGGTCGTGGACGGCCGGGTCGTGCTCCACCCGCCCGACAACGAGCAGGGTGCCGACGACGGGGCTCGCGATGACTGAGCCGCTGCTCGTCGCTCGCGACGTCTCGCGCTCCTTCGACGTGCGCGGCCACGACGTGCTCGCCCTGCGGCCCACCAGCGTTGTGGTGCGCGCCGGCCACGTCCTCGCGGTGACCGGTCCGTCCGGCACCGGCAAGAGCACCCTCGTGTCGATCCTGGCCGGCTGGGACCGGCCCACCTCGGGCGTGGTCCAGCGGCCGGCCCGCACCGTCTTCTTGCCCCAGCGGCTGGCCCTGCTCGACACGCTGACCGTGCTGGACAACATCGCACTCGCCGACGCCGCCCGCGCATCCGACGTGCCAGCGCTGGCCGCACGCCTGGCCGTCGACCATCTGCTCGACCGGTACCCGGTCGAGACCTCGCTCGGCGAACGACAGCGGATCGGGCTGGCCCGGGCGGTGCACGCCGGAGCCGCCGTCACGATCCTCGACGAGCCGACCGCTCACCAGGACGGTGACCACACCCGGCTGGTCCTCGACGCCCTGACCTCGTTGCCCCCCGACCGCGCCGTGGTGGTCGCGACCCACGACGCCATCGTGGTCGAGGTCGCGACAGAGGTCGTTCAGCTCGAGGCGGCCGTGGCCAGCTGAACCCGGTCGACCTTGCCGTTGCCCAGCATCGGCAGCGCGTCGAGGCCGACGACCTGACGGGGCGCCCACGACCGGGATGCAGCTCGGCCACCCAGGCCCGCGCGTCCGCCAGGGGGAAGCTCGCCGACGACGAACGCGACGAGCCGCATCCCCACTCCGCGTCCGGGACGCCGAGGACCTCGACCTCCCGGACCGCTGGATGCTGGCGCAGCCGACGGGCGACCGCTGGTGCCGGGATGTTCACGCCACCGCTGACCACCATGTCGTCGAGCCGACCGAGCACGTGCAATCGGCCGTCCTCGTCGATCCGCGCGGCGTCCTCGGTGCGGAACCAGCCGGCGACCAGCATCCGAGCCGTCAGCCCTGGGTCGCCGTCGTAGCGGTCGAACAGCATCGGCCCGGTGACCCGCAGCCGGCCGTCGATCTCGGTGGCCAGCTCGACCCCGTCGAGTGCGACGCCGTCGTAGACGCAGCCCCCGGCCGTCTCCGCCGAGCCGTACGTCGCGACCACGGTCACGCCCGCCTCCGCGGCACGGCTGCGCAGCGCCGGGTCGATCGGGCCGCCGCCGAGCAGCACGGTGCGCAGCGAGCGCAGCGCGTCGA
>CAWDUA010000007.1:0-260238 GCA_963805345.1 uncultured Actinomycetota bacterium
AATCGGCGCGTTTGCGCAGGTCAGCGGCCTAGTCCTGGCCGAGAGTCCGCACAGAGTCCGCAGGATTCTCGGTTTTGTCCGCGAACACGGCGGACATGAGGCCCGCGGCGGCGCTGCGCGTGCGGTCCTCGGCCTTGGGCCACAGGTGGCTGTAGATGTTAAGCGTGATCGAGGGCGAGGAGTGCCCGAGCGCGTGCTGCACGGTCACCACGTCACAGCCCGCTGCGATCAGGCCCGAGGCGTAGAAGTGGCGCAGGTCGTGGAGAGTGAACTCATCCATGCCGACCTTGGCGCGCAGGCGGCGCCATTGGTTGCCGGCGCTGTTGCGGTTGTAGACGTAGCCGCGAAGCGAGAACAAGTAACCGTCCTCGCCGAAAAGCTCGATCTGTTCGAGGTGTCGCGACAGCATCGTGACGAGGTCGTCGGGCAGGTAGATGATGCGCGCGGACTCGTACTTCGGCGACGTCGCGGACGCCCGGCCGTTGACCTGGCCCTGGATCTGCCGCTCGACGCTGAGCGTGCGGCGAAGGAAGTCGACGTCGCCGAGCTGCACGCCGGCGGCCTCCCCGAGCCGCAGGCCCGCGAAGGCACAGACCGCGATGAACCCCCGGAACTCCAGATGTGCCGCATCCAGCGCCCGGGCTACCTGGTCCGGCGCCGGGATCCGCATCTTCGTCTCAGCCTTGGGCACCTTGGGCGGCGTGATCGGCGCAGTGGGGTCGAGGCGGATCAGGCGCGCTCGAACCGCCGCGGCAAAGCACATGCGGACGTAGTTGAATCGCGTACGACGCGTGGAAGCAGCCAGACCCACTCTTCTCTTCGGCCCTGGCAGTCGCTGTCCCTTCATCCACTGCCGTACGTGGTTCTCGGTCACGGCGCGGATCGGCACCTCGGCAAACGTGATCGAGGCGATGACCTGGTCGGCGGTCGCCTTCGTGCCCGCGGCCCAGTCCTGGGAGGTCGCCCATTCGTGCCACCACTGGCGGAACGTGACCTTGCCAGCCGCCGGATCGACCCAGTCGCCGCGGACCAGACCCGCCGTCGCGTCATCGAGCCAGCTCTGGGCGCCGGCCTTCTTCGCGAAGTGGCGAGCGTGCTCCCTGCCCGTCTCGTCACGGTAACGCGCCCGATAGCGGTCGACCGTGACCGCCTTCGGCCGCCTGGTCTTCTCATCGACGACGACCCGCGTCGTCGTGCGCTTGGAGATGCTGGCCATGTCTCATCATGCGCCGGAGGGCCGACACGTTCCAGCGCGTGGCCGACACCCGCGTCTGTCGATGATTGGCCATCGTCGATGGTCGTCGGCCACGGCGAAATGCGCCGGCAGAGCTCGCCGAACCGCGGCCACCGCCCAGCGAGTACGAGCAACGGAGCGTGGGTCCTCGTTGAGGAATCGATGAATATGCAGGTTCAGCGACCCTTTCGGCCGTTGGCGGTCGTCAGCTGCATCGGGCTGTTTTCAGTTCTCTCGCGGCCACGGCGCGGCCCCATGGCAGCGTTCAGACCCGCCTCTCCTCGACGCGCGGCACGCTGCGAGCACGCATCGTCGATCTCGATAGACACCAATCCGTTCTCGCCGGTGCCCGGTTGGGCACCGGGCAGCTCGCATGGCTGATGGATGAGGACGGCGACCCGACGGGACTCAAACCCGCGGCCCTCCTCCGTGACGGGGCGGCCCGCACTCAACCCCGGGGCTTGTGCCGACAAATCTGCGGTTCGTGCAGCAGAAGGGTGAGACGCTCGTCGGATGAGCGACTTTCCCACCTCCCGGCCCTCTCAGCGCTCCGCCACACCCGCCGGTAATCCGACGTTTCACCTGCGAGGTAAGCGGATGTAGCGCCGAGCGCGTCATTAGGTTGTGAGGGAGGTGGAGTTCGCGGAGTTCTACGCCAGCACAAAGGACCGGTGCCTTCGCGCTGTCTTGGCTTGTGGCATGTCGGCAAGTGAGGCCGAGGACGCGCTTGCCGAGGCATACGCACGGGCGTTCTCGCGCTGGGCGACCGTACGCACGAGCGCGTCACCAGCCGCGTGGGTTGTCCGCACCGCGATCAACGCCAACATCTCATGGTGGCGGCGCCGCCGCCGCGAGCACCTAGAGGCCTCCGCCGGAGCCGACTTGGCTGCCGCGAAGGCAAGTGACACCAGTGCCGACTTGATCCGCGCGCTAGCCGATCTACCGCCGCGACAGCGCGAGGTCGTTGTCCTCCGCTACCTGCTCGACCTTGACACAACCCAGACGGCGCTTGCGCTCGGGCTGGCACCCGGCACGGTGACCTCCCACCTGCACCGGGCACTACACACCCTGCGCGACCATCCGGCACTCGACCCGACAGAGGTTCAACGATGAGCGACCTGAACACCCTGGACCGCCAACTCCGCACGTCTCTAGAGATGCCGGATGTGTCCTTTGATCGGCCGATCGATGAGATCGTGCGCCGCGGCACCACCATGAAGCGGCGGCGCCGAGCCCTCGCCGTGGCAGCACCCACGGCCGCGCTCATGGTCGCCGTCGCCGTCGCCGTTCCCCTGCTGCCCATGAATTCCGCGTCCAGGGACACAACGACCGCGGTCCCATCGAACGTGGACCCCGGGTGGGGCGCCCAGCCGCTGTCGCTGTCGCCGGTCGACCTCGCCGGCGTCACCGAAGAGTGCGCGGGTCGCGGCCGGGCCGAGGGTGGGCCCGCTCGGGTCATGGCCGATTCCGAGCCACTAGCCGCCGACCGTTTGGCGAGCGGCGCGATCGCACTCTGGAAGGGCGCACATCAATGGGTGCTGTGCACGCCGCACCGCGAAGGCGGGACTTGGCGGGCCGATCAGCTGCACGCCGTCCAGGTCTTCCCTCTGGTTGCCGGCGACCCAGACCGGGTGGCGACAGTTGAGTTCGACAGCACGCTCGGGTGGTACGACAAGGCCGGTCAATCAGAGCAAACCCGAGTCCTGGAAGCCGGGTGGGTGCGCAGCGATGTCGACCGACTCGTGATCGATACCGGCAGCACTCTCGTGGAGGCCATGCTTGTGGGTGACCGGTTCGTCGCGTGGCTCCCCGCTAAGGAGCCGTTCGTGACCAAGACCGACAACGGAACCGAGACAGACGCCAGATCCGTCACCCTGAACGCCTACGACGCCCAGGGCCACCTGCTCGGCAGCACACGCGGCTGGTAAATGCCCCTCGGGCGGGTCCAGCTGGTCGCCGAGGACTGGCCCGAGACCCAACACAAGCTCGCCGAGGTCGAACAGAGGATGACCGCGGTCCTCGACGAGCTCGGCCTGACCACCCTGGCCATCTCGATCCCCGGGATCAGCGCGGTCGGCGCCGCGGCGGTCCTGGCCGAGACCGGCGGCCCACACCGGTTCGCCACCGCCCGCGCCTTGGTCAAACATGCCGGCCTGGCGCCTCGGGAGAAGCTGTCAGGAACCTTCACCGGCCAGACCAGGCTGACCCGCAAGGGCCGCGCTTCGAAATGCAGGTGGCTCAGCCCGAGTGTGGGCGAGTCGGCTGAGACCCGGGGTCGGCGCACGTGCTCGGCCGGCGAGTGCTCGAGGACGGTGTCGATGACGCAGGTGCGGTAGAAGCCGGCCACGATCGAGAGCCGCCTGGAGACCGTGGAGGGTTGAACCGTTGGATCTCCTGCATCCACCGCAGGTAGAGCTCGATGTGGGGTCTGCGTGCTTGGAGGGGGTCGAGGTCGTGGTTACGGCACCAGGTCAGGTAGCAGCGCAGGTCGGACTCGGTGTGCAGTCGGGAGGCGCCCTTGTAGCGGGCCAGGTAGGCCGCAATCGCGACTCGCAACGAGACATCCGGGAAGTCAAGGTCAACAGTGACGATCTGGGAGGTGTTCATCACCTCGGACAACCACCCGTTTCCGTCTATGTCAACGCGTCCGTGTCATCGCCGACGTGGCGCCGCGCGTTCCCACCAATCCCGGGGTCCGCAATCGTCGATCAAGGACGCGGTGAACTCATAGTCGGTCAGGTTGCAGAACTTCCATAGGTCCTTGGCGGCTCGGCTGTACTGGAGCAGGACCTGGTCGATCTCCAAGACATCGAGCTCTCCCGCCCGGTACCGGTCGATGGCCACGCCGACGTGTCCGGCCAGATCTCCCAGACACGCCTCGGTGATGGGCCTCGGCCTTCTTCTGGGCCACCCGACGCGGCGACTCTCCAGCCATAGGCCGACACTATGCCGTCCATGTCAGCGGCATGGAAAGGCTCGCAATCCATGGAGGATGAGAGTCATGGCAGCACCGAGGAAGTACGGCGACGAGCTGCGTGAGCGCGCGACACGGATGGCGGTCGAGGCGAGGCGGGACCCTACGACCAGGGCCGGTGCGATCAAGCGGGTCGCTGACCAGCTGGGGATGCATCCGGAGACCTTGCGGAGTTGGGTCCGGCGGGCCGAGGTCGACGACGGTGTCCGGCCGGGCACCACGACCGCGGACGCCGAGCGGATCACCCGGCTCGAGCAGGAGGTCCGTGAGCTTCGACGGGCCAACCACCATCGTTGATAGACGGACTCGGCTGTTGATTCGCCCGGTTGACCGCCCAGCTGCGCTGCTACGTCCCGGAGCCGGTCGATGAGACGTGGGGCCGGCTGCGGCATCTGGGGGCGCGCCGCGAGCAGCTGATCGGTGAGGCGGTCTCCCAGGTTCAGCAGATCCGCGACCTACTCGAATGCATGTGGCCGGCCGCGTTGGACACCGCGAAGCAGCCGTTGCGGTCCAAGACGTGGGCAGGGGCGATGTCCGGTGGACCTGCCGCGAGGCGGCGACTTCGTCCGGACCCGATGACCCGGCCCGTTGCGGTTCAAGCACCGCGGTGCGGCGTGAGATCACGAAGCGGGGTGGACAGAAACCCAGTCGGCGCATCCTCGGCAAGCTCTACTCGGCGCTGGCAGACCCGGGCGGTCCTTGAGCACCCTCCGGCCGGGTGGTTTGGAGCGAGGGCGATCTGCTGCTAGGAGCGCCTGGGTAGCAAGACCCGCACGCTCGTCGGCACCGAGACCCGGATGACCGGCGTGCTCGAGGAGCTGGGCCTGACCGACCTGGTCACCTCGATCACCGGCCTGTCACCGGTCGGTGCCGCCACGATCCTGGCCCAGACCGGCGACCCACGCCGGTTCGCCACCGCGAGAGCCTTGGTCAAGCACGCTGGCCTGGCGCCGCGGGAGAAGCTCTCTGGGACCTTCGTCGGCCGGACCAAGCTGACCGGCGAGGGACGACCGGGGCTACGAGTCGCTGCCTGGCGTGCGGTCTGGGGAGCCCAACGCGCCAACCCCGTCTACGGGGCCAGGTACCGACACCTGACCACCCGTGAGCACAACAAGCTCAAGCCGACCCAGGCCCAGACCGTGATCGCCGCCGCGATCCTGCGACACCTGCACGCCGTGGTCACCACGGGCCGCGCCAGGGACCCCGAGATCGCCACCCACGGCACCCGAGGGAAGGTGACCACTGACCTCGCCGCGTAACCAAGTCGTCGCGGCGGACCAAGCAGACGGCCGGGGCGAGCCCGGTGCGGCATTGAGGACCACGAGTACCTCGACTCACATCATGGGCAGCCCCGCCCGTCGTCTAACCAACCCGATTACACGCTGTAGGGCACCAGCCCCATCACGCTATGCAGGGACAGACGACGGACGAGGCACCGGCCAAACCCTTGACCCAAAACGTCTTACGCTGATGTGAGTGCGTTGAGCAAGCCTTCGCAGAACTGGCGTCAGGGTTGGACCGGGCGCGTTCTGGCGAGCCGGGTTCGGACCATACGCAACGCCCCGACGATCAAGGCGAGGGCGGCAAACGCCACCAGGGCGGGCAAGAGGCCATGCGACCGAGGACCGGATTCCAACGACCCGTTGAAGCACAGCACCAAGAGCGCCAAGTTCGGGACGATGACGCGGAGCATCAGCGGATCCGACGGGCGAGCCACGCTGAAAGCGCGCTCGCCGCATACCCAAGCCAACGGCGCTGCGATGACAAGGAGCACGACGGCCAGCAGCACCTCGTGCTCTTGACTTGGCGTTGCCGTGAGAAACGCGGACAGCGCGCCGTACATGATGAGCGCCGCCTCGACTCCTGCGGTGATCGCGAGGACTGGCTCCCGTCTCGTCACCCCTGAAAGGTACGGCGGTTTTAGGTTCGACGCCACGCCCTCTCATCGGCAGAAGCGCGCATCAGAGCGGCATGAGCGGACGTTCGATGCACGGCATGTGACGCGCGCTCGATGTGATGTCGCGTTCAAGTCAGTGAGCCGGACGCGTCTCCTCGTGGTGCAGTGCCGTGACGATCCGCTCGGTCGACGGGCGTCATCTAGGCACGTTTCGCGACCGGGAACGCAACCGAGTGCCTCAGACTGGTCGTCCGGCGACTGGCGCAGTCGACCGCCGACGTGCCGGCTTCCTGAAGGGTGGTCGAGGTACTGAGCGTGGTCACCGTTGACATGGACAGTCGGAGCGAGTCACGTTGACGCAGACCGAGACTCAACGACCGCGTCGACTCCGGTCTCGCTCCAGCAGCTCTCGGATCGCGCTGACTGCGGAGCTCCCCGGGATCGCAGTGTCCGTGACGGGAGCCCACTGGCCATTGTCGTGCGTGACGAGCTGTACCTCGTCGATCGCGGAGCACGATCGCCGTGACTCCAGGAAGCCACAGAGCATCGTGACCGATCTTCTGACGCAGCCGAACGATGTAGTCAGGGACCGGCATGTGGTCACCCTATGAGTCGCCCACGCCCTCGACCGCTCATCGGCATGTGAGTGCCGTTCGTTGGGACGAGCTACACCAACGAGGCGGCTCCCTGGCATCCAGTTCCTGCTTCCCATTCCGCCCACCCACCACCCGTCCCTCTACCGACAACCGTTGACTCTTCACGGCCCCAAAATCTTCCCCAATCTCTTCCCCCGATCTTGACTCTCACCCCCTTCTCCTCAAGCGGCACGCATGCTACGAAGGACGTAGATGGGCCGCCCCGGCCGGGGCGGCCCACGCGGCATTTCTAGGGCATCCGTTGGTTGTCGACGGACGTCGTTGAGACCAGATATCGGGGTGGTCGGCGTGCATGGCGGGGTGAAGTTCTACCGCGGCGCAGCCGGTGCCGCGCGCTCCTATGTCGAACGCGACCGCTCCCGCGCGGATGACTACTACCTGGGCGAGGGAGCCGGAGTGGCTGCCCGACTCACCGCAACCTCAGATGGCGTCGAGCATGCGGGGTCCATGACTAGCGAGGTCTATGAGCAGTGGGTCGCCGGCATCGACATCGACACCGGCCACAAGAAGGGCCGAGTCCGCGACGATGCGAACGCACTGCGGTTCGTCGAGGTCACCGTCAACGGACCCAAGACCTGGTCGCTGGCCGCTTCGCTGCACCCGGAGATCTCGGCCGCACTCGACGGCGCCCAGGACAAGGCCGCGGGCGAGATCGTCGGCTGGGTCGCGCAGCATGCGACCACCCGGGTCGGGCCGCGCGGACGCCAGGTGCAGGTCCCCGTTGAGCAGATCGAAGCGGCGATGATCCGGCACTACACCTCCCGAGCCGGTGACCCGCACCGGCACCTTCATCTGCAGATCAACGCCCGCGTCTACGCCGCCGGCGCGTGGCGCGGCATCCACTCAGTCGGGATCCGCGACTCGATCGAGGCCATCAACGGCATCGGCCACGCCGCGGTCGCGACCAACCCCGAGTTCCGAGCCGTGCTCGCGGCGCACGGGTTCACGCTCGACCCGGAGACCGGCGAGATCCGCGAGCTGGCTCCGTTCGTGGGTGCGTTCAGTGCCCGGACCGCGCAGATCCGCCGCAACGTCGACCGCTACGAAGCCACCTGGCGCCGCGAGCATCCCGGCGAGGAGCCCGGTCCGCGGCTGCGCGAGGCGTGGGACCGGCGGGCGTGGGCGCAAGCCCGCCCCGACAAGGTCGTCCCCACCGACGGGCGAGGACTCGTGGCCCGCTGGAACCACGAGATGCGCGAGCTCGGCTACCACGACCCACCGGCTCCGGTGCGGCTCGAAGGGACGAGGCCGGGCTGGATCGACCGCGACGCCGCAGCCGAGCTGGTCGTCTCCATCCTCGGCGCCAACAGGTCGGCCTGGAACACCGCCGACCTCCGCGGCAACGTTGAGGTCCTCCTCGCCCAGACCTGCCTCCTCGCCGACCCAGCCGTAAGGACGGAGCTCGCCGAAGAGATCACCGCCCGAGCAACCTCGCAGTGCATCACGCTGCTGAACCGGGCCGATGTGCCCGAGCACTTCCGGCGCTTGAGCTCACCGCAGGTTCTGCAGGTCGAGGCCGACCTCGTCGCCCGACTCGCCCGCCGTGCCGCCCTACCGGCCCGCAAGGTCCGTATCGGCGGGCGCGGGCTGGTCCGGATCGACCCGACCCAAGCCTCGGTGGTCAGCGCCCTGGCCGGCGACGGACCACTGGTTGTGGTCGAAGGTGCCGCAGGTGCCGGGAAGACCACTGCCCTGCGCTCGGTCCAAGAGCTGCTGTCGCGGCAGGGTCACCGGCTGATGGTGGTCACGCCCACATTGAAGGCCGCGCAGGTCGCCGCCGCCGAGACCGGTGCCGACGGGCACTCCGCCGCCTGGCTGATCCACCAGCACGGCTGGCGCTGGGACAACGACGGACACTGGACCCGGCAACCAAACCCCACCCCATCCGCAGCTGCACGCCTCCAGCCCGCTGACCTGCTGCTCATCGATGAGGCCGGGATGCTCGACCAAGACACCGCCCGCGCACTCCTCACGATCGCCGACGAAACCGGAGCCCGGGTCGCCTTCATCGGCGACCGGCACCAGCTCCCCGCCGTCGGACGGGGCGGCGTCCTGGACCACGCCGTCGCGTGGGCCCACCCCACCGCGGTGGTCACCCCGGAGAAGGTGCACCGGTTCACCGACCCCGACTACGCGGCCTTGAGCCTGCAGATGCGCACCGGCACCGACCCCGGCGCCGTGTTCGACGCCCTGGTCCGCCGAGGCCAGATCGTGATCCACGCCTCCGAAGTCGAGCGCACCACTGCCCTCGCCGAACTCGGTGCCGTCGGCGAGCTGGTCATCGCCGGCACCCGTGACCGGGTCGCCGACCTCAACGCGGCCATCCGCGACCAACGAGGCGGCAGCGGCACGACCGAGGGACAGACGCTCACCACCGATCGCGGTGAGGTGCTCGGGCTCGGGGACCGGGTCGCGACCCGCCGCAACGACCCCGAACTGCAGGTGGCCAACCGGCAGACCTGGACCATCACCGCCATCAACGACAACCGCAGCATCACCCTGCACGGCCGTGGACGGGATCGCCAGATCCCGGCCGACTACGCCACCCGGTTCCTCGAGCTCGCCTACGCGACCACCGTCCACGGCGCCCAGGGCGAGACCGTCGCCCGCGCCCACCTCGCCCTCACCGACAGTTCCGGCGCCGCGGCCGCCTACGTCGCCATGACCCGCGGACGCGACGCCAACACCGCCCACCTCGTCGCCGAGAACATCGAAGAGGCCCGTCGGCACTGGGTCGAGACCTTCGCCCGTGACCGTGCCGACCTCGGCCCCGGCCACGCCCGCACCCGCGTCATCGACGACCTCGACCGCTACGGCCCAGCCCTCCCACCAGCTGTAGAACCAGGGTCACCGCGGCGTCCCGGACGCGGCATGCCCGAGGTCTCCCCCGCCCCGATGCACGCCGAAAGCCCCGGAATCGGCCGCTGACAAGCCCCTCCTGGACCCTCCCGGACACGAATCGGGGAACGCTACTTGACCTGCGCAAACGCAACGTTCCCCTCAACGTTCCCCGGCAACGTTCCCCCACCGGGGGGAGCGAAACCGGTAACGCTGCCCGGTCATGCTGACCAGCATGAACAAGCACACCCATGACCCGTCGGCTCCAGCCGAGCGCCCAGATCTGGCTCCGGCAAGCCCGCGACGGAACTTTCGGGGGGTACCTGCTGACCTGCGCAAACGCAGGTCCCCCCTCAGGTTCCCCCTGCACGCACCCGAATTCAGGGGTACCTGACCGTCCATGCTGACCGACGTATGCCGACCAGTCACCTCCACCGCCAACCAGGAGAAGCACCATGACCGCACAACCGAACCCCACCCACCCCGGCGCTCGCGCCGGAGCCAACCCCGGCGAGGAGATGCTCACCCTGCAAGAAGCCTGCCGCTACCTCCGGATCCCCGAAGGCACCCTGCGCTACTGGCGCCACCTCGGCTCCGGACCCCGCAGCTTCAAGATCGGCCGCCACGTCCGCTACTGGCGCACCGACCTCATCCTCTGGCTCACCGAACAGACCGATCGCGCGCAGAGTCGCTGACCCGATCTACGGACCGAGCAGCGCGAGGGGCACGACCGCGACCCCGTCGGGTCGGCGGAATGCATGTTCGCCGGTGGTGATGATCACGCGATCAGCGAGCCGGTCGCCGATCTGCTGGTGCAGCCAGTTGAGGTGACGCACATCCTTGTCACTGATCGACTCACTCAACTTGACCTCGATCGCGACCGCGCGGCGGTCCTCTCCTTCGACGATCAGATCGATCTCGTGGTCCGTCTCCTTCGTGCGCAAGTGGCCCACCTGCGCCGAAGCGGCCGATGAATAGACCCGGACGCTCTGAGCAACGAGCGACTCGAACAAGGCGCCCACCCAGGTGCCGGTCGGAGCTGCCACCCGGTCGCCGGCTCCCTGCAGGAGCCCGGCCTTGCCGACTCCGACCAACCGCGCAGCCAGCGCTGGATCGACGAGATGATGCTTCGGCGAATGTGTCAGCCGCTTGAGCGGATTGAACATCGGTACCCAGGCCTCGACAGGGTCCAGGACGAAGATCCGTCGAAGGTGCTCGCGGTAGTTGTCGACGGTGGCACGCGAGGGCTTGTCCACGACTCCCGCGGTGGCGGCGTCGAGGATCTTGGTGTATGCGGCGTCGGTCGAGGTTGCAGCGGCGTGGGCGGCCAGCCAGGCGCGGACCGCGCCGGGACGGCGCACACTGAGTCCGCTCTCAGGCAGGTCGCGATCGACGATGCGCGCGATGTAGCTGTCCAGCTGAACGGTCCTGGCCCGCTCCGGCAGGTCTCGAATTCCCGGGAATCCCGAGGCGAGGATCTCGTCGACGTATGTCGTCAGGCCGACGCCGGACCTGCCGATGATCTTCGGCCGCGACCCGGTCAACAGATCCGACAGCGACACCGTTGGCTCGGCCAACCCGCGCTCGGCGAACGAGAGGGGGCGCATCGCAAGGCTGACGATCCGGCCCGCGCCGGAGTGGATGCGCGTGCCGGGTGCGACGCCGGCAGAACCTGCGAGCAGGAACCGGCCACCGCGCGGATCCTCGTCGACAGCCCGACGGACCCTGTCCCACACCGCCGGGTGGAGTTGCCACTCGTCGATGAAGACCGGCGGGGCGGCCCGCGCGACGTAGTCGAGATCAGCCGCGATGATCTCGCGCTGGGCGGGCAGATCCAGGGAGATCACGGTCTCGGCGCGCTGGAGGGCCGTCGCGGTCTTGCCGACGCCCTTGGCTCCCTCGAGGGCGATCGCCGCAAGGTCTGGAAACAGCTCGTCAAGCAGCTCGTCGACGACCCGGCGACGGTAGGGCATGCCGCGAACCTAGCAGACGGACGCCTGCGAACTAGGCGTTTCGACGCCTCTGAACCAGGCATTTCGACGCGCCTCGCCGCCGCTTGGCAGCCAGGAGCCGACCCGGTCGCCCTTCGTCAGGGCATGGCTGAGAGTCCGCAAAAAGTCCGCAGGATTCTCGACCGCAGCCAACATTCTCCAACGTCGCCACACGGGTAACCGCAGGTCAGGTCACCATTGTCGATCACAGTCAACGCAACCCATCTACGCGGGTGCGCTTCACCAACTACCGCTGATCTACGCCTACACACCGCGGCTGCTGCCCGGACCGATCCGCGTCTAACCCACAGCGGCGTGGGACCACCAAAGGTCCGTCATATCCAGGATGGATGGAGCCGACGGGAGCGGCGTGTCCATCGCAGCGGACGCTCACGGGAGCCAGGGGCAACGGTGTCCTTTCGGCGGCCGAGCGAGGGACTGAGTGCCCTTGCCGTTGGTCGGGCCGGGCGAAGAGACTCCAGACGTGATCCGCGCGAGCACGACTGCGGGAAGGCTCGGGGCGCAGCGACGACTTCCGAACCGCGTCATCGACGTGGCTGGGCTGCAGGCGCTGGTCGACGCGCCTGCTCGCCCGCGGATACACGGTGATCGGCGCCGACCGTGCAGGTCGGGCGCGATCGTGAACGGGCCGATCACCGGCGTCGACGAGCTGCCCCGCGGCTGGGGCGACGACCAGGACGCCGGGCACTACCGGCTCCGCCGGCGCGACGACGACGCGCTCTTCGGTTTCGCCGCCGGGGCGCAGTCGGCCAAGCCGGTGTTCTTCCCCGCCGAGGAGGTGCTCTGGCGCGGGCGAGCGGACCGGGGACGGGTTCACCGTCGACGCCGAACGACGCCGCCGGCCCGGACGCGCCGTACGCGCTGCTCGGCGTCCGGTCCTGCGACCTGAGCGCGATCGGCATCCACGACATCGTCCTGACTGGCCGGCGTGCACCAGCGACGCGGCCTACGCCGCCCGGCGGGCGGCGGCGTTCGTCGTCGCCGTCACCTGCTCCGATCCCGGCGGGCACGTGCTTCTGCGTCTCGATGGG
Organism: uncultured Actinomycetota bacterium; assembly: GCA_963805345.1. GTDB lineage: Bacteria > Actinomycetota > Actinomycetes > Propionibacteriales > Nocardioidaceae > Nocardioides. The sequence continues at coordinate 12,643 of CAWDUA010000007.1, forward strand.
CACCGGCCCGCGGCCCGCGGCAGGGCGACGGGGCGGCTACGACCTGTCGCTGACCGAGCTGCTCGACGGTGGGCCGCACCGGTTCGTCGTCGAGGTCGCGAGCGAGCGCGGGGCAGAGATCCTCGACGAGATCGGCGCCGGCGCCGGCACCGGACGAGGAGCGTGACGGCCGCGCGACCGCGTCGCCGAGGACGCGGCCGGCCGGATGGGCCGCCGCCTCGACACCGCCGGGCTGAAGGACCTGCTGTACGCCAGCGCGGACAGCCCGATCTGGGACGACGTCGCCGAGCGCTGCCTGGCCTGCACCAACTGCACCGCGGTCTGCCCGACCTGCTTCTGCACGACCGTCGAGGACGTCACCGACCTGACCGGTGACGTCGCCGGACGGGCCCGGGTCTGGGACTCCTGCTTCAACGCGGACTTCTCCTACATCCACGGCGGGCACCGTCCGGGCCTCGACGAAGTCGCGCTACCGGCAGTGGATGACGCACAAGCTCGGCGTCCTGGATGGACCAGTTCGGGATGTCCGGCTGCGTGGGCTGCGGGCGTTGCATCACGTGGTGCCCCGCCGCGATCGACATCACCGAGGAGGCCGCGGCGCTGCGCGTCGAGGCCGAGCGGCGGCGGAGGACCGGAGGTGACCGTGACCATGCAGACGATCGCGGAGTACCTGCCCGAGCACCCGTTCTTCGCCGGGCTCGACGACGAGGCGATCGACCTGGTCACCGGCTGCGCGGTCAACGTGCACCTGCGCCCGGGCGCGTACCTGTTCCGCGAGGGCGAGCCGGCCGACACGTTCTACGTCATCCGCAGCGGCCGGGTCGCGATCCAGATGCGGCTGCCGACCGACGGGGTCGTGGTGTCGACACCGCCCACGACGGCGACGTCGTCGGCTGGTCGTGGCTGGTGCCGCCGTACCGCTGGACCTTCGACGCCCGTGGCCACCGAGGAGACCAGCGTGGTCGCCTTCGACGGCGCCTGCCTGCGCGGCAAGTGCGAGGCCGACCCGGCCCTCGGCTACGCGCTGCTCCAGCGCGTGGTCCAGGTGATGTCGACCCGGCTGCACTCGGCGCGGGTGCGGCTGCTCGACCTCTACGGGACGCGCACGTGAGCACCTGGCTCGCCGCGGACGGCGCCTCTCGACGCGGCCTGATGGTGCCGCGCCCGTTCGTCGCCGAGCACCGCAGGACACCCGCGACACCGTCGACCTCGAGCTCGGCCGCTCGACGGCGAGCCGCTGGCCTTCGCGCCGGGCAGTTCACGATGCTGCACGCGTTCGGCGTGGGCGAGGTGCCGATCTCGATCAGCGGCGACCCGGCCGCACCCGAGACGCTCCAGCACACGATCCGCGACGTCGGCCGGTGTCACCCGCGCCCTGGCGCGGCCGAGCCCGGCACGCGTGCTCGGCGTCCGGGCCCGTTCGGCACCGGCTGGGAGGTCGGCGACGGCCGCGGCGGCGACGTCGTCTTCGTCGCCGGCGGCATCGGGCTGGCCCCGCTGCGCCCGGCGGTGCTCGAGGTCTGCGCCGCACGCGACGACTACGGCCGCGTCGTCCTGCTGTACGGCGCGCGCACCCCCGAGGACGTCCTGTTCGGCGACGACCTCCGCACGCTGGGCCGCCGACCACGACATCGACGTCGAGGTCACCGTCGACAACGGCCCGCACGGCTGGCGGGGCAGCGTCGGCCTGGTCACCCAGCTGATCGCCCGCGCCGAGTTCGACGCCGGCGCGCACCCTGGCCCTGGTCTGCGGGCCCGAGGTGATGATGCGGCACGCCGCGGCGGCCCTGGGCGACCGCGGGGTGGCCCGCCCGCAGGTGCGGCTGTCGATGGAGCGCAACATGAAGTGCGGCGTGGGCCTGTGCGGCCACTGCCAGCTGCGCGAGCTCTTCATCTGCGTCGACGGCCCGGTGCTCGCCTACGACGTGCTCGAGCCGCTGATGGCGCAGAGCGGAGCTGTGACGATGTCCACGGGACGCCACCGCGAGCCGCGCCGCCCAAGCTGGCGGTCTGGAAGTTCGCCTCCTGCGACGGCTGCCAGCTCACCCTGCTCAACTGCGAGGACGAGCTGATCCCGCTCGCCGGCGCGGTCGAGATCGCCTACTTCCCCGAGGCGACCCGGGCCGTCGTCGAGGGGCCCTACGACGTCTCGCTGGTCGAGGGGTCGATCACGACGCCCGAGGACGCTCGAGCGGATCCAGCAGGTCCGCGCAGGTCTCGCGCCGGGTGATCACCATCGGCGCCTGCGCCACCAGCGGCGGCATCCAGGCGCTGCGCAACTTCGCCGACGTCGACGGAGTTCCGCTCGATCGTCTACGCCCACCCCGAGTACGTCTCGACGCTCGTCGCGGTCGACCCCGATCGCCGCGCACGTCAACGGTCGACTTCGAGCTGCGCGGCTGCCCGATCGACAAGGGCCAGCTGCTCGAGGTGCTCGCGGCCGAGCTGCAGGGCCGCAAGCCGCGCGATCCCGAGCCACAGCGTCTGCGTGGAGTGCAAGCGCCGGGGCAACGTCTGCGTCACCGTCGCCCACGGGACGCCCGTGCCTCGGCCCGGTCACCCAGGCCGGCTGCGGCGCGCTGTGCCCGACCTTCGACCGCGGCTGCTACGGCTGCTTCGGCCCGCAGGACACCCCCAACACCGCCTCGATCGCCGACCCGGCTGCGCGACCTCGGCATGAGCGAGCCGCGAGGTGATGCGGATCTTCCGCACCTTCAACGCCGCGTCCGAGGCGTTCCTGCGGGAGAGCGAGCGGCACGAGCCGCCAGCGACGCGAGGGGGCAGGACCGTGACCCACAAGCTCACCGACGGCGGCCACGTCCTCCACGTCGGCACCCTGGCCCGGGTCGAGGGCGAGGGCGCGATGCACATCGAGTTCCGCGACGGCGGGTCACCGACGTCCAGCTGCAGCATCTTCGAGCCGCCGCGGTTCTACGAGGCGTTCCTGCGCGGCCGCTCGCTACACCGAGCCGCCGGACATCACCGCGCGCATCTGCGGCATCTGCCCGGTCGCCTACCAGATGAGCGCCTGCTGGGCGATCGAGGACGCCTGCGGCGTCGACCGTCCCGGAGGAGATCCGGCTGATGCGCCGGCTGCTCTACTGCGGCGAGTGGATCGAGAGCCACGCCCTGCACATCTTCCTGCTGCACGCGCCGGACTTCCTCGGCTACGACGGCGCCATCGAGATGGCCGCCGACCACCCGGACGTCGTCGAGCGGGGGCTGCGGCTGAAGAAGGCCGGCAACGAGCTCATGGACGCTGGTCGGCGGCCGCTCGATCCACCCGGTCAACGTCAGGGTCGGCGGCTTCTACCGGATGCCCGACGTCGCCGAGCTGCGCGCGCTCCGGCCGGTCCTCGAGCCGGCGCTCGAGGACGCGCTGGCGACGGTGCGGCTGGTCGCGGGCTTCGACTTCCCCGACATGGAGCAGCCCTACGAGTACGTCGCGCTGCGGCCCGACGAGGGCTACCCGATCGAGTCCGGCAGCGTCGTGACCTCCTCGGGCGGTGCGTTCGCCGTGCGGGACTTCCCGGCGCACATCGAGGAGTTCCACGTCGCGCACTCCAACGCCCTGCACGCCACGCCTCGACGGGGCGAGCGCGGGCCGTACGTCGTCGGCCCGCTGGCCCGCTACACCCTCAACCACGACCGGCTCTCGCCGCTCGCCCGGAGGCCGCCGCGCGAGGCCGGCCTGGGCCGACCTGCCGCAACCCGTTCCGGTCGATCATCGTGCGCGCCGTCGAGCTCGTCGAGGCCTTCCACGAGGCGCTGCGGATCATCGACGGGTGGACGCGGCAGCGCCGCGCCGAGCGTCCCGGTCCCGGCCCGGGCCGGCGAGGGCTTCGGCGCCAGCGAGGCGCCGCGCGGCATCCTGTTCCACCGCTACGTCCTCGACGACGACGGCATCATCCAGGATGCCCAGATCGTGCCGCCCACGTCGCAGAACCAGCCCAGCATCGAGGCGGACCTGCGGACCCTCGTCGAGGGCTGGACCGACCTCGACGACCATGCGCTGCAGCACCGCTGCGAGCACGCGATCCGCAACTACGACCCGTGCATCTCCTGCGCCACCCACTTCCTCGACCTGACCGTGGACCGGGCATGAGCCGGCGGCGACGGTCCTGGTGGTCGGGCTCGGCAGCCCCGACCGGGGCGACGACGCCGTCGGCCCCGACGGTCGCGCGGGCCGTCGCAGCCGGTCGCGCCTCGCCGGGGTCCGGGTGCTGGAGCACGAGGACCCGACCGCGCTGCTGGACCTCTGGGACGGACCACGACTCGTCGTCGTCGTCGACGCGGTGCGCTCGGGCAGGCCCGGCCGGGCACCATCCACCGGCTCGAGACCGGTGCGGCGGCGCCGCCCACTGCCGACCGGGCCTGGTCGGCCACTGGGCGCGGCGGGACCCACGCCTTCGGGCTGGCGGCCGCGGTCGAGCTGGCCCGGGCCCTGCACCGGCTCCCGCCCCGCCTGCGTCGTCGTCGGCGTGGAGGCCGGCGGCTTCGAGTACGGCACCGCCGCTCACCGGCGCCGGTCGCCGTCCGCCGTCGGCCGGCTGCGGCCCGCGTCCTGGCCGTCGTCGAGGAGGTGAGCGCCGATGTGCCTCGGTGAGATGGGCGAGGTGGTCCGGGTCGGCGCCGGGACGGCCGAGGTCAGCGCGCGCGGCGACCGCGTCGATCGGTGTCGCTGCTGACCCTCGACGAGCCGGTGCCGCCCGGCGACTGGGTCCTCGTCCACTCGGGCTTCGCCCTCGCGCAGGCTGACCGCACGGACGAGGCCGCCCGATCCGGGCCGCGACCGCGATCCGGGACGACTCCAGACGCCACGATACGAGGAGCAGCCCATGACCCCCACGCGACGCACCGGCATCCTGCTGGCGCTGGCCACCGCGCTTGATCAGCGGCTTCTCGGTCTTCCTCAACTCCTACGGCGTGAAGGCGTTCGGAAACCCGACCGCCTACACCACGGCCAAGAACGTCGTCTCCGCGCTGGTGCTGCTCGCCGTCGTCGGCGTCGGTGCCCGGGCCGGCTCGGCGCCCGGCTGACCCGGCCCGGCCGGCCGGGCCAGTGGTGGCGCGCTGGCGCGATCGGCGTCATCGGCGGCAGCGTGCCCTTCGTGCTGTTCTTCGAGGGGCTGGCGCGGGCGACGTCGCCGCAGGCGGCGTTCCTGCACAAGACCCTCGTGCTCTGGGTGGCGATCCTCGCCGTCGTGTTCCTCGGCGAGCGGCTGCAGTGGGGCCACTGGCTGGCGATCGGCTTGCTGGTCGTCGGCCAGGTGGGCCTGCTCGGCGGGCTGCCCGACTCGGATCGGGGTCGACCGGAGGCGATGATCCTGGCGCGACGCTCATGTGGGCGGTCGAGGTGGTGGTGGCCAAGCGGCTGCTCGGCGGCCATGTCGTCGTGGACGGTCGGGTTGGCCCGGATGGGGCTCGGCTCGGTGGTGCTGGTCGGCTGGGTCGCGCGTCCGGGGTGACCTCGGCGTTGCTGACCTCGCATGGACTCGGGCCAGCGGTCGGCTGGGTGCTGCTGACCGGCGCTCCTGCTCGCGGGCTACGTCGGCACCTGGTTCGCCGCGCTGCAGCGGGCCCAGGCGGTCGACGTGACCGCCGTCCTCGTGCTCGCGGTGCCGATCACGGCGGCCCTGGACTCGATCGTCGAGGGCGACGCCGCTCGGCGCCGCAGCTCGGCTGGCTGGCGTGCTGCTCGCCGGGCGGCGCACTGGTCGTCCTGCTGGGCTGGCGGGGCACGCCGGAGGCGGTGCCGGTCCGTGCCTGAGCTGCACCGCGGGACGCCGCGAGCGGAGCGCTGCGCTTCGCCCGCTACGCCTATCCGCCCAACGAGCTGGGCTACTGCGGTCCGGACGCGTCGCGGCAGCTGCTCGAGCAGGTGGCGCCGGCGTCGACGACCCCGACCTGCGCCGGCTGCCCGCGGCTTCGAGGGCGCCTGGCCCTACCTCCAGCTGATCGCCGACGGCCAACGGGATCGCCGACCCGCTGGACGCCCGGGTGGTCGAGGCCTACTGGGTCGGCAACGACCTGCTGACCGGGGTCGGCATGCGGCTGATGGGGGACTCGCTGGAGAGCCGGTTCCGGGACCGGGTCGGGCGGCCGTGGGACCGCCTGGCGGACACGGTGCCGGCGGGCGCCGATGCCGCACCACTCCTTCCACGTCTTCGGCGTCTACCCCTGGTTCGGGCCTGCTGCGCGAGGGGCGGGTCGACGAGCCGCTGCGCGTCCTCGACCGGTGCCGGGTCCGCTGGGGGCAGGTGGTCTCGGTCCGGGGGCCGAGGCCGTCGTGCTGTCCCGGCCGCTGCTGTGGGACGGCCGGTGCCTCGTACCTCGGCGAGCCGCCGAGGAGCGGGCGATGGTCGGCATCGACGGCCTCGGCCTGGCCGGAGCGTCGCGCCGGGCGACTGGTGCTCGCTGCACTGGGAGTGGGTGTGCGAGCGGCTCGACGCCGCACTCTCCCGCCCTGCGCACCACACGCTCGCCAGCTGCCGTCGTGAACGGCGTGGCCGTCCCGCGCCGCCCACCGTGCTGTCCTGACCGGACGGCACCGCCAAGCCTGGGACCGGACGGGCCGCTCCACCGAACTGTTGCCATGGCCGATCGTGCCCTTCGGATCCCAGGAGACCGAGTGGGTCGAATGTCGGGGCATCCGAAGGGCCCGATCCTTCTGCGCCCTCGGCTTCGCTATCACCACGGTCATCCCGAACGCCGACGCAGCCGCCCCGATCGTGAACGCGACGATCCTCCCCCTGCTCTTTCTCTCCGGCGTCTTCATCCCGATCGGCGACAACGCCCCGGCCTGGATGACCTGGACCGGCAACGTGTTCCCCGTCAAACACTTCGCCGACGGCGTGCAGGCCGGCTTCCTCGGCAACACCTTCGCCTGGAACGACGCACTCGTCGTCGCGCTCTGGGGCGTGCTCGGGGTGGCCATCGCCTTGCGGTTCTTCAGCTGGGAGCCGCGTCGTTGGTCGGCTCGGGCTCCCCTCACCCGAGACGAACGACTCCGGTGCGAGGCGTCCTCCGCTTCAGGTCCGCTGCTGTCGGCACGACCGGCGCTCACGGCGTTGACTCCGTCGGCGGCTTCAGCTTCTCGTCGAAGAACGCGAGGACCCGGTCTACGCCCACCTGTTGCCGATGCTCGGTCAGCGTCGCGTGCTTGCGCCCGGCGAACTCGATCGCGATGAAGTTGTCTCCGAGCTCGCGGCGCAAGGTGTCGAAGCGCGTGCCGACGGCCGGATCGTCCTCGTAGCGCAGTCCGAGGACCTGGCAGCCTGCCGCGGCCTTCGCTTTGACCGACTCCAGGTCACGTGGGCTGAGACCGAGGTCGCCTCGCCGCGCCTGTCCCAGCGGGGCGGGCGATGCCGGCTGAGCGAGCACCGGCGCCGCCACCGGCGCGTCGGCGAGCATCGCCAGCGCGTAGCCACCGGTGAGACACATGCCGACGGCACCGACGCCAGGCCCTCCCAGCTCTCGATGCAGCTCACGCGCCAGCGACTGCAGCCAGGCCGCCACCGGTGTGGTGCGCCCCAGGGCGAACATGGTGAACTCCCGGCTCACGCAGACAGCCGCGATGCCCCGGACCGTCTCGAGCACCGTGGCCTCGGCCCAGGCCGACCGAAGAGTGACGGCATCACCACCGTGAAACCTCGGGCCACGAGGTCCTCCCCGAACTCGAGCACCGCGGGCGTGATCCCAGGGATCTCGTGAATCACGATCACGCCAGGCCCGCGGCCCTTCCGGTACGTCGGGTGCGTGACCCCGTCGGCCGTGTGGCTGCCGAGCGCCCAGGACTCGAGCGTGCTCATGGAACGGAACCCTATGCCCCGCGAGCGCGGCGCCGTGGGCTCCGTCCGCGCGGTCTCGCCGCGCGCCAGCATTCCTCCGCACTCGGGACCGAGGTCCCTGTCGTAACTCGGCGGGAGAGAGCAGCCTGGTTCGGGGAGGGGAGGAGGTCCCCATGGGCCATTTCACGAGCGAGCACCGGTACACAGGGACGCACGGCGGACCGGGGAGCGCTGTCGCTCCCGCCCCACCATGGCGAGAGGCGCGCTCGAAGCTGGACGGGCTCCCTGGGGGGCGTGGGCTCAACATCGCCCACGAAGCCGTCGACCGACACGTGCTCCACGGCAACGGAGGCCGCACCGCGTTGCGCTGCATCGATCTCGACGGCAACGTCGCGTCCGTCTCCTCGACCAGCTGCGCGTCAAGACCAACCGGTTCGCGAACATGCTCGCCACGCTGGGCGTCGGCCGGGGGAAGCCGTCTTCAGCCTGCTCGGCCACAGGCTGGAGACCTAGGTCGTCGCCCTCCGGACGCTGAAGCACCGGAGCATGCTCTCGCCACTGTTCGCGGCGTTCGGTCCAGAGCCGATCCGCCAGCGGCTCGACCTGGGTCGCGGCCCAGGTACTCGTCACCACTGCCGAGCTCTACCGCCGGCGCATCGCCGGGATCCGCGACCAGCTGCCCGAGCTCCGCCACGTCCTGATCATCGACGCCGCCGACGAGCCCCGGAACCCGGTCCTCCCCGCGCTGCTCGCCGAGGGCCGAGCGGTCGAGGTGCCGCGGACCGACCCGGAGACCGTGCGATGCTCCACTTCACGTGCGGGACGACGGGCAGCCCAAGGGGGCGCTCCACGTGCATGACGCCGTGGTCGCCCACCACGTCACCGGCTCGAAGTCTTCGAACTCGGGGCCGACGACGTGTACTGGTGCACCGCCGACCCGGGCTGGGTCACCGGCACATCTACGGCATCATCGCGCCACTCACGCACGGCGTGACAATGGTGTCGACGAGGCCGAACTCGACGCCGAACGTTGGTACCCGATCCTCGAACGAGAGCGAGGTCACGGTGTGGTACACCGCACCGACAGCGATCCGCATGTTCATGCGGCGGGGCGCGACGTCGTACGGCCGCACGACCTCGGCCACTCCGCCATGGTCGCCAGCGTCGGCGAGCCGCTCAACGCCGAGGCGGTGCAGCTGGGGCGCAGGAGGCGTTCGGCTGCCGGTCCTCGACACCTGGTGGCAGACCGAGACCGGCGCCATCATGATCTGCCAACCCGCCGGCGAGACGGTGCGCCCGGCTCGATGGGCCGGCCGGTCCCCGGCATCGGGCCACGCTGCTCGCCCGAGGCGAGGACGACCGGGCCGAGATCGTCGACGGGCAGGTGCGGGAGGTCGATCCCGGCGAGACCGGGGAGCTGGCCCTGCGTCCGGGCTGGCCGTCGATGTTCCGCGCCTACCTCGGCGACGACGAGCGCTACGCCAAGGCTTCGCCGGCGGTTGGTACCTGTCCGGCGACCTGGCCGCCGCGACGACGACGGCTACTACTGGTTCGTCGGCCGAGCCGACGACGTGATCAAGACCGCCGGGCACCTGATCGGCCCGTTCGAGGTCGAGAGCGTGCTGATGGAGCACCCCGCGGTGGTCGAGGCCGGCGTCATCGGCAAGCCCGACCCGGTCGCCGGAGCGATCGTCAAGGCCTTCGTCCGCTGCGCGACGGCTTCGAGCCGACCGACGAACTGCGCCTGGAGCTGATCGGCCCTCGGCCGCCGGCGCCTCGGCGCCGCGTCGCGCCACGCGAGATCGTCTTCGACCAGCACCTGCCCCACACCCGCAGCGGCAAGGTCATGCGCCGACTGCTGCGGGCCCGTGAGCTCGGCCTGCCCGAGGGCGACCTCTCGACCCTGGAGGGTGCGCGATGAGCCGCCGCACGGTACGTCGAACGTGGCCACCGGGCATGGCTCGAGAGCCCCAGGCCGAGCACTTCGACCTGCTGCGGCGGATGCTGCTCATCCGCCGCTTCGAGGAGCGTGCGTCGAGCTGTACAGCGCCACCAAGATCCGCGGCTTCCTGCACCTCTACATCGGCGAGGAGGCGGTGGCCACCGGCGTGCTGCTGCCGCTCGCGCCGACCGGACGCCGATCGTGTCGACGTACCGCGAGCACGGTCACGCCCTCGTCCGCAGGGTGTCGATGCGACTCGGTCATGGCCGAGATGTTCGGGCGGGTCGACGGGTGCGCCGGGGGCGCGGCGGCTCGATGCACCTGTTCGACGTCGGCCACCGGTTCTACGGCGGGAACGCCATCGTCGGTGGCGGGCTGCCGATCGCAGTGGGACTCGCCCTGGCCGACCAGATGCGGCACCGGACCGCGGTCACCGCCTGCTTCTTCGGCGAAGGTGCGGTCGCCGAGGGCGAGTTCCACGAGAGCGTGAACCTGGCCGCGCTGTGGCGGCTGCCGGTGCTGTTCTGCTGCGAGAACAACCTGTACGCCATGGGCACCGCCCTCGAGCCGATCGGAGGCCGAGACCGATCTCGCGCTGCGGCGCCGCCGGGCTACGGCATGGCGGCCTGGTCGGTCGACGGCATGGACGTCGACGGCCGTCGAGGCGGCCGACCGCCTGCCGTCGACGGGATCCGCGCCGGCGACGGGCCGTGCTTCCTCGAGTTCCGGACGTACCGCTTCCGGGCCCACTCGATGTACGACCCCGAGCTCTACCGCGAGAAGGCCGAGGTCGAGCCACTGGCGGGAGCGCGACCCGACTCGAGCTCCTGATCGCCGCCATGCGCGCGGACGGCGAGCTCGACGACGACGCCTACGTGGCGATGGCGGCCGAGGCCGAGCAGAGGTGGACCGCGGCCGTCGAGGCGGCGAAGCAGGCCCGTCGAGCCGTCGAGGATCTCACCCGCTTCGTCTACGCCGAGCCCGGCGCGAGCCGCTCCGCGGCGGGGAGTCGGATCGAGAGCCACCCAGGTGGCGGAGACGACGTGCCGGGAGGCGATGCGCGAGGCCATGCGGGAGGCCATGCACCGCGACGACCGGGTGTTCCTCATGGGCGAGGACGTCGGCCGGTACGGCGGCTGCTTCGCCGTCAGCCTGGGCTGCTCGACGAGTTCGGTCCCGAGCGGATCCGCGACACCCCGCTGTCCGAGTCGGCGTTCGTCGGTGCGGGATCGGCGCGGCGATGGGCGGGATGCGCCCGATCGTCGAGATCATGACGGTCAACTTCAGCCTGCTGGCGCTCGACCAGATCATCAACAACGCCGCGACGCTGCGCCACATGTCGGGCGGACAGCTTGTGCCGGTCGTGATCCGGATGACGACGGGAGCCGGCCGCCAGCTGGCGGCCCAGCACTCCCACAGCCTCGAGGGCTGGTACGCGCCACATCCCCGGGATCAAGGTGCTGGCGCCGGCGACCGTCGAGGACGCCCGTGGCATGCTGTGGCCCGCGCTGCAGGACCCCGATCCCGTGCTGATCTTCGAGCACGGCTCCCTCTAAGCGGTGACGGGCTCGCCGGACCCGAGGCCGGCCCGTCGACATCGCCACGCGGCCGTACGTCGCGCCGGTGACGACGTGACGCTGCTGACCTACGGCGGCTCGCTGCCCAAGGTGCTGGCGGCCGCCGACGAGCTGGCGGCCAGCGGGATCGAGGCGGAGGTGATCGACCTGCGGTTGCTGCGGCCGCTCGACGACGCGACCATCGTCGGGTCCGTGCGCCGGACCCACCGTGCGTCATCGTCGACGAGGGCTGGCGCACGGGCAGCCTCGCCGCCGAGGTCACGGCCCGCCTCGTCGAGCAGTGCTTCTTCGAGCTCGACGCCCCGGTGCAGCGCGTGTGCTCGGCCGAGGTGCCCATGCCCTATGCCAAGCATCTCGAGGAGGCGGCGCTGCCGCAGGTCGAGACGATCGTTGCCGCGGCGCGCGAGGTGGTCTCGGGATGAGCGACTTCGCCATGCCTTCGCTCGGAGCCGACATGGACTCCGGCACGGTGATCGAGTGGCTGGTCAAGCCGGGCGACCAGGTCGACGCGGCGAACCGATGGCCGTCGTCGACACCGACAAGGCTGCCGTCGAGATCGAGTCGTTCCAGAGCGGCGTGGTCGGCGAGCTCCTGGTCGAGCCCGGTCAACGGGTCGACGTCGGCACCCCCCTGGCCAGGCTCCTCCCGCGGGCGGGAGCGCCGCAGCGGCCCGGTCGGCCGAGGCCCGAAACGGCCCCGACGAAGCGCGACCGGCCACGGAAGGCGGCCACACCGGGGCCCTCAGCCGGCCCCGCTGGACACCGGGCCCCCGCCGCCCCCCACCCCACCGCTGCGCCATCACGCCGCCGAGCTCGGCGTCGACCTCACTGCCGTGCGGGCACGGGTCCAAAGGGCGATCACGCGTGCGACGTCGACGCCGCGGCGCGCAGGCCGCGGGTCTCCCCCTACGCCCGCACGCTGGCCCGCGGAGCTGGGGGTGGATCCCACGACCGTGACCGGCACCGGAGCCTCGGGCACCGTCCGGGCCGAGGACGTCCGCGCCGCGGCCGCGGCAGCCGGAGGCCCCGACGCGGCCGAGGCGCCACCCGTGTCGACGCCCGGACGTCGACGCCGGCCGCCCGTCGGAGCGGGCCACCATCGCCGCGCTGATGAGCCGGTCGAAGCGGGAGATCCCGCACTACTACGTCGCCACGACGGTGGACATGCACGCCGTGGTCACCTGGCTGCGCGACACCAACCGCGAGCGGGCGGTCTCCGACCGGATCGTGCCGGCTGCCGCGCTCCTGCGGGCCGTCGCGCTCACGGCGCGGGCGATGCCTCAGCTGAACGGGTTCTGGGTGGACGACGCCTTCGTTCCAGGCGAGGACGTGCACGTCGGCGTGGCGATCTCGGTGCGTCATGGGGCTTTGGTGGCCCCGGCGCTGCGCCATCGGCCGATCTCGAGCTCCCTGCGCTCATGCGCCAGCTGCGCGACCTGGTCGGCCGCGCCCGCAGCGGGCGGCTGACCCGCGCCGAGCTGACCGACCCGACGCTGACCGTCACCGACCTGGGAGACCAGGGGGTCGAGGAGGTGATCGGGGTGATCACGCCACCTCAGGTCGCCCTCGTGGGCATCGGCCGGATGGTCGACCGGCCCTGGGCGGTCGACGGGCTCCTCGGGGTCCGTCCGCTCGTGCGTCTCTCCTTGTCAGGCGACCACCGCGCCACCGACGGCTACACCGGCGCCAGGTTCCTGGCTTCGATCGATGACCTGCTCCAGCAACCGGAGGCACTATGACCATGACACCGGACCAGGCTCGCAGCCTGGTCAGCAAGCAGATCCGGTTCATCATCCCCGACGCCGACCTCGACGGGCTGCCGCCCGGAGCGGACCTGCGCCGAACCCTGGAGCTGGACTCGCTCGACTTCCTCGAGTTCGTGGAACGCCTGAGCAAGGACGCCGGCGTGCGCATCGACGAGGACGACTACGCCTCACTGGCCACGATGGAGTCGTGCGAGGCGTTCCTCGTCTCGCGCGCCGCTGCAGCCGGCTGGACCGGGCCGTCCTAGGCACCCGTCAGGACCGTGCTGTCGGCCCGTGGTGCGGCGGCACGACCAGGACGGGCCGGCCGGCGAGCTCGAGGATCTGCCGCGTCGCCGACCGACGTACGGCTACCGCTGATCGATCGGAACGAGCGTCCCACGATCACGAGGTCCGCTCGCCAGGCGTGCGCCTCGTCGAGGACCGCCCGGGCGACCTCGCCCTGGCGCAGGACGGTGCTCACCGACACCGGCTCGACTGCGAGGTCCGCCACCCGAGCCAGGACCGAGGTCGCAGAGCTCGTGCGGCGTGCGGCCCGATCCAGCTCGGTCGCGCCGGTCTGCAGCAGGGCATCGATCTCGTGGTCGGGCACCACATGGATCACCCGCAGCTCTCCGCCCAGACCGACCGCCAGCTCCGCGGCCAGCGCGGGCTGCAGCCGCGTCCGGCGAGTCGTCGACGGCCAGGAGGATGCGTTCGATCACGAGCTACCGCCCCCTTTCGCTCTCCGGCGAGGGCACGCCGTGCGCGTACACCGTCCTCTTGCTCGGCCTGCTCGAGGAGGAGCTCTCGCTCCCGCAGACCGACCTGCAGCCAGGGCAGCCACCGCTTCTCCAACGCTCGCAGCCGGCGCTTCGTCAGCGCGGTCTCCTGCTCCAGCCGGCGGACTGCCTCCTCGGCCGCGGCGGACCGGGCGCCGGCGAGGAGCGCGGCCCGGAATGCGGCCACTGTCGGTGCCACGCTGCGTTGCCGTCGACGGGACGGGCGGCCCGGGGCGGACCGGAGCTCGACCGCGGCCGGGTAGGTCAACCCCATCTCCGAGACCCAGGTCACATCCACCTCGGCCAGGCTCCCCGCAGCCGCGGCCCGGATCGCGTCCTGCCCGCCCAGCAGGGCGGCACGGAGCAGCCAGGTGTCGGCCTCCTTGAAAGCGGTCCGCCACTCGGCCCCGGCTCGCTCGGCGAGGATCCGCATCCGTTCCTGGTCCTGCACGAGGATGCGCAGCTTGCGATCCAGCTGGTCCCGCCCGCGCTCGGCCGTCTCGAGCCGCTGGCCAGCCACATGCGACCAGCGCGCCCCGGCGGGACCCGTCCCGGGGGCCTCATCCTCTCCACCGCCTCGGCGGGTGCTCTGCCCGCAGCCGGGGCGACAGCATGGTGAGCTCGCGTGCGGGAAGCGCGTTCACCACGTCCCAGCAGCGGTCCAGGGTGTCGCCCATGTCGCGACGCTCGGCCCGGCCCTGGGCGACGAGGCGCTGCTCGAACTCGGTGCCGAGCGTCAGGTACCGCTGGTCGGTGGCGTTCAGGGCCCCCACGCCCACGATCTCGGACAGCTCGCCGGCCTGGCGGGCACGGGACAGTGCCGCGAGCAGCTGCGCAGCCACGTCGAGATGGTCGTCGCGCGTCCGCCCCGCGCCCGCACCGCTCCGCATCAGCCGCGAGAGCGACGCGAGCGGGTCGACCGGCGGGTAGACACCCCGCGCCTCGGCGTCCCGGGTCAGCACGACCTGCCCCTCGGTGATGTAGCCGGTCAGGTCCGGGACCGGATGGGTGATGTCTCCTCCTGGCATGGTCAGGACGGGTAGCACGGTCACCGAGCCGGTCTTCCGCGGATGCGCCCGCACCGCTCGTAGAGCGTGGCCAGGTCGCTGTAGAGGTAGCCCGGATACGCACGTCGGCCCGGGACCTCCCCGCGGGCCGACGACACCTCGCGCAGCGCCTCGGCGTAGCTCGTCATGTCGGCGAGCAGGACCAGCACGTGGCGGTCCAGCTCGAAGGCGAGGTGCTCGGCCACGGTGAGCGCGATCCGGGGGGTGATGATCCGCTCGATGACGGGGTCGTCGGCGGTGTTGAGCAGCAGCAGCAGCTCCTGCGGCGCCCGACCGGTCCTCCAGCCTCGACCGCACGGTCTCGGCGTCACCGTGGGTGAGCCCCATCGCCGCGAACACGACGCTGAACGGCTCGTCGCCGGTCCTGGCCTGAGCGGCGATCTGGGCGGCGAGCTCCAGGTGCGGGAGACCCGCCACCGAGAAGATCGGCAGCTTCTGCCCGCGAACCAGCGTGGTCAGAGCATCGATCGCCGACACGCCGGTCAGGACCGGATCCTGCGGGGGCTCGCGGTGGCTCGGGTTGAGCGGGTAGACCGGCGATGGGCATCGTCGCGCTGCCCATCACCGGCGGCCCACCGTCGATCGGCTCGCCACGCCCGTTGCACACCCTCCCCAGCCAGCCCGGGCCGACGGGGATCTCGAGGGCTGCCCGGTGAAGGCGGTGCGGGTCGTCGTGGACAGGCCCTCGGTGCCCTCGAGCACCTGGACGACCGCCAGGTCTCGGTCCACCTCCAGCACCAGCCCGTGGCGGACGTCCGCGTCGCCGCCGTCGGCGACGTCCGGATCACCGCGAACTCGTCCCAGCCGACCTCCGAGACCCCGCGGACCACGAGCAGCGGACCGCGGACCTCCTCGGCACCGCGTACTCCACGGGGAGCGCGGGCGGGCGACCGTCGCGCTCGCCTGTCATCTCAGCAGCCTCAGGGAGTCGACGAGCTGGCGGCATCGTGCCTCGACGGGCTCGGCGCCGTCCGGGGGCGTCTCCTGGGCGGCCCGGAGCAGCGGGGAGAAGTCGAACTCCTCGATCTCCGAAGCGGTGATCCCACGCTCGACCATGGCGTCGCACTCGTCGACGACCGCGAGTACGCCGTCCAGCAGGGCCGCGGTCTTGGCTGTGGTGCTGTAGGAGTCGTTGTCGGAGAGCGCGCTCTGCTGGAGCACCCCCTCACGGAGGAGCCGGCCGGCCAGGAGACGACGCGCTCGTGGCCGGGGAGGGAGCCCGCGCCGACGAGCTCGGCGAGGTCGGTCAGCCGGTCGGCCTCGGCCAGCAGGGCCACGGTCCTGGCTCGGCGTCGGGCCCACTCCGGGTCTCCGTTGCGAGCGTGCCAGAGCCCGATCTGCTCGACGTCCCGCGAGAAGGAGCCGGGCCAGCCGACCGCCGGGATAGTGGCGGGCATAGGCCAGGTCGCGGTCCAGGTTCCACAGCGACCGCACGAACCGCTCGGTCTGGGCCGTGACGGGCTCGGTCGTGTCGCCGCCGGGCGGAGACACGGCGCCGACGATCGTCACGGACGCGGAGTCGCCACCGAGGGTGACGACCTGCCCGGCGCGCTCGTAGAACGCCGCGAGTGCCGCCGCCAGGTCGGCGCGGGTACCCCTCCTCGGCCGGCAGTGCGCCGGAGCGTGAGGACGAGCTCGCGCAGAGCCTCGGCCCAGCGCGAGGTGGAGTCCGCGATGACGACCGCGCGTAGCCCATGTCGCGGAAGTACTCGGCGACGGTGATCGCCGGTGTAGATGCTCGCCTCGCGCGCCATCACCGGCATGTTCGACGTGTTGGCGATGATCACCGTGCGTTCGGACAGCCGGCCGACCGGTCGAGGATCGTCGAGCTCGGGAGCTCGTTGATGATCTCGGCCAGCTCGTTGCCGCGCTCGCCGCAGCCGACGTAGACGATGACGTCGGCCTCGCCCCACTTCGCGATCTGCTGCAGCAGCATCGTCTTGCCTTGCCGAACCCGCCCGGACGGCGGCGCTGCTTCCCCTCGTGACCGGGAACACCGCGTTGAGGACCCGTTGCCCGGTGACCAGGGGCTCGTCCGCCCGTCTCGCAGCGATCGGCCGCGGTCGGCGACGGGCCAGTCGCTGAAGAGGCGGACTGGCGCCCGCCGATGGTCGCGATCAGTCGTCGGGACCGCAGGTCCGGTCGACGGTGAGATCCTCGACCGTGCCGTTGACGCCCGGGGGACGAGGAACCGGTGCTCGACCCCGCCGGCCCGGGCACGGTTCCCAGCACGCTCCCTTCGGTCACACGGCGCCGTCGGCGCCGGTGGGGACCGCCCAGCCGCCCCTGGCCTCGTCGCTGGGCGGCCGGTGACAACCACGTCGGCGCGGTGCTGAGGGGACGCAGCAACCCGTCGAACACCTCCTCCAGCAGACCCGGTGCAGCCGGGCCGACAGCGGCCGGCCGAGCGCAGTCACCGGCACACCGGCGGCCAGGCCGCCGGTGTACTACAGAGGACTGGATCGAGGTGACCCTCCCCCGGATCGCCACGACCTCCCCAGGAAGCGGGCCGGGGCCCAGGGAGATCAGGTCGGCCATGGCGACGCCGTCCAGACCGTCGGCCTCGACCAGCGGGCCACTGACCCGGAGGATGCGGCCGGAGCTGGCGTCGTCGTCGTGGGAGGTCAGCCCGGCGTCCACAAGAGCTCCAGATCCAGGGTCGCCAGGGCCGGGTCGACCAAGGCATCCACCGAGGCGTCGACCACCACCGTTACCCGCCTCCCCGACGAGGCCACCCGCGAGATGCCGTGGATCACCGCCTCGGCGCCGAGCCGCGAACGCAGGAGCTGCCTCAGCTCGCCCGTTCGGCAGGCTCCTCGAGCAGCCTCGCACAGCCGCCCGCCGGCCCACGAAGCGCGTCGTACGCGGTGCGCTGAGCGGCGAGCACCACGCGCTGGCCTCACGCTGGACGCGCGACCGCTCGGCCGACAGCCGCATGACACGTCCGCCTCGCCCCGCTCCCGCGCCTCCTGCAGCACGCCGTCGCGTTGACGGCGTGCTCGGTGCAGCCCTCGCCCGTCGGCCTCGGCGGAGGCCCCGAGAGCCCGGGCCTGGGCCTAGCCCCGGCCAGCAGCGTTGCGCGACGGCACCAAGGCGGTGCGCGTCTCTTCCGGGGGCCCGCTCACTCCGGCATCACGACCGTGAGGGGCGCTGTGACACGGCGGGAGGTCGGGCAGAGCGTCTGCCGCCTCCGCGGTGAGGAGCCGACCTCGACGGACGCCGGCAGCGCCTGCCACGCCATGCACCTGAGCCGCGCCTTCAGCCGGGTAGACCCGGGCGCCGGCGAGCGCAACCCGGCCACGACGGATGCTCCCCGATCACCGCGATCTCAGTCATCTCAGGCCTTGCCGATCAGGATGATCGAGACGATGAGTCCGTAGATAGCGATACCTTCGGCGAGCCCGACGATCACCATCGCCCGCCCGAACAGCTCCGGTCGCTCGCTGATAGCGGCGAGGGCCGCCGACCGGTGTAGGCCACGGCGATGGCCGCGCCGATCGAGGACCGGCCACCGCGATCGCGGCAGCGATCAGGGCGGACCCGTCCACCGACCGGTCGCGTGGTCGCCGCTGCGACCCTGCGCCGCCGCCGTCGACAACCGGCGGTGACGCCATCGCGGCAGCCCGATCGCCGCCAACATCGCGACACCGTCCACCGCGAGCACACCCGGAGCGCCCGCACTGATGCCGCCGAAGCACCCCGCCGTCACCGACCCGACGACCACGAGTCCGGGTAGGGCATCGTCCAGATCATCATGATGCCTCCGTGGGTGGAGCGGGATATGCCAGGGCGGGAACGGCCGACCCTCGCCGTCGAAGACGCGGGAGAAGAGCTCGATACTCAAGCGAGGGCCTGGATCGCCACGACCAGGCCCTCCAGGCCGAAGGCGACCGCGGTGCGGCCACGAAGACCACGACAGGGCGATCGCCCCCAAGGCCCGCCTCCCACAAGGCAGTCGTCGCCTGCCACACCACGAGGCCGATCGCCGCATGCGTGAGACCGAACGCAGCGAGTCGGGCGAAGCTGACCAGGTTGGAGCCGTCCGCATCACCAGGTCGAAGAGCTCGACGGCGGCCTCTGCCCCCCCGCCGCGCCCCCGCCGGCCGACAGGAGCAACCCCACGAAGGGAGCCCCAGACCGACGGCCGTGAGCACCCCGGCGACCAGGATCAGCGCCGGCGTCGAGGTAGAGGGCTCCGGCAAAAGTCCCAGGCCGAGGAAGACGGTCACTCCGGAGATACCCGTCGGGGATACAGCGCCAGCGCCAGCCGCCCTCGCGGAACCGGTTGACGGTCCCGAGCGCGTACGCGACGGCCAGCAACGGGCCCTCCGACGCCCCTGGCGGCGACCATCAACGTCACCGGATGGTCCAGGGGCGGAGCCACACGACAGGAGGACACCGGTCGGCCCGAAGAACTCGCCGTACAGGGCCCCGAACAACAGGCTCGCGCCCCCGCTCCGGCCATGAACAACCACCCGCCCGAAGTCCCGCCAGTCGCGACGGTCGCCCCGTGCGCAGCGCGAGCGCCAGGCAGAGGAGCAGCGCGCCCTCGCCCGCGTCGGCGAACATCATGCCGAACATCAGCACGTAGGCGAGCCCGGCGATCACGGACGGGTTCAGATCCACGTAGGGAACAGTCGCGTAGGTGTCCACCAGCGGTGCGAACTCCCGCGCGACACCCGTCGTCGGGAGCAGCGTCGGCGGCTCCGAACCGACCGGGCGGGCCAGGGGAACCACCGTGCCGTCCACGTCGGCGAGCCGGGCGCTCAGGGCCGCCAGGGCCTCGCTCGGTGCCCATCCGGCCAGGGCTGCCACGCGGCCGCGGCGTACCGCCCGCGCGGCTCGTCCTCGAGCTGAGCCTCGCCGGCGAGGAGGTCGAGGCGACCGTCCCGCTCCCAGGCCTCAAGGTCGGGCGCGCTCCGCGCCAGCACCGCCGTGGTTGCCGGACCCGGCGTTTATGACTATAGTGGCTGGAGCGCGGCGGCGGCCGGAGTCGCTCGTACGACGACGTCCACGTCGGGACCGGGTTCGTCGAGCTCGACGGTGCCCTGATCGGCGACGACCGCGAGGAGGTCCCGCAGTCGGTCCTGCGGGGACACCAGCGCGACCCGTTCCATGCCGAGCGGGTGCAGAGCCTCACGCCACCGCATCCAAGACCTCCATCGGACCGCCACCGCGAGCCGCCAGCTCCAGCGCGGCGCGGACCCGCCAGGCGTCCACGGCCTGGATCGCGAGCGCGCCGACCACGACATCGGGCCCACTCGTCGGGCGCCGGACGAGGGCGAAGCCGTCCTGCTCCACCCGCGCCCACCACCGGGCCTCCGCCCGCCAGAGCTCGTCGGTGTCGGACACACCGTCGAGGGCCCAACGCGCCTGGGTCGGGAGCAGTGCTGCGAGCTCCGGCACCGAGCCGGCCCTCAAGGCCCGTTCTCCGACGACTCGAACGGCCGACCTTCGAGCGGCCGGCGGCAGGTCGCGGCGGTCGCGCACCACCTCGCGTGCCACGAGCAGGGCGGTCGCCGCACCCGCCCAGGCGGCCGCCGCGGGCACCGCCGCGACGAGTCGGTCCGCCAGCGAGGTCTGGAGCATCAGCCCGATGTCGTCCGGCGTGCCGGAGCCCGGGGTCGCCCCACGCCGACGTGGCGAGGACCGACCTGACCGCCTCCACGGTGCTCCACGCCTGGGCGACGCGCGGCCCGGCGGTGAAGAGTGCCGGCCAGCCGGTAGGGCGGTGCGACCGCAGCGCCCTCGAGGAGCCGCAGGTGATCGCGGATGTTGGCCGCCTCCAGAAGGCATGGCCCTCAGGATGCTGACGCGCGGAGGTGCCCACCCGGCCAGGACACGGACGTTCCACAGCGTCGACTCGACCACGGCACGTTGAGCCGAGGCTAGGTCGTCCGAGACGACGAGGTCGTGCCCGTAGCTGGTGCGTGAGAGCAGGGCGAGGGCGTCGTCGAGCGACGGACTGGCCGCGGCCCACGTACGGCGACCCTGCCCAGCCGCCGGGTCGTCATCGCCCGGGAGCGGACGCTCACCCCGACCCATCCGACGCTCATGCCGCACCCTCTCCCTCGGCGGACGACGGGTCTGCCACGGTGCGCACGAACGTCACGACCCGAGCGACGTGCTCGGGGGTCCGCTCGGCTGCTCGTCGTTGCAGCGCGTGGGCCTCGCTCTCGGCCTCGGCCCGGAGAGCGGCCAGCTCCGCCTCGCCGGCGTGCTGGGCCGCTGCGGCAACGGCAGCGCGCTCGACGGCTGCCTCGTCCCGAGCCCCCGCGACGAGGGCGTGCGCCGACTCGACGGCCCGGCGACGCCGGGTAGCAGCATCCTGACGCGCGTTCTCGACGAGTGCGGTGCACGCGGCCTCCGTGTCCGCGAGCTGCGCGAACAGCAGCGCGAGCTCCGCTGCCAGGTCCGCGCCGCGATCCACGGGAACGCCGGCCGTGCCCGGTGCTCCCGGCGAGCCCGCGGGCCGGAACCGGTACAGGATGTCACTGACTCTCGCCACAGGCTGCCCTTCGCAGATCCTCGTGCCCTGCTCACCAGGATCCCGGCTGGGAGACAGGCACGCCAGGGACCAAGGCCACGATCGGAGCGGACTCCCGTCCAGCCCGGGACATCGTCAAGCGGTTCGGGGCGCGGTATGCCAGCCCAGCAGGGTGAGATGGGCGGCACGCCCCAGTTCCACCTCCGTGACGACACCGACCGGATGGTTTGAGTCCTCCACGACGGCAACCCCCCGACGCGATCTGATCTGCGCGGCGAGCTCGGCCGCACGAGCGTCTGGCTCGACCACGAGCGGAGGCACATGTCGAGCCGCCAGGCTCCCGAGCTGAGTATCACTCCGGTGGGCGGCCGGGACAGTGTCCAGGTCGGCCAAGATACAGATCCCGGTCGTGTGGCCCATGGGGTCCACGATCGGGAACACACCGGAGGCGACGCCGGTCGGCGACAGGTGCTCGACGAACCGATCGACCGTCCACCACGCCGGAGCGACGACCTGGACGGGCGTCATCACGTCGACGGCCTTCAGATCCGCGAGGTGCTCGTCCGCGGCGGCGGCCTGCTCGGCGCTCGCGCCGCTGAGGATGAACCAGCCCACCACGGCGAGCCACAGGCCCGACGCCACGCCCGCGAGCACCTCGAACATGCCCAGCCCGACGAGGACGACGCCGAGCATCTTCCCCGACCGCGCTGCACGCTCCGCGGCACGATCGCGGTCCTGGTAACGCCACCAGAGGAATGCCCGCAGGAGTCGACCGCCGTCGAGAGGTGCCCCAGGAAGCAGGTTGAACGCGGCCAACACGATACTCACCGTGGCGAGCCAGACGAGGGCCGTTCCCAGAAGACCCGACGTGCCCACCACGACCGCCAGGAGTGCCGTGCCCAGGCCGAAGCCAAGGCTCGTCATCGGACCCGCGGCCGCGACCAGCGCATCTGCGCGCGCGGTCGGGCTCGGACCAGCGAGCTCGGTAACCCCACCGAGCAACCACAGCGTGATCCTCTTGACCTCGACGCCGTAGCGGCGGGCCACCAGTGCGTGCGCGAACTCGTGCGCGAGCAGACTGAGGAAGAAGGCAGACGCGGTGCCGCCGGCCACCAGCCAGTACCCCCTCCCGGGGTCACCAGGGTGCGCCTGCGGGAGAGTGGCGGTCGCGAGGACGACCGTGAACAGCCCCACAGTGACAAACACCGTCCAGTGGGCATCGACCTCGACACCGTGCCAGTGACCTAAGCGAATGCGGCCCGACAACAGCCGCCGGTCCACACTTCGCTGTTCCCGGCCAGGCGGTTTCGTCGAGTCCGTGGGAGTTCTCATCACCCCTCTTAACGCCGCCACAGGCAGACACGTGCACGTTTCGTCCTTGTTCCACCACAGCGCGCGGGAGCAGCCGGCGCCAGGGCCGACCGTCACCACACGGGCCGCCGACGGACCCCACGTCGCGTTTCACGGTCGGCCGGAACGTGGATTACGGGTCCCAGTCGAGGAGGACCGCCCCGAAGGTGCAGCCGAGGCACCGACCCTCCTGGTGAGCGCCACGCCCCTCCGTGTTCCGGACCGGACTGCGGCGCCCGCTCAGCTGTTCCCGAGTGCGGGTGTCGGCGTGGCAGTCCGCCGTCATCGGTCAGTCCGGGGTGAAGGTGGGCCAGTGTGGGCGGACGGCGCGGGCGTCGGGCGGCCGCACGAGCGTGACGGCACTGGCGAGGCAGTCCAGAGCCGGAGCGGCGGTGTTGACCACGTGCGCCGTGGGCCAGGCGGCGAAGGCGCGACGTAGGGCGCGGGCGACGGCTTCATCCGCGTCCGAACGGCTGCTGTCGCTGTCCGAGGTCGTGTCGCGGTCGAGGATCCTGGCCTCGGCGAGGGGCTCCGGGAGGTCGCAGAGCAGCTCGACGAGGTCGGCCGTACAGTCCGCGGCCGCCCGGGCGGCCAGTTCCCGCAGGTCCGCGCGGGCCCACGACGCGTCGAGAACGACCGACTCACCGTTGCTCAGCAGGAGCAGCGCCCGAGCCAGCATCTCCTGGTAGGTCTCGGTCGTACGGTCGGCGGTGTAGAGACCCTGCTCGAACCCCGAGGGGTGCGACGTCATCGGGGCCACGCCGGCCAACTCCTTGCGTACCCGGTCGCTGTGCAGACAGGCCAGTCCGAGTCGATCCGCCAACCCGTCGGCCAGGGTGGACTTGCCGGTGCCCGGAGCTCCTCCCACCAGGACCAGCACCACGGATGCCTGTTCCAGGTGGGCCAGCGTCATCGCGGCGCAGCGCCGCGCCTCCGAGAGGGCACCGGGACCGCCCTGGTCCAGGCGCAGGCAGGCCACCTTCGCCCGGACGAAGGCCCGGTAGGCCAGGTAGTGGTCCACGAGGCTCACTGGGGCCAGGTCGTCGATGAACTCGCGGTACCACTCGAGGAACTGCGACCCGAGCGAGGGTGCTCCGAGCCGCTCGAGGTCCATGGCGAGGAACGCGGCGTCGTCGATGCGGTCGAGCGTGCGCAGGCGATCGTCGAACTCCAGACAGTCGAGGATGCGGGGACCGTCGGGGAGGCAGAAGATGTCCTCCGCCATGAGATCACCGTGACCGTCGACGACGCAGCCCTCGCTCATTCGCGACTCGAGCAGCAGCCGACGACCACTCAGGTAGCGGGAGGCGAGGCGCTTCACGTCGTCGGTCAGGGTGGGATCGACGCTGTCCGAGTGGGCCAGCGCCACGTCCACGGCGGAGCGCCAGAGCTCGCCCACCGTCTCTTCCGTGACGGGCAGAGTGGTGGGTCGTCCGGCGGCATGGAACGCCGCCACACGTCGCGCGATGGCCCGCAGGGGGTCGTCGACGTCGGCGCCGGCCCGCACGAGGACGGAGAGCTTGGAGCGCTCCGGGAGGCGCTTCATGACCACGACGTGCTCCACGACCTCTCCGTGGTCGTCCACCAACGTCGCCTCGCCACGGTAGACGTCGGGCGACAGCCGGCTGTTGAGGGCGACCTCACGGCGACAGGCTTCCCGACGTTGGTCCAGGCGGGAGTAGTCGACGAAGCCGAGATCGACCGGTTTCTTGAACTTCAGCGCCAGCTCACCCAGCAGGACGACGACGCCGGTGTGGGTCTCGTTCAGGCTCGCCCACGGCTCGCCCTCGGGTGGTGGCGAGTCCTGCTTGGGCCGCGTAGTCCCTGACGGAGGCCGCTCGCCGGTCATGGGGAGGCATCCACGAAACGGGGGTCGAGGCGTGCCCGTGACCACGTCCGGGGCACGACCTCCACCGACTTCCCGGCCTGGCGCAGCACGGTCCGCGACCAGCGGCCGTGGGCTCGGTGCGACACGTCGATGAAGTCCTCGACGCGGAACTGGGGAGCGAGGTCCCGGCCACGGACGTCGGTGCCGCCGAGCCAGCTCATAATCTCGGCCAGGGAGTTTGCGGGTTGGCCATCCATCACTGTCATCTTCTCCTCACACCCTGGGCGACGGTCGTCGCCGCTGACCCGAGGGTCGCCCGGTCCGTTCGAACGTCGAGGATGAGGCGCCGCTGCGTCCTTGCATCGGCCCTCATACGTGAGGTCGCGGCGCACGAAGTCGACATGTGCACGTGATCTCCAGGGACGTCACCACTCTCCCTCGACACATCAGCGGCAGCGAGGGCACTTGCGCCGCGGAGCGGCAGGACCTTGGTCCTCAGGTCACTCCCGCCTCCCGGCCATTCGCGAACTCAGCGAGGAGCGAGTCCATCTGGTGCCTGGGCCAGGAGCGCTCCTTGGTCGCCGAGCTGAGCAGCCCACCTCCGGTGTCTCGTGATGCGGCTCGAGACGCTCGACACGGTCACCGACCGACCGCTGGTCGACGAGGCGGTGTTGTCCAGCCTCTGGCTGGTCGGCGGGCTACGCCATGGTCGACGACGAGGTCTCCCGCGAGTTCACCGAATTTGGTGTGACAGCAACGCGGTATCGAGGCATGCCTTCGCAGGGAGGACCCGGGATGGCAGGCCAACCGAGGACCTAGCGCCCAGCCGCTCGGCGGGGGGTAGTGCGAGTGGCGGGCGCGTCCATTCAGGGCTGTGTCCCCGTTTCGCCCCCGCGGCGGGGCGCAGCCCGCGGGCGCCGAGGTCGCGCGGACAGGGCACCCGGGAGCAGGTACGCGTACTGTCACAGACATGTCCTCCACTCCCGTGTCCATGCCCGAGCTCGTCCAGGACTCACCGGAGGTGCCACGGGATGCCGAAGAGGTCGGGGTGGAGGAGTCACGGGAGGCCTGGGCCGAGGCCGCGCGTCCCATCCTGATCGACGTCGCACAGCACTACCACGCCGTCATCACCTACAAGGACCTCGCCACCGAGGCCCAGCGGGTCAGCGGCATCCAGGGCTCGCAGCAGATGCACTACTGGATCGGCGACGTGCTCAACCGGGTGGCCCGCGAGTCGTTCGGCCGGGGTGAGCCGCTCCTGTCCGCGCTGTGCGTCAAGGCGGACGGCACGGTCGGCGAGCGGTACGCCGCTGCCGTGGCCGAGACCACCGACGACCTCACCGGGGACGCCGACGACCACGCGGCCGTGCAGCGGCTGGCCTGCTACCGCTTCTTCCAGGCATCCGACCTCCCCGCCGACGGCGGGTCAGCTGCCCTGACCCCCCAGCTCGTCGCGCGTCGGGCCCGCGCCAAGAAGGTCCGGCTGGCCGAGGCGCCCATCGACGTCTGCCCCACGTGTCACACCCAGCTGCCGGCCACGAAGGTCTGCGACAACTACTGCTCGTGAGCGACCGACTCGGTCCGGTCAGGGCGCCGGGAAGAGCAGCGACTTCATGGCCGGGACGGTGGCCGCGCCGTTCGCCGGCGTGATCCACACGCGCCTGCCTTCCTCGAGCCCGAGCGCCCGCGCATGGGTCCGGGTGGTCACCACGGAGACCTCCCGGCCGTCCTCGGTTCCGGCGACGAGCCGCACCTCGAAGCCGACCCGGGTGATCCTCAGGATGTCGGCAGCGGTGCCGCCGGCGAGGTCGGGGGTCAGCGTGACCTCGATGTCGTGCGGGCGCAGGCGAACCGCACCGAGCTGGGTCACCTCACCGAGGAAGTCCATCACGAACTCTGTCCGCACCGGCTCCGGGCCGTGTCGTGTCCTCGGTCACTGTCCAGATGCGCGGGATCGGTCGGAATCCTCCGCAGGCCGGACTATCGTGGGGGAGTTGCGCCGAGCACCCGGTCGCACCAGGAAGAACTGGGGTGAGGCGCCCCGGTGACGAAAGGTTGTGCACGCAGTTGTCCAAGCAGGTCAAGCGCCTCGACCGCGTGATCATCCGGTTCGCAGGCGACTCGGGCGACGGCATGCAGCTGACCGGCGACCGGTTCACGCAGGAGTCCGCCACCTTCGGCAACGACCTCTCCACGCTGCCGAACTTCCCGGCCGAGATCCGGGCACCACAGGGCACGCTGCCGGGCGTGTCGTCGTTCCAGGTCCACTTCGCCGACCACGACATCCTCACGCCCGGCGATGCCCCCGACGTGCTCGTTGCGATGAACCCCGCCGCGCTGCGGGCCAACCTCGGCGACCTGCCCAAGGGCGCCACCATCGTGGTGGACACCCACGACTTCACCGCCCGCAACCTGACCAAGGCGGGGTACGCCGCCAACCCGCTCGAGGACGAGAGCCTCGCCGAGTACGCCTTGCACCCCGTCGACCTCACGGGCATGACCGTCGAGGCGGTCAAGGAGTACGGCCTGTCCCGCAAGGACGCCGCCCGCGCCAAGAACATGTTCGCGCTGGGTCTGCTCTCGTGGCTCTACGGCCGACCGACCGAGTCGACCGATCGCGTTCTTGCAGAAGCGGTTCGCCAAGGTCCCCGACATCCGCGACGCCAACGTGACGGCGTACCGCGCGGGCTGGAACTTCGGTGAGACGACCGAGACCTTCGCGGTGTCGTATGAGATCAAGCCGGCGCCGATGCCGACCGGCACCTACCGCAACATCACCGGGAACCTGGCGCTGGCCTACGGCCTCGTCGCCGGTGGCGTGCAGTCGGGGCTGCCGTTGTTCCTCGGCTCCTACCCGATCACGCCGGCCTCCGACATCCTCCACGAGCTGAGCAAGCACAAGGCGTTCGGCGTCACCACGTTCCAGGCGGAGGACGAGATCGCGGGCATCGGCGCCGCGATCGGTGCGTCGTTCGCGGGCCACCTCGGCGTCACCACGACCTCCGGCCCGGGGATCGCGCTGAAGTCGGAGTCGATCGGCCTCGCCGTGATGACCGAGCTCCCGCTGCTCGTCATCGACGTGCAGCGCGGCGGCCCGTCGACGGGCCTGCCCACCAAGACCGAGCAGGCCGACCTCCTGCAGGCGATGTTCGGGCGCAACGGCGAGTCGCCCGTGCCGATCGTCGCCCCCCGGTCGCCGGGCGACTGTTTCGACGCAGCCCTCGAGGCGGTGCGGATCGCGGTCACGTACCGCACCCCGGTGATGCTGCTCTCCGACGGCATGCTCGCCAACGGTTCCGAGCCGTGGCGCATCCCCGAGCTCTCCGAGCTGCCGGAGATCGATCCCGGCCTTCGCGACCGACGACCAACCACGGGGTCGGGTGCCGACGGGCAAGCGCGGAGTTCTGGCCCTACCTGCGTGACGAGGAGACCCTGGCTCGGCCGTGGGCGATCCCGGGCACGGCCGGGCTCGAGCACCGCATCGGCGGGCTGGAGAAGGGCGACGGGCACGGCAACATCTCCTACGATCCGGCCAACCACGACTTCATGGTGCGCACGCGCGCAGCGAAGGTGGAGCGGATCGCCGCGTCGCTGCCGCCGCTCGAGGTCGACGACCCCGGTGCCGACGAGGGGAGCCCGGCGAAGGTGCTCGTGCTCGGCTGGGGGTCGACGTACGGACCGATCGGCGCCGGCGTACGCCGGGTGCGCAAGGCCGGCTACCGCGCGGCCCAGGTGCACCTGCGCCACCTGAACCCGTTCCCACGCGACCTGGGCGAGATCCTGGCCCGCTACGACAAGGTGCTGATCCCCGAGATGAACCTCGGCCAGCTCGCGCTCCTGATCCGCGGCCACTACCTGGTCGACGCCGTCGGCTACAACCAGGTCAACGGCATGCCCCTGAAGGCCGCCGAGCTCGCAGAGGCGATCGGCAACCTGGTCGCCGAGGCCGAGGGCATCGAGGTCGACCTCACCGACAGCATCGACACCCTCGCGGGAGACGAGCGATGACCGACCAGACGACCGGCACCGACCTGCCCCTGCCCGTGCTGCGCAGCGGCATCGAGCTGGTGCCCACCCGGGCCGAGGGCGACCCGGCCGAGACCGGCAAGGACTACACCAGCGACCAGGAGGTCCGGTGGTGCCCCGGGTGCGGCGACTACGCCGTGCTCAAGGCGGTGCAGGGCTTCCTGCCCGACCTGGGTCTGCGCCGCGAGAACATCGTGTTCGTCTCCGGCATCGGCTGCTCCTCGCGGTTCCCCTACTACCTCGAGACCTACGGCATGCACTCGATCCACGGGCGCGCGCCGTCGATCGCGACCGGCATCGCCACCTCGCGCGAGGACCTCTCGGTGTGGGTCGTCACCGGCGACGGCGACGCGCTGTCGATCGGCGGCAACCACCTGATCCATGCGCTGCGACGCAACGTGAACATGACGATCCTGCTCTTCAACAACCGGATCTACGGGCTCACCAAGGGGCAGTACTCCCCCACCTCCGAGTTCGGCAAGGTCACCAAGTCCACGCCGATGGGATCCCTCGACCACCCGTTCAACCCGGTCTCGCTGGCCCTCGGCGCCGAGGCGACGTTCGTGGCCCGCACCATCGACTCCGACCGCAAGCACCTCACGTCGGTCCTCTCGGCGGCCGCCGCCCACCGCGGCACGTCGTTCGTCGAGATCTACCAGAACTGCCCCATCTTCAACGACGGCGCGTTCGACGCGGTGAAGTCGCCGGTCACCCGCGACGAGGCGATCATCCCCCTCGTGCAGGGAGAGCCGATCCGCTTCGGCGCCGGCCTGAGCGAGGGCACGGGTGGTCACGGCCTGGTCCGCGACCCCGCCACCGGCGGCGTCAGGATCGTCGAGGTCGGCGACGGCCACGGTCAGGTGGGCGTCGACGACCTGCTCGTCCACGACGCACACAGGTCCGACCCCACGACGGCGTTCGCGATCTCGCGGCTGACCGACGCCGGCCAGCTCCACCGGGCGCCGATCGGGATCTTCCGCCAGGTCGCGCGACCGACGTACGACGACCTGGCGCGCGATCAGATCGCCCAGGCGGCGGCTCAGGTCTCCGGCACGCCGACCGAGCGGCTCGGCGCGCTGATCGGCGGCGGCGACACCTGGACAGTCGCGTAGTCCGTCCGGATGACCGAGTCGCGACGTGGGTTCCTGCTGGGCGTCGCGGCGTACGGCATCTGGGGGCTGTTCCCGCTCTACTGGCCACTGCTCGAGCCCGCCGGTGCGGTCGAGATCCTGGCGCACCGGATCGTCTGGTCGTGCCTCACGATGGGCCTGCTGGTGCTCGCTCTGCGGCGCACCTCCGTGGTCCGGTCGATCGCGGCCGACCGTCGTACGCGGGCGATCCTGGGGCTCGCCGCGTGCCTGATCACGGTCAACTGGGCGGTCTACATCTGGGGCGTCAACAACGGACACGTCGTGGAGACCTCGCTCGGCTACTTCGTGAACCCGCTGGTGACGGTGCTGATGGGTGTGTTCATCCTCGGCGAGCGGCTCCGTCGCTGGCAGTGGGCGGCGCTGGGAGTCGCCGCCCTCGCCGTCGTCGTGCTCACCCTCGACTACGGCCGGCCACCGTGGATCGCGCTGACCTTGGCGCTCACCTTCGGCAGCTACGGGCTCTGCAAGAAGCAGGCCAACGCGCCGGCCATCGAGAGCATCACCTTCGAGACCACCATGATCGCGCCGTTCGCGCTGGTCTATCTCGGCTGGCTGACGTGGCACGGTGGGTCCGACTTCACCGGGCACGGGGCCGGCCACGTGGTGCTGCTGATGTCAGCCGGCGTCGTCACCGCGGTCCCGCTGGTGTGCTTCGGCGGCGCCGCGATCCGGGTGCCGCTGGTGACGCTCGGGTTGCTGCAGTACCTCACCCCGACGCTGCAGTTCGCCCTCGGGATCCTCTACTTCCACGAGGACATGCCGACCGGTCGCTGGGTCGGCTTCGCCCTGGTGTGGCTGGCGCTGATGATCTTCACCGTCGAGTCGCTGCGTCATCGCCGGACGCCGGTCCAGCTCGGCGTGACCGCACCCGACCCCGCCGTCGCCCACCCGCTGTCCGACTAGCGCCGACCCGGCCCTTGTTGACATCCCACAGCGCCGACCCGGCTCTTGTTGACATCCCACAGCGCCGAACCGGCTCGACGTGACCTCCCGGCGTTGGACCGGGACAGCGGAGAGAGGCCGGGTCGACGTCGTACGGCGTCAACAAGCGCCGGGTCGACGTCGTACGGCGTCAACAAGCGCCGGGTCAGCGCTCAGGTGGAGCGGGTGGCCACGAGGTCGGCGAAGGTCTCGAGGGCCGTGCGCACCGAGCCCTCGGGGACCGCGGCCAGGCGGGCCTTGGCCTCCTGGGCCCGGGCCACGACGTAGGTGCGGGCCTGGTCCATGGCCGGATGCGCCCTGAGGAGGTCCAGCGCCTCCGCGTGGAGGCCGTCGTCGCTGAGGTCGGAGTCGAGCAGCTGGAGCAACCGGGAGTCCTCGGGCCGGGTCGAGGACCTCGCCATCAGGACGGGCAGCGTCGGCACACCCTCGCGCAGGTCGGTCCCCGGCGTCTTGCCCGACTCGACGGAGTCCGAGGCGACGTCGAGGATGTCGTCGGAGAGCTGGAAGGCGGATCCGACGATGTCGCCGTAGGCCGTCAGCGCCTCCTCGACCTCGGGGGTGGCACCGCCGAAACGGGCGCCGTAGCGGGCCGACGTCGCGATCAGCGACCCGGTCTTCCCGGCGACCACGTCGAGGTAGTGCTCGAGAGGGTCGTCATCGGCACCGGGCTTCACGGTCTCCTGGATCTGGCCCTCGACGAGGCGGGTGAAGGTCTGTGCCTGGATCCGGACCGCATCCGCGCCGAGCTCGGCGGTCAGCTCCGACGACTTCGAGAAGAGGAAGTCGCCGGTCAGGATCGCGACGTGGTTGTCCCACCGGGCGTTGGCCGACTCGGCCCCGCGCCGTAGCGCAGCCTCGTCCATGACGTCGTCGTGGTAGAGCGAGGCGAGATGGGTCAGCTCGACCACGCAGGCCGCCGTGATCACGTCCTCGGAGTCCGGTCGCGTGCCGGTCTCCGCCGCGAGCAGGACCAGCAGGGGCCGGAACCGCTTGCCACCGGCCTCCATCAGGTGGCTGGCAGCGCTCGTCACGAACGGCGCGCGGCTACGGACGTGGCCGGAGAGGGCCCGGTCGACCTCCGCCAAGCGGTCCGCGAGCCGGCGCGCGAGTGCCTCGTCGGGCACTGGCATGGCCAGGCTGGACAGCGGGTCACGAACGGAAGGGTCGGTCACCTGATGAATTGTCCCGCAACCCGCGCCAGGTCGAGCACCGGCCCGGGCACGATCCCCAGGACCAGGGTCGCCGCGGCGGAGATCCCGATCGCGGTGGCCGTCAGTGCCGAGGGGTGCGCGACGTAGGCGCTCTCGCTGTCGGGCTCCTGGAAGTACATCACCACGATGACCCGGACGTAGAAGTACGCCGCGGCGGCGCTGACCAGGACGCCCACGAGCACCACGGGCCAGGCTCCCGCCGACAGGGCGACCTCGAAGACGGCCCACTTGCCGATGAAGCCTGCCGTCAGCGGGATGCCGGCCATCGACAGCAGGAAGAGGGCGAAGACGCCGGCGATCACCGGAGAGTGCCTGCCGAGTCCGGCCCACCGCGCGATCGTCGACTGCTCGCCCGCGCTGTCGCGGACCAGGCCGACCACGGCGAAGGCGCCGAGTGTGGCGAAGCCGTAGGTGACGAGGTAGAACAGCACGGCCTGGAGCGACGTGATCTGCCCGGAGTGGATCTGGCCCACGCTCTGGAGCCCGAGCACGCCGGTGAGCAGGAAGCCGGTGTGGGCCACCGAGGAGTAGGCCAGCATCCGCTTCATGTCGGTCTGGACCAGTGCCAGCACCGTCCCGACGACCATGGTGAGGATCGCGATGATCCACATCATCGGCTGCCAGGTCCAGCGGGCGCCGCCGAAGGCGACGTAGAACAGGCGGAGCATGGCCCCGAACGCCGCGGCCTTGGTCGCGGCCGCCATGAACGCCGTCACCGCGGTGGGTGCGCCCTGGTAGACGTCGGGCACCCAGGCATGGAACGGCGCCGCGCCGACCTTGAACAGCAGGCCGACGGCGAGCATGCCCATGCCGATGCCGAGCAGCGTCTGGTTGCCGGCGTCGTTGATGACGGCCTCGTTGATCGCCGCGAAGTCCATCGAGCCGGCATAGCCGTAGACGAGTGCGACGCCGTAGAGGAAGAACCCCGAGGAGAACGCACCGAGCAGGAAGTACTTCATCGCGGCTTCCTGACTGAGCAGGCGCCGGCGGCGCGCGAGGCCACAGAGCAGGTAGAGCGGGAGCGAGAGCACCTCGAGCGCCACGAACATCGTGAGGAGGTCACCGGCGGCCGCGAAGAGCATCATCCCGCTGATCGCGAACAACAGCAGGGGGTAGACCTCGGTGTGGTCGAGCCCGGCGGACTGACGCTCGGACTCGGTGCCCGGAAGAGCCGCCGCCTGGCCGGCGAACGCCGACACCCCGCCCTCGACGCGACGCTCGGCGAACAGCAGGACGCCGCCGAGGCCGAAGATCAGCACGAGACCCCACAGGAACATGGTCGGGCCGTCGATCGCGATGGTGCTCTCGGAGCCGAAGAGGCCGCGGGCGGCACCGTCGCCGAGCTTGGGCAGGTCGTTGGCGACGAAGCCGACCCCGATGAGTGCAGCGGCCAGGGCCGCGAAGGTCAGCGCGAACTGCGCGGCGTACCGCTGCGCACGCGGCACGAACGCCTCGATCAGGACGCCGAGGCAGGCCGCCACGAAGATCAGCAGGATCGGCCACAGCGAGCTGTAGGCGATGTGCGGCTTGCTGAACGTGTCGGTCGCGAGCGCGATCACTGCTGTCCTCCCTCGGCCGGCGCGGCCTGCACGGTCGGCGACGGGTCGGTGACGCCGACCTGCTGGAGCGTGTCCTTGACGTAGGGGTTGATCACGTTGAGCAACGGCATCGGGTAGAACCCGAAGAGCACCAGCGCCAGAGCCAGCGGGGCGAGGATGCCGACCTCACGCCGGTCGAGGTCGCGGACCTCCTCCTCGCGTCCGCCCACGACGTCGGGGCCGGTCATCGTGCGCTGGTACATCCAGAGCACGTAGAAGGCGGCCAGGACGATCGCGGTGACCGCGATCGCGCCGACCCACCAGTGGTGCTGGAAGGCGGCGATGATCACGAGCATCTCCGAGACGAACGGCGAGAGGCCGGGCAGCCCGAGCGCAGCGAGGCCGAAGACCAGGAACAGACCGGCCATCACCGGGGCGACCTTCTCGATGCCGCCCATCTCGCGGATCGATGCGGTGCCGCGACGCTTGATCACGAAGCCGGCGACGATGAACAGCGCGGCGGTGCCGATCCCGTGGTTGACCATGTAGAGGACCGCGCCGGCGCCGCCCTGGCTGGTGAACACGAAGATGCCCAGCACGATGAAGCCGAAGTGGGACAGCGAGGTCAGCCCGATCAGGCGCAGGATGTCGTCCTGACCGATCGCGACCAGAGCGCCGTACACGATCGAGATCAGCGCCAGGGTGACCACCACCGGCGTCGCCCAGACCGACGCGTCGGGAAGGATCCCCAGGCAGATCCGCAGCATCGCGAAAGTGCCGATCTTGTCGAGCACGCAGACCAGCAGCACGCTGGTCCCGGTGGTCGCCTGCTGGGTGGTGTCGGCCAGCCAGGTGTGGACCGGGAACATCGGTGCCTTCACCGCGAAGGCGATGAAGAACCCGGCGAACAGCCACTTCTGCGTGGTGGGGTCGATGGTCATGGTCGACAGGTCGCTGTAGAGGTACGACGGCGTGCCGTGCGAGGCGGAGACGACGTAGAGACCGATCACCGACGCCAGCATCACCAGACCGCCGGCGAGCTGGTAGATCAGGAACTTCACCGCTGCGCGGCGGCGACCCGGCCCGCCGAACCCGCCGATGAGGAAGTACGCCGGGATGAGCGTCACCTCGAACACGACGTAGAAGAGGAACACGTCGGTCGCGGCGAAGACGGCGATCGCGGACGCCTCGAGGGCCAGGACCCAGGCGAAGAACGCCTTCGTCTGCCCCTGGTCGGCGTCGTACCAGCTCGCGCCGATCACGACCGGGACGAGGACAGCGGTGAGCAGCACCATCAGGAGCCCGAGCCCGTCGACGCCGAGGGCGTAGTGGGCGCCGAACGCCTTGATCCAGGTGACGTCCTCGGTGAACTGGAAGCCGTCGTCGAGGTGGTAGCCGAACGCCATCACGATCCCCAGGACGAGGGTCACCAAGGACACGCCGAGAGCGACCTGCTTGGGAAGCGCCTTCGCGTGGCCACCGGGCAGGGCGGCGGTCGCGACCGCGCCGAGGAGCGGCACCAGGATCATGACCGTGAGGAAGGGGAAGGAGCTCATGCGAGGTTCACCGCCAGGAGGGCCGCGACGACGACCACCGCGCCGAGGAGCACGGACAGGGCATAGGAGCGGACGAAGCCCGTCTGGGTCAGCCGGACGATCATCCCGGTGCCGGAGACCGCGAGCGCACCGCCCTCGACCACACCGTCGACGATGTGACGGTCCGCGAACGTCAGGCCGGAGACCAGGTGGGCACCGGGGCGGACGACCAGCTCGTCGTTGACCTCGTTGCCGTAGAGCTCGGCACGGGCAGCGCGAACGGGCCAGGAGACCGGCTCTGGCGCCTCGCGTGGCACGCGCTGCCGGCCGACGAAGTACCACGCGGCGGCCACCCCGACGGCGACGATCGCGACCACGATGATCGAGACCCAGTACGACGGGATCGGTGGGTTCTCCGGTGGCGGTGTGCCGGTCACCGGCTCCAGGAAGTCGACGATCCAGTTGCCGATCAGCATCACGCCCCCGAAGACCGAGAGGGCGGCGAGCACGATCAGCGGCACGGTCATCACCTTCGGCGACTCGTGCGGGTGGACCCCGTCGGCCCAGCGCTTCTCGCTGAAGAACGTCATCAGCATCAGTCGGGTCATGTAGAAGCCGGTGATACCGGCTCCGAGCATGGCCAGCACGCCGACCAGGATGTTCTGGTCGAGCGCCACCTCGATGATCCGGTCCTTCGACCAGAACCCGGAGAACCCGGGGAACCCGATGATCGCGAGATAGCCCATCGAGAAGGTCAGGAAGGTCACCGGCATGGCCTTGCGGAGCAGACCGTAGTGGCGCATGTCGACGTCGTCGTCCATGCCGTGCATCACCGAACCGGCGCCGAGGAACATGTCGGCCTTGAAGAAGCCGTGGTTCAGCAGGTGGAAGATGGCGAACGGGTAGCCCGCGACGCCGATGCCGGCGGCCAGCATCATGTAGCCGATCTGGCTCATCGTCGAGCCGGCCAGCACCTTCTTGATGTCGTCCTTCGCGCATCCGATGATCGCGCCGTAGAGCAGCGTCACCGTGCCGACGATGACCACCACCGTGCGCGCGTCCGGGGCGTAGTCGAACACGAAGTTGGACCGGACGATCAGGTAGACGCCGGCCGTGACCATCGTGGCCGCGTGGATCAGGGCGGAGACGGGCGTGGGGCCCTCCATGGCGTCGAGCAGCCAGGACTGCAGCGGAACCTGGGCCGACTTGCCGCAGGCTGCGAGGAGCAGCAGCAGACCCAGCGCCGTCATCGTGGCCTCGGAGGCGTCCGGCGCGGCCGCGCTGATCGTGGTGAAGTCGGTGGTCCCGAAGGTCGTGAAGAAGAGCGCGATGCCCAGCGAGAGGCCGATGTCGCCCACCCGGTTGACGATGAAGGCCTTCTTGGCCGCCGCCGCTGCGGAGTGCTTGTACTGCCAGAAGCCGATCAGCAGGTACGACGCGAGGCCGACACCCTCCCAGCCGAGGAACAGTCCGAGGTAGTTCGCCGACAGCACCAGCGTCAGCATCGCCGCGACGAAGAGGTTGAGATAGCCGAAGAAGCGCGTCCGACGTGGGTCGTGCTCCATGTAGCCGATCGAGTAGATGAAGATCAGCGAGCCGACACCGGTGATCAGCAGCAGGAACAACGAGGACAGCGGGTCGTAGAGCAGGTCGAACGAGACCTGGAGCCCACCTGCCTCGAACCACGTGAACAGGTGCTGGCTGACCTGTCGGTCGTCGGAGCTGCGGCCGAGCATGGTGACGAACATGGCCACGCTGATCACGAACGACAGCACCGGCATGGCCGTACCGAGGAGGTGGCCGCGCTTGTCGAGGCGTCCCTTGGCGAGCGGGCCACCCACGAGCAGGATCACCGCGCCCAGCGCCGGCAGCGCGATGACCAGCCACAGCAACGAGAAGACGCCGTTCGCCGATCCGGGGTCGACGACCGGAGCGGTGCCCTCTGCGAGAACGAACATCGAGTCAGTCTCCTGTTATCTGCTCAGTACTTCAGCAGGCTCGCGTCGTCGACCGAGGCCGACCGGCGAGTGCGGAAGATCGTCATGATGATCGCCAGCCCGACCACGACCTCGGCCGCCGCCACGACCATCACGAAGAAGGCGGCGATCTGGCCGTCGAGGTTGCCGTTCTGGTTCGCGAACGCGACCAGGGCGAGGTTGGAGGCGTTGAGCATCAGCTCGACACACATGAACACGACGATGGCGTTGCGGCGGGTGAGCACCCCGACACAGCCGATCGTGAACAGGATCGAGGACAGGACGACGTAGGGGGTCATGCCGGCGCCTCCTCTTCGGTCGAGGCGGGCGTCGAGGCCTCGCGGCCCGCGTGGTGCGCGCCGGCGATCTGCTGCTCGATCTCCGCGATGTCGTCGGCCATGGCCGGCGCGGACCGGACCGTGCCGCGCGCGGCCAGGACCCGCGAGACCGAGGCCTCGGACGCAGTGCCGTCGGGCAGCAGGGCGGGGGTGTCGACGGCGTTGTGGCGGGCGAACACACCCGGTGTCGGCAGCGGGCCGAGGTGCTTGCCGGAGTCGGCGTAGTCCCGCAGCCGTTGCGCGGCCAGGCTCGCCTGCGTCGCCTTGGGCTCGAGGCGCTCGCGGTGGGCGAGCACCATCATGCCGAGGGCGGCCGTGATCAGCAGTGCGCTGGTCACCTCGAAGGCGAACACGTATCGGCTGAACAGGATGTTGGCGATGGCCGGGATGTTTCCGCCCGCGTTCGCCTCGGCAAGACCGACGACGGGGCCGAGGGTGAGCTGGCTGAGACCGATCACGAACACCGAGCCGAGCAGCAGACCGCCCAGGATCGCCAGGAACCGTTGTCCGCGGATCGTCTCCACCACGGAGTCGGACGCGTCGACGCCGACCAGCATCAGCACGAACAGGAAGAGCATGAGGATCGCGCCGGTGTAGACGATGATCTGCACGGCGAAGAGGAACGGCGCGTCCAGCACCAGGTAGAGCACCGACAGGCTGAGCATCACGATCGCCAGCAGCATGGCGGCGTGCACGGCCTTGCGGACGAACAGGATGCCGAGGGCGGCCAGCACCATGATGGGGGCGAGGATCCAGAACGCGGTCACGGCGTCGCCTCCTCGCCGGCACCGGCTGGGTCGCTCGCAGGGCTCTTGAAGGTGCCGCGGTAGTAGTCACCCTCGTCGTCGCCCAGCCGCATCGGGTGGGGCGGCTGCTCCATGCCCGGCAGCAGCGGGGCGAGGAGGTCGGACTTCTCGTAGATCAGGTCGGCACGGTTGTCGTCGGCCAGCTCGTACTCGTTGGTCATCGTCAGTGCGCGCGTCGGGCACGCCTCGATGCACAGCCCGCACAGGATGCAGCGCAGGTAGTTGATCTGGTAGACCCGGCCGTAGCGCTCACCGGGGCTGAACCGCTCGCCGTCGGGCCCGTCGGAGTTGGACCCGCCCTCGACGTAGATCGCGTCGGCTGGGCAGGCCCAGGCGCACAGCTCGCAGCCGATGCACTTCTCCAGGCCGTCGGGCCAGCGGTTGAGCTGGTGCCGACCGTGGAACCGCGGCGCCGTGGGCTCCTTCTCGAACGGGTACTGCTCGGTGACGACCTTCTTGAACATCGTCCGGAACGTCACGCCGAACCCGGCGACCGGGTCCCAGAGCTGCTCCTTGAGGGTCTTGCCCTCCTGCTGGGAGCTCATCGGGCCTCCCCACGGAACCGGGACCGCTGTGAGCGACTTCGGGGGCTGGTCATACGGTCTGGTCCTCCTCGACGGCCGCGACCGTGCGGCCGGTGTCGAACATGAGCCCGGCGGCGGCACCGCGCACGGCACCACCCTCCGGCATCGGCGGCACCGGGAACCCGCCGTCGTAGCCCTGTGGGGTGGTCTCGCGCCGCTCGTCGTCGCCCTTCGAGGCGTCTCCGAAGAAGAACACCCCGAGGAAGAGCACGACGGCGATCCCGAGACCGATCAGGAGGTACTGGCGGTCGACGCCGCCGTCGAGAGACACGACGCGGATGGATGCCACCGCGATGATCCACAGCAGCGAGAACGGGATGAGTCGCTTCCAGCCGAACGCCATGAACTGGTCGTAGCGCATCCGGGGCAGGGTGCCGCGCAGCCAGATGAAGAGGAAGATGAAGAAGATCACCTTGCCCATGAACCACAGGAACGGCCAGTAGCCGGAGTTCGCACCGGGCCACACGTGGTCGATCCAGAACGGCGCGTGCCAGCCGCCGAGGAACAGCGTGGTGGCCAGCGCCGAGACGGTCGCCATGTTGATGTACTCGGCCAGGAAGAACAGCGCGAACTTCAGGCTGGAGTACTCGGTGTGGAAGCCGCCGACCAGCTCACCCTCGGCCTCGGGGAGGTCGAAGGGTGCGCGGTTGGTCTCTCCCACCATGGCGATCATGTAGATCACGAAGGACGGCGCCAGGATCAGGCCGAACCACCAGGTGTCCTGCGCCGCGACGATCTGGCTGGTCGACATCGACCCGGCGTAGAGGAACACCGCGACGAGGGCGAGGCCCATCGCGACCTCGTAGGAGATCATCTGTGCGCTCGAGCGGAGACCGCCGAGCAGGGAGTACGTCGACCCGCTGGACCAGCCGCCCAGGACGATGCCGTAGATGCCGACCGACGCGATGGCCATCACGAAGAGCACGGCGACCGGCATGTCGGTCAGCTGCAGCGGGGTGAGTCGCTCGGTGAACGGGACCGTGACCACCGGACCGAAGGGGATCACCGAGAAGGTGATGAACGCCGGGATCACCGCGATCACCGGGGCGGCGAGGAAGACCACCTTGTCGGCGGCCTTCGGGATGATGTCCTCCTTCAGCGCCAGCTTCACGCCGTCGGCGAGGCTCTGGAGCAGGCCGAACGGGCCGTTCACGTTGGGCCCGATGCGGTGCTGCATCCGGGCCACCACCCGGCGCTCGAACCAGATGTTGAACAGCGTCAGCAGGACGAGGATCAAGAAGATCAGGACGGCCTTGAGCAGCACGAGCCACCACGGGTCACGACCGAACTGCTCGAGCCCCGCGGCGCCGGCACTCGGCGGCACCATCGGCGCCAGGAGGGGAAGCACTGCAGCCATCATCGGTCGGCTCCCTTCACTCGCACGCCGCTCCCGGGCGAGGCGAGGTCGGCGAGGACCCCGTGCCCGGTGGAGTTCGTCGGGACCCAGACGGTGTCGGGGGCCAGGTCGTCGCACGGCTCCGTCGGCAGGGTCACCGACCCGCGGTCACCGGTGAGGGTGACCAGCGCGCCCAGTGCGGCGTAGGCCGTCGGCGAGAC
The DNA here is from genome assembly GCA_963805345.1 of uncultured Actinomycetota bacterium. Lineage (GTDB taxonomy): Bacteria > Actinomycetota > Actinomycetes > Propionibacteriales > Nocardioidaceae > Nocardioides. The sequence continues at coordinate 52,871 of CAWDUA010000007.1, forward strand.
GCGGCAGACCGGCGTACGGGCCGTGGCACGGAGGTACTTCTCGCCGTCCTGCAGGGCGCCGTTGTCGAGCATCGGCTTCCAGGTCGCCAGGGCGAGCGAGTCGTCGTCGGACGACGTCGCCGCCGCCGCTACCTCGGGCAGCGCGGCGCGCTCGCCGTCCCACGGCCCCATCTCGGTCATCGCCCGGCCTGCCTCGACCGTGGAGCGGAATCCCAGTGGCCGGCCCAGCTCCTCGGCGATCCCGGCCAGGACCCGGGCGTCGGGCAGGGCGTTGGGGTTGGTGAAGACGGCCTCGAAGGAGCGGACGCGGCCCTCCCAGTTCACGAACGTCCCGGCCTTGTCGGTCACCGCGGCGACGGGGAAGACCACGTCGGCGCCCCGCGTCACGTCGGTCTCCCGCAGCTCGAGGGCGACCACGAAGCGCGCGGCGTCGAGTGCGGCGCGGAAGGCAGCCGGGTCGCTGGTGTCGTCGGGGTCGACGCCACCCACCACCAGGCCACCGAGCTCGCCGGCGGAGAGGGCGGCCACGATCGCGTCGCCGTCGCGGCCCGGGTGCTCGGGCAGGCTGTCGATGCCCCACGCGGTGGCGGCGTCGACGCGGGCAGCCGCGTCGGCCACCGGCCGGCCGCCGGGGAGGAGGTTGGGCAGGCAGCCGGCCTCGAGCGCCCCGCGGTCGCCGGCCCGACGGGGCACCCAGGCGAGCTTGGCGCCGCTGGTGCGGGCCAGGTGCGCAACGGCGGTGAGGGCACCCGGCACCGCGGCCATCCGCTCGCCGACCAGGATGACTCCGGCGCTGTCGAGCTCGACGTCGCCGGCGTGCGCCAGGCCCGCGACGACCTCGGCCTCGGTGCCCGGTCGGGCGGCGATCAGGGTGCCGCCCATCTTGCGCAGGCCGTGGGTGGCGAACGGGGCGACCGACCAGACCCGCGTGCGGTGGTGACGGTTGGCCTTGCGGAGCCGCAGGAAGATCGTGCCGGCCTCGTCCTCGGGCTCGAGTCCGACCAGGAGCACGGAGTTGGCGGACTCGAGGTCGGCGTACGTCGGACCCCCGCTGTCGGCGGAGCGCAGCACGACCTCGGAGGCCAGGAACGACGCCTCCTCGGCCGAGTGGGGCCGCGACCGGAAGTCGATGTCGTGGGAGCCGAGGGCCACGCGAGCGAAGGTGCTGTACGCGAAGGCGTCCTCGGCGGTGAGCCGGCCCCCGGTCAGGACCCCGCTGGCGCCGGCGTCGGCGAGACCGCGCGCGGCGACCGCGAAGGCCTCGGGCCACGAGGCCGGACGGAGCTCGCCGTCCTCGCGGATCCGTGGGTAGGTGATCCGGTCGTCGGCGTAGAGGTAGCCGAACGCGAACCGGTCCTTGTCGGTGATCCACTCCTCGTTGACCTCGGGGTCGTTGCCCGACAGCCGGCGCATCACCTTGCCGCGCCGGTGGTCGACCCGGATCGCTGATCCGCAGGCGTCGTGCTCGGCGATCGACGGGGTCGAGACCAGGTCGAAGGGGCGCGAGCGGAAACGGTACTCGGCGCTGGTCAGCGCACCGACGGGGCAGATCTGGATGGTGTTGCCCGAGAAGTAGGACTCGAACGGCTCCTTCTCGTAGATGCCCACCTGCTGGAGGGCACCTCGTTCGATGAGCGCGATGAAGGGGTCACCGGCGATCTGCTCGGAGAAACGGGTGCAGCGCGCGCACAGCACACAGCGCTCGCGGTCCAGCAGGACCTGGGCGGAGATGTTGATCGGCTTGGGGAAGGTGCGCTTGACTCCGCCGCTGGCAGCGAAGCGGGACTCGCCTCGACCGTTGCTCATGGCTTGGTTCTGCAGGGGGCACTCGCCACCCTTGTCGCAGACCGGGCAGTCGAGCGGGTGGTTGACCAGGAGGAACTCCATGATCCCCTGCTGCGCCTTGTCGGCGACCTCGCTCGTGGCCTGGGTGTTGACCACCATGCCCTCGGCGACCGGGATCGTGCAGGACGCCTGCGGCTTGGGGAACGGCCGGCCGTTGCCCGCGTCGGGGACGTCGACCAGGCACTGGCGGCAGGCACCGACGGGCTCGAGCAGCGGGTGGTCGCAGAACCGCGGGATCTGCGCGCCGACCTGCTCGGCGGCGCGGATCACCAAGGTGTCCTTCGGGACGCTGACCTGGACGCCGTCGATGGTCAGCGTCACCAGGTCGACCTTCTCGACCTCGCCGGTGGTCATGCAGAGGCTCCTTCGGCAGCGAAGAGGGTCGAGGCGACGGGGTCGAACGGGCAGCCACCGCCGGTGAGGTGGGCGAGGTACTCGTCGCGGAAGTACTGGATCGAGCTCGAGATCGGGCTGGTGGCACCGTCGCCGAGGGCGCAGAACGACCGGCCGAGGATGTTGTCGCACTGATCGAGCAGGAGGTCGAGGTCGGCCTCGCTGCCGATCCCCTTCTCGAGGTTGGCCAGGGTCTGCACGAGCCACCACGTGCCCTCGCGGCACGGCGTGCACTTGCCACAGGACTCGTGCTTGTAGAACTCCGTCCAGCGCAGCACGGCCCGGACCACGCAGGTGGTCTCGTCGAACAGCTGCAACGCGCGGGTGCCGAGCATCGATCCGGCTTCACCGACCGCCTCGAAGTCGAGCGGCACGTCGAGGTGTTCGGCGGTGAGGATCGGGGTCGAGGAGCCGCCCGGCGTCCAGAACTTCAGCTCGTGACCGTTGCGGATCCCCCCCGCCAGCTCGATCAGCGTGCGCAGGGTGATGCCGAGTGGCGCCTCGTACTGGCCGGGGTTCGTGATGTGCCCGGACAGGCTGAAGATGCCGAAGCCCTTGGACTTCTCCGTGCCCATCGCCGAGAACCAGTCGGCCCCGTGGTCGATGATGCTCGGCACCGACGCGATCGACTCGACGTTGTTGATCACGGTCGGGCTGGCATAGAGCCCGGCCACGGCCGGGAACGGCGGCCGCAGGCGGGGTTGGCCGCGACGACCCTCGAGCGAGTCGAGGAGGGCGGTCTCCTCCCCGCAGATGTAGGCGCCGGCACCCGCGTGCACGACCAGGTCGAGGTCGTAGCCGTAGCCGTGGATGTCCTTGCCGAGGTGGCCCGCCCGGTAGGCCTCTTGGACGGCGCGCTGGAGCCGTCGTACGACGTGGAGGACCTCGCCGCGGACGTAGATGAAGGCCTGGTTCGCCCGGATCGCGTAGCTGCTGATGATGACGCCCTCGACCAGCGTGTGCGGACTGGCCATCATCAGCGGGACGTCCTTGCAGGTGCCCGGCTCGGACTCGTCGGCGTTGACCACGAGGTACTTCGGGTTCGGGTTGTCCTGCGGGATGAAGCTCCACTTCATGCCGGTGGGGAAGCCGGCGCCGCCACGCCCCCGCAGCCCGGAGTCCTTGACGGCGGTGATCACGTCGTCGGGACGCATCGCCAGCGCCTTCTTCAGCGCGCCGTAGCCCCCGCGGTCCTCGTAGGCGGCGAGGGTCCAGGACCGGTCCTGGTCCCAGTTGTCGGTGAGGACAGGGGTCAAGGTGTCGGTCACGCGCCCTCCTCCTGCGTCGTCTCGGTCTCGGCGCGGCCGGTGTCGGCCTGCTCGGCCGCCGCGGCGGCGGAGTCAGCCGTGCTCCCGGTGCGGCCACTCGTCGCGTCGGCAGGGGCGGTCCAGCCGTTCTCACGGGCGAGGCCCAGGCCGACCAAGGACGGCGCGCCCGCGGACGGGCCCTCGTCGGCGAGGTCGTCGGCGAACCCGGCCAGGACCCGCTCCGCCTCGCGCCAGGTGACGACGCGCGGCCCGCGGGTCGAGTGCACCTCGACACCGGACCGCAGGTCGTCGACCAGCTCGGTCGCCGACTGGGGCGTCATGTTGTCCATGAACTCCCAGTTCACCATCATCACCGGCGCGTAGTCGCAGGCCGCGTTGCACTCGACGTGCTCGAGGGTGATCTTGCCGTCGTCGGTGGTCTCGTCGTTGCCGACGTCGAGGTGCTCCTTGAGCCGCTCGAAGATCACGTCGCCGCCCATCACCGCGCACAGCGTGTTGGTGCAGACCCCGACGTGGTAGTCGCCGACCGGGCGACGCTTGTACATCGTGTAGAACGTGGCGACACCGCTGACCTCGGCGGCGGAGATGCCGAGGATGTCGGCACAGGCCTCGATGCCCTCGGGGGTGATCCGACCCTCGGAGGCCTGGACGAGGTGGAGCATCGGCAGCAGTCCGGAGCGCGCCTGGGGGTAGCGGGCCGCGATCACCCGCAGCTCGCCGTACGTGGCATCGCTGAGGCCGCCCGTCGTGGGTTCCGCTGTCATCGGTCGACGCCTCCCATGACGGGGTCGATGCTGGCGATCGCGACGATGACGTCGGCGACCATGCCGCCCTCGGCCATGACGCTGGTCGCCTGCAGGTTGGTGAACGACGGGTCGCGGAAGTGCGCGCGGAAGGGGCGGGTGCCGCCGTCGGAGACGACGTGGGCACCGAGCTCGCCGCGCGGCGACTCGATCGGGACGTAGACCTGACCCGGTGGCACCCGGAAGCCCTCGGTCACCAGCTTGAAGTGGTGGATCAGGGCCTCCATCGACTCGCCCATGATGTGGCGGATGTGGTCGAGGCTGTTGCCCATGCCGTCGCTGCCGATCGCGAGCTGGCTGGGCCAGGCGATCTTCTTGTCGGCGACCATCACCGGCGCGCCCTCGAGCTTCGCCAACCGGTCGGCCGCCTGCTCGATGATCCGCAGGGACTCCCACATCTCGCCGAGGCGGACGCGGAACCGGCCGTAGGAGTCGGCCGTGTCCCACGTCTGGACGTCGAAGTCGTAGGTCTCGTAGCCACAGTAGGGCTGCGTCTTGCGGAGGTCCCACGGGTAGCCGGTCGAGCGCAGCACCGGGCCGGTCAGGCCGAGGGCCAGGCAGCCGGCGAGGTCGAGGTGACCGACGTTCTCCAGACGCCCCTTGAAGATCGGGTTGGCGTTGCAGAGGTCGGCGTACTCGGGGAGGCGCTTCTTCATCAACGCGATGAACCCGCGGATCTCGTCGAGCGCACCCGGCGGGAGGTCCTGGGCGACCCCGCCGGGACGGATGAAGGCGTGGTTCATCCGCAGACCGGTGATCAGCTCGAACAGGTCGAGGACGAGCTCGCGCTCGCGGAACCCGATGGTCATCACGGTGAGGGCGCCGATCTCCATGCCCCCGGTCGCGATGCACACCAGGTGGGAGGAGATGCGGTTGAGCTCCATGAGCAGGACCCGCATGACCTGGGCCTTCTCGGGGATGTCGTCCTCGATCCCGAGCAGGCGCTCCACCCCGAGCACGTAGGTCATCTCGTTGAAGAACGGAGAGAGGTAGTCCATCCGGGTGCAGAACGTGACGCCCTGGACCCAGGAGCGGTACTCCATGTTCTTCTCGATGCCCGTGTGGAGGTAGCCGATGCCGCAGCGGGCCTCGGTCACCGTCTCGCCCTCGAGCTCGAGGATCAGCCGGAGCACGCCGTGGGTCGACGGGTGCTGCGGGCCCATGTTGACGACGACACGCTCCTCCGTGGAGTCGTCCAGACCCTGGGTGATGGAGTCCCAGTCCTGACCGGTGACCGTGAAGACCTTGCCCTCGGCGGTCTCGTTGCTGTTCGCGTAGACGTCTTGAGCCATCAGTTGTACGACCTTCGCTCATCGGGCGGCGGGATCGTCCCTCCCTTGTACTCGACCGGGATCCCGCCGAGGGGGTAGTCCTTGCGCTGCGGGTGGCCCGGCCAGTCGTCGGGCATCAGGATCCGCGTCAACGAGGGGTGGCCGTCGAACACGATCCCGAACATGTCGAAGGTCTCGCGCTCGTGCCAGTCGTTGGTGGGGTAGACGCTGACCAGGCTGGGGATGTGCGGGATCGGCGTCGGGACAGGCGACCTCGATCCGCACGCGGCGGTTGTGGGTCATCGAGAGCAGGTGGTACACGGCGTGCAGCTCGCGACCGGTGTCGGCGGGGTAGTGGACACCGCTGACCCCTGAGCACAGCTCGAACCGCAGCGCCTCGTCGTCGCGGAACATCTGGGCCACGAACGGCAGGTCCTCCCGCCGTACGTGGAAGGTGATCTCACCACGGTCGACCACGACGCTCTCGACCGCTGCGTCCAGGTCGGTCGCCTGCAGTCGGGCCTCGAGCGCATCGGCCACCTCGTCGTACCAGCCGCCGTAGGGACGCTGGCTCGCGCCGGGGAAGATCGTCGGCTTGACCAGGCCGCCGTAGCCGCTGGTGTCGCCGCTGCCCGAGACTCCGAACATGCCCGTGCGGACACCCATCGTCTCGATCTCGCCCGACTGTGCCGGGACGTTGCTCTGCTCCGGTTCGGCGGGAGTCACCTCATCAGGCCCTTCATCTGTGAGGTGGGCAGGGCCTTGAGCGCGTCGGTCTCGTTGGCGACGATCTCGCGGCGGGCATTGGACCCGAGCTTCTTGTTCTGCACCTGGTCGTGGAGCTTGAGGATCGCGTCGATCAGCATCTCCGGCCGCGGCGGGCAGCCGGGGAGGTACATGTCGACGGGTACGACGTGGTCGACGCCCTGCACGACCGCGTAGTTGTTGAACATGCCGCCGCTGCTCGCGCAGACGCCCATCGCGAGGACCCACTTGGGCTCCGGCATCTGGTCGTAGATCTGGCGAAGCACGGGCGCCATCTTCTGGCTCACCCGTCCGGCGACGATCATCAGGTCGGCCTGGCGCGGGCTCGCCCGGAAGACCTCCATCCCGAAACGGCCGAGGTCGTACTTGGGGCCACCGGTGGTCATCATCTCGATCGCGCAGCAGGCGAGGCCGAACGTGGCCGGCCAGAAGCTGGCCTTGCGCATGTAACCGGCGACGCCCTCGACGGTCGTCAGGAGGACGCCGCTCGGAAGCTTCTCTTCGATACCCATGTACGTCAGTCCCAATCCAGTCCGCCGCGACGCCAGACATAGGCGTAGGCGACGAACACCGTGACGATGAACAGCACCATCTCGACGAGCCCGAAGCCGCGGAGCACGTCGAAGTGGACGGCCCACGGGTAGAGGAACACGATCTCGATGTCGAAGACGATGAACATCATCGCGGTGATGAAGTACTTCACCGGGAAGCGTCCGCCGCCGACGGGCTGAGGAGTCGGCTCGATGCCGCACTCGTAGGAGTCGAGCTTGACCCGGTTGTAGCGACGAGGTCCGACGATGGACGACATCAGGATGGAGAAGAGCGCGAAGGCTGCGGCGATCGCCGCCAGGTAGAGGACGGGCGTGTAGAGCTGCATCCAGCCTTCCCTTCACTGCTCGCTGCTGGGCCCCGGACCGTGACCTGCGTCACGAACTTTGTGACTTTGTGAACGACTTCACGAACCGGCGCGGTCAGTCTAGGACTCCGTCACAGGTCCTGCACCTCCGGGTCCGGGGGCCGTGAGACGGCCGTTCACCTGCGCATTTCGCGCACGGTGACGTGTCGTAAATGGGCGGTCGTCGACGTGCGCGCGAGCGCGCTCCGTCACTGACTCCGGTCGTCCGCTCCGGCTCTGCCGGACCGGACGATCCACGTTCGAGGCGGTGGCGCGGTGCAGCGTGACGATGCCGCCGGAGAGGTTGCGCCACTGCGGGCGCTGCCAGCCGGCGCCCGCGAGCACCCCGGCCAGCGCGGCCTGGTCCGGCCAGGCCCGGATCGACTCCGCAAGGTAGACGTAGGCGTCCGGGCTGGAGCTCACGGCCCTGGCGATCGGCGGCAGCGCCCTCATCAGGTACTCGACGTAGAGGGTCCGAAACGGGCTCCACGTCGGATGGCTGAACTCGCACACCACCAGGCGGCCACCGGGTCTGGTCACGCGGAGCATCTCGCGCAGGCCGGCGGCGGGGTCGACGATGTTGCGCAGTCCGAAGGAGATCGTGACGGCGTCGAACGTGTCGTCGGCGAAGGGGAGCCGGGTGCCGTCGCCGGCGGTGAACGGCAGGGTCGGTCGGTGCTCCTTGCCCACGCGGAGCATCCCCAGCGAGAAGTCGCAGGGGACGACCTCGGCACCGGCGTCGGCGAACGGCTGGCTCGAGGTGCCCGTGCCGGCCGCCAGGTCGAGGACCCGCTCCCCGGGCAGGGGCGCGACGGCGCGGATGACCTCGTCGCGCCAACGCCGGTCCTGCCCGAGGGAGAGCACGTCGTTGGTGACGTCGTAGCGCCGGGCGACGGCGTCGAACATCCGACGGACGTCGGTCGGCTGCTTGTCGAGGTCTGCGCGGGCCACGCCCAGAGCGTAGGGCGAGGCCCCGTCCACCGGCCGTGCAGGCCCCGTGAGCCGCGCGGCACGGCAACCAAATCCGACGGATCCGCGTCTTCAGGACCGAGACTGGGGCGTCCTCACCACGCCCCGCCGTGGACTTCCCCGGAGGAGACCGATGAGAGTCGTCAAGACCATCCTGACGCTCGTGCTCGTCGTGGGCCTGGTGGCCGGCGCGGCGTACGGCGCCGGAGCGGTCCTGCGTCATCACGATCAGCGCACCGCAGCCGCGTCCGGCCGCCCGGCCGGCGAGCCTGGCTCGGAGCCCACCTCGTCGGTTCCGGCGCCCGGCTCCCCCACCACGTCGTCGAGCACGCCGTCGCCCTCGCCCTCGCACGCGACGTCGTCCGATCCGACGACCGACGTGATGGAGCCCGGGACGAGGGGCAGCCGCGTGCGCGAGCTCCAGGTGCGGCTCCACCAGCTGGCCTGGCTGCCCGAGACCACGACCGGGGTGTACGACGACGCGACGGTGGCCGCCGTGAAGGGCTTCCAGGCCAAACGCGGCCTGGCCCGCACCGGCGTCCTCGACCGCCGTACCTGGCAGCGGTTGCTCGCGATGACGGACCGGCCCGGCCACGACGCGATGTTCAACGTGCTGCACCCCGGCAAGACCCTCCTCGGCCCGGGCGACCAGGGCTCGTCCGTGCGGGCGCTGCAGGCCCGGCTGAAGCAGATCGCGTGGTACTTCGGTGACGTCACGGGCACCTACGACCCGGCGACCGTCACCGCGGTCAAGGGCTTCCAGGCCAAACGGGTCATCCCCGTCACCGGTGCCGTGGACCAGCGGACGCTCGACCGGTTGACGGCGATGACGGTGACCCCGAGCCACGACGCGATGTTCAACATCGAGCCGTCGCCGGGCAAGCTCGACGCGCGTTGCCTCACCGGGCGGGTGATCTGCATCGACAAGACCAGCCGCACGCTGCGCTGGGTGGTCGACGGTCACGTGCGGCAGACCCTCGACGCGCGCTTCGGCTCGACGCTCAACGACACCCCCACCCGCGAGGGGTTGTTCCACGTCTACCTGATGGATGCCGACCACGTCTCGCACCTGTACGGGTCGTCGATGCCCTACGCGATGTTCTTCTCGGGCGGTCAGGCCGTGCACTACTCCTCGGACTTCGCCACGGTCGGCTACGACGGCGCGTCCCACGGCTGCGTGAACATCCGGGACCTCGACGGCATCCGGTGGCTGTTCTCCCAGGTGAACGTCGGCGACAAGGTCGTCGTCTACTGGTCCTGACCGAGCCGGACCCGCTCCGGTGACCTCGGCGACACCGGGTGTCGCCGAGTCGGATCCACGGCCGCCTGCCCGGTACGCTTCCCGACTGTGACGAGCAGCCTGACGGTCCGGACGACCGAGCTCCCGGTCGGTGACCCGCTGCTCGACCTGCTGCCGTCCGACGCCGACCCCGTCACGTGGCTCCGCCGCGACGAGGGCCTGGTCGGCTGGGGCGTCGCCGCGCAGATCCGGACGCGTGGGCTGACCCGCTTCTCCGATGCGGACAAGTGGTGGACCGAGACCTGTGCCCGCGCCGACATCGAGGACGACGTCCGCGAGCCCGGCTCCGGGCTGGTCTGCTTCGGCACGTTCGGCTTCGCCGACGACCCGGGCGACTCGGTCCTGACGGTCCCGCGGGTGGTGATCGGCCGTCGGGCGGGCCGTACCTGGCTGACCCTCGTCGGCTCCGCCGAGGACGGGGCGACGTACGACGGCCCGGCCAGCGCGCCGGTCGCGCCCGAGAGCGTGGTCTTCGCCGACGGCGCCCTCGACAGCGAGCACTGGATGGCCGTCGTCGCCGAGGGCGTCCGCCGGATCGAGGCTGGTGAGCTGGAGAAGGTCGTGCTCGCCCGCGACCTGATCGCCACCGCGGCCGCACCCATCGACGTCCGCTGGCCGCTCCGGCGTCTGGCGGCGACGTACCCGATGTGCTGGACCTTCCACGTCGACGGCATGTTCGGGGCGACGCCGGAGATGCTCGTGCGGCGGGAGCGCGGCCTGGTGACCTCCCGCGTGCTGGCCGGCACCATCCGGCGTACCGGCGCCGACGAGCGAGACCTCGCCCTGGCCGCCACCCTCGCCCGCTCCAGCAAGGACCTCGAGGAGCACGAGTACGCCGTGCGCTCGGTCGCCGACGCGCTGGAGCCGCACTGCTCGTCGATGAACGTGCCCGAGGCGCCGTTCGTCCTCCACCTGCCCAACGTCATGCACCTCGCCTCCGACGTCGCCGGCGTCGTCCACGACGCCAGCACCGTGTCGTCCCTCCACCTCGCCGCGTCACTGCACCCGTCGGCAGCCGTGGGCGGCACGCCCACCGCGGAGGCGGTGCGGGTCATCTCCGAGCTCGAGGGCATGGACCGCGGTCGCTACGCCGGCCCGGTCGGCTGGATGGACACCACCGGAGACGGCGAGTGGGGCATCGCCCTGCGCTCGGCCGAGGTCTCGGGCGACACGGTCCGGCTCTTCGCCGGCTGCGGGATCGTGGCCGACTCCGACCCCGCGGCGGAGCTGGCCGAGGCACAGGCCAAGTTCGTCCCCGTCCGGGACTCACTGGCAGCGGGCTGACCGTGACCGGCCGGGTCGTCGCGGTCAACGTGGCCCACGTGATCGACACCCCGGTCCCCGGCCATGGCGAGCGGCGTGACGCCAAGCCGAAACAGTCCGGTATCGACAAGCGGCCGGTCCCCGGGCAGGTCCGCGTCGAGCCCTGGGGGCTCGTCGGGGACTCGATCCTCGACACCTCGAACCACGGCGGGCCGTCGCAGGCCGTCTACGCCTACGCTCGCGAGGACCAGGAGTGGTGGACCCGTGAGCTCGGTGACGACCTGACCCGGCCGATCACCCCCGGCTCGTTCGGCGAGAACCTCACCCTCTCCGGCGTCGCTGTCAACGACGCGCGCGCCGGGGAGCGCTGGGCGATCGGGTCGGTCGTGCTCGAGGTCGTCGGTCCGCGCACGCCGTGCTCGACGTTCGCCGGGTTCATGGGCCTGCGTGGCTGGGTGAGGAGGTTCGCGCTCGCCGAGCGTCCGGGTGCCTACCTGCGGGTGGTCACGCCCGGCTCGCTGGGCGCGGGTGACGAGGTCGAGGTGTCACCGGGACCACCCGACGTACCGACGATCCGTGAGGTGTTCGCGGCGTACTACGGACGCTGAGGTCGGTCGCCCGTCGGGATCCCCGGCTGGCCGGGGATCCCGTCACTTGTCGGGGGTTGCAACGGCCGACAAGTGACAGGAGTGCCTTGTCGATGTGACAGGTGTGACGGACGAGGTCAGTCGAGGTCCGCGCCGTCGGCGAGGCGGATGTAGCTCTGCGTCTCGGGGAGCAGCAGGCCGTAGTGGCCGTCGACGATCCGGAGCCCGGCCTCGGAGTAGATCCGGTCGTGGATCGCGACGTTGCGCGGGGCACCGACGGCCCGGGCGAAGTCGACGCCCTCGGCCGCACGCATCCAGGGTGCGCAGACCGGGACGCACAGGACATCCACCTGATGCTCGGGAACCGTGAGGGCATCGCCGGGGTGGAAGACGGTGGTGTCACCGAGGGTGAACACGAAGCCGGAGTTGAAGAACCGCGGCAGATCGGGGTGGATCACCGCGTGCAGCTCGCCGACCGAGACGGCGGGGATACCGGGGTCGAACTCCTCGCCGGGCGTCACGACGGTGAGCCGCTCGGCGGCATCGGGCGCATCCTCGCGGATCCGCGCTGCGACGGCGTCGATGGTGAACACCGGCGCGTCGCTACGGGCCAGGTGATCGGGCAGGTAGTGGTCGGGGTGCTCGTGGGTGATCACGACCGCGTCGGCACCGTCGACCGCCTCCGGGTCGGTGAACATCCCGGGGTCCACCACGACGACCTGGCCGTCGTACTCCAGCCGGATGCAGGCGTGCCCGAACTTCGTGATCCGCATGCGCCCTACCCTGCCGCGGGTGTCCGAGCAGCGCAATCGCGCCAGAACTGCATGCACAGCGCCCGCCCACATGTCGAAGCGGCGCAATTGCGCCAGAACAGCAACCACACGCAGCGTCAGGCGGTGAGGTGGTGGACGTAGCACCAGCGCCAGTCCTCACCGGGCTCGGCGGACTCCATGACCGGGTGGGTGGTGGCGCGGAAGTGGGCGGTCGCATGGCGCCTCGGTGAGGAGTCGCAGCAGCCGACGTTCCCGCACGAGAGGCACTGCCGGAGGGCGACCCACGTGGTGCCCTCGCTCAGGCAGTCGGCGCACGCGGGTTCCGCGCACGGTCTCGACGGCAGGGGTGTCGGCGAGGTGGTCGCACGTGTCGCCGGTACGACGGACGGCCGTCACCGTGCGGATCTCCTCGCGGCTCTGCTGGCTGATGTCGAGCATCGACTCCTCGACGTCGAGCATCGACAGCACGTCGCTGACCACCTCGCTGGCGACGGACCCCGACGACCGGATCTCCAGCACGCGCTCGCGCTCGGCCTGGATCATCTCGAGCCGGACCCGCGCGTAGAGGTCGCTCGGGCTCTCCTGCTCGGCGGTGGTGCCCAGCCGTTCCCAGGCCGCGAAGTTGCGCTGCTCGATGCGCTGCTTCAGCACGTCGAGGACCTCGTGCTGGTCGTCGTACTCCAGCTCGTGGAGCCGCTTGAAGCCCGCCTTCGAGGCCTGTTGCAGGACGGTCGCGCGGGCCAGCGCGTCCTCGAGCGGGTCGGGTGACGGCACGTGCAGCCGGCGGGCGAACCACGGCAGCGACAGTCCCTGGATGAAGAGGGTGCCGGCCACGACCGTGAACGCGATCAGCAGGAGCACCTCCCGGTGGGGGGTGTCGGCCGGGATGATGAACGCGGCGGCCAGCGTGACCACGCCACGCATCCCGGCCCAGCCCAGCAGGAACGTGAAGGTCGCCGGCGGCTTCCTGCCCAGGTCGGGGTCGTGGCCGGGCCGGATCAGCAGGTAGCGCGCGGCGAACACCCACACCAGCCGCAGCACGATCACGGCCACGAGGGTCAGCCCGCAGACCAGCGCGATCCGGCTGCCGGCGACGTCGCTGTGGCTGACGTCGCTGAGGATCCAGTCTGCCTGGAGGCCGATCAGCATGAACACGGTGTTCTCGAGGAAGAACGCGATCGTGCGCCAGTTCATCCGCTCCGCGATCCGCGACTGGGCGGTCTGCAGGACCGGGGCCTTGTGACCGAGCAACAGCCCGGCGACGACGACACTGACCACGCCGGAGGAGTGCAGCTCCTCGGAGACGATGAAGGTCGCGAACGGGACGACGAACGAGATCGCGGTGTCGAGGACCGGGTCGGTGACGTGCTTGCGCACGTTCGCCACCAGCAGGAACACCGCGATCCCGATCAGTGCACCACCGACCGAGGCCACCAGGAAGTCGACGCCGACCCGCCACAGCGCGACACTCCCGAGCCCGGCGGCGATCGCCGTACGCAGCGCCACCAGCGCCGTCGCGTCGTTGAAGAGGGACTCCCCCTCGAGGATCGTGACGATCCTGCGCGGCAGTCCGATCCGTCGTCCGATCGAGGTCGCGGCGACGGCGTCCGGGGGCGCCACGACCGCACCGATCGCGAGTGCGGCCCACCAGCCGAGGCCGGGCAGCAGCGCATGCACCAGCCAGCCGACCCCGAAGGTCGTGAAGACGACGAGACCCACACTGAGCAGGAGGATCGAGCGCCGGTTGGCGTTGAAGTCGACGAGCGAGGTCTGGATGGCGGCGGAGTAGAGCAGCGGAGGGAGCAGCCCGAGCAGGACGACGTCCGCGCCGAGGTGGACCGTCGGGACACCCGGGACGTAGGACACCAGCGACCCCGACGACGATCAGTCCGAGCGGCGCGGGAAAGCCGACGCGCTCGGCCAGCGTCGTGCCGGCGAGCACGGTGACCGCCAGCGCGACCAACAGGAACGCGATCTCCACCGGGTCATTGTGTCGGCTGGTCGATCAGTCGCGCTGAGCCACCCAGCGCATGGGATCGCCCCAGCCCAGCTCGTCGACGCCGTGCCTGGCCAGTGCCATCACCACGAGGGTCCGCCGGTACGCCGCGAACGTGAGCACGTGGGCGACCATCCCGCCGTAGGTGAACACCTCGGCCCGGTCGCACAACGCGTCCACGAAGGTGTCGTCGAGCCGACCCTGGTCGCACACCTCCCGCACATGGGCGAGATAGCGCGGTCCTTCGATCGCGAGCCGGCGCCGCATCGAGGCGACCGACTCGTGGTCCTCCACGCTCCAGTCGTAGTCGCGGGTGGCCATCGCGGCGTTCCACATCCCCATCTGGCCGACGAGCCTGCTCAGGAGGGAGCGCAGGGTCTGCTCGTCGTCGTCGACCTCGACGAGCACCGGCTCGTCGAGCTGCTCCGGGGTCAGTCGCTCCGCCAGCCGCACCATCTCGCCGGTGAGCCAGACGTGGTGCTCGACCATCTTCTCCACGAGGTCCGCCCCCCTCACCGTGTCCCGGGACGGCAGCCGGATGCTGCCGGGCGGGACGAAGTGCACCGCCACCGGATCACCGATCTGGATGTGCCCGGGCTTCTTCCGCCACTCGCGCGGAGGAACGTCGTAGGCCTTGGTGAAGGCGCGTGTGAAGGCCTCGTGGGAGGAGTAGCCGGCCTCCACCGCGACGTCGATCAGCGGCGCCTTCGTCGTGATCATCCGGTACGCCGCCCGCTCGAGCAGGATGCGACGGCGCAGCGTCTGCGGTGGCTCGCCGCCGACCGACTTGATGATCCGGTCGAAGTGGAACCGCGAGAAGTGGTGGCGCGACGCCCAGTCCTCGCCGCTCACCTCGTGGTCGTCGAGCGCCTCGGCGAGACCGTCGACGAAGTCGGCGAAGGTGTCGGCGGGCAGGCTCATGCCGACATCGTGCCCCCGACCGGCGGCCCGCGTCTTGATCGGCGTTGCTCAGGCGTCTCGGCCGAGCGCGCGGATGCGTGCGTCGAGGTCGCGGCGGTTGTCGCGGCGGACCACGGCCTCGATGACCTCGATGCCTCCGTTGGGGCTGGCCAGGGCCTGCTCGAGCTCGGGCAGCGAGGTGACCCGGAGGTGAGGGGTCCGGGTGGCGCCGCACAGCGCCGCCAGGTCGACCCCGTGCGGCGTGCCGAACAAGCGGTCGTAGCGGTCGGCATACTCCTCGGCGCCCTGCTCGAGCATCGCGAAGATCGAACCGCCGTCGTCGTTGACCACCACGATCGTGAGGTCGGGCTCGGGCTCGTGCGCACCGCGGACGAGGCCGTTGCTGTCGTGGAGGAACGTCACGTCGCCGAG
Organism: uncultured Actinomycetota bacterium; assembly: GCA_963805345.1. Taxonomy (GTDB): domain Bacteria; phylum Actinomycetota; class Actinomycetes; order Propionibacteriales; family Nocardioidaceae; genus Nocardioides. The sequence goes on from CAWDUA010000007.1 coordinate 68,331, forward strand.
CAGGGCCAGGCTGCGGTCCGAGGTGCGGCCGAGGGCCGCGCCGACCGCCGTCGACACGACGCCGTCGATGCCCGACAGGCCGCGGTTGGCGATCACCTTGCGCCGCGCGCCGACCGGGTAGCGCGGGACCATCAGGTCCAGGTCGCGGATGGGGCTCGAGGCACCGACGACGAGCAGGCTCTCGGGTGGCAACACCCGGGCGACCGCGCCCGCCACGTCGTACGGCGTCAGGTCGGGCTCGGCCGCGAGCAACGCGTCGAGACCGCGGCCCACCCGCGCGTCGGCGTCACGCCAGCGCTGGAACCAGTCGGTGGGGTCGGGCGCCGCGGCCTCGGCCCGGGTGAAGGTGCCGGCGACCGGGTACGGCCTCGCCAGGCCGAGGCCGGTGGGTTCGGCGGACCACACCTCGACGTCCGGACGGCCGAGGAGGCGGGAGACGGGCCGGGAGAGCGTCGGGTGGCCGAAGACCACCACCCGCTCGATCTCCTCGCCGAGCGTGCCGCCGAGCAGGAGGCGGTAGCAGCGGATCGCGTGCTCCCCCGTGCGCGAGCCACTGGTGGGCTCGGCCAACAGCGGCCAGCCCGCCGTCTCGGCGAGACCGCGTGCCGGTGGCCCGGCGTCGTCGCCGGCGACCACCACCGTCCGGGGGCCGACCGGCAGCGTCGTCGTACTGCCCGGCGGCCCGCGCCACCACCCCGGCTCCCTCCGCTCGGGCTCGGGCGGGACGGCGTCCACCCTCCACCGGTCCGCCGGCACCAGCGGCTCCTCCAGCCGGAGGTTGAGATGGAGGGGTGGTCCGTGACGATCTGCAGGTGAAATCGGCTCCAGAGCATGCGGAACGTCACGGACCATCGAGTCGGCGCCCAGATCCAGGGTGGGGATGAGGGGGCCGAAGAGGCCGACCTGGTCGGTGGTCTGGTTGGCGTCGGTGCCGCGCAGACGCTCGGGGCGGTCGGCGGTCACCGCGACCAGGGGTACGCCGGCGTGGGCGGCCTCGAGCAGGGCGGGATGCAGGTTGGCGACGGCGGTCCCCGACGTGCAGATCACGGCCGCCCGCGACCCGACCTTGGTCAGCCCGAGCGCGAGGAAGCCGGCCGACCGCTCGTCGAGGCGCGTGTGCAGCCGGATCAGCCCGGCCTCGGCGGCGTCGTACGACGCGAACGCCAGCGGCGCGTTCCGCGAGCCCGGTGCCAGCACGATCTCGCGGATCCCGCTCTCGACGAGGCGGCCGACCACGGCGCGGGCCAGCTCGGTCGACGACGTCACGGGTGACCACCTTTCCGCACGGCCCGGACGGCCGCCAGCCGGTCCTCCCACCACGCCACCCGGTCGGCCGGAGCAGCCCAGCTGTCGACGAGCGAGGGGACGACGGCCGGGCGGGCGACCGGCAGCAGGCCGCCGACCGGGACCAGCTCGGGCGAGGCGACGTCGCCGGTCAGCAGCGACCGCGTGGCCAGCCCGCAGGCGTGGTCGAGCCTCGGCAGGGCCGCCGCCAGCGCCACACCCGCCGCCAGCCCGAGCGAGGTCTCCAACGCCGACGAGACCACCACCGGCATCCCGATGTCCTCCGCGATCCGCAGGCACGCCCGCACCCCGCCCAGGGGTTGCACCTTGAGCACGGCCACGTCCGCCGCCGCGAGGTCGCGTACGCGGTAGGGGTCAACCGCCCGACGGATCGACTCGTCGGCCGCGATCGGCACCGACACCCGGCGTCGCACGGCCGCGAGGTCCTCGACCGACGCGCACGGCTGCTCGACGTACTCCAGACCGCCGGCGGCCCGGTCGAGCTCACCGATGGCGGCGACGGCGGTGTCGACGTCCCACGCGCCGTTGGCGTCGACGCGGACCCGGCCGGACGGACCCAGGGCGTCGCGGACCGCCTCGACCCGCGCCAGGTCGGCCGCCAGCGGGAGTCCGGGATCGGCGACCTTGACCTTGGCGGTCGAGCACTCGGAGGCCACCACCAGCGCGTGGGCCTGCGCGGGCGCGAGCACGGGCACGGTGACGTTGACGGGCACCGAGGCCCGCACCGGGTCCGGCCAGTCGCCGGCAGCGGCCTCCTCAGCACACCGCAGCCAGGCGTCGGCCTCCTCGGGCGGGTACTCCACGAACGGGCTCCACTCGCCCCAGCCGGCCGCGCCCTCGACGAGGGCACCCTCCCGCACCGTGATCCCGCGGAAGCGCGTCGTCATCGCGATCGCGTAGACCTTCACCGGACCACTCCCCCCGCGAGCTCGCGCACCGCGAGGCGGTCGACCTTGCCGTTGGTGAGCATCGGCAGTGCGGGTACGACGACCAGGTCGCGCGGCGCCCACGCTCGCGGGTGACGCTCGGCGACCCAGTCGCGTGCGTCGTCGAGCGAGAGGGTCTCGACCGGCTCGACCAGCGCGGGGCCGGGCTCGACCGGCGGGGAGACCAGGGAGACGACCGCGACGACGCGGTTGCCCCACTCGGGGTCCGGGAGACCGACGACCTCCGCGGCGGCGACGACCGGGTGCTCGCGCAGACGTGCGGCCACGGCAGCGGCGGGCACGTTCACCCCGCCGCTGACGACCATGTCGTCGACCCGGCCCAGCACGCCGAGCCGCCCGTCCTCGTCGAGCCGACCCGCGTCAGAGGTGAGGAACCATCCGTCCACGAGAGCGGCCCGGGTCGCCTGCTCGTCGTCCAGGTAGCCGTCGAACAGGGTCGGGCCGGCGATCCGGATCCGGCCGTCCGCGGCCAGCGCGACGCCGACGCCGTCCAGCGGCAGCCCGTCGTACACACAGCCACCGCAGGTCTCCGCTGAGCCGTACGTCGCGACGACCCGCACGCCGGCATCGGCCGCACGGGCCCGCAACGACGCGTCCACCGGCCCTCCCCCCACCAGGACCGTGTGGAGCTCCGCGAGCACGGCGCACGCGGTGGGCTCGTCGAGCCAGCGATGCAGCTGGGTCGGCACCACCGACACGTAGCCGCCCGCGACCGCGACCTCGACGAGGCTGCGGTCGCCGAGGACCGCGGGCCGGTGACCGGCCACCAGCGACCGGACCACGACGTTGAACCCCGCGACGTACGACGACGGGAGGGCGAGCACCCACGGTCCGGAGCCGCCGACGCGGGCCGCCGACGCGGCCGCCGAAGCCAGCACCGCGTCCCGGCCGAGCACGACCTGCTTCGGCACCCCCGAGGACCCCGACGTGGCGAGGACGACGGGTCCGGGATCGGCGGTGGAGAGCCACGCCTCGACGGCGTCGACATCGCGTTCCGCGTCGCCGGTCGGCCGCAGGAGGGTCATGCTCCGAACGCTACTGGCGACCCGTGGCACCCCACGCGCCCGACCCCTCCGCCGCGACTGCTTGAATCCGGCCATGGCCACCGTCGCTCACTGGGTCGCCGGCGCCCGCCCTCGGACGCTCCCGGCCGCCGTCTCGCCGGTGCTCGCGGGCACCGCCGTCGCGCTGTACGGCGACGGTGCCGTCTGGTGGAAGGCCCTGCTCGCCCTCGTGGTCAGCCTGGCGCTGCAGGTCGGCGTGAACTACGCCAACGACTACTCCGACGGCATCCGGGGCACCGACGCCGAGCGGGTCGGGCCGATGCGGCTCGTCGGGTCGGGCACGGCGTCGCCCGGCGCGGTGAAGCGCGCGGCGTTCGCGGCGTTCGGCGTGGCCGCGCTCGCCGGGCTCGTGCTCGCCGCCACCACCGCGTGGTGGCTGGTCGCCGTCGGCGCGGTCTGCGTCGTGGCCGCCTGGTTCTACACCGGCGGCTCGAAGCCCTACGGCTACCTGGGGCTGGGCGAGGTGATGGTGTTCTGTTTCTTCGGGCTGGTCGCGGTGGTCGGCACGGCCTACGTCCAGACCGAGACCTGGACCACCGGCTCGCTGTACGCCGCCATCGGGATCGGCGGCCTGGCCTGCGCGATCCTGGTCGCCAACAACCTGCGCGACATTCCCACCGACCGGGTGGCCGGCAAGACGACGCTCGCCGTCCGCCTCGGCGACGACCGCACCCGCGCCCTCTACGTGCTGCTGCTCGGCCTCGCCGCGGTGGCCCTGGTCGGCGTCGCCCTGACCACGTCGTGGTGGGCGCTGCTCGCCCTGGCGTACGCCGGGCCCGGCGCGCGAGCGGCTCGGGTGGTGCTGTCGCGGGCCACCGGCCCCGGTCTGATCCCGGTGCTGCAGCTCACCGGGATCTCCGAGCTGCTCTACGGACTCGGGCTGCTCGTCGGCCTGGCCCTCGCGTCCTGACCCCCGACGTAGGCTGGCGGCATGTTCTGGGTCATCCTGCTGGTCATCGTGGTTGCCGGGTTCGCGCTGTGGAGGTTCCGGGTGCCGATCCTGGCCAAGGTCCTCGGCCAGGATCGCTCGCGGATCGACCGTCAGCTCAACCGCAGGAAGTAGGACGGTCCGCGACATCGTCGCTCGGGCTGGTCGAGACCATCGGTCGCCGCCCCGGGCACCGTCACCGGGTCTCGACTCGCCGCTGCTCAGTCCACGTCTTCCTTGGCGCGCATCTCCTCGAACTTCTCCGCGGCCCGGTGGGCGCGCTCGTCGACCTGGCGCGCGAACGCCGTGCGCTGCGGGTCGAGCAGGAAGTACGACGCCACGCCGCTGACGAGGAACGCGATGACGAGCACCCACATGATCGGGGCGGAGCCGGCGATCGCCAGCCAGATCCCGAACACGACGGCGGCGGTCGCCACGAAGAGCAGCACCCGCAGCACGGTGTAGACCCAGAACGCCTTCACACCGATCAGGGTAGTCAGGGCACCCGTGACCACCCGAATCGTGGTGTCCACCCACACGTCACCCACCGGCGACCTACTCTTGTCGCGTGTGGAGGTTCGTGTTGCTGCTGGTGGTCGTGGCGGTGGGGTCCTACTACGCGGCCCGGTTCCTGCTCGAGGGCTGGCCGCAACGCCGCCCCCGGCCCCGTGAGGAGGAGTACCGGCGACCCCTCGGCCCCGATGACGACGACGAGTTCCTGGCGCAGCTCTCCCGGCCCCCCAAGGGGCCCGACGAGCCCAGCTGAGCGTCGTCGGTCTCGACTCGCCTGGCGGGGTGCTGGTGTCCCTGCTTCATCATGATCACATGGTGAAGCGCGACTTCTCACGGCGAACTCACCAGGTGAAGCAGGTCAACACCCGGTGAACATGGTGAAGCTGTGACCGCCGGGGCACCAGGTGCGCGAGATCGCGGTCAGCGGTCCTGCAGGCTGACGACGGCCGAGCCGTTGGCGTAGGAGTGCTGGCTCGTCGTCGAGAAGTAGTTGATGCCGATGAAGTTGAACCAGAGGCTGGCCAGACCCACCAGCGACAGGATCGCGGCGTTGCGTCCCTTCCAGCCCGCGGTCGAGCGGGCGTGCAGGTAGGCGGCGTACAGCACCCAGGTGATGAACGCGCACACCTCCTTGGGGTCCCAGTTCCAGTACGACGACCAGGCCTGGTGGGCCCAGATCGGCCCGCTGATCAGCACCGCGAAGGTCCAGACCGGGAAGCCGAAGGCGTGGATCCGGTAGGACACCCGGTCCAGCGTGGGCAGCGAGGGGAGCCGGGCGATGTAGCCCCGGTCGGTGTCGTCGCCCCGCCGGATGGAGCGCGCCTTGACCAGGTAGAGCGCCGAGGTGATGCCGCCCAGGGTGAACGCGCCGGTCGCGATGATCGCCGACACCACGTGGATCACCAGCCAGTACGACAGCAGGGCCTCGGTCAGTGGTGCGACCGGGTCGTAGAGCCAGAGCACCGCCACCATCAGCAGGACGACCTCGATGGCCGTGATGATGGGGCCCATCCACGACAGGCCGTAGCGCTTGCGCAGGAGGAGGTAGCCGAACGAGACCACGAACGCGCCCGTGATCGTGAACTCGTACATGTTGCCCCAGGGCACCCGGTTCGGATCGGCAGCCATGCCGCGCCCGACCAGGCCCACGAAGTGCGCGCCACAGGCGATCACCGTGAGCAGCAGACCGAGCCGCCCGAACATGTCGATCCGGTAGCGCTTCGCCTCGTCCGGCGCGTCCGCGACGGGCCCGGGTCCGTCGTCGGTCGGCGAGCCGACGCCGGCCGGTACGGCGACCTTCGCGGCACGACCGACGGGCACGGTGCGCAGCGCACTCCACTCGACCAGGTGGGAGAGCAGGGCCAGGAAGTAGACGATGCCCGCGGCCGCGATCGCCTGGTTGCTCAGCTGCTCCCACTGCAGGTCGCTCATGCAGATGTCTCCTCCGTGGTACGCCGATCGGACTCCGGGGACTTCTGGAGCGAGTCCACCACCGACGAGAGTACGACGGTCAGGTCCCCGCCCCCCGACCGGTCCAGTGCGGCCAGCTCGACGAGCGTCGCACCGTCCTGGCGTCGGGCGCGGACCCACACCCGACGCGGCCGGATGAACAACGAGCCGAGCAGGCCGACCAGCGCCAGGATCACCCCGAGCAGGGTCAGCCAGACGTCGGGGGTGCGGCTGATCTGGAGCCGGGTCCAGTGCTTGACGCCGTGGAACGTCACGCTGCCCGCCCCGTCGGGCAGCTGGATCGTCTGGCCCGGCTGCAGGTCGACGCGGAACATCTTCCCGTCCGGCTTCGTCAGCTGCTTCATCCCGGCCTTGTCCATCTCGTAGACCGACTGCGGCACGCCGCTGTCGAGGCCGAGGTCGCCGACGTACGCCAGCATCGAGAGCGTGGGGTTCCGGTCGTCGCCCATCACGTTGACCGGGTCGCCGTTGATCAGCGCATAGGTCGGGTAGAACAACCCCTCCAGGCCGATGTCGTGGCCGGGCTGGACCCCGGGAGCCTTCACCACGCCGAAGGACTCGAAGTTGGAGCTCTCGGGAAGGAACACGGTCGGGCCGTCGTAGAGCTCGCGGCCCGCCGCGTCGCGGACGGTGATCACCGGCGCATAGCCGTGCCCGATCAGGAAGATCTGGGTCCCGCCGATGGTGAGCGGATGGTTCACCTTCAGGTCGTAGCTCTTCGGCGCCGACCAGGTGGACGGGTCGCCCTGGCACGACTCGCGGTAGGTCAGCGGTGCCTGGAAGCCGCGCGCCATCCCCTGCCGGGGCCCGGAGTCGAGCCACTGCACGTCGAAGTCGTGCACGGTGAAGCAGAACGGCTCCATGCGCGAGGCCCGGAACAGACCACCGGGGTCGAAGTCGTCGTACTGCGTCAGCGAGTTGGAGAACCCGTTGCCGACCACCAGGATCACGCCGCCCTTGTAGCCGAACAGGCTGCCGATCCCGAAGCCCACCAGGACGATCAGCACCGAGAGGTGGAACAGCAGGTTGCCCGCCTCGCGGAGCTGTCCGCGCTCGGCGGCGACCCACCCGCCGCCACTGGCCGATCCCGCCCCGTCGGTCGAGCCCGCCCCGTCGGTCGAGCCCGCCCCGTTGGTCGAGCCCGCCCCGTTGGTCGAGCCTGTCGAGACCCGGTGCCGTCGCGAGAGCGCGGCGGCCGCGCGTCGCAGCACGACGTCGGGCTCCTCGTGCGTGGTGTACGACGCGTGGTCGGGCAGTCGGGTCAGGTTGCGCGGAGCGGCCGGCGGGTCGGCACGGTAGCCGCGCCAGTACACGAACAGCCGCGGCACGATGCAGCCGACCAGCGACACCATCAACAGCAGGTAGATCGCCGCGAACCACGGCGAGTGGTAGACGCCGAACAGGCCGAGCCGGTCGTAGATCGGCGTCAGATGCGGGTGGGCGGCCTGCCAGTTCTGGGTCTTGAGGGCGTCGACTCCGCGCTGCGGGATGACCGACCCCGGGATCGCACCGAGCGCCAGCAGGAGGAGCAGCACGAGGGCCGTCCGCATCGACGTCAGCTGTCGCCAGGCCCACCGCACGAGCTCCCACGGGGTCAGCTCGCCTGGCCTGCGGTGATGGTCGCGGTCGCCGCTGGGCTGCCAGGTGCCGGTCTCCTCCGAGCCCTCGGCGCGGACCTCGCTCGTGCTCACAGCGTCGCCGTCGAGTTCGCGACGAGGTGGACCTGCAGCCAGTTCACCGCGATGTCCCACCAGCCGGTGACGAGGGCCAGCCCGACCAGGACCAGCATCAGGCCGCCGAGCCGGGTCACCCACTGCTGGTGACGTCGTACGAACGCGAAGGCACCGAGCGCCCGGCGGTAGGCCACGGCCGCGAGGATGAACGGGAGGCCGAGCCCGATGCAGTAGACGCCCGCCAGGAGCGCGCCGCGACCGGCCGTCGCCTCGTTCAGGGAGAGGTTCGTGATCGCTGCCAGGGTCGGACCGATGCAGGGGGTCCAGCCGACCCCGAACAGGAAGCCCAGCAACGGCGCGGCCGCGAGACCGACCGCCGGCACGGAGTGGGAGCGCCACTCACGCTGCGAGAAGGGGATCAGCCCCGCGAACGCCAGGCCGAGCAGGATGGTGAGGGTGCCCAGGACGATCTCGAGCTGGCGCCGCCACTCGACGAGCCAGGCTCCGATCGAGCCGGACACCCAGCCCAGGAGCACGTAGACCGCCGAGAAGCCGAGCACGAAGAGGATCGAGCCCGCCAGCATCCGGCCCCGCCGTGCGTGCTCGAGGTCGGCGCCGGAGAGTCCGGTCGCGTAGGAGAGGTAACCGGGCAGCAGCGGGATCACGCACGGCGAGAAGAACGAGACCAGCCCGGCGACGAGCGCGACCGGGATGGCGAGCACCAGCGACCCCGACGAGGCCTGCTGCTGGAACCAGTCAGCCACCCTGCGCCACCTGACGGACCATCTGGACCAGCGTGCGCGTGGACGGCACCGAGCCGTTGATCGCAGCGGCAGGTCGGCCCTGCGCGTCGAGCACGACCGTCGACGGCACGGAGTTGGGCGTGATCACGCCCGGGAAGGAGAGGAGCGCCTCTCCTCCGGGCGAGTAGAACGAGGGCCAGGTGATGCCGTACCTGGTCTGGAACGCCTTGGCCTGCGCGGTGCCCGGGTCGCGGCTGTCGATGCCGACGAAGTGGGCGGTGGAGCCGAGCTCCTTCGCCGCGGCCACGACGTACGGCGACTCGCGGTGGCAGTCGGCGCACCACGAGCCCCAGACGGTGACCACGGTCGGCTTGCCGCGCATCGTCGCGAGGGTCAGCGGCTTGCCGTCGAGGTCCCGACCCGTCAGGGCGACCGCATCACCGCGGTCGGCGACGTCGATCTGGCGGATCGCGCCGTCGCCGCTGACGTAGCCCTTGTCCCCGGTGCCCTGAAGCGAGGTGCATCCGGTCGCGGTCAGCAGGAGTACCGCTGCCGCGACGAGGAGTGCCCTCGCGTTCCTCATGGCCGGTGGGCCTCGGGGGCGTCGCCGGCCGAGAAGGGCGCCTTGCGGTCGCGGACCGGGATCAGGTCACCGGCCGGCTCGGAGTAGCTGACCGTGCGCAGCTCGTCGCCGTCGAACTCCAGCGAGGTGAGCGAGCACAGCGTGCACTGGCGCCGGCGAGGGTCGTGGAGGAACGAGCGCCCCTCCAACGAGAGCCGGGTGATGTAGATCGGCAGCTGGTGGGAGACGATCACCGCCTCGTGGCCGCGGGCGGCGTCGCGCGCGTCGTACACCGCCGCGAGCATGCGGGCGGTGACCTCCTTGTAGGGCTCGCCCCACGACGGCTTCCAGGGGTTCCACAGGTGGATCCACGCCGACGGCTTGCGCAGGGCGCCGTCGCCCATCCCGAACCTCTTGCCCTCGAAGACGTTGGCCGACTCGATCACGCGCGGGTCGACCAGCGGGGTCAGACCGCGCGCCGCGGCCAGCGGGGCCGCCGTCTCCTGGGCGCGCTCGAGCGGCGACGTGCGCAGGTGGACGATGTCGCGGTCGGCGATCGTGTCGGCGACCCGCTGAGCCATCTCCCGGCCGAGGTCGGAGAGGTGGTACCCGTCGCGGCGTCCGTAGAGGACGCCTTCGGGGTTGTGCACCTCGCCGTGTCGCAGCAGGTGGACGACGGTGGTCTCAGCCATGGGTTCCTTCCGGGGCGGTGGTCGCGGCCTCGGCGGCGGCCTGGGCAGCTGGGGGCAGCGCGTCGAGCACGGTCTGCACCGCGCGCTGGTCGTGCGCGGCGGAGACGAACCACGCTTCGTACGCCGAGGGCGGGAGGTAGACGCCGCGGTCGAGCATCGCGTGGAAGAACGCCGCGAACGCAGCGGTGTCCTGGCGCTGGGCACCGGCGAAGTCGCGGACCGGTCCGTCGGCGAAGAAGACGGAGAACATGGTGCCCGCGGACTGCACCGTGTGCGGTACGCCGGCGGCCGTGAGGGCCTTGGTCGCGGCATCCTTGATCGTGTCGCCGACCGACGTCAGGTGGGCGTAGACGTCGTCGGTGGCCAGCCGCAGCGTGGCCAGCCCGGCGGTGGTCGCGATCGGGTTCCCCGACAGGGTCCCGGCCTGGTAGACCGGTCCCTCCGGCGAGAGCAGGCCCATCACGTCGGCCCGGCCGCCGAAGGCCGCTGCCGGGAAGCCGCCGCCCATCACCTTGCCGAAGGTCATCAGGTCGGGGGTCCACCCCTCGCGGGCACCATCGAGGCCCCACTGCCCCTGCCGGGACGCGCGGAAGCCGGTCATCACCTCGTCGCTCACGAACAGCGCGCCGTGGGCAGCGCAGGTCTCCGCGAGGAACCGGTTGAATCCCGGCTCGGGCGGCACGACGCCCATGTTGCCCGCCGCAGCCTCGGTGATCAGGCAGGCGATCCGGTCGCCGAGCTCGGCGAACAGGGCGGTCACGGCGTCCCGGTCGTTGTAGGGCAGTACCCGGGTCAACGCCGTCGCGCTCTCGGGTACGCCGGGGGTTCCGGGCACCGCGAGGGTGGTCAGGCCGGAGCCGGCCGAGGCCAGGAGGGCGTCGACGTGCCCGTGGTAGCAGCCGGCGAACTTCACGACCACGTCCCGGCCGGTGAAGCCGCGGGCCAACCGGATCGCCGACATCGTGGCCTCGGTCCCGGAGGACACGAACCGCACGCGCTCGACGGGCGTACGGCCGACGATCTCCTCCGCCAGCTCGACCTCGGCCTCGGTGGGAGCGCCGTACGACGTGCCGCGGGCGAGTGCCCCGCCGACGGCCGCCATCACCTCGGGGTGCGCATGACCGAGCAGCATCGGTCCCCACGAGCCGACGAGGTCGACGTAGTCCTGCCCGTCGACGTCGGTCAGCCAGGCGCCCGAGGCGGATCCGATGAAGCGAGGGGTGCCGCCGACCGCGTGGAAGGCACGCACGGGCGAGTTCACGCCGCCGGGCGTGACCGCGCACGCGCGCGCGAACAACGCCTCGGACCGCTCGGGAGTCACCGGGCCATTGTGTCCGAGGGGGGCAACCCTGCGGCAATCGAGGCCGCGTGACCTCCTGGGACCCCGGTCGTTTGAACCCGTGACAGGGAGGGAAACCTGTCCGGGCCGACGGGCTGGGCGCGACAATCCTTCCCGACGGCTCCACGAGGGAGGACGGGTCGATGGCGGTCACCAGGTTCGGACGCGCCCAGAAGGCGTCGGCCCTGCTGCCCCTGGCCCTGCTCTCGGTGGCATGGACCGCGAGTCTTGCCACGGCCGGCCCCGACTCGTCCGGCGGTGGCGCCGGAGCCCTCCCCGACGGCACCCGGATCCCCGGTGCCGCGGTCCGGGCACCCGCCAGCCTGACCGCCCCGCGCACCCTCACCCCCGGGGTGCGAGGCCATGGCCCGAGCGTGGTGTCCACCGCGTCGGCCACCGGCATCCCCGCCGTCGCCCTCACGGCGTACCAGCGCGCGGCCACCGTGATCGACGCCGCCGACAAGACCTGCCACCTGCCGTGGCAGCTCGTCGCGGCGATCGGCCGAGTGGAGTCCGACCACGGCCGCTCCGATGGCAACGTGCTCAGCGACCGCGGCATCGCCCGGCCCGGGATCTTCGGCCCCGTCCTCGACGGCACGCACGGCACCACCGAGATCCGCGACACCGATGCCGGACAGTACGACGGCGACACGAGGTTCGACCGGGCGGTCGGCCCGATGCAGTTCATCCCGTCGACCTGGGCCATCGTCGGGGTCGACGCCGACAGCGACGGCCGGCGCGACCCCCAGGACATCGACGACGCCTCGCTCGGGTCCGCGGTCTACCTCTGCTCCGGGACCGACGACCTCGGCACCGACGCCGGCCGCCGCGATGCGGTCTCCCGCTACAACCACAGCCGACGTTACGTCGCGCTGGTCCTGGCGATCATGCAGTCCTACCTCGACGGCGACTTCGCCTCGGTGCCCAACGGCACCACGTCGACCGCGTACTCGTTCGGGACTCCGCCTGCGGCCAGGACTCACGCCCGTCACGCCCGTCACCCCGGGCGCCGTCACGGGCACCACCAGGTCCACCGACCGGCCGGCACGCCGACCAGTGGCCCGACTGCCGGTCCCACGTCCGGCCCGACCTCCGGTCCGACCCACGGTCCGGCCCCGAACCCGACGTCGAACCCCACGGGCGGGCTGCCCACGGCACTGCCGACACTGCCGTCGAGCCTCCCGACCGACGTACCCACGATCCTGACGCGGGCCGAGGCGATCGCGCAGTGCCTGGCCGAAGGGTTGATCGACAACCCGCTGGATCCCGGCGACGCCTTCGACCGCTGCGTCTTCGACCTCACCCACTGACCTCCGGCGCCGCCGTTGGGTCGTCCGCCTGAGGTTCACTCTCTAGGTGAACGTGGGGCGGACGACCGATCCCGCCCGTTGGGTCGTCCGCCTGAGGTTCACTCTCTAGGTGAACGTGGAGCGGACGACCCGGTCAGCGGGTGAGCAGGCGGGCGGCCTCCGCGGCCCAGTAGGTCAGCACCACGTCCGCGCCCGCGCGGCGGATCGAGGTGAGCACCTCGAGGATCGCGCGCTCCCGCTCGATCCAGCCCCGGGCGGCGGCGGCCTCGACCATGGAGTACTCACCGGAGACGTTGTACGCCGCGACCGGGACGTCCACCGCGTCCCGCACCCGGCGTACGACGTCGAGATAGCCCAGGGCCGGCTTCACCATCACGATGTCTGCTCCCTCGGCCACGTCCAGCAGGGCCTCGCGGACTCCCTCACGGGCGTTGGCAGGGTCCTGCTGGTACGTACGGCGGTCACCCTCCAGGGAGGAGTCCACAGCCTCGCGGAACGGCCCGAAGAAGGAGGAGGCGTACTTCGCGGAGTAGGCGAGGATCCCGACCTCGGTGTGACCGGCGGCGTCGAGCGCCCCGCGGATCGCCGCGACCTGGCCGTCCATCATCCCGCTCGGCCCGACCATGTCGACCCCGGCGTCGGCCTGGGCCAGGGCCATCTCGGCGTACACGTCGAGGGTGCGGTCGTTGTCGACCCGTCCGTCGGGGGTGAGGACACCGCAGTGACCGTGGTCGGTGAACTCGTCGAGGCACAGGTCGCTCATCACGGTGAGCGTGTCGCCGACCTCGGCGACCACGTCGGTGATCGCCTGGTTGAGCACCCCCGACGGGTCGACGGCGCCGGAGCCGACGGCGTCCTTCTCCTCCGGGATCCCGAAGAGCACCAGTCCGCCGAGGCCGAGGTCGGCCGCCTCGTGGGCTGCCTCGAGGAGCGAGTCACGCGTGTGCTGCACGACGCCGGGCATGGCCGAGATGGGACGCGGCTGCGTCGCACCCTCGCGAACGAAGACCGGCAGCACCAGCTGGGCCGGGTCCACGGTGTGCTCGGCGACGAGGCGGCGCAGGCCGCTGGTCGTCCGCAGGCGCCGCGGCCGGGTCACCGGGTGAGGGACCGGAGCAGGGCTGGGTGATTCAGTCACCGGGTTTCGAGACGGTCGCTGCGCGACCTCCTCAACCTCCTCGCTTCGCTCGGATCTTGCGGCTCGTCGGCTTGCGCTCGGAGGGCTTGGTGACCGGCTGGCCCGCCTCGAGCATCGCGGCGCGGCGCGAGGCGCCGAAGTCCGCCAGCGCATCGACCAGCTCGTCGACATCGGGCTTCGGGGCGAGCACGTCGACCCGCAGACCGTGCTCCTCCGCCGTCTTGGCCGTGGCCGGCCCGATCACCGCGATCACCGTCGACGGGTGCGGCTTGCCGGCGATGCCGACCAGGTTGCGCACGGTCGAGGACGACGTGAACACCACGGCGTCGAACCGGCCGCCCTTGATCGCGTCGCGCACCGGCGCCGGCGGCGGAGCGGCCCGGACGGTGCGGTAGGCCGTCACGTCGTCGCACTCCCAGCCCAGGTCGACCAGGCCGGCGACGAGGTTCTCGGTCGCGATGTCGGCCCGCGGCAGGAAGACGCGGTTGATCGGGTCGAGCATCTCGTCGTACTCGGGCCAGTCCTCGAGCAGGCCCGCGGCGGACTGCTCACCGCTGGGCACGAGGTCGGCTCTCAGGCCCCAGTCGGCGATCGCGGCGGCGGTCTTGTCGCCGACCGCGGCGATCTTCAGACCGGAGAAGGCACGCGCGTCGAGGCCGTACTCCTCGAACTTCTCGCGCACGGCCTTGACCGCGTTGACGCTGGTGAAGGCGATCCACTCGTAGCGACCCTCGACCAGGCCGCGGACGGCCTTGTCCATCTGGAGCGGGTTGCGGGGCGGCTCGACCGAGATGGTCGGCACCTCCTCGGGCACGCCGCCGAACTCGCGCAGGCGCGCGGACAGCGACCCGGCCTGCTCCTTCGTGCGCGGCACCAGGATCCGCCAGCCGAACAGCGGCTTGGTCTCGAACCACGACAGCGCGTCGCGCAGGGTGACCACGTCGCCGACCACGATGACCGCGGGCGGCGTCATCCGGGCGGCCCGCGCGTCGGCGGCGATGTGCTCGAGCGTCGAGGTGACCGTCTGCTGCTCGGTCGTCGTACCGGTGCGGGTCATCGCGACCGGGGTGTCGGCCGCGCGGCCGGCGGCGATCAGGGACCGGGCGATGTCGCCGATGGAGCCGACCGCGGAGAGCAGGACCAGCGTCGGGCACCCGACGTAGCGGCTCCAGTCGACCTTCTCGCCCGCGGTGACCACGGTGACCTCGCGGTGGTTCTTGGTGGTCAGCGGGATGCCGGCGTACGCCGGGACCGCGGACACCGAGGACACTCCCGGCACGATCTCGAAGCCGATGCCGGCCTTGGCGCAGGCGGCGGCCTCCTCGGGCCCGGAGGCGTAGACGAACGGGTCGCCGGTCATCAGGCGGACCACGCGGACTCCGCGCTTGGCCTGCCGGACCACGACCTTGGCGCGCGCGGCGTGGGTCAGCGGCTGGCCGTCCTCACCGAACCCGCCGTCGACGAGCTCGGGGCCGCCCTCGGAGCCCTCGGGCAGGCCGAGCACGGAGCGGACCAGTGCGGGATGCTCGGGCCCCTCGGTGATGACCACGTCGGCACTGCGGACGAGGTCGGTGGCGCGCACGGTGAGGAGCCCGGGGTCACCGGGGCCACTCCCTACGAACGCCACCCAGCTCCTGGTCGGGGAGTTGGTGGTGTGGGTGGACTGGGCTCGCGTCATGCCTCTTGCCTTTCGCAGTCGGTCACCGGCTGCTCGTGCGGTGTGCTCGGCTGGGTATCCGTCAGCTGTGCTGCCCCCTCGTCGAGCATGTCGCTCGCGAGACGGCCACCGACGCCGGCGGCGTCGGCTGGGTCGCCGGTGGCGGACATCCGGACCGCCAGCGTCCCGTCGGGTGAGAGCGCGACGGCCCTCACCCAGAGCTCTTCGTCGTGCTCCCCCTCGGCCACCTCGGCCAGGGCACCCACCGGAGCGGCGCAGCCGCCCTCGAGGGTGGCCAGGACCGCACGCTCGGCGGTCACCGCGGCGCGGGTTCGTGCGTCGTCCAAGGCGCCCACGTCGGCGGCGAACCCGTCGTCACGGGTCTCGACCGCGAGCGCACCCTGCCCGGGGGCGGGGAGCATCTGCAACGGGTCGAGCACCTCGGTGGCCTCCTCGAGACGGCCGATCCGGGCCAGTCCTGCGCGGGCGAGCAGCACGGCGTCGTACGCGCCCTCACGGACCTTGCGGATCCGGGTGTCCACATTGCCCCGGATGTCGACGATCTCCAAACCGAGGCCGAGGGCGTGCAGCTGCGCGGCTCGGCGGGGGGAGCCGGTGCCGACGCGGCTGCCCACGGGGAGCTCGCCGAGGGTCAGCCCGTCGCGGGCGACCACGACGTCGCGCGGGTCCTCGCGGAGGGGTACGGCGGCCAGCGCGAGGCCGGTGGCGGGGCCGGTGGGCAGGTCCTTGAGCGAATGGACCGCGACGTCGATCCGCTCCTCGAGCAGGGCCTCGCGCAGCGCGCTGACGAACACGCCGGTGCCGCCCAGCTGGGCCAGCGGCGCGGAGTCGCGGTCGCCGGTGGTGGTCACCTCGACCAGCTCGACCTCGCGGCCCAGGGCCGCGGACAGGCGCTCGGCCACCCATCGGGACTGGGTCATGGCCAGCAGCGACGCACGCGTGCCCAAGCGGACGGCGCTCATGAGTCGTCACCCCTCACGGCCGAGCCGTCACCCGGTGCGGCTCTCCGCGACGGTGCCTGCGGCACCTCCTCGGGAACGACCGGACGGGTCATCGCGTCGACGGCGTCGGGGTCGAGGGCGAAGAGGTCGGCCAGGGCCGCGGCGTAGGACGTCGCGCTGCGGTCGCCGAGCTCCTTGGCGCGGATCGTCGGCTGGTGGACCAGCTTGTCGGTGACCCGCCGCAGGGTCTGCATCAACTCGGCCCGGGTGGTGTCGTCGAGCCCCGGGAGGCGGCGCTCGAGCCGTGCCATCTCCGACTCCACCACGCCGGTCGCCATCGTGCGCAGCGCGACGACGGTCGGTGCGAGGCCCGCCTGGCGGCGGGCCGACAGGAACGCCTCCACCTCGTCGGTGACGATGGACCGGACGGCCTCGACCTCCGCGCCCACCTCCGACTCCTGCAGGTCACCGGCCAGGTCGGCCAGGGTCACCAGGGTGACGCCGGGCAGGTCGGCCACGGACGGGTCGATGTCGTGGGGCAGGGCCAGGTCGACCAGGGCCAGCGGGCCCCGCGCCGCCGCCACCGCCTCGCGGCTGATCAGGACCCCGGACGCCCCAGCGCAGGCGACCACGACGTCGGCGTGGGCGAGCTCGGCCTCGAGGGCGCCCATCGGCGCCCAACGCGCGGCGTGCTCCCCGGCCAGACGCTCGGCCCGCTCCGGCGTACGGTTCACGACCACGACCTCGCCGGCCCCGCGGCGTACGACGGTCGCGACGGCGAGGCCGGCCATCCCCCCGGCGCCGACGACCACGACGCGTCGCCCCATCACGTCGTCGTGCGCCCGGTCGAGGGCGGCGGAGACGAGGGTGGGGGCGGCCCGGTCGATGCCCGTCTCGGCGTGGGCGCGCTTGCCGACGCGCAGGGCCTGCTGGAACAGCGTGTTGAGGGTCGGGCCGACCGAGCCGAGCTCCTGACCGAGTCGGAGCGCGTCGCGGGTCTGGCCCAGGATCTGGGCCTCACCGACCGCCATCGAGTCCAGGCCCGCCGCGACCTGGAAGAGGTGGGAGACGGCGCCGTCGTCGTAGTGGATGTAGAGGTGAGGGAGCAGCTCCTCGACGTCGGCGCGTGCCGGAGACAGCAGCCGCTGCGAGAGGCCCTCGACGCTGCCGTGGAACCGGTCGACCGCGGCGTAGATCTCCATCCGGTTGCAGGTCGCCACGACGGTGGCCTCGGAGACGTGCGGGTTGGCGAGCACGTCCTCGATCAGCTTGGTGGCGCCGTCGGTGTCGACGGCGAGCTTCTCCAGCAACGGGATCGGCGCGGAGCGGTGGGAGATCCCGACGACGAGGACCGTCATGCCGTCGCCTCCTGAGCGGCCTTGCGCTGCTCGTGGTAGGCCAGGATCTGGAGCTCGATCGAGAGGTCGACCTTGCGTACGTCGACACCCGGGCCGACGGTCAGGACGGTCGGGGCGAAGTTGAGGATGCTGGTGATCCCGACCTCCACCATCTTGTCGGCGACGTCCTGGGCGGAGGCGGCCGGCGTCGCGATCACGCCGATGGCCACGCCCTGCTCGCGCACGATCTGGGTCAGGTCGCTGAACGGACGCACGTCGACGCCGGCCACGACCTCCTGGTGGCGCTGCGGGTCGGCGTCGAGAAGAGCCACGACGCGGAAGCCCCGACTCCGGAAGCCGGAGTAGTTCGCCAGTGCGTGGCCCAGGTTTCCGATGCCGACGATGACCACGGGCCAGTCCTGGGTCACCCCGATCTCGCGGGCGATCTGGTAGCGCAGGTAGTCGACGTCGTACCCGACCCCGCGGGTGCCGTAGCTGCCGAGGTAGGACAGGTCCTTGCGGAGCTTGGCGCTGTTGACCCCTGCCGCGGCCGCCAGGTCCTCGCTCGAGCACGTGGAGGTGCCGGCCTCGGACAGCGTGGTGAGAGCCCTCAGGTAGACAGGCAGTCGGGCCACAGTCGCCTCGGGAATCTCCCGGGCGGTGTCGTGGGACGTCCGTGCGGTCAAGGTTCTGTCTCTCCAGCCGCCGAGCGCGGGGTCGACCCGTCGTGGGACAGGCCCGGCCCGAGCGGCGTCGTTCACTGTAAGAGTTTGTGAACGCGAGAACAAAATGGCGGAGCAGGAGGTCCCGCGAGGTCAGGCCGCGCTGGTCTGCACGGTCGCCCCCGCGGGGCTCTCCGCCTCCGAGGGCTCGGCCGACGGGTCCGCGTTGGAGACCAGGTACGCCGCCGTGGCCTGCGAGACCAGGCCGATGGTGGCGATCGTCAGCGGCTTGGTCCATGCTCCGGCGTTCACCCAGGCGATCGCCAAGGTGGCCACGGCGGTGCACTGGGCTGCCATCCACTTGTTCGTCGGCTTCCAGGTCTGCTGCTTGGTGCTCATCGTGGTTCTCCCGTGTGGTCAGGTCATGTCGGTGAGGACACCGGGCCGCCGGGCCCTGATACATCGCCGGCGTCCCTACGATGTGCTCGTGGTCCACCGCCGAGACCGACTGACCGCCGGTCTCCGGCATCAGCTCCGGGCACCCTTCGCGCCCTCCGCCGGTGCCGTTCTCCTGTTCTGGGCCTCGCTGACACCCTCGCTCCTGCCCCGCAGCCCGGTCTTCCAGGGCGTGGTCGCCGCGGTGGCCGCGCTGCTCGGGTACGGGCTCGGCGCGCTGCTCGGATGGATGGTGCGCCTGTGCGGTGGCCGGCTGACGGGGGTCGCACGGCGACGGGCGTGGCGGGTGCTGGGTCTCGCAGCTCTCGTCGGGACCGTCGTGATGGTGACGGCGTACGTCCGCTGGGAGGCCGCGGTGCGGACCCAGATCGGGATCGAGGGGATCGGCGTCGCCCATGTGGTCACGATGGTCCTGGTCGCCGGCGCGCTCGTGGTCGTCGTCCTGGCTCTGGCGCGCGGCCTCAAGACGACCGGGCGGGTCCTCGGCCGCTGGGCCGGCCGCGTGCTCCCCGCGCGCGTCGCGACCGTGGCCGGCGGCCTGGTCGTCGCGGTGGTGGCCTACCTCCTGGTGACGGGCCTCGCGTCCAACCGGCTGCTCGGGACCCTGGACGCCACGTTCATGGCGATCAACGACGAGTTCTCGACCGACGTGCCGGCGCCCACCAGTCCCTTCCTCTCGGGTGGTCCACGCTCCGACGTGTCGTGGGCTGACCTCGGCCGTCAGGGCCGGGTCTTCATCGCGAACGCCCCGACCCGCGCGCAGATCGCGGCGTTCTCCGGCAGGCCGGCCACGGCGCCGCTGCGGGCCTACGTCGGAGTCGGTACCGACGGCGACGTCGACCTGTCAGAGGAGGCCGGGCGCGCGGTCGCCGAGCTCGAGCGGATGGGCGGCTTCCGGCGATCGGTGCTCAACGTCGTCACCGGGACCGGCCGCGGCTGGGTGAACGAGAACCAGGCCCAGGCCCTGGAGTACATGTGGGACGGCGACACCGCCACCGTCAGCATGCAGTACTCCTACCTGCCGAGCTGGATGTCGTTCCTCGCCGACGGCGACCGGGCCGAGACGGCCGGGAAGCTCCTCTTCGACGCGGTCTACGCGCACTGGAGCGGGCTCCCGGCCGACGACCGTCCGAGGCTGGTCGTGAGTGGCGAGAGTCTCGGCAGCTTCGGCGCGGAGGCCGCTTTCAGCAGCGCCCGGGACCTCTCGAGCCGGACCGACGGTGCGCTCTTCGTCGGACCCACCGCCAACAACTCGCTGTGGAGCCGCTTCACCGCGCAGCGCGATCCCGGCACGCCCGAGGTGCTCCCGACGTACGGCGGTGGCGCGACCGTGCGCTTCGCCGACAGCCCGTCCGACCTGACGACACTCGGCCCCTGGACCGGCACGCGGGTCGGCTATCTCCAGCACGCGAACGACCCTGTCAGCTGGTGGGACTGGTCGCTGGCGCTGCACAAGCCCGATTGGCTGTCGGAGCCGCGCGGCCGCGACGTGCCGCCGGCTGTCCACTGGATCCCGGTCGTCACGATGCTGCAGCTCGCGGCCGACCAGATGGTGGCCAACGACGTCCCCGACGGGACGGGCCACCAGTTCGGCACGGCCCCGATCGAGGCCTGGGCGACGATCCTGCCACCACCCGGCTGGACCAGCGCCGACACCGCCCGACTCGGGGCGACGATCACGGCCAACCGCACCGACGCGATCCGCTGACGGCCCGGCGGCTCAGGAGTACCGGTGGCTCTTCGCCGTGTGGCCGGCCTCGCGGGTGCAGGTGCGGCCGCCCATGTTGCGATGGCCGCACCGGGCCTCGGTCGGCTCGGGCTCCGGCGGGTCGGGCACGACCGCCAAGGTCGGCGGACGCTCGACCCGGCTCGGGGCCGCCGTCGGCGTCCTCGGCGGAGCGCTCGCCTTGGCCCGCGCCTGCGACTCCGCGTAGCGCGCCTCGCGCATCGCGCGGAGATCGTCCATCTTGCTCATCGTCGCTTCACGTCTCGGACCCTACGACGAGCGACCGACAGTTCCCCGCGGGCGCGCTGCTGAGGGGTCGTGTGCCTGAGCCCGCGCCCCGGCGCGGGCTCAGGCACACGACCCACACAATGCGTGTCTCAGGTGCGTCCGGACAAGGCAGCGCGGAGGCGGACGGGATCGACCCGCCAGAAGTCGTGCTGTCGGCCGTCGACCAAGGTCACCGGGATCTCCTCACCGAAGCGGCGCTGGAGCTCGGGGTCGTCGTCGATCGACACCTCGACGTAGGACTCGCCGAGCTCGGTGCAGACCAGCTCGACCACGGCGCGGGCGTCGTCGCACAGGTGGCAGCCGGGACGGCTGTAGAGGGTGACCCTCGCGTCGGTCACTCGAGCAGCCCCAGGGAACGCCGGCGCTCGATGCCGCGCAGCCGGCCCTTCTGCACCTTGCCGGTGACCGTCAGCGGCAGCTCGTCGACCACCACGATCCGCGAGGGCTGCTTGAAGCGGGCCAGGCGACCGGCGCAGTGCTCGCGTACGGCGTTCGCGACCACCTCGGGACTCTCGTCGCCGGAGGGGTGGACATAGGCGACGACCGCTTCTCCGGTCGCCGCGTCGTCGACACCGATCACGGCGGCGTCGCCGACCGACGGCACCTCGCGGATGACGTCTTCGACCTCGCTCGGGTAGACGTTGAAGCCGGAGACGATGACGAGCTCCTTGAGCCGGTCGACCAGGAACAGGTCGCCCGAGGAGTCGAGGAACCCCACGTCGCCGGTGCCCCACCAGCCGTCCTCGTCTGGGCCTCCGTCGCCGTCGGGCCAGTAGCCGCTGAACATGTTGGCGCCGCGGATCCAGATCTCACCGGGGTCGTCGCCCTCGGGCTCCTGGCCGAGCTCGTCGAGGAGCTTGACCTCGATCCCGGGCAGGGCGGCGCCGACCGAGCCGTTCTGGAGGACCTTGCTGCACAGCGTGCTGGTGACGATCGGCGCGGCCTCGGTCAGCCCGTAGCCCTGGTGGATCGGGATCGTCGTCGCCTCTGCGAACTGCTCGATCAGCTCGGCCGACAGCGGCGCGGAGCCCGAGAGCATCAAGCGGACGGGGCCGAGCCGCTCGCGCAGGTGCGGCATCGGGAGCCAGTAGGCGAAGACCGGCGGCGCCACGGGCAGGACGCTGACCGCCTCGTCGTCGATCAGGTCGAGCGTCGCCTGCGGGTCGAAGCGTTCGACGAGCACCAGCTTGGCGCGGTGTCGCAGCACGCTGCCGAGCACGGCGTTCAGGCCGTAGACGTGGAACAGCGGAAGGACCCCGAGCACCACGTCGTCGCCGTGGATCATCGGCGGGTCCACCTGGGCGGCCTGGTCGATGTTGGCGACCAGCGCCCGGTGCGTGAGCATCGCGGCGCGGGGGCGGCCCGACGTACCGCTGGTGTAGAGGAGGCAGGCCAGCTTCTCGGGGTCGGGCAGCGGCGGCACGGGCACGGCGACCGCCGCCCGCAGCGCCTCGTAGGACTGCTCGCCGTCGGCCGCGGGGACGCCCACGACGTAGACCCGCGGCTCGTGCGAGCGGCCCACCAGATCGGCGTCCAGCTCGTCGGTCTCGCCCGCCCGGGCGGCCCGCACCAGGTCGGCCGCGGCGCGTACGTGCTCGATCGTCTCCGGATCGGCGATCACGATCCGGCATCCCGAGTCGGCGATCATCCGGGCCAGCTCGCCCGATGTGGCACGTGGGTTGACCGGGACCGCGACGATCTGCGCGCGCAGCACCCCGAGGTAGGCCGTCACGAACTCGATCCGGTTGCCGATCGCGAGCAGGACCCGCTGTCCCGCCACCAGGCCCGCAGCGCCGAGCCCGGTCGCGACCCGGGCGACCTCGTCCTCGAGCTCGGCCCAGGTGACGCTGCGTCCGGCGGCCTCGACGACGGCGAGTGCGTCGGGGCGGTCGGCTGCTGCTGCGGCCACGAGCGAGGACACGTCGTGGGTCGTGGGCATGGGGGCGATGATCCCACAGGCGCGAGCGAGGACGCGTCGATGCGGCGAAGCCGCAGCGACGCGGCCGCAGCGAGCCGCGAAGCGAGCTTGCTCGCGAGCCAACACCGAGCCGACGCAACCGCAGCGCCGCGCCCACAGCGAGCCGCGCAGCGAGCCTGCTCGCGAGCCGCCCCCGGGCCTTCTGCCCCTACAGTTGGCGGCGTGACTCCCGAGAAGAGCCGCAGGGTGCTGAACCTCCAGCAACGTTCGGCTCTCGCAGGCGAGGCCGCGGCCGCAGTGGCCGAGGTGGAGACCGCCCTCGCGACCCCGACCGACCCCTCGGTGGCCGCGTTCTTCGACGTCGACAACACGATGATGCAGGGCGCGAGCATCTTCCATCTCGCTCGTGGACTGCACAAACGGGAGTTCTTCACCACGCGCGAGATCCTCGCGGCGGCCTGGAAGCAGGCCTACTTCCGCATCGTCGGCGTCGAGGACCCCGACCACGTCGCGAAGACCCGCGCGTCCGCCCTCTCGTTCATCGCCGGACACACCGTCGTCGAGCTCGAGGAGCTCGGCGAGGAGATCTTCGACGAGGCCATGGCACACCGCATTTGGCCGGGCACCCGTGCGCTCGCCCAGATGCATCTCGACGAGGGCGAGCGGGTCTGGCTGGTCACGGCCGCGCCGATCGAGATCGCGCGGATCATCGCCCGCCGGCTCGGGCTCACCGGGGCGTTGGGCACGGTCGCCGAGCACGAGAACGGCGTCTACACCGGCCGGCTCGTCGGCGACATGCTGCACGGCCCCGCGAAGGCGGAGGCGATCAAGGCGCTGGCCGCCCGCGAAGGGCTCGACCTCAGCCGGTGCTCGGCGTACTCCGACTCCTTCAACGATCTGAGCATGCTCTCCCTCGTCGGACATCCGTGTGCCGTCAACCCCGACGCGCGGCTGCGGGCCCATGCCAAGCAGCAGGGCTGGCGGATCCGTGACTACCGCACCGGCCGCAAGGCGGCCCGCGCAGGCGTCTTCACGGCCGCCGTGGCCGGCGCGGCCACCGGTGCTGTCGCAGCCGGAGTCGCCGTACGCCGTCGACGCTGACCCGCGCCCCACTTACGATGGCGGGACGCGCCCTCGCGGGTGCTCGGGAGGGATGCGGCATGACGTGGCGTGACCACGACACGGCTCGCGGCTGGGAAGACCTGCGCGCGGCCGTCCTCGTCGCGCTCGGCCGCCGGGCGCAGCCGGCCGGCACACCGGCCTGGCTGCTCCTCAGTGAGGCGAGGGTCGGCGGTCCTGCGCCGGGCGGGGCGCACGACGACTCCGACCGCGCCGCCTCCTCCGAGGAGAGCGAGGCGGAGCGGCGTCGGCTGATCGCCCTGGTCGAGCTGGCGCGGAGCGGCGACGCCGAGGCGTTCGGTCAGCTCTACGACCACTACCACCGCTCGGTCTATCGCTTCCTCTACTACCGGACCCGCTCCACGACCCTGGCCGAGGACCTCACCTCCGACACCTTCGTGCGGGCGCTGCGGGCGATGGGCGGCTTCCGCTGGCAGGGCAAGGACTTCGGTGCCTGGCTGATGACGATCGCCCGCAACCTGTGTGCCGACCACTTCAAGGCGGGTCGCACCCGCCTCGAGGTCACGACGGAGGACATGGGCCGGCACGACGGCGCGACCGAGGGCCCCGAGCAGGAGGTCCTGGCCGGGCTGACCCACGAGGTGCTCCTCCACGGGCTGCGCCAGCTGTCGGACGAGCAGCGGGACTGCCTGATCATGCGCTTCCTCCAGGGCCTGAGCCTCGCCGAGACCGCGGAGGTGCTCGGCCGCAGCGAGGGAGCGGTCAAGCAGCTCCAGCTGCGCGGGGTACGCAACCTGGCGAAGCAGATGCCCGCGGGGTGGCGCGATGCGTGAGGCCGGCCGCCGTACGCGCGTAACCCCGATCCGGTCCGCCTCGTTGTGCCGGGCGTCCGGCACACGCCGCGACGCAGGGCGCGAGCGCAGAGGACGAGCATCGTGAACAGGGGGCGCGGATCCCAGGAGTTCCAGGACCTCGTCGAGGACGCCTCCGCCGGCGGAGCGCGCTCCTCGTCGTACGCCGACCTGCTGGACGTCGTGGCCGCGCTGCGGGCGGTGCCGGCACCCGAGCCGGACCCCGCGTTCTCGCTCGCGCTGCGCGAGCGGCTGGTGCAGGAGGCGGAGACCGTGCTCGCCGTTGCCGCCGCCGAGCAGGCCGACACCGACGACCGGCTCCGCCTGAGACCGCCCGCTCCGCGTACCCGCCGCCGCCACCGTCGCCTGGCGGCCGGGATCAGCGGCGTGATCCTCGTCGGCGCCTCGGGCACCATGGCGATCGCCGCCCAGTCGGCCCTGCCGGGCGACCGGCTCTACCCCCTCAAGCGGGGCCTGGAAGGCGCCCACGCCCAGCTCACGTTCGATCGTGCTGCGCGCGGCCGGGTCCTTCTCGACAGCGCGTCCACGCGGCTCGACGAGGTCGCCGACCTCAGCCGTAGGGGCGGTGGCGCCGACCAGGTGAGCCGGACCCTCGACGCCTTCACGCAGGAGTCGATCGACGGCTCCGACCTGCTGATCGCCGACTACCAGGCGACCGGCGACCAGTCGTCGATCACCACCGTCCGTACCTTCACTGCGGCGAGCATGGCGCGGCTGCGCGTGCTCCAGGGCTCGGTGCCGACCGGCTCCGACGACCAACTGCTGCAGGCCGCCCAGTCGCTCGACCAGGTGCAGCAGGTCGCGACCCGGGCCTGCCCGACCTGTGCGGGGCCGTCGGTGACGCAGGTGCCGACGGTGCTCACTCGTTCGGCGGAGGCGGCCGCTGACTCCTGGCTGGTGGCACTGCCGTCGCCGTCACCGTCGCCGGACCACTCCGGGCCGCGACCAGGAGGGGTGAAGCTCCCGCAGGTGGGCGGCGACCTGCCGCCGGCGAGCGTGTCCGACCCCACCCAGACGGCGCCCGACCTGGCGGTCCCGACGGCCCACGACGTGCGGCACACGCTCCAGCACCTCATCGACGGGCTCACCGACACCAGCAGCCCGACCTCGGGTCGACGGTCACCGATACCGCGACCAACCTGCTCGACGCCGTCGGCGACGTCGGCAACACGCTCGCCGACACCCTCGACGGCACGCTCGACGACCTCGACAGCGCGCTGCCGTCGGCCCTGCCGACGCTCCCCTGATCCGGGAAGGGCGTCAGCGCCAGACGGACTCGCGCTGCCCGAGCAGGGCGTACAGGGACTGCTGGATCGTCTCCCGCACCTGGTCGGTGACGTTGAAGACGAGCATCGGGTCGTCGGCGGCGGAGGGCTCGTACTCGTCGGTGCGGATCGGCTCGCCGAACTCCATCAACCACTTCGACGGCAGAGGCACCAGCCCGAGCGGCCCGAGCCAAGGGAAGAACGGGGTGATCGGGACGTAGGGGATGCCGAGCAACCGTGCCAGGGCCGGGATGTTCCCGACCAGCGGATAGATCTCCTCGGCCCCGACCACCGACAGCGGCACGATCGGTACGCCGGTCCGCAGGGCCGCGGCCACGAAGCCGCCCCGGCCGAAGCGCTGCAGCTTGTAGCGGTCGCTGAACGGCTTGCCGATCCCCTTGAAACCCTCCGGCCAGACACCCACCAGCTCACCACCGGCGAGCATCCGCTCGGCGTCCTCGCTGCAGGCCAGGGTCGCTCCGCCCTTGCGGGCGAGCGCGCTGACCACCGGCATCCGGAAGACGAGGTCGGCACCCAGCGGGCGCAGGAAGCGGCCGGTCTCGTCGTGGATGGTCAGCATCGTCATCAGGCCGTCGACGGGCAGGGTGCCGGAATGGTTGGAGACCACCAGCGCGCCACCCTCGGCGGGCAGGTTGTCCACGCCGCGGGTCTCGATCCGGAACCACTTCTGGGCGACCGGTCGCAGGCTGGCGAGCAGCAGCCGCTCTGCGACCTCGCGGTCGAAGCCGTAGTCGTCGACCGCATAGTCGCCGCCGAGCCGTCGCCGCAGGAAGGCCAGGAACTCGGCGAGCTGAGGCTCCCAGTCCTCGCCGAAGACCTCTCGGGCACCGCGCTGCAGGGCGGACAGCCAGTCGTGCGGTGAGAGCCCACCGAGCGGCGAACGCTCCTGGGTGGTCGTCGGGCGGCGGACCTCGGTCACCGGGATCTCGGTGGTCTCGTCGATCTCCGCCTCTCGCGGCACCGATGGGCGGGGTGCGGGCCTCCGGGTCGCCCGCGCCGCGTCGCCGGCGAGGCCGCGCGAGGCGTGGGACGGTCGGGCGCTGCCGGAGCCGCGGCCGGGGCGGCCCCCGGTCCCGATCGGGATGATCTCGGCGTCACCCACGACCGGCTCCCGGGGCGGGGACGGGCTCGGGCTCGCGCGCCTGCACCCCGTCGACCATGCGCTCGGCCGGACGCGGCGGGTGGCCGATGGAGGTGGCGAAGTCGGCGAACGCCTCCGCGGTGGTGCGCTCCGGCTCGAAGCCGAGCTCGGCACGCATTCGCGTGGTGTCGATGCCACGACCGTAGGTGAGCAGACCGAGCTGCTCAGGCGAGAAGTCGGCCATCCGCGCGGACTTCAGCAGGGACGCCAGGCTGCCGACGGCGGGCCTGGGCAGGGCGACCGTCGGCTTGCGGAGGCGTCGTACGGCCTGGGAGAGCAGCATCACGCCGTCACCGGAGACGTTGAACGTCCCCGGGACCTCGGCGTGGACCGCATGGGCGAGCACCCGCAGCAGGTCGGTCTCGTGCAGGAACTGCAGGCGGGGGTCGAAGCCGAGCACGGTCGGGACGACCGGCAGGCGGAAGTAGGACGTCATCGGGCTGGTGACGTGGGGGCCGAGCACGTTGGCGAGTCGCAGGGTGGTGACCAGCACGTCGGGACGCCGGCGCGCGAAGCCGCGCACGTAACCCTCGATCTCGGACACGTCCTTGGCGTAGCCGGAGCGGGGCGCACGCCTGGGCTCCAGGTCCTCGGTGAACATCGCAGGGTCGCGGCTGCTGGCGCCGTAGACCGTCGACGTCGATTTCACGACGAGGTGCCGGAGCCCGTGGGCCTTCTGGCAGGCGGCAAGCAGCTGCATGGTGCCGATGACGTTGAGCTCTTTCATCGTCCCGCGGCCGCCGGCGCTGCCGGGCGTCGCGATCACGCTCATGTGGACGACGGTGTCGACGTCCTCCTTGGCGAGGACCTTGGCGATGACCGGGTTGCGGATGTCGGCGCGCACGAACGAGACGTCGCCGATGTCGTCGCGCGGCGGGACGGCGTCGACGCCGACCACCCGGTCGATGTCGGGCTGGGCTGCCAACCGGCGCGCGAACCTGCGACCGAGGTCTCGGGAGACTCCGGTGACCAGGACGACCTTGCCCACGGCGTCGCCTCAGCCGGGGTTACTTGCCGAGCTTGCGACGCTGGACGCGCGTCTTCTTCAACAGCTTGCGGTGCTTCTTCTTGGCCATCCGCTTGCGCCGCTTCTTGATGACAGAACCCACGAAAACCTCTTCCGACTCAGCATGGGGAGCCCCGGGCATGCGCCGGGACGACCACGACAGCCTAGCGTCGGGGACGAGGCACGACAGAATCGAGCGCGGTGACCCTGGTTACCCGGCGCTGTAGAAGCTCTTGCGGAGGTACTCGTTCACGTCCTCCTCGGTCACGCGGAACGAGCGACCGACGCGGACGGCGGGCAGCTCACCCCCGTGGACGAGGCGGTAGACGGTCATCTTGGACACGCGCATCATCGCGGCCACTTCGGCCACGGTCAGGAACTTGACGTCGGAGATGTCTCCGGGCGGGTGGGTCGGCATCGCAGGCACCATCTCTCTCGGCAGGCACGCACCGGCTTCCCCTCCGGTGACCCACGTCCCGCGCTTCGTGGTGAGAATAGGGCCTGATGTGACTCGTGGGGAAGGAAATCCCTACAGAAACTCGAGGGAACCGCGCGTGTCGAGTTGAATATGCACCCGATTTTACCTTCACACCGTTGTAGTTCCGGTCACGGGAGCGGATCGAGGCCGTGGAACGGGAAGATCGCCTCCCGGGTGGCGTGGATCGTCCGGTCCAGCCACGTGCCGGGGTCATAGCCCTCGGACCAGTCCCGGTAGGCGGGGTCGCGCCCGTCGGTGAGCAGGTACGGCGCGGGGCGACCGAGGCGTGCCCGGACGTGCTCACGCCAGCCGTCGGGCGTCGGTGTCGAGACGTCGATCGGATGCCCGCCGACGACCGACAGCAGATGGGTCCAGGCCCGGGGGACCACCTCGACCAGCGCGTAGCCGCCGCCCCCGGTCACCACCCACTTCCCGTCGCACAGCTCGTGGGCGAGGTCGTGCAGGGCGAGGTAGGACGCACGCTGACCGTCGACGCTGAGCATCAGGTCGGCGAGCGGGTCGTCGCGATGGCTGTCGCAGCCGTGCTGGGTGACCAGGATGTCGGGCGCGAACTCGCGCAGCACCGCAGGGACGACCGCGTGGAAGGCCCGCAGCCAGCCGGCGTCCGACGTACCGGGCGGAAGGGCGACGTTCACGGCGGTGCCCTGGGCGTCCGGGCCGCCGACGTCCTGCGGGAAGCCGGTACCGGGGAACAGGGTCTGCCCGGTCTCGTGCAGCGAGACCGTGAGCACGCGCGGGTCGTCGTAGAAGATCTTCTCGACGCCGTCCCCGTGGTGGACGTCGACGTCGACGTAGGCGACCTTCGTGGCACCCTGGCCGAGGAGCCAGCGGATGCCGATGGCGACGTCGTTGTAGATGCAGAAGCCGCTGGCCCGGTCGGGCATCGCGTGGTGGAGGCCGCCGGTGATGTTGGCGCTGTGCAGGCTCTCGCCGCTCCACACCTGCCGGAACGCCTCCGCGGTGGCACCGACCACGTGGGACGCCGCGCGGTGCATGTCGTGGAACACCGGGTTGTCGTCGCTGCCGAGCCCGTGGGAGGCGGCGAACCCGGCAGGATCCTTGCCCGCGAGCATGACCGCTTCCATCATGGCCGGAGCGTGGACCGTCGCGATCAGGTCGTCCCCGGCCATCGGGGCCGGCACCGTGCGGAGCAGGTCGAGGACACCGAGCTCTGCGGCCAGCCGCATGGTCAGGTCGACGCGGACCGGTGACATGGGGTGACTCGGCCCGAAGTCGTACTCCGTCAGGGTCGGCTCGAAGACCACCGTCGCGGGACCCGGGCACGCTGGCATGCCGGTCACGCTACCGGTAGCCTCGGGGGGTGCTGATGTGCCAGAAGTCCTGCTGGTGGCCCGCCTGACGGCGGACCCGATCGAGCACACCCTCTTTCCACGGCCGCCCACGGGCGGCCGTTTCGCATCTCCGCCGGCGAGCGGGAGCGGGAGCCGGGCCGTTCCGGGGCCAGACCTCCCAGGAGCCACACCATGGACCGCAGCCTCTCCCTGATCACCCCGACCGGACATCTCACGCTCGGCAACCTGCTCGGCGCTTTGCACGGCATGGTCGCCGGACAGGAGACCGGCGACTGCTTCTACGGCGTCAGCGACCTGCACGCGATGACGACGCCGCACGATCCAGCCGTGCTGCGGTCGGCCGTGGCCGAGGTGTCCACGCTCCTGCTCGCGGCCGGTCTCGACCCCTCCCGGGCGACCCTCTTCCGGCAGAGCCAGGTGCCGGCGCATCGTGAGCTCGCCTACCTGCTGGAGTGCACGGCGTACACCGGTGAGCTGAACCGGATGATCCAGTTCAAGGAGAAGGGCCGCGGCGTGGCCTCGACCCGGGTCTCCCTCTACACCTACCCCACGCTGATGGCGGCCGACATCCTGCTCTACCGGCCGTCGTCGGTGCCGGTCGGTGACGACCAACGTCAGCACGTCGAGCTCACCCGCGACCTGGCGATCCGCTTCAACAACACCTACGGGCGCGTCTTCACCGTGCCCGAGGTGACGCTGCCGCGGGCCGGGGCGCGGGTGATGGACCTGCAGTCGCCCACCGCGAAGATGTCGAAGTCGGATCCCGTCGGCAGCGGCGTGATCCGGCTGCTCGACCCGCCCGACGTCGTACGCCGGAAGGTGGCGCGCGCGGTGACCGACTCCGACACGGGCGTGGACGCCGTCCGTGCGTCAGCAGACAAACCCGGGGTCACCAACCTGCTCGACATCCTCGTCGCGTGCGGGGGCACGGCGGACGCGATCACGACGTACGGCGCGCTCAAGGCGGCGGTGACCGACGCGGTGGTGGCCGTGCTCGAGCCGCTGCAGAAGACCTACGACGAGCTGGCCGCGGACCCGGCGTACGTCGCCTCCGTCTTCGCTGCCGGCTCCGCCCACTGCCGCGACGTCACCGCCTCCGTCCTCGCCGACGCCACCGCTGCGATGGGGTTGTGAGGGGGTGTCGGGATACCCGGTGTCGGGATACCCGGCTCGCCGGGGATCCCTGCGCTTCTCGGGGGTTGCAACCCCCGAGAAGCGCAGGGAGTGCCACAGGGATGTGACCGGTGAGGCTGATGTGCCGAACACCCCCGCGCGGTCTCACCGGCCGAGGGCGAGGTTCAGCACCAGACGACGAGACGACGCAGACGACGCAGACGGGCGACGCCTTCACAGGGGCGAGCGCACCGTCAACCACATCCCCACCCCGGGCACCGGGTGCAGCTCGACGTCGAGGCCTCAGGGGGTGTGGATCCAGGCCCGCGCACCGGCGACCACGAGCAGCCGGGCTCCGAGCGGGATCCGAACGGCTCCGCGCGAGAGTACGCCGTCGGGCAGGGGACCCGGCCGCCCCACCGGCGGCGGGACGCGTCGTGGGAGGCGGCGCCAGGACCGGCCGTCCCACCGGTCGCGGACCAGCGAGTGCGATGCGCCGGCGCGTCCGCTGACCACGGTGCCGCCGAGGCCGGCGCGCACCCGCCCGTGGCTGAGCCGCGGGCGCAGGGGGTCGTCCGGCAGCGGGGTCCAGCGGCCGAGCTGCACGCTGTAGACCTCCACGCGGCGACCGGCCACGGCGTACACCTCCGAGCGGAACGCCGACGGAACCGAGGCGTGCCGAGGAACATCCGTCCATCAGCGACCACGTGTCGCGCCTCGGGTCGTAACGCCACCAGGTGACCGCATGACCGGTCATCGCGTGGCGCACCACCACGACACCCGCCGCCGCGACGGCCCGATCGCGTGCCGAGAGCGCGGTCGGCGCGCGGAGTCGCCGCCAGGTCCCGGTGCGGAGGTCGTACGACGCCCCGTCGCTCAGCGCGCGACCGTCCACCCCGACGCCCCCGAGCACGAGCACCCGGCGGCCCACGCGAAGACCGAGGGCGTCGGCACGCGGCGCAAGGGGCGGCGCGGCCAGCTCCTGCCAGCGCGGGTAGGCATGTGCAGTGACGGGCTGGTCGCTGCCCGACATGAGCACGACACCGAGGACCGCGCCGAGCAGCGTCACGACGACCCTGCCCAGGACCCGCCTCCGACCGTGCACGACGTGCCTCCTCGGGCACGAGGCTAGACCGAGCGCGGTGCCCAGGGGACCGGCCGCGTCAGGACCCCTCGGCGAGCTCCGACGACCTGTTGCGCGCGGCCTCCATCGCCGCCAGGAACGCGGCCCGCACCTTGTGGATCTCGAGCTCGCGCAACGCAGCGGCGGTGGTACCGCCCGGTGAGGTGACCTGCTCGCGCAGCACGACCGGGTGGGCGCCGGTCTCGCGGAGCATCTTCGCCGAGCCGACGACGGTCTGGACGACGAGCTCGGTCGCGGTCGAGCGCGGCAGCCCGAGGTGGACGCCGGCCTCGATCATGGCCTCGACCACGAAGAAGAGGTACGCCGGCCCCGAGCCGGAGATGGCCGTCACCGCGTCCATCTGCTTCTCGGGCACCCGCAGCACCCGGCCGGTCGAGCCGAGCAGCTCCTCGGCGATCGCGAGGTGCTCCTCGTCGCAGTGGGAGCCGGCTGCGATCGCGGCCATCCCCTCGTCGACCAGGGCCGGGGTGTTGGGCATGACGCGTACGACGGCGGTGCCGGCGGGCAGGCGCGCCTCGAGGAAGTCGGTGGTGATGCCGGCAGCGAGCGAGACCACGAGCTGGCCCGGCCGCACCTCGCCACCGATCTCCTCGAGCAGGGCCTCCATGTCCTGTGGCTTCACGACCAGGGCGAGGGTGTCGGCACGCTTGGTCGCATCGAGGTTGGACACCACGGCGACGGCGTACTTCTCCTCGAGCTCGCGGGCGCGCTCGGGGCGCTTCTCCCCGACCAGCAGCTCGGCGACCGGACGCCCGGCGCGGACCAGGCCCGACAGCAGGGTCTCGCCCATGACACCGGCCCCCAGAATGCCGGTGACGTGTGCCGTGGAGGACATGGGTTGCCTACTTCTTGGAGATCAGGGACCGGACGAAGAATGTCAGGTTCTGCGGTCGCTCGGCGAGACGTCTCATGAGGTAGCCGTACCACTCGGTGCCGTAGGGGATGTAGACGCGGACGGTCTCGCCGGCCTCGGCCAGCCGGCGCTGCTCGTCGGGGCGGATGCCGTAGAGCATCTGGAACTCATAGCTTCCCGCGCCGCGGCCGTAGCGGCTGGCGAGCGACGAGGCGATGGTGACGATCCGCGGGTCGTGCGTCGCGATCATGGGGTAGCCCTGCCCGGCCAGCAGCACCTTGAGGCAGCGGACGTAGGAGCGGTCCACGTCGGTGCGGCCCTGGAACGCGACCGACTCGGGCTCGTCGTACGCCCCCTTGCAGAGGCGGACGCGCGACCCTTCGTAGGCCAGCGCGCGGCAGTCGGCCTCGGTGCGGTGGAGGTAGGCCTGCACGACCGCCCCGGTCTCGGGGAAGTCCTTGCGGAGCTCGCGCAGCGTGGCCAGCGTCGCGTCCGTGGTCGTGTGGTCCTCCATGTCGAGAGTGACGGCGGTGCCGGCGTTGCGAGCCGCCCGGCAGATGGTGCGGGCGTTCTCGAGGGCGATCTTGTGCCCCTGCTGGGGAAGCGCCTGCCCGATCGCGGAGAGCTTGACCGAGACCTCGGCGTGTCGGGTGAGGCCGCGCGCCGACAGGGCGGTGAGCAGGTCGAGGTAGGCGTGCACGGTCGCGTCGGCCTGTTCGGCGTCGAGGGTGTCCTCCCCGAGGTAGTCGAGGCTGACCAGGAGGTCCTCGCCCACCAGCCGCGCGGTCGCGTCGACGGCGTTCGCGGCAGCCTCGCCGGGCACATAGCTGCGGACGATCCCCGCCGACACCGGCATCCTCGTCACGAGGTCCTTCACCCACTCGCTCCGCGCGAGCAGGAGCAGCGGCTGGCGCAGCAACGACATGCCCACCAGGCTACTTCGTGGGTCGGTCGGCGCGGACGTGGCGTGACTACGGCGTACGACGCCTCAAGGTCGCGGCGCCCAGCGCGAGCGAGCCGATCGCGAAGGCCGCGACGATCCCGACGTCGCGCCACACCTCGGCGGTCGCGGTGCCGTCGAGAAGCCCCTGCATCGCGTCGGTCGCGTAGGAGAGCGGGAGCACGTCACTGATCGCGCTGAGCACCGCCGGCATCTCGTCCCGGGGCACGAACAGCCCGCACAGCAGGATCTGCGGGATCACGAACAGCGGCATGAACTGCACCGCCTGGAACTCGGTCTGCGCGAAGGCACTGACGAACAGGCCGAGCGCCGTACCGAGCACGGCGTCGGCGACCGCGACGACGCCGAGCAGCCACACCGGTCCGGCGACGTCGAGACCGAGCGGGCCCACGCTGAGCGCGACCACGAGGGCGGCCTGGGCCGCCGCCACGACCCCGAAGGCCAGCGCGTAGCCGCCCAGGAAGTCGAGCTTGCCCATGGGCATCGCCAGCAGCCGCTCCAGCGTGCCGGAGCTCCGCTCTCGCAGGGTGGTGACGCTCGTGACCAGGAACATGACGATGAACGGGAAGATCGCCAGCAGTCCGGGGCCGAAGCGGTTGAACAGGTCGCCCGGCTGGTCGGTGAACATCCACCACAGCAGGGTGATCAGGATGCACGGGAGGACCAGGAGCATGGCGACCGTACGGCGGTCACGTCGCAGCTGGGTGAGCACGCGCGTCGTGACCGCGAACAGGATCCGGGGTGTCATCGCGGGCCCTCCTCGCCGGTCGCGGCCGTGTCGACCAGGGCCAGGAAGGCGCTCTCGACGTCGGCACTCCCGGTCTGCCTCCGGATGCCGTCGGGGGTGTCGTCGGCGATGATCCGTCCTTCGCGCATCAGCAGCAGCCGGTCGCAGCGGTCGGCCTCGTCCATGACGTGGCTGGAGACGAAGACCGCGGCCCCGGCGTTCGCCAGTCCGTGGAACAACGCCCACAGGTCGCGGCGTAGCACGGGGTCCAGCCCCACCGTCGGCTCGTCGAGCACCAGCAGGTCGGGACTCCCGAGCAGCGCCACGGCCAGGCTCACCCGGGACAGCTGCCCACCGCTGAGCCGGCCCACGACCTGGTCGGCGTGGTCGGTCAGGTCGACCCGCTCGATGGCTGCGGTGACCGCGGCCGCGTCCTCGCCGAGCACCCGGGAGAAGAAGGTGAGGTTCTCGCGGACCGTGAGGTCGGTGTACACGCTGGGATCCTGGGTGACATAGCCCAGGCGATGCCGCAGCTCCTTGCTGCCCGCCTCGATTCCGTCGATCTGCACGCTGCCGGCCGTGAGCATCTGGACGCCGACCAGGGATCGCATCAAGGTGCTCTTGCCGCAACCGCTCGGCCCCATCAGTCCGGTGACGGACCCTTGCTCGATGGTGAGGTCGAGCTCGTCGAGCACCCGTCGTTCGCCGCGGTCCACCGTCAGCCCGCGGATCTCCACCAAGTTATTCACCATGCGTTGAATTATTCTCGCTCACCTCGGCCTGGTCAACTCCCGCTCCCCTGCCGCGCGGGGGTCGGTGGTCAAAGCGGCGCAATCGCGCGGTTGTGACAGGCCCTCGAGTCCCGGACATGTCGAACCAGCGCAATCGCGCAGTTGTGACACCAGCCGGATCCCACGCCCGTCGAACCGGCGCAATTGCGCGGTTGTGACAGGGCCGTCGAGTCCCGGACATGTCGAAGCAGCGCAATTGCGCTGCTTGGGCAGCCGGGGGACCCCGCGACCAGGGCAGGCACGGATCACCCCGGGGCTCAGGGGAGGTCGCCGGTCAGGTAGCGCTGGATCGTCGGGGCGTACGTCGTGACCACGTCGTCGGTGGACAGCGAGGCGAGGGGCTCCAGCGCGAGCACGTAGCGCGCCAGGATGATCCCGATCAGCTGGCTGGCCACCAGCGACATCCGCAGGTCGGGCCGGTCGAGCCCCAGGGCGCGTCCGACCGGCTGCAGCACCACCGGCAGGAAGCCCTCGCTGAGCAGGTGCTCGGCCGACGGGTCGAGCATGCTCCGGGCGAAGGCCACCAGGACCGGCGTGTTCCGGGGGTCGTCCCAGACCCCGACGAACACCCGGAGCAACCGCTCGCCGGCGCCGTCCGGTCCGCCGCCGAGCGCCGGGGCGATCGCCTCGCGGGGGTCCAGCGGCAGCTCGAGCGCGGCCATGAAGAGGTCGTCCTTGGTCCCGAAGTAGTGGTGGACCAGCGCGGCGTCGACCCCCGCGGCCGAGGCGATGCCGCGGATCGTCGTACCGGCGTAGCCCTTGCCGGCGAACGACGTGCGCGCAGCCGCCAGGATGCCGGCCCGGGTGTCCGGCGCGCCCGGGCGCCGGCCCCGAGGAGCGCTCACGGGGCGGCGTCCCCGGCGGCCACCACGAAGTGCTCGCGCGCGAACGCCAGCGACTCACGCAGGTCGGCCTCGCGCTCCGCGCGCGTGCCGGCCTTGCGGGTGTTGATCTCCAGGACGATGTGACCCTCGAAACCCCCGGCGGCCAGGTGCCGGAGGAAGCCGGCGGCATCCATCGCGCCGCGGCCGGGCACCAGGTGCTCGTCCTTGGCCGAGCCGGAGCCGTCGGTCAGGTGCACGTGGCGCAACCGCTCCCCGAGCCGCTGGGCCATCTCCACCGGGGACGACTGGGCGATCGCCGCGTGGGAGAGGTCGATGGTCGCGTTGCGGTAGTTCTCGTCGGAGGGGTCCCACCCGGGCAGGTACATCTCGACCCCGCGGCGCGCCGAGGCCCGCCAGGGATACATGTTCTCGACCGCGAACGACAGCCCCGTCGACTCCTCGAGCGCCGCGATGCCGTCCACGAACCCCGCGGCGTACTCCTTCTGCCACCGGAAGGGCGGATGTACGACGACCACGTCGGCGCCGACGGCGTGCGCCATCTCCGCCGAGCGCTCGAGCTTCCCCCACGGGTCGGTCCCCCACACCCGCTGGGTGAACAGGAGGCACGGGGAGTGGATCGCGCACACCGGGAGCTCATGGTGGTCGGAGAGCTGCTTGACCGCCGCGGTCTGCTGGCTGAGGGAGTCGATGCCGACCATCACCTCGACGGCGTCGTAGCCCACCGAGGCGGCATAGGCGAAGGCATGAGCGCTCGACTCCGGGTAGACCGAAGCCGTCGACAGGGCGATCGTGCTCATCGAGGGTCCTTGCCGGAGATCTGGTCGAGACGCTCGAGGATGACGCCCTCACGCAGGGCCCAGGGACAGATCTGCAGCTGCTCGAGGCCGAAGATGTCCATCACCGCCTCGGCCACGAGGGCGCCCGGCACGATCTGGTGGGTGCGGCTCGGTGACACGCCCGGCAGGTCGGCCAGATCGGCGGCATCGGTGTCGATGAGGTCGGGGATCCACTTCTGGAGATCGGTCAGCCCGAGCACGCGCTCGACGAGCGGGCCGTCCTCCGACGGGGCCGCGCCGCAGATGCGCGCCAACGACCGGAAGGTCTTGGACGTCGCGGCCGCCACATCGGGCGAACCGCCGCGCAGGAGGTGACCGGCGTCCTGGGCGATGGCGGCCCGGATCTTCTTGCGCAGCGCCCGGATCTCCCGCTCCCCCGGCATCCCGTCGCGGAAGTACTCGCGCGCCAGCCGTGCCGCACCGATCGGGATCGACCAGGCGACGTCGGGCTCCTCGTCGGCACCACCGGCGATCTCGAGGGAGCCACCGCCGATGTCGAAGACCGCCAGCCGACCGGCCGACCACCCGAACCACCGTCGTACGGCGAGGAAGGTCAGGCGTGCCTCGTCCTCCCCCGGCAGGACCGCGATCCGCACACCGGTCTCGTCGGCGACGTGGTCGAGGACGGCGTCGCAGTTGTCGGCGTCGCGAACCGCCGAGGTGGCGAAGCCGAGCATGTCCAGCGCGCCCTTGTCCTCGGCGACGACGACGGCGTCGGCCACGAACCTGGTCAGCGCCTTGATCCCGGACCTGGTGATCTCACCGTGCTCGAGGTGCTCCGCGAGACGCAACGGCTCCTTGTGGGAGTACGCCGGAAGCGGGGCCGCGCCGCGGTGGGCGTCGACCACCAGGAGATGACCGGTGTTGGAGCCGATGTCGAGGACGCCGAGGCGCATGCGCCGAATCTACCGGGGCCACCTCCCCCCGTAGGGTGGCGAGGTGCCCGAGGTCGATCTGGTCTTCCCCCGCGCCTTCGTCGAGTTCGCCGACCCGGGCGACTCCGACCAGGTGTTCCGCTGCGACCTGACGTGGCTGACGTCGCGCTACCACTGCATCTTCGGTCAGGGCTGCAAGGGGATCTACGCCGACGCCCCCGACACCGGCTGCTGCACGCTCGGCGCCCACTTCGCCGACAAGGACGACGAGCGCCGGGTGGCGGGGTACGTCGACCAGCTCGGCGCCGACCTCTGGCAGTTCCGGCCGGCCGGCAAGCGCGTGCGGAAGTCCGACTGGATCGACCAGGACGACGAGGGCGCCCGCAAGACGAGGGTCGTCGAGCACGACGGCCAGTCGGCGTGCATCTTCCACAACCGCGACGACTTCGCGACGGGCGCCGGCTGCGCCCTGCACTCACTGGCGCTCCGGCAGGGACGCAACCCGCTCGAGACGAAGCCCGACGTGTGCTGGCAGCTGCCGATCCGCCGCACGTTCCGCACCGTCGAGCGGCAGGACGACACGTCCTACACCGAGGTCTCGATCGGCGAGTACGACCGCCGCGGCTGGGGTCCGGGCGGCCACGACCTGGACTGGTACTGCTCGGGCAACACCGAGGCGCACACGGCGCCGGATCCGCTCTACGTGACCAACGAGCCCGAGCTGGTCGAGCTGATGGGCCGTCCGGCGTACGACGAGCTGGTGACGCACTGCGAGCGCCATCTGGCCGCGCGTGACCGGGTGGCGACCCATCCCGCCGACCCGAACTGACCACCGGCACGAGAATTCTCGACGTCAAGAAACCAGACCCCCCTGTCCCGGACCGATCAGGACGTGGCGCAGAATGCCCGCATGCGCCTGGACCATCTCAGTTTCGCCGCCGGCCCGGACGGCCTCGCCGGCACCGCCCAGCGCATCGGGGGGATGCTCGGCCGTGAGTTCTTCGACGGGGGTGTCCACCCCCGTTTCGGGACCCGCAACATGGTCCTGCCGCTGGCAGACCACACCTACCTCGAAGTCGTGGAGGTCCTCGATCACCCGGCCTCCGACAAGGCACCGTTCGGCCAGGCCGTGCGGGCCCGCTCCGCCCTCGGCGGCGGCTGGCTCGGCTGGGTCGTCGCGGTCGACGACATCACGACGGTCGAGAAGCGCCTCGGCCGCGAGGCGGTCGCCGGCAACAGGCACCGCCCCGACGGCACCGAGCTGCTCTGGAGGCAGATCGGCGTCCACGGCCTGATCTCCGATGCCCAGCTGCCGTTCTTCGTGCAGTGGCTCAGCCCCGACGAGCTGCACCCGTCGACCGGCGGCAGCCCGGACTGGTCGCTGGCCTGCCTCGAGATCGCCGGTGACCCTCAGCGGGTCAGCGAGTGGCTCGGCGAGACCGTCGAGGCGCCGCTCGAGGACGTCAAGGTCGAGTGGGTCGCGCCGAACGGCACGCCGGGCATCATCGCCGCCCAGTTCCAGACCCCGAACGGGCTGGTGCGGGTCTGAGCGACCCCTCCCCACATCGCGTCCGCCTGCCCCGCGGCGCCCTGCCGAGCCCGAACATCTGGCAGCACCCCGCGACGTACGAGCTGGAGAACCACGCCGTCGACCGCGAGGGTGTCCTCGAGGACGCCATGCGGGCGCGGGCCGACTGGGCCGGCCGCGTGGTGCTCGACCTGGGCTGCGGCACCGGCTTCCACCTGGCGCGCTTCGCCGAGACTGCCTCGCGCGTGTACGGCGTGGAGCCGCATCCCGGGCTGCTGCGGCTGGCGGCGCGCCGGACCAGGAGGCTGACCGCCGTCACCGTGCTGGCCGGCACCGCCCAAGCGGTACCCCTGCCCGATGCCTCGGTTGACGTCGTGCACGCCCGGTGGGCCTACTTCTTCGGGCCCGGCTGCGAGCCCGGCCTCGCCGAGCTCGGCCGCGTCGTACGGCGTGGGGGCACGGCGTTCGTGATCGACAACGACCCCACCCGGTCGACGTTCGGCCGATGGTTCCGTCGGGGCTACCCGGAGGTCGATCCGGTGGCCGTGGAGCGGTTCTGGGCGCGGCACGGCTGGACCCGCACCGCGCTCGACCTCGACTGGCGCTTCGACAGCCGGGCGGACCTGGAGTCGGTCGTCCGCATCGAGTTCACGCCCGAGGTGGCCGACGAGATCCTCGCCGAG
Source organism: uncultured Actinomycetota bacterium (assembly GCA_963805345.1). Taxonomy (GTDB): domain Bacteria; phylum Actinomycetota; class Actinomycetes; order Propionibacteriales; family Nocardioidaceae; genus Nocardioides. The sequence continues at coordinate 108,574 of CAWDUA010000007.1, forward strand.
CACGAGGGCACCACCGTCGACTACGCGGTCAACCTCTGGGCGAAGGACTACTGACTCAGCCGGAGCTGAGGCGGACCGCGAGGGTGGGCGTGAGCAGCACCCCGGGGCCGGCGACCTGCGGCGTGGAGAGCAGCCCCTCCAGGGCCTTGACCAGCTCGACCGCCACCTGCTCGAGCGGCTGGCGCACGGAGGTCAGCCCGCCCGGCACCACCTGCGAGACCTGTGAGTCGTCGAAGCCGACCACCGCGATGTCCTTGCCCCAGTGGATGCCCCGGTCGCCCAGGGTGTGGAGCACTCCCATCGCCAAGGTGTCGGACGCACACACGAACGCCGTCGGCCTGGCCTCGTCGAGCAGCACCGCCGCGGCCTCGCGCCCACTGGCGATGGTGTCCTCGACCCGGGACGCGAGCCCGGTCGTCGGCAGGTCACGGGCGTGCATGGCGCGGGTCCAGCCCGAGCGCCGGTCCTCGCCGATGAAGGAGTCCTTGCGCCAGCCGATCCACGCGATCCGCGTGTGACCCTTGTCGAGCAGGTGCTCGGTGGCCAGCTGGGTGCCGGCAGCGCCGTCGACGTCGACCCACGGGTAGGTCGCGTCGGGGTCGCCCCAGGGCCGGCCGAACGCCACGAACAGTGCCCGCTTGCTCGTCAGCCAGGCCGCCTGCGGGTTGCCGAGGTAGGTGTCGGTCACGATGAAGGCGTCGACGGCCGTCGAGCGCAGCAGGTCGTCGTAGCCACCGACCGGGTCGTCCGGCGTACCGGAGAAGAGCAGCACGTGGTAGCCGCTCTCGCCCGAGGTCTCCACGAGGGTGTGCACGAACCGGTCCATCGCTGCGTTCGCGGTGCCCTCCTGGGCCGGGTTGAACTTCAGCCCGATCAGGTGGCTGGCGCGGGTGCGCAGGTTGCGCGCGGCTCGGTTGGGCGAGTAGCCCAGCTCGGAGATCGCGTCCTGGACGCGGGTCAGGGTGTCGGGGCGCAGCAGCTCGGGGTTGTTGACGGCGTTGGAGACCGTCTGCCGCGAGACACCCGCCCGCTCCGCCACGTCGGCGAGCGTCGGCGGCGAGAGCGACAAGCGCCCGCTCCACGCCATGAGCCTCCCCCTCTTGATCGATCCAATGCGTGAGGATACCGTCCACCTTCCTCCGGCCGGCCGCCACACCCGCAGAGGCGTACGGCGGGTCGTGCGGGACCTTCGTCGGCCTGTCGGTGGCACCACCTAGCGTGCGGACCATGTCCAAGACGCCGCACCCGTCCTACCTCTGCTCCGAGTGCGGGTGGACCTCGGCGAAGTGGGTGGGTCGCTGCGGCGAGTGCCAGGCCTGGGGGTCGGTCGCCGAGGCGGCCGCCGCCCGCGCCACCCGGGCCGACCCCGGGCCGGTGACCAGCGCCGCGGTGCCCATCGCCCAGGTCTCGGTCGACTCCGCCGCCTTCCGCAGCAGCGGCGTGCCCGAGCTCGACCGGGTGCTCGGCGGTGGCCTGGTGCCGGGCGCCGCGATCCTGCTGGCCGGTGAGCCCGGGGTCGGCAAGAGCACGCTGCTGCTCGAGGTCGCGGCGCAGACCGCCCGCTACCAACGCCGCACCCTCTACGTCACCGGCGAGGAGTCGGCCTCTCAGGTGCGCCTGCGCGCCGACCGCACCGGCGGAGTCCACGACGAGCTCTTCCTCGCCGCCGAGACCGATCTCGGGGCCATCCTCACCCACGTCGAGCGGGTCCGCCCCGAGGTGCTCGTGGTCGACTCCGTGCAGACCATCGGCGCTGCCAACGTCGACGGCGTGCCCGGTGGTGTCACGCAGGTCAAGGAGGTCGCGGCCGCCCTGATCCGGGTGGCCAAGACGCGCGACATCACCACGATCATGGTCGGCCATGTGACCAAGGACGGCTCGATCGCCGGACCCCGCGTGCTCGAGCACGTGGTCGACGTCGTCCTCCACTTCGAGGGCGACCGCAACTCCCGGTTCCGGATGGTCCGCGCCCTGAAGAACCGCTTCGGCCCGGTCGACGAGGTCGGCTGCTTCGACCTCGGCGCCGAGGGCATCACCGCGGTCACGGACCCCACCGGGCTCTTCGTGGAGAACCACGAGAGCCGGGTGCCCGGCACCTGCGTCGCGGTGACGATGGAGGGCCGGCGCCCGATGCTCGCCGAGGTGCAGGCCCTCGTCACGACCAGCGCGCTCGAGCGCCCACGCCGTACGACGTCCGGGCTCGACTCGGCGCGGGTCGCCATGGTGCTGGCGGTCCTCCAGCAGCACTGCGGCGTCGCGCTGCACAACCGCGACATCTTCGCCTCGACCGTGGGCGGGGCTCGCCTGACCGAGCCCGCCACCGACCTCGCGATCGCGATCGCCCTTGCATCGGCCGGCACGGGCGCGGCGCCGCCCCGTGGCGTGGTGGCGCTCGGCGAGATCAGCCTGGCCGGAGAGGTGCGCAAGGTGCGCGACCTCCCCCAACGCATCGCCGAGGCGGCACGCCTGGGCTTCCGGGTCGCCGTGGTGCCGGCCGCTCGCGGCGGCGGTGCCGAGGAGCGCCGTACGGTCGACGGCATGAGCGTGCTCGAGGCCGCCGACCTGCCGTCCGCGCTGCGAGTCCTCGGGCTGGCGAGGGCGGGGCGACAGCAGTCTCACCCCCTAGACTGACGCCCGCGCGGCCAGGACCGCGCGCACCCGAGTGAAGGGGAGACCGTGGCCGGCAGCTCCGTGAGCGACGACACCATGCGCCTACGCGCGACCTTGGCGTCGATCGCCCCAGGCACCGCCCTGCGCGACGGCCTGGAGCGGATCCTGCGTGGCCGCACCGGCGCGCTGATCGTGCTCGGCCACGACCGCGTGGTCGAGTCGATCTGCACCGGCGGGTTCACCCTCGACGTTCCGTTCACCGCGACCGGTCTGCGCGAGCTCGCCAAGATGGACGGCGGCATCATCATCGACCGCGACATCACGCGGATCACCCGGGCCGCGGTCCACCTGATGCCCGACCCGTCGATCCCCTCGGAGGAGACCGGTACCCGCCACCGCACCGCCGACCGAGTGGCGCGCCAGACCGGCTTCCCGGTGATCTCGGTGTCGCAGTCGATGCAGATCATCGCGGCCTACGTGGGCGAGATCCGCCACGTGATCGAGGGCTCGGCCCAGATCCTGTCGCGTGCCAACCAGGCGTTGGCGACCCTCGAGCGCTACAAGCTCCGCCTCGACGAGGTGTCGGCGACCCTGTCGGCCCTGGAGATCGAGGACCTCGTGACGGTGCGCGATGTCGCCGTCGTCGCCCAGCGCCTCGAGATGGTGATCCGGATCGCCCGCGAGATCGAGGACTACGTGCTCGAGCTGGGCACCGACGGTCGCCTGCTGTCGCTCCAGCTCGAGGAGCTGGTGACCGGCGTCGACCAGGAGCGCGAGCTCGTGGTCCGCGACTACCTCCCGTCGGGGCGTCGTTCGAAGGGAGCCGAGGCCACCCTGGCCCGGCTCGAGTCCCTGTCGTCGATCGACCTGGTCGACCCCGCCTCCGCGTCGCGCGTGCTCGGACTGGGCGAGCACCTCGACGGAGCCGTGGCCCCTCGCGGCTACCGGCTCCTGGCGAAGGTGCCGCGACTGCCACCCTCGGTGGTCGAGCGGCTGGTCGACCACTTCGACACCCTGCAGAAGCTGCTGTCCGCGGGCGTCGACGACCTCCAAGCCGTCGAGGGCGTGGGTGAGCTGCGGGCACGCAGCGTGCGCGAGGGACTGTCCCGCCTCGCGGAGTCGTCGATCCTCGAGCGCTACGTGTGACCTAGGGGACTCGGCGAAGCCGAGGCCCTCTGGTCCTCGGGCACGCGTCAGCGGGCACGCGTGACCTTCCCCTCAGCCCCTGGTCCTGCACGCGGGCACGCGGCAGCGGGCACGCGTGACCGTTCCCCTCGGCCCTCTGCCCGACTCCGGGCGGGTGTGGTCGTCGGGCCACAGGGTGGCGCCGGGACTTCAGCCCCGCTGGCTGTGCTGGTGTGGATGGGCGGTCCGGGTGACCTCGGGTGGTGACGGCGCGGTGAGCAGGAAGGTCGCATCCTGGGGGTGCCCGGCCAGCGCGGCGACGTGCACGTGGTAGGTCCCGGGCAGGGCCCACGTGGTCAGGCGGGGGCAGCCGGGCTCCGAACGGCGGGCGTTCCACGTCAGCTTCACCCGGGTGGCAGCCACACTGCGCAGGACGAGGTCCTGCGTAGGGATCGAGCGACCACACTGGACACTGGTCCAGATCAGGTCGGCGCCCGAGGTGATCTTGAGCGCGAGCGAGCGGCGCGAGAGGGTCCACGTGCAGGCGGGGCTGCTCAGGGTGGACAGATCGAGCACGATCGTGATGTCGCGCCCGGCGATCGGCCGGGGCACCGAGGGCACGATTGCGATGTCGGCCGGCGGGCACGGCCCCGAGGGGTCCGCCAGTGGCACGATGTCGTCGGCGACGTGCCCACCCCTGGCCGGCTGCCGGTCCTGGCCGGAACCCGCAGCCGGCGTCGTCGGCGCCGTGGTGGGCGGGGTGGTGGCACGGGAGCCGGCGTCGGCCACCTGCGCGGCCCGGTCCGGCCCGGAAGACCCGTCGCTCGAGCCGCCGAGCAGGCGGGCGATGCCGACCACGAGAAGCATCGCGATGCCCAGCACCATCAGCCGACGGACCCAGTAGACGCGGGCAGGGAGCCTGCCGCGCGTCAGTCCGGTCATGCCGGTCACGCTAGTCAGCGCGCCGACCCGGATCCGGTTGCCACACCGCGCGCTCTACGATCGCCAGCGTGTCCGAGCTCCACACACCGCTCCTCGGGTGGTATGACCAGCACGCGCGCGACCTGCCGTGGCGCCGCAGGAGCGCGACCGCCTGGGGCGTGCTGGTCTCGGAGGTGATGCTGCAGCAGACGCCGGTGGTCCGGGTGCTGCCGGTCTACTCGACCTGGATGGAGCGCTGGCCCACCCCCGGGTCCCTCGCCGCGGCTCCGGTCGGCGACGCGATCCGGGCCTGGGGACGGCTCGGCTACCCGCGCCGGGCGACCCGGCTGCACGCCGCCGCGACGGCCATCGCCGAGCAGCACGCCGGAGTCGTCCCGGACTCCTACGACGCGCTCCGGGCGCTGCCGGGCATCGGCGACTACACGGCCTCGGCGGTGCTCGCCTTCGCGTTCGGGCGTCGGCAGGCAGTGCTCGACACCAACGTCCGCCGGGTCCTGGCCCGGGTCGTGACCGGGGTGGAGTTCCCTCCGAACGCGGTCACCGCCGCCGAGAAGGCCGTCGCCACTGCGCTGCTGCCGACCGACGAGCCGACGGCCGCGACCTGGTCGGTGGCGGTCATGGAGCTCGGTGCCCTGATCTGCACCGCCGCCTCACCCGATTGCGCGACCTGTCCCCTGCGCGCCGAGTGCGCCTGGCGGATGGCGGGCCACCCGGCGTACGACGGGCCGCCACGCCGAGGGCAGGCCTGGGAGGGTACGGACCGTCAGTGCCGGGGCCGGCTGATGGCCCTGGCGCGGGACGCCGAGGGTTCCGTGCCGAGCCGGGCGATGGAGCGGGCCTGGCCGGAGCCGGAGCAACGACAACGCTGCCTGGCGGCACTCGTGACCGACGGTCTGCTGGTGCCGAGCGGCAACGGCTACGCCCTGCCTGCCTAGTCGTCCTCCGGGCCCCACCGCGCGGCGACCGCGTCGGCCAGGTCGCCGACCGTCCGCCGCTGCTGGGCGCGGGAGTCCAGGGGCTGGTCGAGCTGGAGCCCCATGAACGCGGCGTCCACGAGGTTCGCGGCCTGGCGCGCTGCCGACGCGCTGAGCCCCACGCCGGCGAAGTGGTCCGCGAGTGCCCGCATCCAGATCGCGTTCGCCCCGCGCACCTCGGTCGCGTAGGGCTCATGACCGAAGATCCCGAGGGACGCCGCCTCGACGTAGAGGCGCTGGCAGGCCGCCAGGGGGCTGGAGGTGCTGGCCCGCCAGAGGTCGAGGACGGCCGAGCGCAGGTCGCGCGAGGGCGGCAGGGCGCGGATGCTGAGCACCGAGCGGGCCGCAGAGGTCCGCAGGATCGTCGCGACGAGGTCGTCCTTGTCGCGGAAGTGGTAGAGCAGCATCCGGTCGCTGGTGCCGAGCGCCTCTCCCAGAGGCCGGAGGCTGAGCCCGATCAACCCGTGCTCGACGGCGTAGTCGGTGGCGGCCTCGGCCAGCTCCTCACGCCGTGTGGCCATCAGCACACCTCCTCGCTATCGGTTTGATCCGTGTTGTAGCACTCGCTACAGTAAGGACTGTAGCAACCGCTACACACAATCACTTGGAGTGAGTCTCATGTTCAGCCCGTTCGTCGTCCTCCTGGCCGCTGTCGGCATCGAGGTCGGCGCCACCACCATCCTGCCGAAGACACGGGGATTCCACGACCTCCCGTGGTCGCTGGTGGTGCTCGGAGGCTATGCGCTCTCGATCTGGCTGCTCGCCGTCGTCGTGCGCCAGATGTCGGTGTCCGTGGCGTACGCCGTGTGGTCGGGCCTGGGCACGGCCACGATCGCTCTCGTGGGTGCGCTGGTGCTCGGGGAACGCCTGGACAGCGTGAAGCTCTTCGCGCTGCTGCTGATCGTCGTCGGCGTGGTCGTGCTCAACCTGCACGCGGCTCACTGACCTCGTCCGCCGTTGCCGGGCGCGGTGACGACGGACCTCAGCCCCCGGGAAGGCGAAGGCCCGGCCGCGCTGCGGCCGGGCCTTCGTCTGGGACTCGTCAGTCGGTCCCGCTCGCCTTCTCCACGTCGGTCGGGCCGGGCGTCTCGTCCTCGCCCTCACCGCGGCCGGCCGGGCCGCTCGGCGGCTCGACGGCGACGGTCTCGAACGGCGGCAGGTCGGGCAGCTCGCCGACCTTCTGACCGGAGAACGTGAAGCTCGCGGTCGAGCCCTCGCCCTCGACGTCGACCAGCACGATCTGGCCGGGGCCGACCTCGCCGTAGAGCATCTTCTCGGCGAGGACGTCCTCGATCTCACGCTGCACCGTGCGGCGCAGCGGGCGGGCACCCAGGACCGGGTCGAAGCCGCGCTCGGCCAACAGGTTCTTGGCGCTCTGGGTGAGCTCGAGGGACATGTCGCGGTCCTTCAGGCGCAGCTCCACCGAGGCGATCATGTTGTCGACCATGTGGATGATCTGCTCACGCGACAGCGGCGGGAACACGATGATCTCGTCGACCCGGTTGAGGAACTCCGGCCGGAAGTGCTGCTTGAGCTCCTCCTGCACCTTGTTCTTCATCCGCTCGTAGGAGCCGGCCGTGTCGGCACTCTGGGCGAAGCCGAGGTTCTGGCCCTTGGCGATGTCCTTGGTGCCGAGGTTGGTCGTCATGATGATCACGGTGTTCTTGAAGTCCACGACCCGGCCCTGGGAGTCGGTCAGGCGACCTTCCTCCAGGATCTGCAACAGGCTGTTGAAGATGTCGGGGTGGGCCTTCTCGACCTCGTCGAAGAGGACCACGGAGAACGGCTTGCGGCGCACCTTCTCGGTGAGCTGTCCGCCCTCCTCGTAGCCGACGTAGCCCGGAGGCGATCCGAACAGCCGCGAGACCGTGTGCTTCTCGCTGTACTCGCTCATGTCGAGCTGGATCAGCGCGTCCTCGTCGCCGAAGAGGAACTCCGCGAGCGTCTTGGACAGCCACGTCTTACCGACACCGGACGGACCGGCGAAGATGAACGAGCCGCCCGGACGCTTGGGATCCTTCAGGCCCGCACGGGTACGGCGGATGGCTCGGCTGAGCGCGGCCACCGCCTGGTCCTGGCCGATGACGCGCTTGTGGAGCTCGTCCTCCATCTTGAGCAGCCGCGAGGACTCCTCCTCCGACAGCTTCACGATCGGGATGCCGGTCGCCACGGCGAGCACCTCGGCGATCAGCTCCTCGTCGACCTCCGCGACCTCGTCGAGGTCGCCGGCGCGCCACTGCTTCTCGCGCTCGAGCTTCTTCGCGGTCAGCTGCTTCTCCTCGTCGCGCAGACGCGCGGCCGCCTCGAAGTCCTGGCCGTCGATGGCGGCCTCCTTGCGCTGCCGCACCTCGGCGATCTTGTCGTCGTACTCCCGGAGGTCGGCGGGCGCCGTCATCCGGCGGATGCGCAGCCGCGAGCCGGCCTCGTCGATCAGGTCGATGGCCTTGTCGGGCAGGAACCGGTCGGAGATGTAGCGGTCGGCCAGCGTCGCCGCGGAGACCAGCGCCTCGTCGGTGATCGTGACCCGGTGGTGGGCCTCGTAGCGGTCGCGCAGGCCCTTGAGCATCTCGATGGTGTGGGCGATCGAGGGCTCAGCGACCTGGATCGGCTGGAAGCGCCGCTCGAGAGCGGCGTCCTTCTCGAGGTACTTGCGGTACTCGTCGAGCGTGGTGGCGCCGATGGTCTGCAGCTCACCTCGGGCCAGCATCGGCTTGAGGATCGACGCCGCGTCGATCGCGCCCTCGGCGGCGCCGGCTCCGACGAGGGTGTGGATCTCGTCGATGAACAGCACGATGTCGCCGCGAGTGCGGATCTCCTTGAGGACCTTCTTCAGTCGCTCCTCGAAGTCGCCGCGGTAGCGCGACCCGGCCACCAGGGCACCGAGGTCGAGGGTGTAGATCTGCTTGTCCTTGAGCGTCTCGGGCACGTTGCCGCGGACGATGTCCTGGGCCAGACCCTCGACGATCGTGGTCTTGCCGACGCCGGGCTCCCCGATCAGCACGGGGTTGTTCTTCGTCCGGCGGGACAGGATCTGCATGACGCGCTCGATCTCCTGCTCGCGCCCGATCACCGGGTCGAGCTTGGACTCCCGCGCGTCCTGCGTCAGGTTGCGGCCGAACTGATCGAGCACCAACGACGAGGACGGGGTGTCGGCCGGAGCGCCGGCGGTGGCGGCCTGAGCGCCGGACTGCTCCTTGCCCTGGAAGCCGCTCAGCAGCTGGATCACCTGCTGCCGGACGCGGTTGAGGTCGGCGCCGAGCTTCTGCAGGACCTGGGCGGCGACGCCTTCGCCCTCGCGGATCAGGCCGAGCAGGATGTGCTCGGTGCCGATGTAGGAGTGGCCGAGCTGCAGCGCCTCGCGCAGCGACAGCTCGAGCACCTTCTTGGCGCGCGGTGTGAAGGGGATGTGGCCGCTGGGCGCCTGCTGGCCCTGGCCGATGATCTCCTCGACCTGCGCACGGACGGCCTCGAGCGAGATGTCGAGGCTCTCCAGAGCCTTGGCGGCGACACCCTCGCCCTCGTGGATCAGGCCGAGCAGGATGTGCTCGGTCCCGATGTAGTTGTGGGAGAGCATGCGGGCCTCTTCCTGGGCCAGCACGACCACCCGCCGGGCTCGGTCAGTGAACCGCTCGAACATGCCTATCGCTCCTCTTTGCGGATGCACGCGCACCCGCCAACGGAAAACCAGACGACGCCCGACCTCGTGGGGTCGGGCCGTCGACTGTTCCAACTGGTGCCCCAGCCTACGTGTTCCCAGCGCGCAGGGAACCTCGTCCGCTCACAGCGAACTGATCGAGCAGCCGAAGGAGGCGAGCGAGCCTGTGCAGGCTTGATCGGACCCGGCGTCCACGGCCTGCGCGACGGTGCCCGGGACCCGCGGCGGGTTCCTCGGCCGAAGTCCCGACCGCCTCGATCCCCGAGGATCTAGTGGGCCGCTTCGAAGGCCTCCCGTACGTCGGAGGGGATCCGGCCGCGATCGGGCACCTTGTGGCCGTTGGAGCGGGCCCAGTCGCGGATCTCGCGGGCACTCGGGCCCACCTGGGTGTGCCGCTTGGCGCCCGAGCCCGAGCGTCCCCCGGAGCGGCGGGCCGCGCCGACGTAGGGGGCGAGCGCGTCGCGCAGCTTCGCGGCGTTCTTGTCGTTGAGGTCGATCTCATAGCTGCGGCCGTCGAGGCCGAAGGTCACGGTCTCGGTCGCCTCGCCACCGTCGAGGTCGTCCTCGAGAGTGATGTGGACTTTCTGCGCCATGTGGTGCCTGCCTTTCGAAGATGATGGAGCACCGACAATTCGTGTCGTTCTGCGGTGCTTTCGGCACAAAGATAGCGGGACGACCGGAGCGGAGCCACACGGCACCCTCGGTCTGTGCATTCCAGGCTCCCGCGCCGCAATTGTCGAGCGGCATTGCGGCACTCGAGGTCAGGTGTTGCGGACGTACACCAGCTCCAGCCCCTGGAGGGTGAGCCACGGCTCATGCGCGGTGAAGCAGCGGCACTCGTCGACCACGAGCGGCGCGAGGTAGCCCGTCGCGACGACCGATACCTCACGCGTCTCGACCTCGAGCTCCTCGATCATCTTCGCGACAATTCCGTCGACCTGGCTGGCGACCCCGAACACCATTCCCGACTGGAGGGCCTCGACGGTGTTGCGGGCTATCACGGTGCGGGGCCGCCGTAATTCGACCATGCGCAATTGCGCGCCCCTGCGTTCGAGAGCGTCGAGCGATATCTCGATTCCCGGCGATATCGCCCCGCCGATGTATTGTCCCTGGGCATTCACCACGTCGAAAGTCGTCGCGGTACCGCCGAAGTCGACCACGACGGCCGGGCCGCCATAGCGGGTCGCCACGGCCAGCGCGTTCACGATCCGGTCGGTGCCGACCTCGCGCGGGTGGTCGGTGAGCACCGGCACCCCGGTCCGGACGCCCGGCTCGACCACGACGCTGCGCAGAGAGCCGAAGTGGTCGGCGAGCATCGTGCGCCACTCCTGCAGCACCGACGGGACGGTGGCGCAGACCGCGATGCCACCCACCTGCCCCTCGAGGTCACCCAGCAGGCCGCGGATCAGGACCGACCACTCGTCGGCGGTGCGGGACTCGACCGTCGCGACGCGCCACTCGGCGGAGACCTCGCCGCCGCGGACCAGCCCGAGCACCGTGTGGCTGTTGCCGATGTCGGCTGCCAGCAGGGTGACGTGGTCGGTGGTCATCGCAGGTCCAACCCCAGGTCGAAGACCTTGACCGAGTGCGTCAGCGCCCCGACCGAGATGAAGTCCACGCCGGTCTCCGCCACCTCACGAGCCCGTTCGAGGGTCAGCCCCCCGGATGCCTCGAGCGTCGCACGCCCGGCCGTCAGACGCACGGCCTCCGCCATCGTCGGGGCGTCCATGTTGTCGAGCAGGATCCGATCGCAACCGACCTCGAGGAGCTCGGCGAGCTGGGCGAGGTCGGTGACCTCGACCTCGACCGGGAGGTCCGGGTACGCAGCTCGGACGGCCTGGTAGGCCGGGACCACGCCCCCGGCGGCCACGACGTGGTTGTCCTTGACCATCGCCAGGTCGGACAGCGAGAACCGGTGGTTGGTCCCGCCACCGCACCGCACGGCGTACTTCTGGAGAGCACGGTGGCGAGGGAGCGTCTTGCGGGTGTCGAGCACCCGACTGCGGGTCCCGACCAGCGCCTGCACCCAGTGGGAGGTCGCGGTCGCGACGCCGGAGAGGTGGGAGGCGAAGTTGAGGGCGGTGCGCTCGGCGGTGAGCAGGGACCGCGTCGGCCCGGTCACCCGCATCACGACGTCGCCTGTCGCCACCCGCGCTCCGTCGTGCACCCGGTCGGCGATCTCGACCCCGGCGTCGACCCGGAGGAACACCAGCGCGGCCACGCCCAGTCCGGCGACCACACCCGGCTCGCGCGCGGCGAACACGCCCTCGCCTCGCGCCTCGGCCGGGATGGTCGCGACGCTCGTGACGTCGACCGCCTCGCCCGGCAGGTCCTCCGCCAGGGCGGCGTCCACGGCCTCGAGGACCGCGTCGGGGTCGAGACCCGCCTCGCGCAGCTCGTCGAGCAGCGCAGGTAGCGCGTCGTGGGGCGTCACGCCGGTACCTCGTCGGCCACCGCGTCCGTCGGCGCCGCGGGCCGGAACGCCCCGGTCGGGCCGTCGTCGCCGATCCACCAGTCGTGGTGCCCCGCCTGCGTGACGTCGTCCCGGTCCGGGAAGTCCTCGCGCCAGTGGGACCCTCGGGTCTCCTCGCGTCGCAGCGCGGCATCGGCGAGCAGCGCGCCGACCGTGACCAGGTTGGTCGTCTCCCATGCGTCCTGGCCGACGATCCCGGCGGGCGTGGCCGTGAGCTCGTCGATCCGTGCGATCGCGGCGACCAGACCGTCACGCCTGCGCAGCACGCCGACCCGCGCGGTCATCTCCTCCTGCAGGGTCCGCCGGACGCCGGCGTCGACGAGGGACGCCGGGCGTCGGTCCGCGGCCGGGTCGCGCCACGGCCTGAGCTCGGCGGGCAGCACCTCGGCGATCCGGCGTGAGAAGACCAGGCCCTCGAGCAGCGAGTTGGAGGCGAGCCGGTTGGCGCCGTGGACTCCCGAGCAGGCGACCTCGCCCGTGGCGTAGAGCCCGGGGACGCTCGAGCGTCCCCACAGATCCGTCGCGACACCTCCCGAGGCGTAGTGGCAGGCCGGCGCGACCGGGATCAGCTCGGTGACCGGGTCGACCCCGTATCGCCGGCAGGTGGCCAAGATGGTGGGGAAGCGCCTCTCCCAGAAGCTCGACCCGCTCGCTGGGCTCCCAGCCGTCGCGTCCTGGCCCAGGTGGCGGGCGTCGAGCCACAGGTGCGGATGTCCGGACTCGATCATCCGCCGCGTGATCGCCTTCGCGACCACGTCGCGGGGCGCCAGGTCGGCCAGCTCGTGGACCCCCTGCATGAACCGGTCGCCGTCCCAGTCGACCAGGAAGGCCCCCTCACCGCGAACGGCCTCCGAGATCAGCGGCTGCTGCCCGCGGGAGTCGGGGCCCAGCCACATCACCGTCGGGTGGAACTGGACGAACTCGAGGTCGCGCAGGTCCGCGCCCGCCCGGTAGGCCAGTGCCATCCCGTCGCCGGTGGCGACGGCGGGGTTGGTGGTCTGGGAGAACACCTGACCGAGGCCGCCGCTCGCGAGGACGACGGCGCGGCAGCGCACGGCGCCGACGCCGTCGTGCTGTCCCTCGCCCATCACGTGCAGCGTCACGCCGGCCACGGCGCCGTCGTCGGCGAGCAGCAGGTCGACCGCCAAGGCGTGCTCGATCACCTCGATCTCGGGTGCGTGGGCCACCGCCGCGATCAGGGCGCGCTGGATCTCGGCCCCGGTGGCGTCGCCTCCGGCATGGGCGATGCGGTCGCGGTGGTGCCCTCCCTCGCGGGTCAGGCTGAGCTCACCGTCGGGGTGGAGGTCGAAGTTCGCGCCGAGGGCGATCAGCTCGCGCACTGCCTCGGGACCCTCGCTGACCAGCGCACGCACGGCGTCCAGGTCGCAGGCGCCGGCACCGGCCACCAGGGTGTCGCGCTCGTGCTGGGCGGGGGTGTCGCCGGGACCGAGCGCCGCCGCGATGCCGCCCTGCGCCCACTGCGTCGAGCCCGCATCGAGCACGTCCTTGGTCACGACCAGCACGCGAGCGACGCTGCCCCGGAGCCGCAGTGCGGCCGTCAGCCCGGCGATGCCGGACCCGATCACCACGACGTCGGCGGTGACCGACCAGCCGGGTTCGGGTGCCGCCAGCCGACGGACCACGCGCGGTGCGGTCACAGGGCTGGGGTCCACGGCAGGAGGCTACTGCTCGACGCGGGGCACGACGCCGGGACGCCGAGCCGTCCGGCGGTCGGGTCGAGCCGTTCCGCGCTTTCCACGGCCCGGTCAGCGCGCCACCGCGACCTCACTCCGTCGCGCCCAGGGTGAGCGGCAGGTTGTCGATGAGCCGGGTGCTCCCGACCCGGGCGGCCACCAGGATCCGAGCCTCGACCGGACCCTCGGTGGACGGGTCGACCGCGGCGAGGTCCGGCGTACGGATCTCGAGGTAGTCGGGCTCGATGTGCTCGGCCTCGAGCTCCGCGGCGGCGGCTGCCCGTGCCCTGGTCGCGCCGGCGGCTCCGCGATCCCGGGCCGCCCTCAGCGCCCGAGACAGGGCTGCTGCCCGGCGTCGGTCCTCGGGACCGAGGTAGCGGTTGCGGCTGGACAGGGCGAGCCCGTCGGCCTCCCGCACGGTGGGCACCCCGACGACGTCGACGCCGAGGCACAGGTCACGGCTCATCCGGCGTACCAGGACCAGCTGCTGGTAGTCCTTCTCGCCGAACATCGCCAGGTCGGGGCGGGTCAGACCGAAGAGCTTCGCGACCACCGTCAGCACGCCGCGGAAGTGCCCCGGCCGCGAGGCGCCCTCGAGGTCGGCGGCGAGCGGCCCCGGCTCCACGGTGACCAGCGGCTCCCCGCCCGGGTAGACCTCCGCAGAGGCGGGCGCGAACACCACGTCGACGCCCTCGCGGCCACACAGGTCGAGGTCGGCCTCGAACGTGCGCGGGTAGCGGTCCAGGTCCTCCCCTGGCGCGAACTGCAGAGGGTTGACGAAGATCGAGGTGACCACCGGCCCGGGGCCCGCCGCCTCCCGAGCCGCGCGCAGGAGCGACGCGTGACCCTCGTGGAGGGCGCCCATCGTCGGCACGAGCGCCACCGTCTCTCCCGACCGGCGATGCGGCGCGAGCGCGGCCGACAGCTCCTCGCGCGTGGACGCGAGGAAGGGCTGGGAGCTCATCGCAAGAACGTACGGCGGGGCTGCACGGTCGCTGGGCGGTCGGCACCGGCCAGCGCGTCATCGAGCACCCGGCGCATCGTGGCCGCCCGGATCGGCAGGACGCGACCGTCCGTCACGACCCGGTCGAGGGTGTCGTGGGCGAGAGCGAGGTAGGAGGCCAGGGTGTCGGGCGCGGTCGCGGCGATCTCCGCGAGGTGGGCGCGCACCGTGTTGACGTCGCCGCGGACGATCGGACCGGTCAAGGCCGCGTCGCCGTCGGTCAGGGCGTTGTCGAGCGAGGCCTCCAGCAGGGGGCGCAGGATCGCGGCCGGGTCGTCGGCACCGGCCCGGCTCAGCAGCTCCATCGCCTGGGAGACCAGGGTGACGAGGTGGTTGGCGCCGTGGGCGAGCCCGGCGTGGTAGAGGCTGCGGTGCTCCTCGGCCACCCACGTGACGTGGCCGCCGAGGTCGCCCACCACCTGCTCGACCCAGTCGCGCTCTGCCGGACCGGCGGTCACGCCGAAGACGCACTCGGGCAGCCGGTCGAGGTCGCGGGCCGTGCCGGTGAACGTCATCGCGGGGTGCAGGGCGACCGGGCGGGCACCGACCAGCCGCGCCGCCTCGAGCACCCGCAGGCCATGGCTCCCGCTGGTGTGCGCGACGTACTGGCCGGCGTGCAGCGCGCCGCTCGCGGCGAGCTGGGTGACGACGTTCTCGAGCATGTCGTCGGGCACCGTCAGCAGGAGCACGTCGCACGAACGGGCGACCGCCGTCGGCTTCTCGACGAGCACCCCCGGCAGCAGGTCGTGGATGCGACGGAGAGAGGCGTCGGACTCACCGGCCACCGAGACGATCTGGTGGCCGCGGGAGCGTAGCGCCGAGGCGAGGACGGCGCCGACCCTGCCGGCGCCGATCACGCCCACCCGGAGTGGGGTCATGGGTTTCCTTGCGTTCAGGTCCCTCCGACCACCCTCGGACGAGGGCCGGTGTGGGTACCACACGGTGTGGAACACGTTCAATCTACGCCGCGAGGCCGCAGCGCCGTAACCGTGCGGAGTGTGACCTGGGCTACTCGACCTCGGCGCCCTTGTCGTCGTCGTCGAAGCCGATGTCGCCGACGTGTGCCTCCCTGGCCTCCTCGGCCGCGAGCGCGGCGGCGACCAGGGCCATCACCACGTGGCCCACCGCCTCGCGGGGGATCCTCGGCTCCGGGAACGGGTCGGAGGCCGTCTCCAGGTCGGGGGGCAGGCGGAGGCCGTCGAGGTCGCCCATCAGGTCCACCCCGCTCCCGGCCAGCCAGTCGATCCGGTCCGCGTTGAGGTCGCGAAGCGTGCCCAGAGCCCAGTCGGGCAGGGGCGGACGCCGCGGGCCGGACGGCGGAGTCCGCTCTCGCAGGTCGCGCAGGACGGGGTTGCGGATCAGCCGGCGGCGGACGTGCTTGGGCCAGCCCCGCTCGGCGAACGCCTCGTTGATCCCGCGGAACATCTCACACTCACCCCAGGTGAGGCCGCGATTGCTACGGGACGGGACGGGACGGACGGTGTCGGCGGGCAGACCGAGAAGTCGTTCGAAGGCGGCGGGAAGCTGCCGCCGGTCCGCTTCGTCCATCACGATGACGGTGATGCGGTCGATGTCGATGTGCTCGGCCCAGCGGGTCACCAACAGCTCGAGGTCGTGGGAACGCCACACGTTCCGTCGGTCCCACGAAGGCTCCTCACTGTCCCGGTCGAGCACGACGCGCAACCACTCGTCGTACGCCCGCTGGTCGCCGGACTTGATGCGCTCCTGCCACTGGGACGCGAGGAAGAGGTCGAGTCGTCGAGCCACGAGGACGACGCGGGTCCGATCACGCCCGCCGAAGGCGTCGAGGAGCTCGGGAATCTGGCCCGGAGTCGCGCGTGCGAAGTCCTCGTTGCTCACCAACACCCGGTCGGCCTGGCTGGCTGCGACCTGCGCTACGAGCGCGTCCCAGTACTTCATGGGCGGTCGGATCCCCCCGGACGGCTGGCCCTTCAACCCGAAAGCCCATCCCGCGACAGCCGGTCGGACACCGCCCAGCGTCGCGTAGTGGACGCCGTACGAGCCGAGCTCGTCCCGAGCGGCGTGGAAGGCGGACTGGATGCCCGTGCTCCCGGTCTTCTGGGGTCCGATGTGCAGCAGGCGGGTGCCCGGGGGCACCGGGCGCGTGCTCCCTGACATGCAGGACCGCCTCTCGTCGCGTCGAGGGCAGCACTCTAGACGGTGCGTCGTGCGCCGCGTCCTGCGTCGGCGTGAACCTCATCGAGACTCCGACCGACGGCGCCGACCGGACACAGACCACGGCCGACCGGGCCACCGATCAGGTCTGACAGGATGCCGCCATGGTTCCGAGCACCGACCGTGCCCGCAACGTGGCCGTCCTGCTCGCCGGGGGGATCGGCATCAGGATGGGGCTCGACATCCCCAAGCAGCTGATCAGGGTCGCGGGGAAGACCATCCTCGAGCACTCGCTGGCGGCGCTGCACGCCCACCCGATGGTCGACTCGATCACGGTGATGATGACGGCCGGACACCTCGACGCCGTCCGCGCGATCGTGCGCGGAGGCGGCTACGACAAGGTGACTGCGATCCTCGAGGGCGGCGAGACCCGCAACGAGACGACCATGCGGGCGCTCGAGAGCCTCGGCAGCGAGGAGTGCAAGGTGCTCTTCCACGACGCCGTACGGCCCCTGGTGTCGCAGCGCATCATCGGTGAGTGCTTCGACGCGCTCGATCACTACCCGGCGGTCGACGTCGCCATCCCGTCGGCGGACACGATCATCCGGGTCGGCGACGACAACGTGATCCAGGACGTGCCGCTCCGTGCCTCGCTCCGACGCGGGCAGACGCCCCAGGCGTTCCGGTCGTCGGTGATCAAGCGGGCCTACGCACTGGCGGCCGGCGACCCCGGCTTCGTCGCCACGGACGACTGCGCGGTGGTCCTCCGCTACCTGCCCGACGAGCCGATCTGGGTGGTCCAGGGCGAGGAACGCAACATGAAGGTGACCGACCCGATCGACGTCTATCTCGCCGACAAGCTCTTCCAGCTGACGGGGAACGACACACCGGCCACGCTCACCGACGCGGAGTACCGCGAGCGGCTGGAGGGCCGGACCGTCGTCGCCTTCGGTGGCAGCTACGGCATCGGCGCGGACATCGCGGCACTCGCCGATCGCCTCGGGGCCACCGTCTTCTCCTTCAGCCGGTCGTCGACCAACACCCATGTCGAGCGGCGCGAGGACCTGGTGGCTGCCTCACGCGCGGTGCTCGAGGCGACCGGACGCGTCGACTTCGTCGTCAATGCTGCCGGGGTCCTGCCCCGCGGCGAGCTGATCGACACCAGCGAGGAGATGATCTACGCCGCCACCGAGGTCAACTACCTGGCACCGATCCTGATCGCGCAGGTCTTCCACCCACACCTGAAGGAGACCTGCGGCTCGCTCACCCTGTTCACGTCCAGCTCCTACACCCGTGGCCGCAGCGGCTACAGCCTCTACTCCTCGGCGAAGGCCGCCACCGTCAACCTCACGCAGGCACTCGCCGACGAGTGGGCGGCGGACAAGGTGCGCGTCAACTGCATCAACCCGGAGCGGACCGCCACGCCGATGCGGACGAAGGCCTTCGGCGTCGAGCCCGCAGGCTCCCTGCTCGAGCCGGAGGTGGTGGCACGGGCCTCGCTCAACGTGATGATCTCCGGGCTCACCGGGCACGTGGTCGACATCCGCAAGGACGACCCGTTCGACTGACGGTGCCGGATCGCGCCGACGCGAGCACCCTCGCCAGGCGCGCCGTGGCCTCACCGGTTCAGCCGCGGCGCAGCTTCCGCCTGGCACGGGCCGCGATGACCTTCACCAGGTCACGCCCGCCGACCTCGCCGACGGGCATGTCGTCGACGGTGGTCCGTCCACTCGGCGCGGGGGGTCGTCTCGCGGACCCGGGTGCGGACGACTCGACGGCTCCTGGCTGCTTCCTCGCCTTGTCGAGGATCTGGCGGCGTTCGGACTCGACGGCATCGTGAGCGATGTCCACCGAGGTGGTGAACACCTCTGCGTAGACCTCGGCCAGGGCGTCGAGATCAGCGGAGGCGGACGCGTCTGCTCCGTGCGCACGCTCCAGGGTGCGGAGATCGGCCCACACCCGTTCGGCGATCGCGGTCAACGTCTCTGGAGCCCGGAGCTCGGCCCACGTGACACGGTGACGGCGCAGATCCGGGTCGATGAAGTCGTCCACCGGGGAAGCCGCTCCGCCGGCGACGTCCACGTCGTAGGTGAGGTCGAGGTCGCTCGCGAGCCGGACCAACACCTGGCGCCAGTCGGTGAGGAGGTCCTCGTAGGCGACGAACGCGCGCCTCTCGCCGCGCGTCTCCCGCTCACTGACCACCGAGCCGTTGATCCAGCGCGCGACGCTGAACGTCTCGTAGGATCGCTGCGCCGCCTCGTCCTTGCGGTTGGCGTAGTAGGTGCTCCGGCTACCGATCACCTCGGCCGGGTGACGAAGCATCGAGACGTAGCGGATGTCGAGGCCGACCTCGGCCGCCTGTTCGCGCCACAGGCGTTGTGCCCAGACCGACCGGGGGTCCTTGACGACGATCTGGTCGTGTCCCTCGGACTTCTGCTCGAGGAACCCGCGCAGACGCGCACGCAGCTCGTCGGTCACCGCACGCTGAGCGAGGTCGATGGCGTCGGGACGGCTGTCGAAGTCGTTGATGCCCGCTCGCGCGAGAAGCTCCTTGTGGAACCGCACCGCCCATCTGGACTCGAAGAAGCCCTTCGGGTTGGACTCGTCGGCACCCAGATGCGGCCCTGGCACGTGGAGACCGAGGTGATGGAACGTGCCCGACATCGTGCTGGTCCCGCTGCGACCAGTGCCGGTGATGAGGACGAGCGTGGTCACGTCAGGCTCCTTCGGGCGCACCGGTGAGCACGGGACATGTCGTCCGACTTCCGGGGAAGTCGCCACGCGCGGTGAAGAGACGGGAAGTCTGTCATGCGTCGCCCCGCGGCACGAACACTGCCTCGACCAGTCGAGCCGCGGCCTGGCCGTCGTCCAGGTCGAGATAGTCGTCGCGAAAGCGCTGGTAGGCCGCGGAGTGCCGGCGCACGACCCCCGGGAGATCCAGGATCGCGTCCACGACCTCGTCGGTGGTCGACGCCAGCGGACCGGGTGCCGTCGGCTCGAAGTCGAAGAGCCAGCCTCGACTGTCGCGGTAGAGCTCCAGGTCGGGAACGTGGAAGATCATCGGCTTGCCCGTGACCCCGAAGTCGAAGCGCAGGGACGAGTAGTCCACGACTGCAGCGTCCGCGGCGAGACAGAGATCGGAGACCTCGGGATAGTCGGTCACGTCGATGGTGCCGGGGAGGTGACCGATCCGATGCTTGGTCCGGGCGTTGAAGGCGTGGCCGCGGACCAGGACGACCACGTCGTCACCGAGACGTTCGTGGGCACGGGCGAAGTCGAAGAACGTCGGCATCGCGGCGCGACTGTCGTCGGCTGACATGTAGTCGCGGAAGGTCGGGGCGTAGAGCACGGCCGTCTGGTCGGGTCGCAACCCCAGGGACGTGCGGACGGTCTCGCGGAGCGCTTCACCCCGAGGGGAGAGCAGCACGTCGTTGCGCGGGTAGCCGATCTCGAGCACATCGCCGTGGTAGGCGAAGTCGCGGGTGAGCAGCGGAGTCGCATAGGTGGCGGGCGAGACGAGGTAGTCCCAGTCGGACGGCGCGGCGGTCGTAGGAGTCGATCAACGCCTGGGAGAAGCCGAGGTTCTCCCAATGCGGATGGCCCATCTGCTTGAACGGGTAACCGTGGAAGGTCTGCACGAGGACCTGTCCCTCGGGTTTGCGGTGGAAGTCAGGCTGGAACATGTTGTCCAGGTAGTAGGTCACCGACCCCATCAGGTCGTACCACTCCGCGGAGTTCACGATCACCGGGATACCACCGTCGGGCACGACGACAGCGTGATCCTGGACAGCCCAGTAGACCGGCAGGTCGGACCCACGGCGTCGTAGCTCGTGCTGCACCGAGACCCCGCTGTCGGTCGCGAGCTCCCCGAAGTAGGAGCGCACGAGCAGAGCCCGCCGGGACGCCTTCCGCCGGGCCTCCCGCCGCTGCCCGACGCAGGACGTGCTGAGGAAACTGGCCCCGAGCCTCCTCACCCAACGGGCGCTGCATCGTGATCCTCGTGATCCCGTCGGGGCCTCGGACCACTCGCCCCTCGTGCTGGACGGTGGCGATGCGGACCGGCAGCGAGGCACCCAGGTCGGCGGAGACCTCGAGCGGCACCTCGTGAGTCGACGTCCCGACGGTGGCCAGGACCGAGATGTCGTGGTCGCCTGTCGGCAGGGGTCTCTCCCCGAACCGGTACACGTGGTGGCGCAGATCGAGCACGGCCTCGAACCGCCCATCGACCACCGGCAGAGGGCCCGTCTCGGAGACGGCCTTCTTGTGTCGGGTGCGCACCCGCACGGCGCTGACGCCGGGGCCGAGGACCCGGCCCCGGACCCGGACCTGCTCGCCGGGTACGTCGACGCTCTCGGCGACACCGACGAGGGACTGCTCGGTCACCACGAGCACACCGTTTCGGTCTGTCTGGACCCGCAGCCAGGAGCGGCGCGTCTGGACCTCGGCATCGCTGAGCCCGCCAGCGGCGGGAACCAGCGGACGCCGGGTGCCCGACGCGTCCAGCCCCGCTACCGTCCACTCCGCGCGGGCGCCCGGCGGAAGTGGCTCCACCCGCGGGACGGCGAGTGTGAACCTGCCGTCGACCACCGGTGCGGTGGGCCGACCCCCAGGGCCGGAGACGGTCACGGTCCCGACGTCCTCGGCGGCGGCGCCGGTGAGGCTCCCCGACAGGTGGCGGCCCGTCAGCGCGAGGTCGCTGACGCGGACGCCGGCACGGTCGACCTGGAACACCAGCTGTCTGCCGAAGCGCCAAGCGGCGATCAGCCGACCGCCATCGGGGAGCCCGGCCGCGGGGATGGCGCCGGCCGAGCCCGAGCGCACCAGCCGGGTGATGGTGCGGGAGACCGTGAAGCCCGCCACGTGCACCCGGAGGGCGGCGCCCCAGGCATCGCCCTGCCGCCCCGAGTCCGCCAGCATGGAGAGGGGCAGGGCGACGGCGAACGTGCCCGGTCGGTAGTCACACCACTGGTCGTCGACAGGCGGCGGGAAGACAGTCCGCGAAGGGCCGCTCGATGGGATCACGGTGAGGTCGCCGGTGCGCTCGTTGCGCAGGACCAGCTCGACCTGTGCGTCGTGGTGGGCGAGGTCGATCTTTCGCACGTACGCCCACCCCGACATCAGACACTCGACGGTCCCGTCGGCCTGCGGCTGGAAGTGCAGGTTCTCGACGGCGTGCGCGAGCACGAGTCGGTCGGGGTCGAGGCGGAAGAGCTCCGGGTCGAGCAGAGGATCGTCGTGCAGTGGGAGCTCGAGGTAGACGCCGTCCTCAGCGACGCGCGACGGCCACTGCTCGGTCTTGAACGCGCCCCGGCCGACGAACTCGCGAGCGTCCTCGCGGCGGTTCTGGACGGCGAGGGTGATCAGGACCCGGCGGGCGGGCGCGGCGGCGCGCCAGATCTCCTCCGGGGCGTCGGCAGCGAGCGACCGGACGGCGCGGACCAGCTCGTCCCAGTAGGTCTGGTCAGCGACACCGGGGCTCCGCAGATACCAATGGAAGTGAGCGTCGAAGAGCGTCTGAAGCCACCCGTGATACACCTCCGGGGATGCCTCGGCCCGAAGCACGCGGCGGCTGATCTCCCAGGCCTCCACCCGGTGCCTGAGGTCGGCCAGCGAGGCTGTCTGCTGGCTGATCGAGCTCTTGTCGTCACGAGCCCGGTACGCGTACACGATGTCGGTCAGGACGTCGATGGCGCCGGCGCGGGCGTACAGCTGCGTGATGATCGGTTGGTCCTCGTAGGCCACTCCCTCGCGAAACCACAGGCCCTGCCGCAGGAAGAAGTCACGCCGGAACAGCTTGTTCCAGGTGTAGAGGTTGCGGAGCAGAGGCAGGAACTGCGAGACACGAATCCGTTCTCGAGGCTCCTGATGCACCTCGGCGACCCAGTCCGGGGTCCAGGTGCTCACACTGTCGAAACGCTCGACAGCACCGGTCACCACGTCGGACCCGGTGCGACGGGCACTCGCGACCAGGACGCGGAGCGCGCCCGGAGGCAAGAGGTCGTCGGAGTCGACGAAGGTGAGGAACTCGCCTCGCGCTGCCCGTACGCCGGTGTTCCGGGCCGCACCGAGCCCCCCGTTGGGTCGCGTGAGGAGCCTCAGACGCGGGTCGCGACGCACGTAGCCCTCTGCGATGGCCCGCGAGCCGTCCGGGGACCCGTCGTCGACGAGGAGCACCTCGAAGTCCTCGAAGTCCTGGGCGAGCACGGAGTCCAGGCACTCCGCCAGGTAGGCCTCGACGTTGTAGAACGGCACGATCACGCTGACGGCCGGGCGCCGCAGCCGACCTCGGACGAAGCGGGCCGGCTTCGTGCGGGCCACGCGGCGAGCTGTTCGCTGGAGCAGCGGCTGGCGCCGGAGGACATCAACCACTCGTGTCACCGCGCCGAAGTTACCGGACCTCGTGGGCAGCGCCGTCATCCGTGGGCGGCCAGCAGTCGCTCGATGTGATCCACCATCCGGGCAGCGGCGCGGTCATCCTGCCAGGGGTTGAACCGTTCGCCGAACGCCCGGACGCGCACGGCCCACTGGGCGGCCAGAGCCCCGACGTCACGCACCTGTGCGACGACCTCCTCGGTCGTGCCCACCCACGGTCCCGGCGCGGTGTCGGTGAACGGGAACAGGAAGCCGCGTACGCCGCCGGTGTAGTCCTCGAGGTCGGGCACGAGGAAGACCATGGGCCGGCCGGTGAGGGCGTAGTCGAACCGCAACGAGGAGTAGTCGAGCACCGCGACGTCGGAGGCCAGGATCAGCTCGTTGATCTCGGGGTGGTCGGTGACGTCGACGACCCCGGGCCGACTGCGACCGGACGCATGGAAGCGGTGTCCTCGCAGGAGGATCACGTGGGTGTCGCCGAGGGCCGCAGCAGGCGGCGTCGACGTCGAGGTGCTCGGTCATCGCGGCTGCGCGTGGACGCGAGGCGAGGTGGTCGCGCCACGTGGGTGCGTAGAGCACGGCGATCTGGTCCGGAGCGATGCCGAGTCGGCGGCGGGTCTCGACCCGGGTCTGCCCGGCCGCCGCGCCACGCAGCGCGTCGTTGCGTGGGTAGCCGTGTTCGACGGCCGGGCCGTCGTAGCCGTACTGCTCGCGATAGACGGCCGTCATCTCCGGGGTCGGGGTGGAGATCAGGCCCCACGTGCCGACACTGCGGCGCCGCATCACCGCGACCCGGCTCGGGGGCAGATCACGAGCGAGCCACTGCGACTCTCCCATCGCCTTCGACGGGTAGCCGTGGAAGCACTGCACGACGAGCTGGTCCGGCCGGCGGCGGTACCACTCCTCCAGCTCGGTGTTGACCACCAGGACGCGGGCGGTGGCCAGCACGTCGTACCAGGCGCGGGTGCCGATCACGACCGGCGAGGCGCCCTCCGGCGTCCACTGGCCGTGGTCGAGCACGCCCCAGGCGACGCGCCGCTCGCGGGACCGGCGGTGCAGCTCGTCGAACACGGCCAGCGGCGTGTCCGTCGCGGAGCGGCCGGCGAAGCTCTCGAAGTACCACAGCCCGCTGTCGGTCGGCCGCCGGTCGACGGCGTACGACGCGCGGAGCCGCTCCTGGCCGTAGGCGCCGAGCTCGTCGTCGGCGCGAGGTGGCCCGAGGTGGAGACCGCCGGGACCACCGCCTCCGGGCAGGACCCGGAGGCGGTGGTGGTCCCCGAGCACCTCGACGGGGAGGCTCTCGCTCCAGGCCGACGCGACGCCGAGACCGTCGGCTCGGTACAGGCGGTAGGCGGCGGTGGGCAGCCGCGCCGGCCGCCCGTAGAGATCGCGGCGCAGGTCGAAGGCGACGGTGCCGTCTCCGCGAGCCTCGCCGGCGAGGTCGGTGTCCGGGCCCCGGAGCCGCAGCCCGTCCGCCGCCGCGTCCAGCCGTACGACGAGCTGGTCGCCGTCGAGCGTGACGTCTTCGACCCGCGGTCCCGTGGCGCCGGCGGGGCCGGCGGGGCCGGTTCCCTGCGGTACCTCGACCGTGCCGGACCGCACCACGATGCCGACCCGAGCCGTCAGCGTGACCCGCGCGAAGGTGGTGCGGGACGGTCACCGACACGGCGCCCTCGGCGGCCGACTGGTAACGCGCCCCAGCCCACCGGTTCGCGGTGAGGTCGCGGCCGCGGGCCACGTCGAGCGCCTGGCCGCCGGCGTCGGCCGTGACGTGGAGCGGATGCTCCGCGAGGTCGATGCCCTCGACCCGGACGAACAGGTCGACCCGGCGGCCCTCGGGCACCGTGCGGGCGCGGACCACGCGGGCGCGCAGTCGGGTCTCCACCTCGGCAAGCCGGCGGACGTCGGCGGGAAGGTCGACCGAGCGCCACCGGGCGAGCGGCACGCCTTCCTCGTTCAGCTCGGTGGGGACGTCGTCGCCCAGCGAGGCCAGCTCGGCGGCGAGCGCCTCCACCTCGTCGCGGCGCCCCTGGCCGGTCAGCCAGAGCAGCGACCGGGATGCCGCCCGCAGCTCCACGTCGCGATGGGCGTGGACGAGCTCGACCAACCGCAGCCAGGTCGCCTCGTCCGCACGCTCGGCGTCCGCGACGAAGCGCGGCAGGAGCACGTCGTACCAATGACGGAGCCAGCCATCGGCCAGGACCGAGCCGGCGACGGCCCCGGCGACCAGGTCGCGGCGCAGCAGGGCGCCCTCGAGGAGGGGCAGTGGGCTGGGCCGCGCCCCGTAGGGGCGCTGGCCGCGGTCGGGCGACCACCAGGCGACCGGGCGGTCCAGGACGTCCACGGTGGCCGCCGGCAGCAGGTGTGCCAGCGTCGGGGAGCACAGCCAGTCGTCGGTCTCGACCAGACGCAGCCGGCGCGCGACGTCGACGGTGAAGGCCTTGTTGGCGAGAGTGAGGTCCGCCGCCTGCTCTGCCGCCACCGGAAGTGCGGTCGACTTCTCGGCGTGGCTGTCGGCCTGGGCGCGCCGCAGCCAGGGTTCCGGCTCACCGGCCTGGTCCAGGATCCCGGAGACGAGGTCGGAGCCGGTCGCGGCCAAGGACCCCGCCAGCACCTCGAGGGCGTGCGACGGCAGCTGGTCGCAGCCGCGGAGCAGCATCACGTAGTCGCCGACGGCGGCCTCGATCCCGTGGTTGGCGGCGTCGAACCAGGTCTCCGACGACGGCCGGACCCGGAAGCGGGGGTCGGCGGGCAGGACGGCGGCTGCCGGCCCGACCGGGCAGACGACCGCCTCGAGCTGGGCGTGGGTCTGCCCGCGGACCGACGCCAGACACTCCTCGACCCGGTCTGCCCGCTCGACGACGACCACCACGGAGACGAGACCCACCTCCGCGCCCGAGATCCCGGCTCTGGGACCCACGGCCTTGAGGATGCGGGAGCGCGCCCCACCCGGCAGTCTCCCGAAGGCCGCACGCCCGACCGTGCGGAGGCGACGTCGCGGCGGCATGTCGGGCATGGTAACGACGCGGTCGGCGCCCGGCCGACTCAGCCCGAAGAGCCACACGGCTCTCGGGGCTGGGACGCGACCGAGGCCGCCGACCGTGAAGATCCCCCCAGCCTCGGGGCCCGCCCGGCTGACGGGCCCCGCTGAGGGACAGGCTCAGCTCAGGCCGTTGTCGGCGAGGAACTTGTCCGCGACGTCCTGTGGGTCCTCCCGGTTGACCGACACCTCCGCATTGAGCTGGGTCAGGTTCTCCGTCGTCAGCGCAGCCATCAGGGCGTTGAGCGGCGCAGCCACGTCGGGGTGGGCGGCCAGGAAGCTCGAGGAGACCGCAGGGACGAGGTTCTCGGCCGGCTGGATCTGCTTGTCGTCGGTCAGGAGGACCAGGCCCTGGCTCTCCAGCGTGGCGTCGGTCGTGCTGGTCTCGCCCAGCTGGGACTCGCCGGAGAGCACCGACTTGTAGGTCTGCGGGCTGGCGTAGCCCAAGGGCAGGATCTTGGTGATCTTGATGCCGTACTTCTTGGTCAGACCGCCCTCGCAGTCGAGCCGGCCCTTGCAGTCGGGGGCGGCAGCCAGGACGACCGACTTGCCCTCGAGGTCGGACAGGGCCGAGACGTTGTTCTCCTCCGCGAACTTCTTGGTCACGAAGAACGCGTTGCTGTCGGTCGCCGATGACGGGTCGAGCAGGGTGATCCCGGCCTTCTTCAGCAGCGGCTGCGCATCACTGATGGACTGCGCGGCGTCGGACATGGTGACCGGCGCGGCGTTGCTGCCGTTGTAGGTGCCGTTGAGGAACTCGAGGATCCCGCCGACGTACTCGGGAACCACGTCGATGCTCTTGGGGAACACCTTCATGTAGATGTCGCGGGTGCCGACCAGCTTCACCTGGGGGTCGTAGCCCGCCTTCTTCGAGGACCCCTGCGTAGAGGTCGGCGACGATCTCGGCCTCGGTGAAGTTCTGTCCGGAGATCCTGACCACGCCGCCGCCGGAGGACGACGGCGACTGTGACCCGCCCGTGTCGGCTGCCGTGGAGCTGCTGGAGCTGCCGCCGCACCCGGCGAGCATGGCGGCCGATGCCGTCGCTACCACCCCGACGAGGAAACGCTTGTTCATCTGCTCTCACCTTCTGTGTCCCGCGCCGGTCGGCGCGCGTGTCCGGTGCCCCCTTCGTGCCAGGGCAGGAAGTTCCCATCATCCCCCAACGGTGGTGGCGTTGCGATCGCCCTTCGGGGTGTGGACACGACGCCCCGGGTCGGTCGCTCGCTCGACGGCGGCCCCGATCAGCTCGAGGCCGAACGCCACCACCGCCACCACGATGGCGGCGGCGATGCCCTTCGCGTAGTCGGTGCGGTAGAAGCCCTGGGTGATCAGGATGCCCAGGCCGGGACCGGCCACCAGGGCCGCGATGGTGGCCGTCGCCCAGACCTGGACCAGGGCCAGCCGTAGCCCGGAGACCACCAGCGGCAGCGCCAGCGGCAGCTCCACGCGGCTGAACTGCTGCCACCCGGTCATGCCCATGCCACGGGCGGACTCCTTGATCTCAGCCGGTACCTCGTCCACAGCGACGTATCCGTTGGTGACGATCGGCGGAAGTGCGAACAGGGCGAGGGCGATGAGGGTCGCCAGGCCGGCCCGACCGTAGGGGCCGAAGGTGGACACCCCCGGGTGGTCGAGCGTGACGAGGATCGCCAGCAGGGCGAAGGTCGGCACCGCTCGGCCGATGTTGGAGATGTTGATCGCCAGGAACCCTGCCCGACCGAGGTGTCCGAGCCACAGCGCGATCGGGAGGGCCAGGACCATGGTGATCGTGAGGGCGGTGAGACTGATCAGGAGCTGCTGCACGAGGAGCGTCCAGATCCCGTCGGCGCCGGTCCAGTTCGAGGCGGTGGTCAGGTAGTCCCAGGTCTCGTTGAAGGTCCTCATCGGCGTCCCCTCGTCCACGGGGTGGCGATCCACTGCGCGCCGACGACCAGCGCGTCGAGGACGAAGGCGAGGACGACGCAGAGCACGCTGGCGGCCAGCAGCTCGGCCTTGAAGTCGTTCTGGACACCGTCCTGGATGAGGTTGCCGAGCCCCCCGTAGCTGACCAGGGTGCCGACGGTGGTGAGCGCGACGGTCGAGACCGTGGCGACCCGGAGCCCGGCCATCATCACCGGCAGCGCCAGGGGCAGCTCGATCCGGAGGAGCAGCCGCCCGGCGCCGTACCCCAGACCGATCGCGGACTCGCGCACCTCGTCGGGCACGCCGGCCAGGCCGGCCAGCATGCTGCGGACCAAGATGGTGAGGGCGTAGAGGGCGAGCCCGATCACGACCGTCCGGGCGGTGATCCCCGTGAACGGGACCAGCAGCGGGAACAGGGCCAGGCTCGGGATCGTGTAGATGGCGGTGCTCGTGCCGAGGATCGCTCCCTGCAGGCGGGGGATGCGGCGTGCCAGGAGCGCGAGCGGGAAGGCGATGATGATGCTGAACACGAGGGCCGCGGCAGTGATCTGCAGGTGCTGGACCAGCGCCGACGAGAGGTCCTGGTGGCGGTCGCGCAGGTAGTCGAGGCAGACCCAGTGGTTGTTGAGCCTGCTGTAGCAGCTCGGCTGGATCGAGATCCCGTCCGCCGCAGGTAGGGTCACGGACATGAACGCTACCGCGCCCTCGGAGGAGGCGGGACAACCCATGATCCGGCTCGAGGGAGTCGGCAAGAGGTACCCCGACGGCACGGTGGCGGTGCACGAGCTCGACCTCGAGGTGCTCCCTGGTGAGCTCGTCTGTCTGGTCGGCCCCTCGGGCTGCGGCAAGTCGACGACCCTGAAGATGATCAACCGGTTGATCGAGCCGACGAGCGGCCGGATCTTCCTCGAGGGGCGCGACGTCACCGACGAGGATCCCGTCCAGCTGCGGCGCCGGATCGGCTACGTGATCCAGCAGATCGGGCTGTTCCCGCACCAGAAGATCGCGACGAACGTCGCCACGGTGCCGTCCCTGATCGGCACGCCCAAGGCGCAGGCTCGCGAGCGCGCCCACGAGCTGCTGGCTCTGGTCGGCCTCGACCCCGACGTGTACTCCGACCGCTACCCCCACCAGCTCTCCGGCGGACAGCAGCAACGCGTCGGCGTAGCCCGCGCTCTGGCGGCAGACCCCCCGGTGCTGCTGATGGACGAGCCGTTCGCGGCCGTGGATCCCGTCGTACGGACGCGTCTGCAGGACGAGTTCCTGCGGCTCCAGGGCGAGCTCGACAAGACCGTCGTGCTGGTCACCCACGACATCGACGAAGCCGTGAAGCTGGGCGACAAGGTCGCGATCCTCGCCGAGGGCGGTCGGCTCGCGCAGTTCGGTACGCCGGCCGAGCTGTTGGGTCATCCGGCCGACGACTTCGTCGCCGACTTCGTGGGCTCCACGCGCGGGCTGCGACGACTGACCGTCACCAAGCTCGACCGCAGCCACCTCGAGCCGCTGGACGGCGTCGCCACGGGCGACCTGGGCGCAGCCATCGACCTGGACTCGTCACTCGAGCAGGCCCTCGCCGTCCTGCTGCGCGACGACCGGCCGCTGGTGGGCGTCAAGGAGGGCAGCCAGTTCGTCGGCGTGCTCACCCCCGACGGCATCCACCGCGCCCTCCGGGCAAGCCTTCACGCCGCGGAGGGTGAGCCCGCGGGCTCCCCGTCCGAGGCCGGACGTCGAGGAGCGTCGGCTCCGGCCCGAGGGGCGAGGGACGCAGCCGACGCGTGAGGAGACCCTGCGACCCGGCTGCGGGCCAGAGGCAAGGGCGTCGAGAGCGCCGGTCGAGAGCGCCGGTCGAGCGGGCCGCCACGGCTGAGCCCGCCAAGCCGTGACAGGCGCGCCAGATGCTCGGTGCACGCCGTACGACGCCGACCCGGCGCGTGTTCACGCCGTACGACGCCGACCCGGCGCGCGTTCACGCCGTACGACGCCGACCTCGTCCTGTCGGCGGCGGAGGCCGGTCGACATGAGCCGGGTCGGCGCCCGTGCGTGTGAACAGGAGCCGGGTCAGCGCATCAGCGCGTGAACAAGGGCCGGGTCAGCGCTATGCGTGTCGGACCTCGGGGTGCCAGGTGGCGTGGGCGTCGATCTCGGCGCGGAGGACGTCGTTCTCCGAGTGGAGGACGTCGTTCTCCTGCTCGAGCTCGGCCACTCGCACGATGGCCTCGGCCGCGCGCTCCTCGGACTCGTCGAGCGCCTGCGTGAGGCGGACGCCCTCGGCCTCGGCGAGGTCGGCGCGACGGGCCTCGCTGTTGACCTTGCGCATCGCCGCCGCAGCGCGCCCCTGGGAGGCGACGACCGCGACCTCGAGCTGGGCGGCAGCCTTCTCGGCCGCCCCCACCCGGGACTGCATGGCGGTGGCGAACTCCAGGTGCTCGGCGGACCGGGCCTCGGCCAGGGCGCGGTAGGACTGCGCCTGCTGCGCCCGGTCGGCCGCCGCCTCGCGGCGTGACTGCAGGAGCTCGGTGTAGGTGATCCGGGAAGCCGCCGCCCCGAGGGCGACGGCGAGGACGGCAGCGGCCGACAGGAGCGTCGGTGATCCGCTGAGGACGGCGCCGAGGACGACGACCGCCGAGATGACGACCAGTGCGACAGCGGACACCACGCGGGTGCTGCGCTGCCGACGACGAGCCTTGGGGGAAGACATGGGGTCAGGCTAGGGCTCGTCGTCCGCCGGAGGGACGCGACACGCGCGTTCGAGGAGCAGCCCTCCGGCGACCACCAGCAGCCCCGCGACCCCGGCACAGGCTGAGCGGAACGCCCGCTGACCTGCGAGGTCGGCGGTATCGACCCCCAGCCAGCTCACGGCATAGCCGAAGTAGAAGCCGGCCGCGAGCGCACCGACATAGGCACACGCGCGGGCCAGCACGAGACGGTTCACGGCCTGGTGCGGGGGCAGCACGCCCGCCCCGTGCCGGACGGTACGACGGGTGGACCAGGCCGTGCCCCACAGGATCGCCGCCACCAGCAGCAGTGTCAGCGGCTGCGCCCACGACACGGTCGGGGGCGTGCCGGTGCCGCGGTTGAGCAACGAGTGGAACAACCACCCTGCGAGGAGCCCGATCAGCCCCCAGACGACCAGGCCGGCCGGGCCCATCGGGCGCAGCCGACCGGTGGGCGGAGGGGGCTCCGGCAGCTCGGGCGGCTCGGGATCGGCCCTCATCGAGCGCTCACCGGGCAGGGCTCACGGGCGCGCCGTCACTGCACCTGGAGCGCGATGTCGTCACGACGCTTGAGCCCGCTGCGGTCGGTCTTCTCGAGCAGGTCGGCCACGGCGCCCTCGTCGGGGATGACGGCGTCCGGCTCCACGTCGTACCAGGGCTGGAGCACGAACGCCCGCTCGGAGGCACGCGGATGGGGCAGGCGCAGGCTCTCGTCGTGGCCGCGCCGGTCGCCGACGACGATCAGGTCGACGTCGAGGGTGCGTGGAGCGTTCTCCTCACCGCTGCTGCGGTCGCGGCCGAACGCGTCCTCGATGGCGTGGGCACGGTCGAGCAGACGGGTCGCGGCGAGGGTGGTGTCGAGCAGCACGACGGCGTTGAGGAAGGTCTTGGAGCCGGCGGGGGAGTCGACGGGCTCGGTCTCGTAGACGGGCGAGACCTCGGTGATCCAGACGTCGGGGGTGTCGGCGAGGGCGTTGATCGCGCCCTGGAGGCTGGCCAGGCGCTCACCGAGGTTGGACCCGAGGGCCAGCACGGCCCGCCGGATCGGGCGCATCTCACCGGTGAGGGTGTCTGCGTCGACGATGTGCGGGTTCGGCGTCTCGGTCACGGGTCGCACCTCACTGGCTTCGGTCGGTGATCGGTCGGGTGATCGTCAGCGTCACGTCGGCGAAGGTCGCGTCGATGGGGGCCCCGGGCTTGTGGACCGTGACCCGCGCCCATTCAACACGGTCGTCCAAGAGACAGACGTCCGAGATGCGTTGGGCCACCGTCTCGATCAGGTCGACCGGATCTGACTCGACTGCGGCTTTCACGTGCGCGACGAGACTTCCGTAGTCCACGGTGTCGTGCAAGTTGTCGGAGGCGGCGGCGGACCGGGTGTCGAGGCCCAGGAGAAGGTCGACCACGAAGACCTGTCCGTCACGCTTCTCGTGCTCGAAGACGCCGTGATGGGCGAAGCACTCGATCCCGGTGACCGCCAGCTCATCTCGAGGAGGTCGCACTGCGACCGGCTCGAAGGACTCCTCGGCCATCAGCCCTGCCCCCAGCGCGCGTAGGTGAGGAGGGCGTCGTGGCTCGCCCGTACGTCGTGCACCCGCAGCGCCCAGACCCGCTGCTGTGCCAACAGCACGGTCAGTGCGGTGGTCGCGTGCTCACGGTCGTCGACCGGGCGCGGCGTACCGTCGGTCCCCGCGAGCAGGGTCCCGAGGAACGACTTGCGGCTCGCTCCCACCAGGACCCGGAAACCGAGCGACTGCAGCACCGGGACGCCCGCGAGCAGCGTCCAGTTGTGCTCGGGCCGCTTGGCGAAGCCCAGCCCGGGATCGAGCACGATCCGGTCGTCCGGTACGCCGGCGGTCCGGGCCGCCTCGACCCGCGCGCTCAGCTCGTCGCGCACCGCGGCCAGCACGCCGCCGGGCTCGTCGTACACCGCGAAGTCGGTCATCCGATCGCTGTGGGCGCGCCAGTGCATGCAGACGTACGTCGCGTCGGAGTCCGCGACGACGTCGAGGATCCGCGGGTCGGCCAGCCCGCCGGAGACGTCGTTGACGACACTCGCTCCGGCCGCGAGAGCCTCCGCCGCCACCTCGGCCCGCATCGTGTCGACCGAGACGGTCGCCCCGTCGTCGGCGAGGGCGCGGATCACCGGGATCACCCGCCCCAGCTCCTCCTCCACCAGCGGCCGGGTCGCACCCGGACGCGTCGACTCGCCGCCGATGTCGAGGATGTCGGCACCGTCGCGCCGGAGGTCGCGCCCGTGCGCGATGGCGGCGTCCGTGGTGGCCCAGCGTCCACCGTCGGAGAACGAGTCGGGGGTCACGTTGACGACCCCCATCAGCACCGGGAGCGGCCTCATCTCAGCGCCGGTTGCTGCTGATCAGCGCCATCGCCTCCGAGCGGGTGGCGGCGTTGTGCATCTGCCCGCGGACCGCCGAGGTGATGGTGCGCGCTCCGGCCTTGCGTACGCCGCGCATGGTCATGCAGAGGTGCTCGGCCTCGATCACGACGATCACGCCCCGCGCCTCGAGGGCCGTGACCAGGGCGTCGGCGATCTGCGTGGTCAACCGCTCCTGCACCTGGGGCCGCTTGGCGTAGACGTCGACCAGCCGCGCGAGCTTGGACAGGCCGGTGATCTTGCCGCTCTCGGCCGGGATGTAGCCGACATGGGCGACGCCGGTGAACGGCACCAGGTGGTGCTCGCACATCGACCACAGCTCGATGTCGCGCACGAGCACCATCTCGTCGTGCCCGAGGTCGAAGGTGGTGGTGAGGACGTCGGACGGAAGCTGGCGCAGACCGGAGGTCAGCTCGGCGTACGCCCGCGCGACGCGGTCGGGGGTGTCGCGCAGGCCCTCGCGCTCGGGGTCCTCGCCGATCGCGATCAGCAGCTCTCGGACGGCGGCGGCCGCGCGGTCGTGGTCGAACGGCGGGATCTCGTCTCGGGCGGGCTCGGGCCAGGCGATGGGGTCCGTCACGCCGGCGCCGGCGGCTCGGGGGGCGTCAGCCCCGGGCCGATGGTCCCACCGTGGACGTCGCCGCCGGCGCCCGGGGGCGTCAGCACTGCCCCGGCGTCGGACTCGGGCGCGTGCCCGTTGCTGGCGGCCCGGTCGCGGATCGCCTGCGGGATCTCCACCGGCGGGATCTGCGACGCCTTGCGGTCGGGCGACCCGGTCCAGGCCGGGCGGGCCGGGCGGCGTCGCAGCGCCTCGAAGACCGAGGCGACCTCGGCCTTGTCGAGGGTCTCCTTGTCCATCAGCTCGAGCACCAGCGCATCGAGGACGTCGCGGTTCTCCTCGAGGATGTCGAAGGCCTCCTGGTGGGCGTTCGCCAGGAGCTTCTTGGTCTCCTCGTCGATGATCGCGGCGACGTCCTCGGAGTAGTTCTTGGTGTGTCCGAAGTCGCGGCCGAGGAACGGCTCACCGTTGCTCTCACCGAGCTTGATCGCGCCGAGGCGGTCGGTCATGCCGTACTGCGTGACCATCGCCCGAGCCACCGCTGTGGCCTTCTCGATGTCGTTGCCGGCGCCGGTGGTCGGGTCGTGGAAGACCATCTCCTCCGCGGCTCGGCCGCCCATCATGTAGGCGAGCGCATCGAGCATCTCGCTGCGGGTCTGGGAGTACTTGTCGTTGTCGGGGAGGATCATCGTGTAGCCCAGCGCTCGCCCGCGCGGCAGGATCGTGATCTTGTGCACCGGGTCGTTGCCCGGCAGCGCCGCGGCGACCAGGGCGTGTCCGCCCTCGTGGTACGCCGTGATCAGCTTCTCCTTCTCGCTCATCAGGCGGGTCCGCCGCTGCGGCCCGGCGATCACCCGGTCGATCGCCTCGTCGAGCGAGATGTCGGTGATCAGCTTCTGGTTGGTCCGCGCGGTCAGCAGGGCGGCCTCGTTGAGGACGTTCTCGAGGTCGGCGCCGGTGAAGCCCGGCGTACGACGCGCGACGGCGAGCAGGTCGACACCCGGCGCGATGGGCTTGCCGCGCGAGTGGACCTGGAGGATCTGGTGGCGGCCGGCCAGGTCGGGTGCGTCGACCTGGATCTGACGGTCGAAGCGACCCGGGCGCAGCAGCGCGGGGTCGAGCACATCGGGCCGGTTGGTCGCAGCGATCAGGATGACCCCGCCACGCACGTCGAAGCCATCCATCTCCACCAGCAGCTGGTTGAGCGTCTGCTCCCGCTCGTCGTGCCCGCCGCCCATGCCGGCGCCGCGGTGGCGACCGACGGCGTCGATCTCGTCGATGAAGACGATGGCCGGCGCGTTCTCCTTGGCCTGCTCGAACAGGTCGCGAACGCGGCTGGCGCCGACGCCGACGAACATCTCGACGAAGTCGGAACCGGAGATGGAGTAGAACGGCACCCCGGCCTCACCGGCGACGGCGCGGGCGAGCAGGGTCTTGCCGGTGCCCGGAGGGCCGTAGAGCAGGACGCCCTTGGGGATCTTCGCGCCGACGGCCTGGAACTTCGCGGGCTCCTGGAGGAACTCCTTGATCTCACCGAGCTCCTCGACGGCCTCCTCGCATCCGGCCACGTCGCTGAACGTGGTCTTCGGCATGTCCTTGGAGATCAGCTTGGCGCGCGACTTGGCGAACTGCATGACGCCACGTCCGCCGCCACCCTGGATCTGGTTCATCAGGAACAGGAAGATCAGCGCGATGAGGACGATCGGCAGCAGGGTCGTCAACAACCCGGCCAGCAGGCTCGGGTGGGAGATCTTGACCGTGAACGCGTCCTTCTCGAGCGTGCCCTTGTCGATCTGGGCGTCGATGCTGTTGACGAGCTGCTGCTGGGTGCCGTCGAGCCAGTGGGAGGTCACCTGATCGCCGTCGGAGCGGACCCCGGAGTCGAGCGTGGCCTTGATCTGCTGGTCGCCGTCGACCAGCGTGATCTCCTTGACCTGCCCGGCGTTGATGTAGCCGTTCATCGTCCCGGTGTCGACCTCGTCGTACCCGCCGGAGGGCGCTAGGTACTGCAGCGCGAGGAGGACGCCCACCACCGCGACGACGATCCACACCCACGGGCTTCTGAGGAAACGCTTCACAGGACTCTTTCGACCACGAACTCGCTGCTCCACGGGTTCATCCGGGGAGCACTGACCAATGACTCATTGGGGAATGACGACGGTACACGTCATCCCCCAACGGGCATTGTCCCCTGCGACGCCCCAGACCACTACATCGCGACTCGGATTTCACCCACGGCCAGACGGCGGAGATCCTGCTCGTCGGGACCGGGATGCGCGTCTCGGGGGCCCGCGACGCAGGCGGCGGCTCAGCTGTACACGTGGGGCGCGAGGGTGCCGATGTCGCGCAGGTTGCGGTACTTCTCGCGGTAGTCGAGGCCGTAGCCGACCACGAACTCGTTGGGGATGTCCCAGCCGATGTAGGTCGGCTCCACCGGCATCGTCAGCGCCTCGGGCTTGCGCAGCAGCGTGGCGATCTCGACGCTCGCGGCGTTGCGGCTGCCGAGGCTGTTCACCAGCCAGCTGAGGGTCAGGCCGGTGTCGACGATCTCGTCGACGATCAGCACGTGTCGCCCGGTGATGTCGGTGTCGAGGTCCTTCAGGAGGCGGACGACCCCGCTGCTCTTGGTGCCCGAGCCGTAGGAGCTGATCGCGATCCAGTCCATCTCGACGTGACGTGGCAGCGCACGGGCGAGGTCGGCCATCACCATCACCGCCCCGCGCAGGATGCCGACGAGAAGGAGGTCCTTGCCCTCGTAGTCGGCCGCGATCTGCTGGGCCATCTCCCCCAGTCGCTCCTGGATCTGGGCCTCGGTGAAGAGGATGTTGACCAGGTCGTCGTCGACGTGGGAGGCGTCCATGGCGAGAACACTAGGCGACCGGGATGTCCCCGTGACGGGGTGCTCGGGTGCGCCGTCGGGATCCCCGGCTCGCCGGGGATCCCTGCACTCCTCAGGCGTTGCAACACCCGAGAAGTGATGGGAGCGCCGCAGCGGTGGGGCCCGTGGGTCAGGAGTGGTCGAAGGCGAGCAGGCCGTCGCGTCGTACGGCGCGGAGGTGGCCGGGCAGGTCGACCCACTTCTGGCCGTGCCAGTCGGTGAGGAGGGCGTCGACGGCCACGACGTGCTGGTGGAAGAGCTCGCCGGCCGGCGCTCCGGCCGCGACGGCCGCGAGCCGCAGCACGCGGGTCCGGATGGGGCCGGGCAGGTCGAGGAGACCGGCGACGGGGAGCCGGTCCCCGAGATCCAGCAGCGCCTTCTCGGCGTAGGCGTCGAGCAGCTCCATGTCGGGTCGGAGCTGCCCGGCCGTCCGGGCCAGCGCGTCGGTGACACCGGGACCCAGCTCGTCCTCGAGCATCGGCAGCACCCGGCGACGCACACGGACCCGGGTGTACGCCGGGTCGTCATTGTGGGGGTCGTCCCAGATCCTGAGCCCCTCGACCTGGCAGGCCGTGACGGTGTCGGTGTGGGAGACGTCGAGCAGCGGCCGCCGGTAGTGCTCGAAGGCAGGGCGCATCCCGGCCAGGGCACGACCACCGGAGCCGCGGGTGAGGCCGAGGAGCACGGTCTCGGCCTGGTCGTCACGGGTGTGGCCGAGCAGCACCAGGTCTGCCTCGAAGCTCTCGCGGAGCTGCTCGAGCACGGCGTAGCGCGCGGCTCGGGCGGCCGCCTCAGGGCCGAGCCCGGGCGCCTCGACGGTCGCCCGCGCCGAGACGGTCTCGTCGACGCCGACGCCGGCGAGCTGCGCGACCACGGTGTCCGCGCGGGTGTCGGAGCCCTCCTGGAGGCCGTGGTCGACCGTGGCGCCGACGACGTACCAGCCCTGGTGGCGGCCCTCGAAGACCGTGGCCGAGGCGAGTGCGAGCGAGTCGGCACCGCCGCTGCAGGCCACGATCAGCCGGGCACCGGGCTCGAGGTCGGCAAGACCGCGTCGTACGGCGTGCCGCACCGCCGCGACGGAGGGGTGCAGGCTCACGGTCGGCCTCCGTCAGCCCTGCAGGACCCGGGCGATCCAGGCGTCGGGGTCGTCGATCTCGGTCTTGGTCGGGAGGTTGTCGGGCGCGGCCCAGACGGTGTTGAACTCGCTCATCCCGACCTTGTCGACCACGGCGCGGACGAAGCGGGCACCGTCGCGGTACTGCGCCATCTTCGCCTCCACGCCCAGCAGCTTGCGCAGGATGCGGTCGAGGGTGCCCACACCCTGCCGACGCTCGTCGAAGCGGCGGCGGATGGTCCCGACCGACGGGATCACCTCGGGACCGACTCCGTCCATCACGACGTCCGCATGACCCTCGAGCAGCGACATCACCGCGGTCACGCGCTCGAGGATCTGCTTCTGCTCGGGGCTGCCCAGCAGGTCGAGCAGGCTCACGCCCTTGCCGCCGTTGCGGACCGCCTCGGAGATCCGCTTCAATCCGTCGTCGAGCAGCCGTTGCGGCTCGACCGTCTCCGCGAGCTTCCCGATCTCGGCGAACAGGTGGTCGCGCATCCACGGCACCGCGGTGAACTGCACGCGGTGGGTCTCCTCGTGCAGGCAGACCCAGAGCCGGAAGTCCGCGGGGTCGACGTCGAGCTCGCGCTCGACATGAACGATGTTGGGTGCGACCAGGAGGAGTCGCCCGTTCGGCTCGAAGAAGGGGTCGAACTGGCCGAGCACCCGGCTGGACATGAAGCCGAGCAGACCGCCCACCTCCGCGGCGGTGATCCGGGACCCGACGGCCTGGGTGAACGCCCCGGGAGGGCCGCGGCGCTCCGTCATCTTGTCGATCACCGGGGAGAGCAGGGTGGCGAAGCCGTCGGCGTTCGCCTGGATCCACGCCGGGCGATCGACGACGAGCACCGGCGCCGTCCGCTCGCCCGCCTCGAGGCCGGTGAACCCCCGCACGTACGCCGTCGAGCGGTCCGCCCCGGCGCGGAGCTCGGCCACGGTCGCGGCCGCCTCGTCCTGGCTCACCACCGGGCCGGAGCCGGCGATCCGCGATCCCAACGTGACCGCGAGCTGCCAGTCGACCATCTCCGTCGTCATGGTCAGGAGCCTACGTTGGCCCGGCGGCCGCGCGTGGGGAACGAACGCGCGGCGTGGGCGGGGACAGGTCGAGCGAGCCCACGGCTGAGCCTGCGAAGCCGTGGCGGGCCCGGACGCCCGCGGCCCGCCGTGGCCTCGACAGGCTCGACCGACGGCCGTGCATCAGCAGGGGCAGGTCGCCAGGGTGGCCGCCAGGTCGTCCAGCGCGTCGGGGGCGTCGGCAGTGCCGCTGAGCGGGATGTGGTTGCTGAGGAACGCGAAGACCAGCACCCGGCCACGGGCGTCGGTGACCAGTCCGGCGAGGGCGCTGGTCCCACGGAGGGTGCCGGTCTTGGCCCGGACCCACCCGCGACCGGGTGACTGGTCGAAGCGGTCGGCGAGCGAGCCGTCGTAGGCCGCCACGGGGAGACCGGTGACCACCGAGCGCAGCTCGGGGTGGGCCTTCGCCGAGGCCAGCTGCAGGACGTCGACGACCGTCTCCGCGCGGAGACGGTCGTGGCGGGACAGCCCGCTGCCGTCGTAGATCCGGGCACCCTGCATGTCGGCCCCCAGCCCCGACAGGGTCTGCCGGACCGCCGCGGCTCCACCGGCGAACGAGCCGTGCCCGTTCACGGCCAGACCGGTCTGGTGACCCAGCACCTCGGCACCGTCGTTGTCGCTGACCTGCAGGATGCGCTCGACGATGTCGGCGAGCGGCATGCTGGTCACGCGGGCCACCTCGCGCGCGCCCGACGCCGCGGTGCGTTCCTCGACCGTGCCCGTGACGTCGACGCCGTCCTTGCGGAGGTACGCCGCGAACTGCTCCGCAGCGCTCTCGGAGGGGTCGGGCTCCCGGCTGCCGTCGGGTCTGATCCCGCGATCCGCCCACAGCGCGGTGATCGGCGAGACCTCGCCGTCCGGCACGTAGCTGGGCCGCCAGGCCGGGCTCGTCGTGGGGCCGGAGAAGAGAGAGGCGTCGTAGGAGAGCGTCACCGTGCGGACCCCGCGGCTCTTCAGGGCGCGGGCTGTCTCGGCGGCGAGGCCCTGGAGGCTGGCGTCGCGGGGAGCCGGAGCCTTCTCGCGCTCGGTCGCGAGGTAGGGGTCCCCGCCGCCGACCAGCGTCAGCGACCTGCGCCCCTGGGCCACCACCCTCGTCGCGAACGTGTGCTCCGGGCCGAGCACCTCGAGCGCCGCGGTGGCCGTGAGCAGCTTGAGCGTCGAGGCCGGCATCGAGAGGCCGCTGCCGTCGGCGAGCACCGGCGGGCCGCTGAGAGGCGCGACGACGGCCCGGAGGTCGGCGAGGTCCGGGTCGTCGAGCGCCGGGCCGAGGTGGCGCCGTACGGACGACGGTGCCGGACGCCCCCCCGGCGCAGGACGCGCGACTGCGCGGGGGGTCGGCACCGCGGGCAGGGAGAGACCGGGGACGGGTGGCGGCGTGGGCCCGGGGTCGGCCGGCGCGCCGAACCACCGGGTGCCGAGGTCGAAGTGGTACGCCGCGGCCGCGCTGCCGAGGAGGACGAGCACGAGGCAGACGGGAACCCAGCGGAAGGCGACCCCGCCGAGTGCTCGGCCGCGGGGCTTGTGCACCCGGTCGCGTCGGGCCACGGTCCTCGCCTCCCAGCTGGTGCGTCTCGGGACGCACCCGACTGGGCACGCGGCTTCATTCTGCGCGAGACTGGCCCGGACCCGGGGGCCGGGTCGATCCGATGTCTGTGCCGCTGGAGGATGCCGTCATGGAGTTCGACGTACTCGTGGAGATCCCGAAGGGGAGCCGCAACAAGTACGAGGTCGACCACGTGTCGGGGCGGATCCGGCTCGACCGGACGCTCTTCACCTCGACGCAGTACCCCGCGGACTACGGGTTCATCGAGAACACCCTGGGTCTCGACGGCGACCCGCTCGACGCGCTGGTGCTGCTCATCGGTGAGCCGACGTTCCCGGGCTGTCTGATCAAGTGCCGGGCGATCGGGATGTACCGGATGACCGACGAGGCCGGCGGCGACGACAAGGTGCTGTGCGTCCCGGCGGCCGATCCCCGGCTCGAGCACATGCGCGACATCAACCACCTGCCGAAGTTCGACCGGCTGGAGATCGAGCACTTCTTCACCGTCTACAAGGAGCTCGAGCCCGGCAAGTCCGTCGAGGGCGCGAACTGGGTCGGCCGCGACGAGGCCGAGCAGGAGGTCACCGCTTCGTTCGCCCGCCTCCGCGAGGCCGAGCCGGACGAGGCCGACGCGCACCCACCGACCGCGGAAGCCGACGTCTGAGGCGAGGCCTGTCGCGCCCGGCGACGGGCCACCACGCGAAGGCGCGGAACCGAGGGGTTCGGCGGTCCGCGCGTCGGCCGGTCTGTTCCGCGTCTTCCGACGCCACGCCTCAGCCGACCAGGCGGGCGAGGAAGGCGTCGACGGCCCGGATCGCTTCGGCGTGCGCCTCGACCCCCCGGACGACGTCACCGGGCACCATCAGTGCGTGGTCGGCGCCCGGCACCTCGAGGACCTCGCAGCCACCGGCCGCGAGCCCGTCGGCGACGGCGGTGTCCCACGCGATGTCGTCCGCGGTGCCCCCGACCAGCAGCTGGGGCGCGGGGTTGGCGGCGATCGCGTCGGCACAGCACGGCACCTGGAGCAGCGGAGTGAGCCAGATCCCGGCGAAGCCGCGCTCGGCGGCCAACGCAGCGGCGTACGTCCCGAGCGACTTGGCCACCAGGACGACGCGTCCGCTGTCCGGCAGCTCCGCCTCGACCTGCTCCCGGACCCAGGCGGTGGTCTGCTCGTCGGTCTCGTGGGCCGGCGGGTCCCACCAGATCTGGCGGACCTACCAGCCGTGCTGGAGCAGCGCGAAGCCGGCGAAGAACGTCAGCGGAGCGGCGGGTGGGTATCCGCGCCCCGGTACGACGATCGCCGTACCGACCGGGTCCCCTGGTGGCTCGAAGCGGGTGGCGATCACGCCGGGGACATCGGTCATGACCTCATTCCACGCCACAACCACCACCCGTTCAACGCCCGCCACGCTTCATGTAACGCGCAGTTAGTGACGCGCATGCGCTGTTGTAACTGCGCATGCGCGTCTGTAACTGCGCGTTACAAGCGGCAGAGCGGACGGCGGGGTCAGGGTCGGGCGAAGAAGTTCGGGGTGATCCAGTAGTACATGGAGACCTCCTCGACGTCCCGGCCCGTCCGCGGGGCCTGGATGATCATGCCGTTCCCGACGTAGAGCGCCACGTGGTAGATCGAGGACGGCGAGCTCGAGGAGCCCCAGAACACCAGGTCACCCGGCCGGAGCGAGGTGCGTGAGATCGGCGTGGACTGCGCGTACTGCGCGACCGAGTAGTGCGGCAGCGAGATGCCGCCGGCCCGCCAGGCGCCCATGGTCAGCCCGGAGCAGTCCCAGGCGTTCGGACCGGCGGCGCCCCAGACGTAGGGGTCACCGATCTGCTGGCGCGCGAAGGAGATCGCGGCCGAAGCGCCCGACGCCGGAGCCGGGGGGGTCTGGGGGGGAGGGGGTGGGCTGGTGGGCCCAGTCGGCTCCGGCGTCGGGTCGCTGGTCGGGGGGGCGGACGGGGGGTCGGTCGGGTCCGCGGTCGGATCGCTCGAGGGGGTCTGCTGGGCCTGCTCAGCGGCCTGCTGCTGGCGTTCCCGCCGGCGGGCGGCAGCCTCGGCCGCCTGCTGCGCCGCTTCGCGCGCCGCCTCCTCGATGCCGGCCTGGCGCTGCTGCGCGAGCGAGACGCTCACGTGCTGCAGGCTCGCGAGGCGGTGGATGAGCTGCGTCTTGTGCGCCGCGATGGCCTGGGAGGCGCTGTCCGCCGCCGCCGCGGCGGCCGCTGCGCGATCGCGTGCCGCACGGGCCCGCGTGGCCAGGGTCTCGGCCCGGGTGCGGGCAGCCTCGGCCTGCGTGCTCGCGACACCGGCGAGGGTCGAGGACGCCCGGTAGGAGTCGTAGGTGTGGTCCATGGCGTCCTGCGCGTTCTGCAGGGTCGCCAGCTTGCTGACCACACCCGGCAGGCCCTCGCTGCTGGTCACCGCCGACAGTGGGCTGAGCGAGGGACCCATCTCGTACGACGACACGACCGTCGCTGCGTACGCGTGTCGCTGCTGGGTGACGTCCCGGGCGGCGATGGCGGCGTGACGCTCGGCCACGCGGGCATCCCGCCGGGCCTGCTGGAGCTTCCACCGCGCGCCGTTGTAGCGCTCGGCCGCCTGCTCGGCCCGTACCGAGGCCGCCTGCAGCCGAAGGTCGGCCTGGACCAGAGCCGCCTTGACGCCGGCCACGTCGTCCGCCGCCTGCACCGCTTGGTGACGGGCGTGCTGCACCTGCTGCTTGCTCGGGTAGACGTGGTGCCCGTCGGCTGCGGACGCGGCCGCCACACCACCGAGCCCGGTGACCAGGGACAGGGCGAGGGCGGTGACCCCGACTCGGTGCACGAAGGCTCTCCCAGCGTTGCGGATGTGGCGGTCGTTGCCTCGGGTGGCTTCCTCTCCACCCGTGACAACTCGCTGCACGCTAATGCGCTGGAGTCACAAAAGGAACAACTTTCACAAAATTCCCAGAAGTTCGCGGCGTGTCGGCTTGACGAACTACACCGTTGTAACTTCCGCGCGCCGGTCCTCGACCGGCTCCCGATGGCGGGTGAACGACTGGTGACTGGCCCAGGCGCCGACGTAGAAGGAGACCAGGGCGATGGCGACGCCGGCCACGTCGTCGGCGACGTAGTGCCAGCCGAAGTAGAGGGTGGCCACCGCGGTCAGGCACGCGTTGACCCAGAACACGATCTTCAGCCAGCGCATGGTCGTCGTGTACTGGATCATCAGCGCGACCAGCA
Organism: uncultured Actinomycetota bacterium; assembly: GCA_963805345.1. Classification (GTDB taxonomy): domain Bacteria; phylum Actinomycetota; class Actinomycetes; order Propionibacteriales; family Nocardioidaceae; genus Nocardioides. Next base: position 151,994 of record CAWDUA010000007.1, read on the forward strand.
GGGTGATCGCCACGTGCAGGCTGGCGAAGCCGGCGATCGACTGCAGTGACCCGCTCGCCTCGTTGAGGTAGTACTGCCGCGTCCACTGGATCGAGGTCATCAGCTGCATGGCACCGGTGTTGGGGAGATCGGCGTACACGAACGGGTACTCGATGCCCGGGCCCAGGGTCGGAAGCGCGTAGTAGGAGATGGTGCCGAGGGTCCAGGCCACGCACTGGGAGACCGCGAACCAGTAGCCGTAGCCGAGGTTGCGCGACCAGATCAGCCAGGCGGCCAGCGCGAGCGGGACCAGCGGGAGGAACCACAGGTAGACCGTCGACAGCACTTCCGCGGAGACGCCCGTGCCCAGGGCGTGGTGGAGCACCTCACCGGGCGACTGGCCGAAGAACAGCGCCTTGTCGATGATGTTCAGCTCGCTGTCGAACTTGTGGTCCTTGCCCTCGACGAACGGCAGCTGGGACTTGAGGTTCCGGTAGCTGACATAGGTGACGTAGAAGCACAGCAGGCCGCTGACCACGAGCTCGAGCCGCGGCCTGGTCCAGTGGGTGCGGACGCGTTCGCGGAAGACCGGTCCCATCCGCTTCGGGTGGAGCCGCGAGCCCCACAGGGTGCGCGGGAGCAGGTCGAGGAGGAACGCGAGCAGCAGGATGGTCGGCAGCCGCAGGTACGACGGGCCGATGAAGCCGTCGGGGTCCACCAGCGGGTGGCCGAAGATCACCGAGACCAACACCGCCAGCGCGCCCATCGCCACGGCGATGGAGACCATGAGGATCTGGGCGCGGCGATACACGCGGTCAGTTTAGGGGCGAGTGAGTCCGGGCGCGAACCGGCCGCCAGCGGGGCCAGCCGAGTGCGCTCGACGGACAGCCGTACGGCGTCCCCCGGGGCGAGCCGGCGGTCGAGCGGACCGACGGCGTCGACCTCCCCCAGCGCCGTGCGGCAGACCAGTCGGACCTGGCCCGGCGTCGTGCGGACCGTGACCACCTCGGCGCCGATCTGCCCGCCGTCGGCGACGGCGAGTGCGGAGCGTCGTACGGCGACCGCCGGGGCGGGAGGAAGGCCCGCCGCCGAGAGCAGCTGCCCTGCGGCCTCGCCCTCGAGCACCCGGGCATAGCCGAGGAAGAGCGCCGTCTCCACGTCGGCGGGTGCCTGCCAGACCTCGCCGATCGGGCCGGACTGGACGATCCGGCCGGTCCGCATCACAGCGAGGTCGTCGGCGACGGTGAACGCCTCCTCGTGGTCATGGGTCACCATCACCGCGGTCGTGCCGGCCTCGACCAGGATGCGGCGGAGGTCGTCGGCCAGTCGCTGGCGGAGCCCGGCGTCGAGAGCGCTCAACGGCTCGTCGAGGAGAAGGAGCCGCGGCGACGCGGCCAGCGCCCGAGCCAGGGCCACGCGCTGCCGCTCGCCACCCGACAGGGTCGTCGGCAGCCGGTCGGCGAGCCCGGCGAGACCCACCAGGTCGAGCAGGTCGGCGACGCGGGCGTCGGCCTCGGCCCGCGCCGTACGACGGAGCCGGAGCGGGTAGGCGACGTTGCGGGCGACCGTGAGCTGGGGGAAGAGCTGGCCGTCCTGGAACATCAGCGCGAAGCCGCGCTTGTGGGTCGGCGTGCGCGTGACGTCGGCGCCGTGCCAGGCGACACTGCCCGCTGCGGTCTCGAGACCCGCGACGGCGCGGAGCAGCGTGGACTTCCCACAGCCGGACGGTCCGAGCACGGCCAGCACGCGGCCCTCGACGAGGTCGAGGTCGGCGTCGGCCACCGCGGGCTTCCCGTCGTAGGACACCGAGAGCCCGCGGACGGCGAGCGCGACCTCGGGCGTCACAGCGTGCCCACCGACGGGACGCGGAGCCGCTCCACGACGAGCATCACGATCGCGGTCGCGGCACCGAGGACCACGGAAGCGGCGAGGGCCATGCCGTAGTTGAGGTCGCCCGGGTGGCCGATCAGCCGGTAGATCACCACCGGCAGCGTCGGACGGTCGTCGCGGACCAGGAACGACGTGGCGCCGAACTCGCCGAGCGAGCAGGCGAAGGCGAAGCCGGCCGCGGCCAGCAGAGGCTTCCAGACGACCGGGAGGTCGACCACCGCCAGCGCGCGCAGCGGTGAGGCGCCGAGCGTGGCCGCAGCCTGCCGGAGCCGGTCGTCGATCCCCGACAGGACCGGCACGAGGATCCGCACGACCAGTGGCAGAGCGACCAGCGCCTGCGCGACCGGGATCAGCAACGGCGACTCGCGCAGGTCGAGCGGCGGGTTGCCGAGGGTGACCAGGAAGCCGAAGCCGAGCGTCACTGCCGAGACCCCGAGCGGGAGCATGAAGACGCCGTCGAGGCCGGCTCGCAGGCGGTGCTCGGCCCGGGTGCGGGAGCGGCGGGTGACGATCATCGCCAGCGACAGCCCGAGCAGCAGCGACATCCAGGTGGCGTCCACCGCGATCCGGAGCGAGTTGACCAGCGCGGTGGTGACCGGGACGAGCAGGGCCTGGTGCGAGCCCGGTGTCTGCAGCGCGCGGTAGTTGGCGAGGCTCCAGGCGCCGTCGACCCGCAGCGACTGCACGACCAGCGACGAGATCGGGAGGGCCACCAGGACGACGAGGACGCCGGTCAGGGCGAGGGCCGGGAGGTCGGCGGCTCGCGGTCGCCGGAGTCGGACGTGGGCGCGCGCCACCGTGCCGTCCGGCGTACGACGGGCCCGGGCCGCCGCGACCAGGAGCCCGGTCACGACGCCGAGCTGCAGGACGGACAGGGCGGCCGCGGCCTGGAGGTCGAGCAGGTCGGTGGTGAGCAGGTAGATCTGGGTCTCCACGCTGGAGTAGCGCAGGCCGCCGAGCGTCAGCACGATCCCGAACGCCGTGGCACAGAAGAGGAAGACGACCGTCGCGGCCGAGACGACCGCCGGGCGCAGGGCCGGGAACGTCACGTCACGCAGCACCCGCCACGGGGATGCGCCGAGCGCGGCGGCGGCCTCGGCCGGGCGCGGGTCGAGGGACTCCCAGGCGCCGCCGACGACCCGGATCACGACCGAGGCGTTGAAGAACACCAGCCCGGCGATGATCGCGACGGCGCTGCCGTCGAGCCCGAGCCACCCCAGCGGTCCCCCCCGCCCGATGACGAGCTCGAAGGCGACGCCGACCACCACGGTGGGCAGCACGAACGGCACGACGAGCAGTGCGCGGACCCAGGTCCGACCCGGGACAGCCAGGCGGTGGAGCACGTGGGCGGCGGGGAGGCCGAGTGCGCAGGCGACCAGGGTCCCGGCGGCCGACGACCACAGCGTGAACCAGACCGCGCGTTGGATCTCGGGCCGACCGAGGACGGTGGCGACGCCACCGAGGTCGAGGTGGCCGTCCTGGACGAAGCCCTCACGGAGCATGCCGCCGACAGGGATGACGAAGAAGATCCCCAGCACCACCAGGGGAATCGTCGCCGTCGCGGCCAGCGTGAGGATCCGTCTCATCGGTGTCACCGGCTGACGAGGTCGCTCCACTGGCGTAGCCACTCGTCGCGATGGGCGCTGATCTCGGTCGGGCTGACCGAGAGCGGATGCGCCGGCTGCACGGCGTACCGGGCCCACGCCGGCGGCAGCGGCGTGCCGCTGCGGACCGGGAACACGTACATCGCGTCGGGCAGCGCCCGCTGCACCTCGGGGCTGAGCAGGAAGTCGACGAACGCCTCGGCTCCCTTCACGTTCTGCGCGCCCGCCAGCACGCCGGCGTACTCCACCTGTCGGAAGCAGGTGTCGAGCAGGGCCTTCGTGGTCGAGGCCCTCGCGCCCTTCGGGACGGTGAACGCCGGAGAGGAGTCGTAGGAGACGACGATCGGCAGGTGGCCGTGACCGCCGCCCTGGGTGAAGTCGGTCTCGTAGGCCTGGGACCAGCCGTTCGTGACGGTCGCGCCGTTGGCCAGGAGCGCGGTCCAGTAGTCGGGCCACCGGTCGCCGTACTCGCCGATCGTGCCGAGCAGGAACGCCAGGCCGGTCGAGCTGGTGGTGGCGCCGGGCACCGCGAGGAGGTCCCGGTAGGCCGGCTTCGCCAGGTCGTCGAGCGAGCGCGGCGGGGTGAGGTGGTGGGACCGGAACCAGGTGGTGTCGATGTTCACGCAGACGCTGCCGTTGTCGATCGGAGCCAGGCGGTGGTCGTCACCCGGGATCAGGTAGCGGCCGGCACCGGCGGGCAGCGTCACGTCGTACGGCGCGAAGACGCCGGCGTCGAGGGCACGGCTCGCGAACGTGTTGTCGACGCCGAACGCGACGTCGCCGGTCGGGTCGCTCTTGGTGAGCACGAGCTTGTTCGTCAGCGTGCCGCCGTCACCTGCCGCGTGCACGACGAGGTGGTAGCCGGACTCGCGGTCGAAGCGCGCGATGAGGGACTTCGGCAGCACGAACGAGTCGTGGGTGACCAGGACGACGTCCGTGCCACCGGCATCCTGGGAGCTGCCGGTGCCGACGACGGAGCAGGCCGTCACCGCGGTGGCGGCGGCCACCGCCGCGAGGGCCCGCACGGGTCGTCGACGGGCAGCGCCTGGCGAGATCATCTGACTCCCTTCGCCGGTGCTAACCGGATCAGGTTCGGAGGGTCTGCGGCATGGTCCGCACTCTCAGCCCCGGCCGGGGCTCCCCTGTCTTCTGCCCACCACTCTACGTCGGGCACCGCCGCCCCCGCTGACCCGGCCCGTGTTCACGCCGCAGCGCGCTGACCCGGCCCTTGTTCACGCCTCAGCGCGCTGACCCGGCCCTTGTTCACGCCTCGGAACGCCGACCCGGCGCCCGTCGGCCGAGAGGGTCGTGGCGGGACGACTTGTCCCGGCGGAGGCAGGCAGCGTGAACACCGGCCGGGTCAGCGCCGTACGACGTGAACACCGGCCGGGTCAGCGCCGTACGACGTGAACACCGGCCGGGTCAGCGCCGTACGACGTGAACACCGGCCGGGTCAGGGGAGGGGTGGCTAGCCTGCGGGGGTGGCGAGCGTGCGGCACCAGCTGATGGCGCGGGTGGTCCCGCGGCTGCGCGGGGCCCGGGAGCTGGTGGACGAGCCCACCGAGCGGGCGCGTGTGGAACGGTGGCACGCGGGGCTGGACCGGAGCCTCCCGACGGGATCGACGGCTCGCTTCGACCGCCGCTTCTCGGTGGTCACCGAGCAGCTGCCCGGTGGCTTCCCGGCGTACTCGATCGTCCGCCGCGGCACGGCGCCGGACGAGACGGTCCTCTACCTGCACGGCGGTGGCTACATGGCGCCGATCAGCGCCTGGCAGGTCCGCTACGCCGCGCGGATGCCGCCGACCTCGGACTTCGCGTGGTGCTGCCCGACTACCCCCTGGCACCCGAGCACAGCTGGCGCGACTCCCACGACGCCCTGGTCGCGCTGGCCGGGCGGCTCGCGACCGAGGGTGACGTGGTCCTCGCCGGCGACTCCTCGGGCGGCGGTCTCGCGCTCGCCCTCGCCGAGTCCGTGCGCGACCGCGGCGGACCGCAGCCACGCCGGTTGCTCCTGATCTCCCCCTGGGTCGACCTGACCACCTCGACCCCGGACACGGCGGCACTCGACCCCCTCGACCCGTGGCTCTTCCTCGGCAAGGTCCATGCCTACGCCGCATGGTGGGCCGGCAGCCCCGCCGACCTCGGTCGCCCCGAGGTCAGCCCCGGTCTGGGTGACCTGGCGGGTCTCCCGCCGGCGTTGATGTTCTGCGGCACCCGCGACCTCCTCGTGCCCGGCTGCCGCCTCCTGGCCGCTCGCGCCGCCGAGGCCGGCTGGGATCTCACCTACGTCGAGGAGCCGGATCTGATCCACGTCTACCCGCTGCTGCCGGGCATCCCCGAGGCGCGGCGCGCGTGGCGACGGACCGCGGCGTTCCTGCGCGCCTGAGCCTCAGCGCGGCGCGTCCGCCACCCAGACCCGCCCGCCGGAGCCCGCATCGGCCAACAGGAGGAAGCGGCCGTCGCCGCCGGCGACCGCCAGCTGGGCGTCGCCGGTCACCGGCACCGCCACCGGTATGACCACGTCGGGCCAGGGCTCACCGCTCGGTCCGAGCGCGAGCCGGAAGTGCGCTCCGTCGCTGTAGGTGACGGCCACCTCGTCCCCCACCGAGGACAGGCCGGCGACGTAGGCGGCCTCCGTCCCGGCCGGGTCCCGCCGCCCGAATCGGTGGGTGAGCGTCCAGGAGCCGTCGGCGAGGGTCCAGGCCGCGAAGGCGTCGTCGTCGAGCCCGACCGCGACGAGCCCGTCCGGCGTCGGGGTCACCCGCTCGGCGGTGGCGACCGAGGCCTCCACGGGGAGCGGCCGCGGCGTCCAGCGGCCTGGCCCGGCCGGGGTCCAGGACAGCGCCGTCTCGACACCGCCCCGGTCGACCGCCGCACCGACCACCCACCAGGCTCCGTCTCGCCACGCGGCGTCGAAGCCCTGGGTGGTCGCGCGACGGGTGCTGGCGAGCCCCGGCGCACCGTCCTCGAGACGGAACGTCCGCGCGTCGGCCGACCGCCACACGGCCGCACCGTTGGTCCGCGTGCCAGCGATGAGCCAACCGGGTGCTCCCCCGCTCAGCCGGTTGACGCGCACGGCGCGCACCCCGCCGTACAGCTCGTACGACGCGCGCACGGCCACCAGGGACCCGTCGCCCCGCTGTCGCCAGGTCGCCGTGCGCGGCATCCCGTGAGCGCCCCCCGACTTCGCGCCGAGCACCGCGATCCGTCCGTGGCGGCAGCCGACCGAGCCGAGGATGGCGCGGGCGGCGTAGTAGTCACCACCCGGATCGAGCCGCACGGCCTGCCAGTGCTCCGCGTCCGGGCTCGACCAGACCGCCGGGCGGGTCCGGGTCGCCGAGGTCGCCGTCGCGCCCACGACGTACCAGCGCCCTGCGCAGTACGCCGCATCCCGGACGACGGCTCGCGCCCCGTCGGGCGTGGGCAGCGACGACTCGCGCCAGTCGGGCGAGGGGCCGGCAGGTTCGCCTCCGCCACAGCCGGTCAGCAGCAGGAGGGCCACGCCCGTCAGGGCGACCAGGTCACGACGGAGCGCGATCACCCGGTTCAGGGTAGGACGGCATAGGCGAGGATGACGCCGTGCACGGAGCCGCGTCGTACGCCGGGTTCGGAGCCGGCCTGCTCGCGATGACCGGCCTGACCGTCGCGCTGGGCCGCTGGGCCAAGGTCGGACTCGGCTGGTTCCCGATGGTCGTGCTGGTCCGCGCAGCCGTGCAGCTGAGCGTGATCGCCTTGCTGCTGCGGGGCATCTTGGCGGTGCCGTGGACGGTGGCGGCTTTCGTCGTCTTGATGCTGACCACCGCGTCGTGGACCTCGGGTCGGCGGATCCAAGAGCTCTGGCACGGCCGCCGGATCGCCGTCGCCGGGGTGCTGACGGGTGCGTGTGCGGCGCTCGTCGTGATCTTCGGGCTCCGCCTGGTCGACGCCGACGTGCGCAACCTGGTCGCCGTCGCGGGGATCGTGATCGGCAACGCGATGAGCGCGGCCACGCTCGCTGGTCGCAACTTCAACCGCACCTCGCGGGCCCATCGGTGGGAGGTCGAGGCCTGGCTCTCGCTGGGCGCGACCCCGGCGCAGGCGCACGAGGAGATCGGCCACGAGTCCGTGCGCGAGTCGCTGCTGCCGACCCTCGACCAGACAAAGTCCACCGGGCTGGTCACCTTGCCGGGTGCCTTCGTGGGAGCCCTCTTCGGAGGCGCCTCACCCGTGGTCGCGGCCCAGTTCCAGCTGGTCGTGCTCGCGGGGGTGGCGCTGGCGATGACGATCACCGGCATCGTCGTGACCCGGATGGCCGGACGCACGCCGTACGTCGTGGAAGGCGCCTCCTGACGGGCAGGGGGCCGGTGAGGGACTCCCGCCGGTGCGGGTTACCGGACCGGCGCCGCCACGGTGGTCTCCTCGCTGCTTCTACAGCCGTGCCGCAGCGCGGGCTCACCGCGAGGCGAGCTCGTGGTCGGGCTCGTCGCGCTCGAGGCGGAAGTAGCGGCCGGTCACCACCTCAGGGACCAGTTCCACGACGTCGTACTTCAGGGTCGGGACCCACGGATGCAGGGGCAGGTCGTCGACGCGGTGCTCCTGGTCCTCCTCCAGCTGACGCAGGTGTCCCCGGGCGACGACGGACCAGGCCGACGTGTCGTCGTGCCAGTCGATCTCGAGGGCCACGTCGGAGTGCAGTGCGGCAGCGAGCAGCTTGTTCCCGGATGCCGTCCGGAACAGGAGGCTCCGCCCGTCGACGAGGTAGTTGATCGGGACGATGTGGACCTCGTCCACCAGGCGGTAGGCCAGGCGACCGAGCTCCTCGCCCTCGAGCAGCTCCCAGCACTCCTCGGCATCGAGCCTCTGGACGGGCTCGTCGGTGGACGGAGCTGTCATGACTGCCTCCCGGGTGTGGCGCGGCCCCGGCCCTGCGGAGCCTGTGGTGCGAAGGTACGTCGCCACCCGGGCGGGCTGGGAGGGTCGTTGGTCCCGGCGGGGGCGCTGGACGACTCTGCGCAGGGTCAGCCCGAGGTGGGGGCCGGGGTGGCCTCCTCCGGCTCGCCCGCGACTTCGACTGACACGTGGCCCGCGCCGTGCCGAGGCACCATCAACACGATCATGGCAGCCAGCAGGGATGCGCCCGCGCAGAGCGCGAAGAGCTCCCGGTAGGCCGTCAGCGAGGGGACCGCGAAGCTGCCCAGGATCACCGTGCCGGACGCCAGGATGCTGCCACCGATCGCGCTGGCCAGGGTGCTGCCGAGGCTACGGAACAGGCTGTTCAGCCCGTTCGCGGCCGCGATCTCCGACGGTGGGGTATGGGCGTTGATCATCGAGGGGATGGCCGCGTAGCCGATGCCGGTGCCCATCCCGACCACCGTCGTGCCCACGATCACCTCGAAGAGCGAGCCGTGCCACACGATGCGCAGGAGCCAGCCGAGGGCCACGACCAAGGCTCCCAGCGCCAGGGTCTGGGGTGCTCCTCGGAGCGCGATCAGCCGGGCGGCGACCGGCGCCAGCAGGAGCATCGCCAGGCCGCTCGGCAGCATCGCCAGCCCGCCGACCAGCAGGCTCGAGCCGAACCCGTAGCCGCTCTCGGTCGGCGCCTCGACGTAGGACGCCGTGCCGATGAAGGAGGCGAAGAGAGCGAAGCCGAACAGGATCGAGGTCAGGTTGGTGACCACGATCGGCTTGCGACGCAGGGCCTGCATGTCGACGAGTGGGTCGCGCACGCGCAGCTGGGTCCAGCCGAAGACCACGAGCAGCACCGCCGAGGCGGCCAGGAGCCCGCCGACCTTCGGGTCGCTCCAGCCCCACGCACTGCTCTGCGCCAGCGGCAGCATCAGGCAGACCAGCCCTGCAGCCAGCAGGACCGCGCCGACCACGTCGACGCGACCACCGCTGCGCCCGGATGACTCCGGCACGATGGTCAAGATGCCGAGGAACGCGACCAAGCCCGCCACCGTGGTGATCCAGAAGAGCGAGTGGAAGTCGGCGTGCTCGGCGACGAAGCCCGCCAGCGGCAGCCCCAGCGAGCCGCCGACCCCGAGCATCGCGCTGATCAGGGCGATCGAGGAGCCCACGCGCTCGCGCGGCATCAGCGCTGCGAGGAGGCTGATGCCCAGCGGGATGGCCGCCGCGGAGACGCCCTGGATCGCTCGACCCACGATCAGCCAGGCGATGTCGTCGGACAGGGCGGTGATCAGCGAGCCGACGGTGAGGGCACCGATCGAGACGAGCAGCAGGAGCCGTTTTCCGTACATGTCGCCGAGCCGGCCCATGATCGGGACCGAGACCGCCGCCACCAGCAGGGTCGAGGTGAGCAGCCAGCTCACGTTGCCCGCCGAGGTGTCGAGCCGAGCCGGAAGGATCGACAGCACCGGGATCAGCACGGACTGGGCGAGCGAGACGACGAGGGCACCCAGTCCCACGACGAACAGCTCGAGGGTGGCGCGGCGGGGCGAGGTGTGGGCCGCGATCTCGGCGTCGTGCTCGGCGCGCGGGAGCTCGGTCTCAGGCAGGTCGGACATGGGTTCCTCACCGGACGGGGGAAGGGCAGGGACCATCATAGGCACCCGGTGACACTGAGTGCCACTTCCCGCTACTTGGTGTCACTCGCTGGTAGCCTCGACGACATGACGGCCGAGCTCACCCTGCGCGACCACGCCCGCAGCGCCGTGCGCGACGAGGTGATGCGCCAGGCCTGGCTGCTCTTCTCCGAGCAGGGCTTCGACGCCACCACCGTCGACCAGATCGCAGCTGCGGCCGGCATGTCACGTCGCACCTTCTTCCGCTACTTCTCCGGCAAGGACGAGCTGGTCCTGACCCGTCTGGTCGACTCCGGCCAGGACGTCGCGGACGCACTGCGCGGCCGACCCGCCGCCGAGCCGGTCTGGGAGTCCCTCCGCCGGGCCTTCGACGACGGGGTAGCCGAGCAGGAGGCTCACGCCGACCGGGCCAGGCCTCTCCTCGTGATGCTCCACACCGAGCCCGCCGTCCGCGCCACCGTCGTCGAGTGGCGGCGCCGCTGGCAGGAGCTCCTCGAGCCGGTCGTGGCCGAACGGCTGCCCGCCCGTCGGGGACGGTCCGGCCCCGACGTGCGCGCCTCGGCGATCGTGTCCTGCGCCCTGGCCTGCCTCGAGACCGCCCAGGAGGCCTGGGCCGACCATCCCGGCTCGCGTCTGCCGACGCTCCTCGACCAGGCCATGACAGCGGTCGCGCCGGCCGGGTAGGCGCTTGACGTCGTCCGGCAGGCACTGTGGCAGGCCGCTCACCTCTTCGACGGCAGCGAGCCGGAGGACTCACCGGTCCACCGAGGAGCACCTCACCCGTGGCGGGTGACGCCCGCGCCTCCCCCGACACCTGAGGGTGGTGCGAGAGACTGCGCACGAGGAGGCAGCACCCATGATTCCCACAGCGTTGACCTGGAAGAGCGCCCTGGTGCGCGGGGCGATCGCCATCGTCCTCGGCATCATCGCGATCTTCTGGCCCGACACCGCCATCTTCACGTTCATGCTGATCTGGGGGCTCTGGGCGCTCATCGACGGGATCGCCGTGCTGTTCCTGGCCTTCCAGCCGGAGGCTCGGGCGGCGCGCACGATGCTGATCGTCCAAGGCCTGCTCGGCGTCGTCCTCGGTCTCCTGATCGTGACCCATCCCGGCCTGTCCGCGTCGGTGGTGACCTGGTTGGCCGGCGTCTGGTTCGTGGTCCGCGGCCTGCTCGAGGGCTTCGCCGCGTTCGGCAGCTCGCCGCGCGGCTTCCTGCTCGCCAGTGCCGCCATCGACATCGTCCTCGGAGTGCTGTTCATGGCGAACCCGGGCGGAAGCGCCAAGGGGATCACGGTCGTGCTGGGCATCGTCGCGCTGGTCTGGGGCATCGCACTGGTCGTGATCGGCCTCGCCTGGCGCAGGCAGCCGACGACGCACGAGCCGGCCGCCGCGTGAGCTACAGCTCTCTCGGCACGCTGGCTGCCATCGTCCTGATCACCGGAGAGGTCGTCCTGCGGATCGCGGCCCTGGGCATCATCCCCCGCAACCGCAAGCCCACCGCAGGCATGGCGTGGCTGCTCGTGATCCTGTTCGACCCGTGGATCGGCTTCTTCTTCTTCCTGTTCTTCGGCAGCGCCCGGGTGGGCGGCAAGCGGCGCGCGAAGCAGGCGGAGATCAACCAGCTGATCAAGGACCGTACGGCGAGCATCGCCGACCCCGCCGTCGATGCCTCCCCGCTGGTGACGACGTTCCTCCACCTGAACCGCGAGCTGGGAGCCCTTCCACCAGCCCTGGCGACGACCGTCGAGCTGTACCCCGACTATCTCGACTCGATGGCCGCGATGACGAAGGCGATCGACACCGCCCGGTCCCGGGTACACGTCGAGTTCTACATCTCCGACCTCGACGACACGACGCGCGACTTCTTCCGGGCCCTCGCCGACGCGTCGGCGCGCGGCGTCGAGGTGCGGTTCCTGTTCGACCACCTGGGCTCGCGCAAGCTGCCCGGCCACAAGGCGATGCTCGAGTACTGCACGACCCATGGCATCGAGTGGTACCGGATGATGCCGGTGCGACCCCTGCACGGGCAGTGGCGCCGGCCAGACCTGCGCAACCACCGCAAGATCCTGGTCGTCGACGACCAGATCGCCTTCTGCGGCTCGCAGAACCTGGTGGAGGCGTCGTACGGCAACCCGAAGTACCAGAAGATGGGCCGCAAGTGGGTCGACCTGATGGCGCGGGTCACCGGCACCACCGTGGCAGCGCTCGACGCCGTCTTCGCCAGCGACTGGTACACCGAGTCCGGCGAGATGCTCGACGTGAAGCGCGCAGAGGCCACCGAGGCAGCGGGGCCCGACGCGATCACCGACATCACCTCCCAGGTCGTGCCCTCGGGTCCCGGCTTCCCCAGCGAGAACAACCTGCGACTGTTCACCTCACTGCTGGCCTCGGCGACGCGGCGGATCTCGATCACCAGTCCCTACTTCATCCCCGACGAGTCGCTGCTCTACGCGATCACCACCGCGGCCCAGCGCGGCGTGGACGTGGAGCTGTTCGTCAACGAGCAGTCCGACCAGTTCATGGTCGGCCACGCGCAGGCGTCCTACTACGACGCGCTGCTGGCGGCCGGCGTGAAGATCCTGATGTACCCGCCCCCGCTGATCCTCCACGGCAAGCACTTCAGCATCGACGACACGGTCGCGGTCATCGGCACCAGCAACATGGACCTGCGCAGCTTCGCCCTCAACTACGAGGTCTGCATGATGCTGCTCGGCCCGGAGGCGGTCGCCCAGCTCCGGACGGTCGAGGACGCCTACCGGTCGCTGTGCCGTCCGCTGACGCAGGAGGAGTGGTCGCGGAGGCCGCAACGGACCCGCTACGTCGACACCGTGATGCGGCTGACGGCCGCCCTGCAGTAGCCAGTCACCCGCGCAGGGTGAAGCCCCAGACACCCCCCGTGGCGGACAGTCACGACGTGGCAGCCGCGACCCAACCGCCGCACCGGGTGTATGAGATCACCTGTCGCGGCGTGGTGCCCGAAGCACAGCGGGACGAGTTCGCCGGCTGGACCATCTCGCGCGGCGAGCGACTCACCCGACTGACCAGCGACGGCCCGGCGGACCAGGCGTCCCTGCACGGTGCCCTCGACCGGCTGGCGTCCCTGGGACTCACCCTGGTCGAGGTGCGACACCGGGCTGCGCAGACCGGACGGGTCGGCGAATGAGCCCCGAGACGCACGGCCCGCGCCGGGTCGAGTTCCGCCTCGTCGGCGACGTCACGCAGGTCGCGCCGTACCTCTTCGGCGACGTGCAGTACGTCGTGGAGCCGGTCACCACGACCATCGTCGGGGAGGTCACCGACGAGCAGGAGATCGTCGAGCTCTGTCATCGGATCCGCGACGCGGGCATCGAGCTGGTCGGCCTGCGACGGATCCCGGCGGACGTGGATGAGGTGGGATGAGGTCTCAGACTGCTTGGTTCCTGCTCCGCAGCGGCCTCACCGTGATCGGGCTGCTGGCCCTCTACGCGGTCATCCCGGTCCCCGGGCAACGCGAGCCGATGTGGTTCACCGTGCTGATGGCCCTCGCGGGTCTGGTGGTGCTGGCGTACGCCTTCGTCACCCTGGCCCAACGCGCGCGCGAGCCGTCCGAGGAGCACGCGATCCGCGTGGAGGCGCTGGTAGCCGTGCTCTACGGCTTCATCGTCTTCATGTCCCTGGTCTACCTCGGGCTCGCCTCGAAGCAGGGAGAGTTCACCGGACTCAACACGCGCGTGGACGCCCTCTACTTCACCATGTCGACCATCGCGACGGTCGGCTTCGGTGACGTCCACGCCACCGGTCAGGTCGCTCGCATCCTGGTGACCGTGCAGATGTTCCTCGACATCATCTTCGTCGGTCTGGTCGCTCGGATCATCCTGCCGAGCGTGGTGAACAGCAGGGCACGCGTGCGGGCCGCCCAGGAGTCCCGTCCCTCCGCCGGGGCTCCCGACAGCGATCAGCCCGACGTACCGCCGACAATGACCTGAGAGGGCGGTCCGGGCTAGGGGGTGGGCACGCTGGTCGACTGGTCGGTCGCCCAGGCCGCCCCCGCCATCACGGCCTCGCGCCGGCTGCTGACACCGAGCTTGCGGTAGAGCGACTTGAGATGGACCTTCACGGTGTTCACCGACACGAAGAGCTCCCGCGCGATCTGCTCGTTGCTCATCATGCTCGGCAGGAGCTGCAGCACGGCCAGCTCGCGGTCGGTGAGCGAGACGTTGCGCCCGGCCAGCGGCGACGACGGTGCGAGGAGCCGGTCCACCAGAGGTGAGGGTGACAGCACCACGGTGCGGTAGCGCTCGAGCAAGGGCGTCAGTCGGGGTCCCTCGCGGAGGAACGGGCGTACCCACCCCTCCGCCTCGGCCGACTGCAGCGCCCTGGTCAGGGCGTTGAGCGCGGCACCGTCCTGGCGGAGCGCCTCCTGCGCCAACGCCGTGACCACCCAGGCCTCGACCCCGGTCACACCGGGCCGCCCGCCCACGATCAAGGGCCGGACCTCCGCCAGTGCCTCCTCGGCCCGCCCCTCCTGGAGCAGGGCGCGCCCACGCAGCACCGCGGCCGGCGCCGAGGAGCCGGCGTCCGTGGCCTGATCGAGCAGCACCAGAACCTCGGCGGGGTCGCCTGCGGACAGCTCGAGCTCTGACTGCACGAGCAGGCACCAGGTGCGCAGGAACCGCACCTCGGGCAGCTTCGCGAGCATCCGCCGAGCCTCCCCGAGGGCGAGCCGGGAGGCCGAGAGCTCGCCGTTCTCGGCCAGCAACCGGGCGGTCGCCAGAGGTGCGGCAGATCTCCAGCAGCGCGTCGGGCCGGCGCTCCAGCACCAGCGTCGCCTCGTCGAGGGCGCGCCGTGCCGCGAGCACGTCGCCCCGCTGGAGATGCACGAGGGCCAGGCTCAGCCACGCGCTCGTGGACTGGATCTCGTCCGCCCAGCCCTGGGCCTCGCCCAACTCCAGGGCTCGCTCGGCACGCGTCATCGCCTGGCGCGAGGGCACCCCGCATCGCCAGGACCAGGGACAGGTAGGCGCTCGCCAGCAGTCCGCTGCCGACCGGGTCCTGGCGGGGGACGGCGCCGGACGAGGCAGCGAGCACGAGACACGTCTCAGCCTCCTCCAGGCGACCCTGCCAGATCAGGCTCTTGCCCAGGAGCAGGTCGGCGAACGCGCGGTACGACGCGAGTGCCGGGTATCGGGCCGCCGCCCCACCGTCGATGGTGTCGGCCAGCTCGAGGGCGCGCTGGCACTCCGCCGCGGCCAGGACCACGTCGTAGCCGGCCCGAGCCGCCGCGGCGCGGAGGAGGGTCAGGACCATGCCGTTGAGCTCGCGTCGTCGCCCTCGCAGTCGGCCCACAGCTCCTCGGCACGCAGGACCCTGCGCGCCAGACGGTCCGGGGCTCCGCAGTCGTGCAGCTCGAGGGCCCGTACGGTCGCCAACCACGGGTCCTCCGGGAGGACGTCCTCGGGAAGCTCGGCAAGCAGACCCCGCACGGAGCTGCCGGGATGGCCGAAGACATGAGCCCCGGCCCGAGCCACGGCGATCCGGCCGAAGACTGCCAGTCCCGAGCCGCCAGCGCCTGCCGCAGGCCCTCGTCGTACTCCCCGTGCTCGGCGAACCAGAGTGCCGCCTGGGTGTGCAGGCCCGTCACGAGGGCCGGGTCCTCCGCGTGCAGGCGTTGGCGGCACAGCTCCTGGACGAGCCGGTGGTAGCGGTACCAGCCGCGATGGTCGTCGAGCGGGATCAGCGGGACCCCGGCCGTCTCCAGGCGCTCGAGCGCCTCTGCGCCCCCCGAGGTGCCGGTGAGCTGCTCGGCCAGGCCCGCGTCCACCCGCTCCACCACGCTGGTCAGCAGCAGGAACCTCCGCAGGTCCTCCGGCAGCCGGTCGAGGACCTCCGCGACGAGGTAGTCGGCCACCGCCCGGCTGTCGCCGGCGAAGTCCGTCACCACCTGGGCGCGCTCGGCGTCGTCGGTGCAGCGCTGGAGGCTGAGGGCCGCCAGCCGCAGGCCGACCGCCCAGCCCTCGGTGCGCTCCATCAGCTGCTCGACCTCGTCGTCGCTCAAGGTGAGCCCGTGCTGGTTCAGCAGCGCCACGGCTTCGTCGCGGGTGAATGCCAGATCCGCATGGCGGATCTCGCTCAGCCCACCGCTCACGCGCAGCCGGTGGAGGGACAAGGGCGGATCGGACCGGGTGATCATCACCAGGTGGCAGCAGTCGGGCAGCATCCGCACCAGGGTGTCGATGGTGTGGAGCGCCGCAGGCGCGGTGACCTCGTGCAGGTCCTCGAGCACCATCACCATGGGAGCGTCGAGCTCCTCGAGCGCGAGCAGCAGTCGGTCGAGGAAGGCCTCGTTGACGTGGGCGGGTACCCGGATCCCCGAGAGGGACGGGCTGTCGAGACCGGCGCGGTCCAAGGAGGCCAGGAACAGCGACCAGAGCCGTTGCGGGTCGTTGCAGTCGGCACCGAGGGCCGCCCAGGCGACTCGTACCCCGGGACTGCGGCGGCGGCGCACCCAGTCGATGGCCAGGTGGGACTTGCCGCTGCCCGGTCCACCGCAGACCAACGTCACCGCTCCACGGCTGTGGGAATCCATCTGCTCGATGAGTCGAGGCCGCGACATGATGTGCGTGGAGGCACGTGGCGGCGTCGTGCGAGCGCGCAGCAGCGGCCGGATGGTGCGGGTCGTGGTCATCATCCGGCCCTCCCTCAGACCGAAGACACGAGAGGCCTCATCGTAGGGCCGCGGACGCGGCGGATGCCGAATCCGGAGGCCTCCGGGCCCGTTGCCGTCTCGGGACCGGGCGCTGCGTGGCGCGGTCCGCCCTCGGGCGAGGTCCGGAGGAGTCTCCTCGTCGCCGGGCATCCTCTCACCCTCGACCTCGAGGTGGGGAGGATCTCGTCGCCCCGCTGGACAGCCGCCAGGCGGCGAGGACCCGGCGCGACGACGACGGGCGCGGGTGCCGTGGTCGCCGCCGAGCCCGCGAGAGCGCAGAGCGCGAACCTCAGCCGGATGAACCGCGCTCGTGGGTGAGTCGCGCGGCCCGATCCGCTCGGGATGCTGAAGACTGCTGTCGACCCGTCTCGTGAAGGGAACCCCATGGACCCGCACACCATGACCCAGCGACTGACCGCCGAGTTCCTCGGCACCTTCGTCCTCGTCTTCGGCGGTTGTGGCACCGCCGTGCTCGCGGCCGGCGTACCCGACGTCGGCGTCGGCTACCTCGGGGTCGCCTTCGCCTTCGGTCTCACCGTTCTCGTCATGGCGTACTCCGTCGGACACATCAGCGGTGGCCACTTCAACCCCGCGATCTCCCTGGGCCTGGCCTGCGCCAAGCGCTTCAAGTGGTCGGACGTCGTGCCCTACGTCGTCACCCAGGTCGTGGCCGCGATCGTGGCGTCGGCCGCACTGTTCGTGGTCGCCAACGGCGTCGACGGCTTCAGCGCCAAGGACTCCGGCTTCGCCACGAACGGGTACGGCGACCGGTCACCGGGCGGCTACTCCCTGTTGGCTGTGCTCGTGATCGAGGTCATCCTCACCGCGGTCTTCCTCTACGTGATCCTCGGCGCCACCGACACCCGGGCCCCCAAGGGCTTCGCCCCGCTCGCGATCGGCTTGTCGTTGACCCTGATCCACCTGATCAGCATCCCGGTCAGCAACACCTCGGTGAACCCCGCCCGCTCCACGGGTCCCGCCCTGTTCGCGGGGGCCGACGCCTTGAGCCAGCTCTGGGCGTTCTGGCTCTTCCCGCTCGTCGGCGGCGCGATCGCCGGCCTGACCTACGTGTTCATGTTCGGCACCGGCACCGACGTGGCTCCCTTGGAGGAGGCCACCGAGGCCTGAGCCGCCTCCGACGCTCGCTGCGCAGGCGCGGACCGCTACAGGTGCTTCTTGATGGGCTTCCACAGGACTTCGAGCGCCGCAGTCACGACTGCGACCACGAAGCCACCCATGATGGCCGCCCCGAAGTTGCTGATCTCGAGCCCGGGGGTGATCCAGGCGACGATCGCCAGCAACAGACCGTTGACCACCAGCGACAGACCGGCCACCACCAGGACCGGCTGCGGCACGGGCAGGATCCGGGGCACCGCCCCGAGCAGGGCGCTGACCAGTCCCAGCAGGAGTGACACGAGCACGTAGGACCAGAAACCGCCCGGCACGTCGATGCCGGGGACCACGATCGTGCTCGCCCACACCGCAGCGGTGAGGATCCCCCAGCTCCCGAGCACGCGGATCACGAGGCGGATGTCGTCGGTGGTCATCCCGGAGGCCAGGTCCGCCTCGGTCGGGGCGGGCCTGACCAGCTCCGGATCCTCGAGCTTGAACCTCGTCTTGAGGTACAGCGCCCAGGGAGCCAGGCAGGCGTCGAACTGGGCACCCACGGCAGCCGCGGCGACCAGGATGAACGCGATGGCGAGCAGCCAGCCGATGAGGGCGATCGTGACTCCGAAGAGGCCGAACTCCCGCGTGTACCGCTCCAGGGTCTCCGGCATGTAGATGGTGCTTGCGATGGAGTACGCCGCCGTTCCCACGGAGGCGACCGCACCACCGAACACCAGCCGCCGCCAGTGGACCGCGCGGTTCAGCAGCAGGTAGGGGATCGAGGTCCACAGGAGGACGCCCGTGACGAGCGCGAAGGGGACGGTGAACAACCAGCTGAGCGGGAGGTAGGCCACGAGCGCCCGCACGCTGTAGAGAACGAAGACCTCGACGAGCATCACGACCAGGCCGAGCGTCGAGTAGACGCCACTACGGAAGCCGGCCTTCTCCTGCTCGTACGCCGATCGGTACATCCGTTGGAACCGCCGCGTGAACGACGTGCCCGAGATCAGCAGAAGCAGCGCGCTGAAGGTGCTCACCGAGCTGCTGGCGCTCTCGGGGATCGCGAAGAGCTGAGTCACCGACGAGGCGGCATCGCCCTCGAGGTGGAACTTGCGGATGATGGAGTCGGCGATCACGTTCTCCTGGCCGGCCGGGGCCCAGGTCGCGACCAGGATCAGCAACGGGATCAGCGACGTGAAGGCCTGCGAGGCCAGGACCATGCTCCGGTCGATGCCGGTCATGTCCATGAAGCGCCGCACGCAGCGCCCCAGGAACGAGTCGGCGAACCGTCGGACCAGATCCGTCAGGTCGCCTCCGGCCGCGGTGACCAGCGCACCGCGGGCGTCCCGGGCATCCTCGGGGTCGTCGCCCTTCGTCAGCCATCGATCCAGCACCCCACCAGTCTCGGCCCTCAGCCCGTCGATCACTTCGCCCCCCGCGGGTGAACCTGTCAAGGGCGGGTGCCAGCCGCCGGGACGTGTGCGAACCTGTGGGTGGTACGACACGACCTCGGGGGTGTCAGGTGTTCCACGCCGACGACGAGACCGGCGGGCGCGAGATCCGGGTGCTCGTGGTGGACGACCACGAGGTCGTCGCAGCGAGCCTGCGCATGGTCCTGGACGCCGAGCCCGACCTGTCGACCGTCGGCCACGCCGCCACGTTGGGCGAGGCGCGCAGCCTCGTGAGCGAGACCCGGCCCGACGTGATCCTGCTCGACCACCGGCTTCCGGACGGTGACGGGGTTGCGGCGATCGCGGGCCTGCGGGCGCTCCACCCCGCCGTCCAGGTGGTGGTGCTGACTGCGAGCGAGGCCGACCACGTGCTGCTGGCTGCGGTCGAGGCCGGGGCGGCCGGCTTCTTGTCGAAGAGCGGCGGCATCGACGAGCTCACGGCGGCCGTGCGCTCGGCCGCCGTCGGCGAGTCGGTGATCGCTCCCGACCTGCTGGCTCGGCTGCTCCAGCGGTCCCACGGTCGCGAAGAGACTCGTCAGGCCACTCACCGAGCGAGAGCGCGAGGTGCTGCTGCTGGTCGCCGAGGGGCTCTCCAACGCCGCCATCGCCGACCGCCTGGCCGTGAGCGTGCACACGGTGCGCAACCACATCGCGAGCCTGTCGGCGAAGCTCGGCGCGCACTCCAAGCTCGAAGCGCTCTCGATCGCGGTCCGCGAAGGGCTGCTCGCCGATCTGTGAGGCCGGCGGACTCCCTGGTCAACCGCGGAGGTGCTCCAGGTGCGCGACGAACGACGCGGGGTCGGCCACCGTGAGCGTGGCGCCGGGGTGGGTGATGGTCCGGGTCGGGTCGATGCCCGGCACCGGCGTGTGGAAGGTGACGCACGCTGCCGCGTCCCCGTTGGTCGCGAACGTCACCCCGCGGTCGGCGAACGACAGGTGCGCCGGTCCGGCCGTCTTCAGCCATCCGAACCCGCCTGTGGTCTCGGCACTCGCGATGTTGGCGATCGTGGTCCGCAGTCGCCACGGGCCGAACCGGACCCGCAAGCCGTCCGGCCCGAGGGTCGCCCCGGTCGTGCTCGGCAGCACGCCGAAGAGAAGTGCCGGCACGCGGTAGCTCGGTGCGAACACGAATGCGTAGTGGATCTCGTCGGCGGCGTCACGCTGTCCGGGCATGCCCCCCACGCTAGGTGCTGTGGGCGCTGCGCGGACCACCCGCATGGCAGGTCCGTCGTACCGGTGGCGAAATGGCGTTGAGCAGCGACCGTCGGGTCGGCAGAGTGGCTGCGTGACCTCCTTCATCTCCCACACGACGATCGACTGCGCCCATGCCTACGAGCTCTCGGAGTGGTGGAAGCCGGTGCTCGGCTACGCCGACCTCGAGGACGATCCCAACGCCCCCGGCCACGAGGAGTGCATGATCCGGGACCCGGAGACCGGCCACCTGGTGCTGTTCATCGAGGTGCCCGACACCAAGCAGGGCAAGAACCGGATGCACTTCGACCTGATGCCGCGCGAGGGTACCCGCGACGAGGAGGTCGCACGGCTGCTGGAGCACGGGGCGAGCATCGTGCTGGACCTGCGCGGCGAGTGGGGGCCCGGCACCGGCTGGACGGTCCTCGCCGATCCCGAGGGCAACGAGTTCTGCATCCTGCGGTCCCCGGCCGAGCGCGAGGCCGCCCGGACCGCACCGGACGCCGACGCGTAGGTGGAGCCGCCTGGCCCGACCACCTCGATCCACATGGGGCAGCGCACTGCCGTGGGATCACGCACCGCGCATCGCTACCCTGCCCCGTGGCCACGATCGGCGTCAGCTCACGGAGGTTGATGGGACGGATCCCTCAGCGATTCACCGCCGCACGAGCCACCATCGTCAGGCAGCGCGCCCGGCACCCACGATGAGCTCGAAGCGAATCGCTTCATCCACCTGACCCAGAGTCAGCTCGTAGAGGTCTGCGAGGTCATCGCGACTCGTGCCGGCGCGATAGTCCCCGGCGAGGGAGTCGGTACGGACGTTGCGCACGGCAGGCTGACCGAACGCTCGACGCGGATCCACCACCACGTCGGGGGTTCTTGGATCCGGGCGAAGCAGACCGGCCACGTTGTCGGCGTACTCCACCGCGGATCTGAACCGTTGCGCGGCGTCGGTCAGGAGGTATTGGCCATCGCGCACCACTACGAGTTGAAGACTGTCGAGGCCACCGCTTGCTGCACCACCTGGACGAGCTCACGACCCTCGACATCGAGGAACGGTCTGCGTGCGCCAGGGGTACGCCCGAACTCCTCGCAGCTTCACGATCGCGGTCCATGCCACCGGCACCTGAGGTCACGGAACTCCGCCAGCAGCCGCGCCTCCATCATCTCGCCCCAGGTCACCACGTCGACGCCCGAAGCTTCGGGCCTCAGAACCGGGTCGTAGAAGCGCCCTTGCCTCTCGTATCCCTCCAGGCGGTCCCGGCGCGAAGGCCAACGAGCCGCTCCACGTCTCCATAGGAGTAGATCGCGCGATCGAGGACCGACACTGCCATGTCGCCGTCCTCGCACAGGCCGCCCACTGCAGCGACCCGGTTGCGACGTGTCCCGCCAGCCCAGCTCCTTTGACATCGGTCGGCCGCTGCTGACGAGCCAACCGCACCTGACCCCTCGTAGCGGGACGACACGAGACGTGGGGCTGGTCAGCTCGCCACCCAGGCCAGGATCAGGTCCAGGACGGCGTCACTGTTGAGATCGCACATCGGCAGATGCGAGTTGCCGGCGATCCCTGCGTCCGGCAGGCACAGACTCTCGGCAGGGCTGGCCCGGTAGATCGGGATCATCGGTGACCACATGGGGTGCTCCTCGGTGTGGTCACCCCAGACCAGCATCGTGCTGCCGGCCACGACCGAGGTGCCGGCGGTCAGAGGCAACGGCTCGATCAGGACGGTTCGATGAACCAGCGGTCCGACCTGGGCGAGAACGGCCGGCAACAGCGCCGCGCCGTGGCTGTGCGCCACGACGTGGCAGGGCCCGATCCGCCGGATCGCTTCCACCAGGGCCGCCACCTCGACTACATCCGTGGTGCGGCGGCGCGCGACGTGCGCACCGACCAGCGCATCGAAGTACTCCACCGGGAACAGGCCGTCGACGAACGGGGTCCTCGACGCCCACTCGGTGAGCGGCCCGATCCGATACCGCTGCCACATCTGATCGGCGCTCTTCCACTCGACGGGACCGTCACGCATGAAGTCCGGCGCGCGGCCGGCACGGCCGGCGTCGACGCTGTCGATGATGAACACCGGCCAGCCCGCGCCGACCGTCCGCGGCGCCCACCCTTCCCGACCGTCCGGAGTGCTCTCCCAGACCGATCCACTGAGTCCCCCGCCGTGCACGAACACCACAGGAAGGCGGGTGGCCTCGTGGCCCGACGGGCACAGGTACTGCACGTAGGCCTGGTCGACGACCACGTACGAGTCGCCGTACGCGAGTCGGCGACCCGCGGTGTGGAACGAACCCCACGTCGTCACAGGGAGCATTGTGCAGCTCCCCCGTCTCGGCCGCGCTCGGACAGGAGGAGAGGTGTGGCAAACGGCTCGCACCCTGGGACCACACCTACCTCGCTCAGCATCACCTCACGAGGCGGCTGCGGGACATGCAGTGGACGCGATCGCCGCTGGCCGCGTAGCCGCATCGAGGAGCCGCCTTCTGGCCTGCTCGACGTGGCTGACCGCATCCGCGTACCCAGGGCCCTGTCGGTCGACGTTGACCACGATCACCTCGGTGATCCCCAGGAAGCCCAGGATCAGGCGCAGATACGGCTCCTGCAAATCATAGGACTGGGCGCGTGTCCCGGGACGGTAGTCGCTGCCCCGCGCACTCACCACCACCGCGCGGCGAGCCGGCACCAGGCCGGTAGGTCCCTGGGGACCGAACTGGAACGTCCGTCCGTCCTTCGTCACGTGGTCGATCCACGCCTTGAGGTTCGACGGGACCGAGAAGTTCCACATGGGTGCCCCGATCACCAGCTCGTCGGCCGCGAGCAGGTCGTCGATCAGGGAGCTGCTGCGGGCGAGCACGAGCCGGTGCAGATCGGTGTGATCGCCGTCCTCGGTGAACCACGCACCCATCTCCGGGGCACCCAGGTGCGGCAGGTCCAGGCTCGGCAGGTCGTGGTGGACGATCTGTGCCCCCGGTCGCGCTGCCGACCAAGCCGCGGCGTACGCCTGGGTCAGTTCGTTGGTCACGCTTCCCGGCCGCGGGCTGGAGGTCACACGTAGTAACGAGTGAGTCGCCTCGTCCGTGGCCGTCGACCTGTTCAGTAGGTTTCGCATCGCTGCCTCCCTGTGGGTGTCTTCCCGGTTGTGTCGTCAGGGTGCGGGAAGCACCTCCAAGGACTCTCCAACGCCAGACCGTGGCTCCCACTGACGGCGGCGCGTGCCGCTGGCTCACCCGGGCAGGATGTCCGCGGGCCGCAGGTCGTAGTCCTCCTTCACCAGGTGCAGGTGGGTCCACGACTCGACGTCTGATCAGCGTTCCCTGTGCATCGGCGGAGAGTGCGAGCGAGGAAGTCCGCCTGGGGCCACACACGTGATCGCGTCCAACGCAAGCCGCCATGGCCTCCAGCTGCTGGGACTTCACCAGCTCGCTCAAGGTTGGACCTTCTTCACGGCTTCGGTACGCCGTGTCCGACCAGTCGAGACGACCATGGCGGAGCGACCTCCAACCGCTCTCCAACCCACGCAACGGCGCCACCACCCGCGTTGGAGCAGCGCTGGATCGACTGAGGCGACCGTCATCGCATCTCGACCGAACCCCAGATGACGAAGGAACCGACATGAACATCACGAACACCCGCATCGCCTACGGCCTCGGTGGCCTCGCCGCCGCCGCCGCGATCCTGACCGGCTGCTCGAACGCGAGCGCTCCCCAGGAGATCGGCGCGGCGCCCGCCGTCCACTCCGCATCCCAGGCCGCGAACCCCGGCCTTCACCAGAACGCGCACGTCGCCAAGGTGTCCGATGGCACGTGCTCCTCGGGGTACACCCACGGCTGGACCAGTGTGGACATGGTGATCACGAACAACACGCCCTTCACCTTGAACCTCGAGGGCGGCCTGAGCGGCCCGAGCACCGGTCACTGGCATCAGCGACCGGCGGCGGTCCTCCAACCCGGCCAGTGCGAGGTGGTCAACGCCTATGCGAGCACCGACGTCGACATCTTCAACCTCAACGTCGTCTACTCGACCACCTGGGGGGACTACATGCCCTTCGAAGGCACCGCCAACGGCACGGCCCCCACGTTCAACCCCAACGTCTTCGACGGTCAGCCGCAGTACCACACGAACAACCAGTACTGGAGCGGGGCCATCGACTCGAGGTACGCCATCACCTCCTCGGGTCAGGCCGGCCAGCTGCACACCCACTTCAACCTGAGCCTCTCCTGACGCACACTGCGCGCCGGCACGTTCGGCTACCGCACGGCGAGCGAAGATGCGGTGGGCGGTGAGGCCTGACTGCCCCGGAGTCGCTGGGTCACCGCCCCGAGGAGCCCGAGGCTGATCACGGAGAGGACGACGTAGGCGGGGATGGTGCCGATGCCGTCCCAGGCCGCGTGCAGTGCCACCGCGACCACGACCATGGCGAGGAACCGGGCCGTGGCCGCCCGCGACCAGTGGGCGGCCACGGCCGCGGCCAACGCCGCGCACGTCAGGCCGGTCCAGGCCATGTGGGCGGCGGGGCTGAACACGCCACGGATGACGAGCACCCCATCGACGCTTGACACGTCACCCTTGCTGGTGATCAGGGTGACGAAGGCATAGCCCATCGTCTCCAGGACCGCGAAGCCCGCTCCGCTCGCCACCCCCAGCAACAGCCCGTCAGCGGGAGTGCAGTAGCTCCGGACCAGCAGCAGCACCAGGGCCGGCACGAGCAGCTTCGCGGCCTCCTCGATGACCGCGACCCCGAGCACCGAGAAGCTGTCCAGATGTCGGAGCGTCTCGTACTCGAGCGTGCCCGCCACCACCACCCCGACCACGCCCCCTGCGCCGACGACAGCACTCAGCACCCCGCCGGAGACGTCGAAGGCCAGCCTGCGGCCGTAGAAGAACACCACGAACGTCGCCGGCACCACCGCTGCGCCGACGAACAGCAGGGCCGGGACCAGGTGCGGGTTGCGAGTGGCGATCAACGTTCGCCGCAGCAGCTCGAACAGGACCAACCCCAGCACCAGGACGGCGCACCAGGCCCAGGAAGGCACGGCTGCCCGGTCCTGGTCCATGACCCCCCTCGCGACATCCGGAAGTGCGGCGCCGTACGGCTGGCGTCCGACCCTACAACCGGAACCCCGGACGCCGGTGCGCTACCGGTAGCGGGCTGCCACGCTGTTCCCATGACCGACGAAGACGGCCAGCTGGTGCTGACCAAGGAGTCCGCTCTCGAGGTGCTCGCGTTCCTGGTCACGGCGGCCCGGACCCAGACCGAGGAAGCTGCGGAGTACGGGCCGATGCGGCTCCTCATGGGCGCCCGGCTCCTCGCCCAGCGGATCGCGGAGCAGGTGCCAGGCGACGACCAGCTGCACGCGCTCGTCATCGAGATCGCGGGCCTGCAGCCGGTGCGGACGCCGACGCGCGACCGCGACGCCTACCTCGCCTCCCTCGATGCCCTCTGCGAACGCGTGGCCGACACCCTCGTGGCCGAGGCAGGACGCGCATGAGCCGCGTCACGGACAACCCGGTGTACGACGCCCTCCGCACACGACGGGTGACCCGGGAGATGAGCGACGAGCCGGTCGACCCCGAGTTGCTGGACCTCGTGGTGGGAGCGGCGCGCTGGGCACCCAACGCCGGCAACCGACGACTTCAGCCGGTCCGAGCCGTCGACGACCCCGTCACGATCCGGCTCCTCAAGGCGGTCTCTCCCGGCATGGTGCCGGTCCCCCAGGCTGTGATCGTGATCTGCCTCGACACCGTGCGCGCCGAGGAGTTCGGCTTCTCCGCCCTTCATCGCGGTCTCTACGTCGACGTCGGAACCACGGCCGCGACCCTGCTGCTGGCGGCGCACGCGCTGGGACTCGGTGCCTGCCCCGTGACGTCGTTCAGTCGCGCCGCTGCTGCCCGGATCCTCGCCCTTCCGGATGGGGTCTCGCCGGAGATGCTGGTCTGCCTCGGGCATCCCACCCAGGTGCAGCCGGAGACACTTTCACCCCTACAACGCGAAGCCTGAGGTCCCGAGATGTCCGCTCGTCACCACGACCTCCGGGCCAGTCGACTGCGCGGAGGCGGGACATGGCCTGCCCGTACTGGTCCTGCACGGCACGCCGGGCGGGTCGGACCAGGCCCTCGCCGCCGCGCAGGTGCTCGGTATCGACGGACGAGTCATCGCGCCGTCGCGCCCGGGCTACCTGGACACACCCTTGTCGACCGGTCGGACCCCCGCGGAGCAGGCCGACGCGATGGCCGGACTGCTCGACGGTCTGGCGGTGGACTCCGCCGTCGTACTCGGCGTGTCGGGCGGCGGCATGGCTGCCGTCGAGCTCGCCGTCCGCCACCCGGCACGGGTGCGCGGCCTGGTGCTCTGGTCGGCAGTGACCAGCCCGATGAGGATCTGGTCCGGGCCACTGCTGCACGGCCCGCTCGCCCACCGGTCGACCGGTGCGGCCGTGGTGCGCCTGGCCCGGAGGTTCCCGAGATTGCTCGTGGGTCGAGCCGCGCACGACCAGCGACACGGTGGAGGCAGCCCTGGCCATCGCCGACACCGTGTTCCCGATCGGTCCACGCCGAGACGGGCTGGCGAACGACACGGTCCAGGCGCGCTCGCTGGACCCCGACGCCACAGCCCGGGTCACGACCCCGACGCTCATCGTGCACGGGACCAAGGACCGCAACGTGGCCTACGTCCAGGCGACCCGTGCCGCCCGATCGATCCCGCACGCCCGCCTGGTCACCGTGCCGGGAGCGAACCACTGGACGACCACCGCCGACCGCACCGCTCAGGACGCTCTGCGCGGCTTCCTGGCCGACCACGCCGACTAGGACCGAAGCACGGCCGTCGTCGACTGGACGACCGCGACGACGTTGGAGCGTCCTTGGAGGCCGGCCGGGCACTCTCTCTCCGAACCGCAGAGGAGGCAGGTGTGACCAGGCATCACGAGGCCGGAGGGAGACGTGGGCGTGACTGAGCTGAGGGTGTGGACGTACCCCACCGTCGACGGTGCCCGCCGTCTGGAGCAGCGCATGTCGGACGGCACGGTCGGAGACATCCTTGTGACCGACGGGGTCATCGCGACCTGGATGCCCGGACGGGCCTCGCCGCAGGTGCGCGAGCTCCAGGGGGCCGCCCGCACGGGCAGCCTCGGCGTCGGCTTCTGGGGCATGCTCTTCGGCATCGTCGTGTCGGGGCCCGACCTGGCCGAGCTCAGCGGGTGACCCGACCCGCGCCCTGGACGGCTCGCTCGCGGGGGTCGGGGTCGACGGCGAGGTCCTGGCCGAGCTCCGGCGAGACCTCCGGCCCGGCTGCTCGGCCTTCGCGGTGATCTGCGCCGAGGAGGTGGCCGCCGTCATCGCGGGAGCCGCGAGGATCCGGGGCACGACCCCGCGGGCGCACGAGGCGGCGGCCCCGGCACACGCCCGGAGAATCTTGACCGAGGACCAGGACGACGCACTGCGCCGGGTCTTCTCGGGATGACCGGCACGGGTGAGACTGCCACCGCCGAGCAGACGGATGCGATGTACTGACCCCCATGCGGGTGCGCGACCTGGGTCTCCTCTCGGTCGAGGTCAACGGTGTCGAACAGCCACTGCGAGGGCGCCGGCCGCAGGTGATCCTGGCGCGACTGCTGCTGGCCGTGAACCGGCGGGTCTCGGCGGCGGAGATCATCGATGCCGTGTGGGGCGAGGACACCACGGATCGCACGTCGACGCTGGAGTCTCACATCTGGCGGCTGCGCAAGGTGCTCGAGCCCGACCGCACGGCACACCAGCCACCCTCGGTCCTGGTCACCGACTCCGAGGGGTACCGACTCCTCGCGTCGACGGCCCAGGTGGACTCGCTGCTCTTCGAGAGGCATGCCGGCGAGATCCGGGAGCTCGTCGCGGCCGGTGATCCCGAGCGCATCCTCCAGCGTTGCGACGAGGCGCTCGCACTGTGGAGGGGAAGGCCCTACGAACCCGCGTCGGACGAGCTCTGGGCGGCACCCGCGGTGGCTCGCCTGGAGGAGATCCGCACCGAGGTCGGCGCGAGTCGTCTCGACTCGCTGCTCGACCTGGGGCAGCACCAGCAGGTGCTTGCCGATCTCGAGCAGCTGCTGGCCGCTTCGCCGCTCCACGAGCGGTTCTGGGCCCAACGGATGCTGGCCCTGCATCGCGCCGGGCGCACCGATCAGGCGCTCGAGGCCTATCAGCGCATCCGAACCCTCCTCGACGACGAGCTGGCCCTCCAGCCGGGGGCCGAGCTCGAGCAGATGCACCGTCGCATCCTCGAACAGGACCCCGACCTGGTCGCGGCCGCACCGGTGCCCCCTGCGCCCGGGACGGCCCCGACCCAACGCGTCTCCCTTCCGCCTCGGGGCACGCCGCTCGTCGGCCGCGCCGGCGACGTCGGCCAGATCGGGCGCCTGGTCGCGCGCAGCCGCCTCGTGAGCATCACGGGGGTCGCGGGCTGCGGAAAGACCCGGCTCGCCGTCGAGGTCGCCCATGCGATGACGTCTGCCTTCCCGGACGGGGTCTGCTTCGTGGACCTCTCCACGATCGATGACAGCACCCAGGTCGCGGACCTCGTCGCCTCGACCCTGCGGATCGCACCGACGGTCGTCGGCACGGCCGGCGAGATCACCGTCGAGTACCTCAAGCGCCGTCAGGTGCTTCTCGTCCTCGACAACTGCGAGCACGTCCTGTCCGGGGTGGCCGAGCTCGTCGATCGAGCTGTCCGACTCCGACGCCGAGTGCTCAGCCCTGCTCACCAGCCGCGAGGCGGTCGGCTTCCCCGGTGAGGTGATCTGGACACTCGGTCCCCTGCCCCTGGAGGCCACGTCACCCGACGAGCGGTCACCCGCCGCCGAGCTGCTGCTGGCCCGGCTGAGCGAGGTCGTGCCGTCGCTCGAGATCGACGACACCATCCGCGCGCAGGCCGACGAGATCTGCGTCGGGGTCGATGGTCTACCGCTCGCGATCGAGCTCGCCGCCGCTCGAGTACGAACCGACGGTATCGGTGCGGTCGCCGCCCAGGTCGCACTCGACCCGGCCCGGCTCCGCCGGCTCGGGCAGTCCCGCGGTGGCCACCACCACAGTCTCGGCGAGGCCATCGACTGGAGCTACCGTCTGCTTTCCGAGGACGAACAGCTTCTCCACCGTCGACTGTCGGTGCTTCCCGGTCCGTTCACAGCAGACGTGGCCGCCGCCCTGACCGCGAGATCCGGTGACGCCCGGACACCAGCGTTGGACGCCGATGCGGTCCCTGACCTGCTGGCGTTCCTGACGCACCGATCGCTGCTCGCAACGGTCCCGTCGACCACCACCGGCGGGCAACGCTTCCGACAGCTGGCCACGGTGCGGGCGCACGCCCGACGAGCGCTGGTGATCGACGGCGAGTCCGCGGACGCCACCCAGGCGTTGGACACCTGGGTGCGAGACCTGGTCGACCGACGGCCCCGCACCTTCGGCGTCGACCGAGGGAGCTGGTACGACCGCGTCGACGACAACTACGAAGCCGTCCGCGGCTCGCTGCACCACCTCCTGATCAAGGACCCGGCTCCGGCCGGTGTGGTCATCGCCACCGGCCTGACCGGCTACTGGTACCTCAGGCGCCGCCTGATCGAGGGTCTCAGCTGGCTCGAGGCGGCCAGCGCGGTCCAGGGTGCCGACCCGGTCCAGACGGCCGAGGTGCAGTGCGCCCTGGGGGTCCGACTCGTCCTCCAAGGACGCCTCGACCTGGCGCTCACGCACATCGAGCGGGCGCGGGCCGGACTGACGCTGGACCTTCCCGCCGAAGGGCTCCTCAACCTGGCCTGGGCCCTCGCCGGCCTTGCGTACGCCCTGCTCACCGGCTCCGAGCGCGAGCTGGTCCAGTCGATCAATCACGACGTACGCGGTGTCGCCGAGGAGACAGGAGACGCGGACCTGGCCCTCGTCGCCGACGCACTCTCGGCCACGGCCGCCTTCCCCCCCGATCCCGGCGAGGTGCAGGCCGTCTACGACCGTGCGGTCGAGCACGACAACACCTTCGCCGCGCAGATCTGCGCGTCCTTCTTCAGCCTGTACGCGCTCTTCATCGCCGACCACGACCTCGGTCGGCTGTGGGTCGAGCGCGGCCGAGAGCTGCACCAGCGCGCCGGCGGTCGCGCGCTGAGTGGCTTCGACGAGAACCGGGCCAACTTCGCCGCCATGGCGGGAGACTACGACGGCTGCCGCAACGCTGTACGGCGCATCGAGCGCGGCGGCGTACCGAGACGGCACCGTGTGGCCGCGGCAGGGCCCCAGCCGGGATCTGCTCAAGCGCACCGAGGACGCCTTGACGCGTGAGGAGTTCCTCCGATCCTGGCGGGCAGGCGAGGAGTCCGGCCGAGGCTAGGAAGTCCGCGTGCACACCGTCAGCGCGACCCGGCCACGGGGTCGTCGTGGCGCGGCAGCAGGACTGCGACCGCGACAGCGGCGACGAGCGCGATGACTGCCGCGACGTGGAGTGCGAGGTGGACGCCGTCGACGAAGGCTCCGTCCGCACTGAGGCTTACAGGGCCACCGAGGTGTGCGGCGACTGCGAGAGAGTCGCGGACCCCGCCGGCCTCCCCTGACGGCAACGAGCTGACGTCGAGGTGGGTCCGATACGTGGCCGCCGCAATGCTTCCGAGGACCGCGATCCCGAGCGCTCCGCCGAGTTCGCGGGCGAGGTCGTTCATGGCGGAGGCCACTCCCTGCCGGGCCCGGGGCAGCGCGGCCGTGATCGCGCTGGTGGCCGGCGTCATCGCCGCACCCATCCCGGCACCGAGCACGAGCAGTCCGGCTGCGAGGACCCAGTAGTCGGTCTCGCGGCCGACCTGGGCGATGACCCCGAAGGCAGCCGCGATCAGGACCAGCCCGGTCACGCACACCCGGCGTGCTGTGAACCTGTCGGCGAGTCGAGGGGCCAGCCTGGAGGTCGGCATCATCGCGATCGCCATCGGCAGCATGCTCAGCGCCGCAACGAGGGCGGAGTCGCCCCGCACGATCTGCAGGTACTGCAGGATCAGGAAGATGAAGCCGTAGAAGCCGAAGAACTGCACGAAGATCGACAGGGTCCCGGCGCTGAGCCGCCGCCGGAGGAAGATCCGTGGGTCGAGCATCGGCCGCTTCCGGCGGAGCTCGACGCCTACGAACAGCGCCAGCACGGCCAGCCCGAGCGCGATCCCACCGATGGTCTGAGCGCTGCCCCAACCCGCGGTGGGCGCCTCGATGATCGAGTACACGAGGACCACCAGCCCGACGATCGACACGCACGCGCCCACGAGGTCCAAGCGCGGCGCGTCGGGATCGGCAGACTCGGGCACGATCCGGATCGTGCCGACAAGGGCGACGGTGGCCAGGACGATGTTGACTGCGAACACAGATCGCCAGGAGAAGAAGTCGAGCAGGGTGCCTGAGACCACGACTCCGACCACGGCGGCCGCGCCCGCAACGCCGGCCCAGATGCTGACCGCCTTCACGCGTTGCGCTGGCGGGAAGGTCCCCGTGATGGTCGACAGTGTCGCCGGCATGATCAGCGCCGCACCGAGACCGATGACGGCGCGCAGCCCGATCAGTGTGTGCGCAGAGGAAGACGTCATCGCGGCCATCGAGCCGACAGCGAAGATGCTCAGACCGACCACCAGAGCCCGACGCCGACCGAACCGGTCGCCGAGCGCGCCGGCGGGAAGCAGCAGCGCCGCGAACACCAGAGAGTAGGCGTCGATGATCCACGACAGCTCGGTCTGGGTGGCATGGGTGGATCGGGCGATGTCGGGAATCGCCACGTTGAGGGACGACATGGCCGCGGTCACCGCACCCAGGGCGAGGCAGACGACCGCGGTGACCGCGCCGTGGTGCACGGCCCGACCATCCTGAGTCGGGGTGGCGCCCGCCGACCGGGACGAACGGTCGAGGTCGGTCGGGCTGGAGGGGTACGACATGGTGTTCTCCTGACGTGAGCTGTGGTCATCGGTGCGGCACTGCGAGCCGGTGTCGCTCGATCGACGCGAGCCTGACGCCACCACCTCACATCTGGCTCCAACGGCGTGCCGACCGTGCCGGAGACGAGGAGGAGGGGTGGGTGATCCGTCCCTGGATCCACCGTCTCCGGTTCGACCTTGCTCACCTCTGGCGCTCACTTCCGACGCCGGGCGTTGGAGCCGGTTTGGAGGCGCTCCTGCCACGGTCCCGTGACGACGTCGAACCGCGACGTCCCAGTCGACAGAGAGTGGCAGAGAGATCATGGACGCATTCGCGACAAGCAGGACGCAGAAGCCGGCGGTATCACTCGGCGAAGGGGTGGACGGTGACCTCCACCGAGGACCGGATGCAGGGCGCGGCCGGGCCCGTGTCCGCGTGCTGGCCGCGGTGCTGGCCGGGACGACCCTCGCCCTCAGTGCATGTGCGTCGTCCGGCTCCGGGAAGGACGCGGCCGACCTGGCCGCCCCGGCCGCCCCCGCCGCCTCCGCCGCCGCCGATGCGACGTGCACCCAGAACAACGCCCAGCAGTCCCCGACCCAGCTCACCTACACCGGCGCGGTTCAGAGCGTGACGGTGCCGGACGGGGTGTGTGGGGTCATCATCACCGCGATCGGCGGCGGAGGCGGTTTCGGCTATGAAGACGACACGTTGGGCCAGAATCCGACCCATGGTGCTTCCGGGGCGGCGATCACCAACGCGTTGACGCAGGTGTCACCGGGCGACACGCTGCTCGTCTCGGTCGGCGGGGCCGGCCAGGAGTCCCAGAGCTCGCGACCCGGAGGTGCCGGTGGCTGGGGCGGCATCGGCGGCACCGGGGGTGTCGGCGGCATCGGGAGCAAGGGCACCGTGGGCGGCTTCTACGCCTATGGCGGAGGAGCCGGTGGCGGCGGCGCGACCGTCGTCCAGACCCAGCACGGGAGCGACGACCCCCAGCTCGTGGTCGTGGCCGGCGGTGCCGGCGGCGGCAGCACCGGGGGCGCCCAGAACGAGGTGGGATACAACGGCAACACCCAGGGCGGCAACGCCGGCACCCACGGCCCCACCTCGAACGGCACGTTCATGATCTGGCAGGGCGACCGAGGGTCGAACGGCTCGGGTACGGGCGGGGGCGGCGGCGGCCTGCCCGGTGTCCCCAGCGATCCGCCCGCCGGTGGCCTGGGTGGCGACGCCGAGTGCTGGTCCTGCGGCGCAGGTGGCGGTGGCGGTGGCGGGTACCAGGGCGGGTACGGAGGCAACGGCTCCGACAGCACCAAGATGTTGAACGGTGGCGGAGGCGGCGGCGCCGGCTCGACGGCGGTCCTGACCTCGGCCTGGATCAACGGGTTCACCACGGTGGATCACGCCACGGATGCCCAAGGCGGCAAGAACGGCTACGTGACCATCACCTTCCTCCTGGCCAGCAGCTGACCCAGCAGCGAACGGTCCACCGCGCACGGCCTCTGGCTCCGCATTCCTGCGGGCCAGAGGCCGTTGTCGCATGCCGACCGAAGGGCGGCTGCCCCTGACCCACCTCGTTGACCTCCGGCGGTGGACCTCGAGCCGACGCAGACCTCCCGTTGGAGCCAGGTTGGAGGCCCCGCTGTCACGGTCACTCCACGACGTCGAACCGCGGCGTCCCGGGCGACAGAAAGTGGCAGGAACGACCGTGAACGCACACGTGAAGCATGACGAGAAGAGCGCACTCCGGCGCCGGGGCCGGACCTGGTCCATGACAGCTGCCCTGGCCCTGGCCTGCGCGGCCGTGGCCGTCCCGGCGGCGGCGCACGCCGACCCCGGCACCGGGACCAACCTCGGCCAGGACAACCTGCCCCAGGCGAACTTCGTCCAGGACGCGGCCCCGCCGGCCGGCGCACAGTTCGCCCTGGTCGTGGCCCAGGGCGGAGCCGGCGGTGGCGGCTTCGGGTTGACCGGGTCCAGCACGGCTCCGGGGGTGGGGATGAACACCTCGGGCTACCTCCCGATCTCCGGCACCTCGCCGCTGGAGGTGGCAGTCGGTCAGGAGGCCCAGCCGACACCCGAGAACAACTCCATCGGTGGCTGGGGCAACGGCCTGGACGGTGGTGACGGCAGCGTGAGCCTCTGCTCCAATGATGCATGGATGTCCTACAGCGGCGGTGGCGGCGGCGCCACCTCCATCAAGTACGACGGTAAGCTCGTCCTGGTGGCCGGCGGCGGCGGAGGCGGCGGCGGCGGCAACACGCAGTGCCACTCCGCCGACGACGCCGGCGCCAACGCCGGGAAGGGCGGCGACGCCGGGCCCACGCCTCAGGACGGCGAGCGTGGCGTCGACTCCGACCCACTGCCCGACGTGCTGGGAGGCAAGGCCGGCGGCGCTCCGACCAGCGCCGGGGTGTCCGCCGGGTCGGTCAAGAACGGCAACGGGCCGGGCGGCGCCGGCGGCGGCGGGGTCCTCGGTGGGGACGCCGGTCTGGGGTCCACCAGCCTGGATGCCGGCCTCCGCGGAGGCGGCGGTGGCGGCGCCGGCACCTCGATGACCACGTCGATGGCGGGGGTCACCAACGCTGCGGGACGCAATGCGGTGGACGGCTTCGTGGCGATCACGTGGTACTCCGACGTGTCCCTCGCATTCACTGGGGCGCCGTCGACGACCGAGGCCGGCACGGCGACGAAGCTGCCGGTGACGTTGACCGACCCGGACGGCAACCAGGCCGGCATCGAGGACGGCGTCACCCTGACGACGGGCGACCCGAGCGACACGATCGCGGGCGACTCCATCACCTTCGGCGACGCCGGTCCCCGCACCGTGACGGCGACCTTCGGCTCGCAGTCCACGACGACGGACCTCGTCGTCGAGCCGGGCGCCGCGTCCGCCGTCCAGGTGGGCGTGCCTGCCTACGCCTACGCCGGTGACACCATCACCCCGACTCTCACGCTCGTCGACTCGGAGGGGAACGACGTCGGCCCGGCCGACAACGCCGAGTTCTTCTCCGACAGCGCCCAGGACACGATCAACGCCGACGGCACCATCACGCTCCAGCCCGGCGTCTCGCGGACCGCGACCATCACCGGCCAGTCCGTGCTGCAGGGTGACAAGGTCGTCCGCGACCAGGCCCAGCTGCAGGTCACCACCGACTGGGCGTACAAGACGAAGGTGACCGCCAGCAGCTCGCTCGAGGCGTTCGGTTTCGGGGCGCAGCAGCTCACCGACGGCGACACCTCCAGCTCCGCGGGGCACCACGGCTTCACCACCGACCCCGCCGTCTCGACCCAGGACTCCGACGCGTGGGTCGAGGTCGACCTGGGCACCAACCGCACCATCGGCGGCGTCGTGGTCTCACCCCGCACGGCAGTCGCACCGGAGCCGGCCAACGGCACTGACGGAGCGGGCTACCCCCAGGACTTCACCATCGACGTCTCCGACGACGGCACCACCTGGACCACGGCTGCGACGTACACGGGCCAGACCGGCATGTCGGGCCCGCACACCTACCGCTTCGACCAGGCGGTGACCGGGCGCTACCTGCGGCTGAACGCCACCCTGCTCGGCCCCTTCGCCGAGGGCGACGACGGGTTCCGGCTCCAGCTCGCCGGTCTGCAGGTCTACGCCGACCCGGCGTACCCGGCCCCGCAGTCGCTCGACGTCTCCGTCAGCAGCGGTGGGAGCGCCGTGTCCGTCCACGGTCTGGACGCCTACGGCGCGCCGACCGGGCAGAACCTCGACTGCGACGTCACGGTGACGAGCAGCGACCCGAGCGACGAGATCCTCCCCCCGGTCCAGGGCTGCTCGAACGCGTTCGGGTACGTCGCCGGCTCCGACGGCCCGAGGACGCTGACCGCGACACTCAACTCGGACCCGTCGGTCACCGGCACGGTCGTGTACGACTCCAGCATCTACGCCGTCCAGCTGCACGTGGCCGCCGACCCCCTGGAGTACGGAAAGCAGTCCGTGGTCCACGTCACCGGCGAGGCCGACACCACTCCTGAGGGTCGGGTCGAGGTCCGCGAGGGCTCCACGCTCCTGGGAGCCGGTGACCTCGCCGCCGGCAAGGTCGACCTCACTCTCGACGGCAAGGCGCTCACCCCGGGCCGGCACGACCTCACGGTGCGCTACCTCGCCACCGACGGGCACCGGTCCACCAGCGCCGACCTGTCGGTCGTGGTGAAGAAGGCCACCACGACAATGCAGGCGAAGGTGCACCCTCGCAGGGTGGTCGTGCGGTCCACGAAGGCGCACGTCCGGGTCACCGCGACCTCGCTCGTCGGGGCGCCGACCGGAAAGGTCCAGGCCAGGGTGTCCGGCCAGGTGGTGGGCGAGGGCACCCTTGCCCGCGGCAAGGTCACCCTCACCCTCGACCGGTTCACCCGGGTCGGGAAGCAGACGGTGACCCTGCGCTACCTCGGGAGCAGCACGCACGCTCGGGCGGTCGTGCGGGTTCCGATCCTGGTTCACGCAGCGAGCCACTGACCGACACCCATGACGGCCCGGTCCACCGCGGACCGGGCCGTCAGGCCATGCTGAGCCCGAGGAGACCACTGATGACCCACCTGCCGACGACGGAGCTCGCGGCCCGCTGCACCGGGCGTGTCTGGCTTCCGACCCCGACCGATCGGGCCGGCTACGACCGGGAGCGAGCCGGCTTCAACACCGCGCTGGACCACCGGCCCACCGTGCTGCTCGCCGCGGCGACCACCGCCGACATCGCCGAGGGAGTCCGGTTCGCCGCGGTGCACGATCTCCCCGTCGACCTGCAGGCCACCGGTCACGGCGCCCACCAAGCAGTCGACGGAGGGCTCCTGATCACCACCCGCGGCCTCACCGCCGTCGAGGTCGACCCGCGACACCGGGTCGCCCGCGTGTCCGCCGGCGCCACCGCCGAGGACGTACTGGCGGCGACCTGCCCTTCGGGCTGACGGCTCCCGTCGGAGCCTCCCCAGGCGTCGGGTACGTCTCCTACAGCCTCGGCGGGGGCATCGGCCCGATCAGCCGGACCCTCGGCTGGGCGGCCGACCGGATCCGACGCCTCGACGTCGTCACCGCCGACGGGGTGGAGCGGACGGTCACCGCCGACCGGGAGCCCGACCTGTTCTGGGCACTGCGCGGCGGCGGAGGCAACCTGGCGGCGGTGACCAGCATCGAGGTCGACCTGGAGCCGATCGCAGACGTCTACGGCGGCGCCCTGTTCTTCCCCGGTGAGCGTGCGCCCGAGGTGCTGTCGGCCTTCACCCGATGTGTCCAACGAGCACCCGACGAGCTCAACCTCTCGGTGGCCCTCCTCACCTACCCCGACCTCCCCGCCCTGCCCGAGCCACTTCGCGGCAGGTTCTGCTGTCAGGTCCGCGTCGCCCATGTCGGGAGCACCGAGGCTGCTCGACCCCACCTGGTCGAGCTCGACCGGCTGGACCCGCTCCTCGACACCCGCCGCCGGCTGCCGATGAGCGAGATCGGGACCATCCACGCCGATCCGACCGCCCCGACCCCCGTGAACAGCAACAGCCTCGCCCTCGGCGAGGCCTTCGAGCCGAGCCAGGTCCTCCCCTTCGTCGGCCCCGACGCGCCGTACGTCCTCGAGCTGCGGCACCTGGGCGGGGCGCTGGCCCGTCCACCCGCGGTCCCCGACGCGGTCGGGCACCGCACCGCGGCGTTTCACCTGTTCACCTCGGCCTACCCGACGGTCGCCCGCGCGGTCGGAGCCGCCGCGCAGCAAGCGGTGCACGACGCATTGGGCCCGGTCGGCGACGGCGGACCGCTGCGCAACTTCCTCCCGACCGGACCGACCGACGCAACCACCTGCTACGAGCCGGACACGGCGGCGGAGCTCGTCCGGCTCGCGTCCACGTGGGACCCGGCCCGACTGTTCCGCTACGCCCCGGCAGTGAAGGGTCGGTAGGCGGGGCGCCACCGGACTTTGTTGTTGCACTGCGAGATCGGGACCGGTCCGGTGCCGGGTGGTCAAGGGGTCTCCACGGCCTCGGGCAGCACGCCGACCCGGCCGAGCGCGGCGCGCTCTTCGGGGGGTCGACCGGTCCCGTTGCTGCTCGGCGCATCCTCCAGCATCGAGTGGCCGGCCATCGTGCTCCGCCTCGGAGAGTCCCGGCAGCCGCGGTCAGCCGAACAGGGCCTGGACGGTGCTGGTGTCGTAGTAGCCGATCACCTCGGTCACCTTGTCGTCCTCGACGTGGATGACCCAGCAGTAGCGCATGTTGTAGTCGGTCCCGTTCTTGCCACGGCCACCCGTCGAGCTGAACTCGACCACGCCCCACTCGCCCTCGGCGACGATCCGCTCCACCTCGGGGCGCGGCCAGGACTCCAGCCGCTCGTCCAGAGGACGGAAGATGCCCTCGACGTAGGCGTCGAGCCCACGGTAGGTGCCGGAGATCGGTGAGCTGCCGGTGGCGGTCCAGACGAGGTCGGGATCGAGGGCGCCGAGGAACACCTCGGCGGTCCAGCCGGCCTCGGCCAGCCGGTCGAACCACGCGCGGAGAAAGGTGCCGGTGTCGGTCATGTCGTTCGTCCTTCGTCGACGGGGAGCAGGAGCCTGGAGGAGGAGTGGATCGTGTTGAGACTGCTGGTGCCCACAGGGGCATGCCGGAAGCCCATGATGGCCGGGGTGTCCGGGTCCTGGTCGTCGGCGGCGAGCACCAGCCGGAGCCGGTGGCCGGCGGCCAAGCGCCGCGCCGTGGTCACCAAGGGGATGCGGTACGACGTCGTCGCGCCGGGCACCACGGCCTCCGCACGTCGGCACGCCAGCTCGGGGGCTCCGGGGCGGCTTCGCTCGATGTCGACCTCGCGGAGGCTGGCCCTCAGCCACCCGGCGGTCACGTCGACGACGGTGTCGCCGGGGTCGACGTCCTGCAGGGTGACGATCCAGGCCGTGTCGAGCGCGGTTGCGGTGGCGTCGAGCTCGACCTCGAGGTCGCCGACCAGGTCCACGTCGTGCTCGAGCGGGGCGCTCGTCCACTCGAGCCGCGAGGGTTCGCCGCTGCCGCCCGCGGACCGCCCCAGCCCCGACCCGAGCACCAGGAGCGAACGCTCACCCGGCGGCCCCTCGTCGGCGTCGAGAACCCCGTCCGCACGCAGGCACAGCGACCGGTGGGTGACGGTCGCCGGTGGCCACACGTCGCTGGTGCGCCACTCGTCGGCCACCGGCATCCGGTAACGGATCGGCGGTCCGTCCAGGATCCCGGTGTCGCGGCCCCTCAGCCAGTGGTCGTACCACGCGAGCGCCTCGACGTGGAGGCTCTCCCATGGCCAGGTCAGGCCGAACTCGCCGAGCATGCCGACCCGGACCTCGGGTGCGTTCACCAGGTCTCGCAGCGCCGTGAAGGTCGACGGGAGGTGCAGGGGGACGTTGTCCCAGTCACACCCCAGGTACGTCGGCACCTCTACCCGGTCGAGGAGAGGACGCAGGTCCCGTTCGTCCCACCAGGCGTCGCGCAGGGGGTGCTCCACGGCCATCGCCTGCCACAGGTCGTCCCACGGGTGGGGGTCGTGGTGGAGCTTCAGGGCGGCGTGCAGCACGGTCACCGACGCCTCGCCGTTCATGGTGGCGAACCGCCGATGCAACGCCGGCGTGTGCAGGACCTCGCGCGCCGCCTTGACCAGCTCGCTGCGCCAGAACGCGTCGCTGCGACCTGAGGTGAGACCGACCATCGCCAGGAACGGCGTCACGAAGCCCGAGCTGAACAGGCCGTGGTGGACCGCGGCCTCGTACAAGTCGGTGGTCACCGCCACCGGGAAGATCGCCTTCAGATGGGGCGGACGTTCCACGGCAGCTTCGAGCTGGGCCATCGCGAAGTAGCTGATCCCGATCATGCCGACGTTCCCGTCGCACCACGGCTGTGCAGCCGTCCACTCC
The DNA here is from genome assembly GCA_963805345.1 of uncultured Actinomycetota bacterium. Lineage (GTDB taxonomy): Bacteria > Actinomycetota > Actinomycetes > Propionibacteriales > Nocardioidaceae > Nocardioides. Next base: position 192,193 of record CAWDUA010000007.1, read on the forward strand.
ACGAGGTCGTACAGGTCCTCACGCTCCTGCGCGTCGAAGAACCCGAAGGTCCCACCCGAGCCACCCGTTCCCCTCAGGTTCGCGATCACGTGCACGTACCCGCGGGGCACCCAGAAGTCCGACGCCCCCGCCTCGATGAAGCCCATCGGAGCCCCGAGGTCCTGGATCTGGCGGGGGTACGGCGAGGCCGCGATCAGGGCCGGGAACCGGCTGTCGGCGTCCGGTCGATGCACGTCGGCCATCAGCGCGACCCCGTCGCGCATCACCGCGGCCACGTCCTGGTCGCACCGCATGCCGTACGCCGGCTCCGACAGGTTGCGGTAGTCGCGCCCTGTCGTCTGCGGTCCGTTCAGCTTCCGCTGACCCGGGTCGATGCCCGCGGCACGAAGACGTGCCGTCTCCCTGGTCATCGTGCCGCCTCCTGGGGGACCTCGATGAGGCGTGGCTCGTCCCCGGCCAGCGCCTCCCTGACCGTGCGGGTCAGGTCGGGCAGTGTGGTGACGCGGGTGGCGGAGATCCCGTAGCCCTCGGCGATGCCGGTGATGTCGAGACCGGGCAGGTCGAGCCCGGGGACGTCGGGCGCCTGCATGACCTGGGTGAACCTCCGCAGGGCGCCGTACTCTCCGTTGCGGGCGACCACGAAGACCACCGGGACCCGGTACCGGGCGGCGGTCCACAGTGCGCTGACCGTGTAATGCAGGGCGCCGTCGCCGAGAGTCGCGAGCACCCGACGCCCGGGGTCGCCCAGCTGAAGGCCGATGGCCGCCGGCAGGCCCCAGCCGAGGCCGCCGGAGGCCGGGAAGTACAGGCTCCCCGGCCGGGAGAGGTCGAACCGGTCCCACCCGGTGTCGATCGAGGTCCACTCGTTCGCGATGACCGTGCTCGGGTCCTTCGCGTCGTCGAGCGCGGCGACGATGGCCTCGGCCGAGAACGCCGGGCCCGCTTCGTCGAGGTGGTCGCCCGGTTCGGGCTGCTCCCAGGGGCGCCGGTCGGAGGGCGGCAGGAGGTCTGCCAGGCGGCTCAGGGCAGCCGACGGGTCGCCGACCAGGATCCGGCCAACTGGCGCCCGGGCTGCCTCGTCCGGGTCGGAGGTCACCGCCCACAGCTCGGTCCCGACCGGGAGGTAGTCACCCTCCTCGAACTCGTGGTAGCGGAAGACCGCGGCTCCGAACACCAGGACGAGATCGTGCCCCGCGAGCTGCCCGGCGACACCCGGGATGTCCGAGGGCAGGACGCCCCGGTAGCAGGGGTGGCGGGTCGGGAACGGGCAGCGGGACGGACTCGGCGCGACGTACACGGGCAGCTGACGAGCCTCGGCCAGCCGGACGGCTCCGTCCCACCCGACCGCGTCGTCGACGCCCGGGCCCAGCACCAGCACCGGGTTCTCCGCCGCGAGCAGTCTCCCGCGGACCAGGTCGAGGCCCGACTCGGAGACCACGGGATCACCGTGGACTTCGCGCCCCGTGAGGTGGTGAAGCGCGCTGAGGTCGGCCTCGTGGTCCCAGTCGTCGAGCGGCAGCGAGAGGTAGACCGGACCAGCCGGAGCGGATCCGGCCGTCAGGATGCCTCGCGCAAGTGCCTGTGGGACGTCCTGCGGACGCGGCGGCTCATGGCTCCACTTGACCAGTGGCTGCGGCAGGGTAGGGGCGTCGACGTTGGTGAGCATCGCGTTCAGGCTGGTGTAGCGGCGGGCCTGCTGTCCCGAGGTCACCACGACCGGCACGTGGCCGGACTGCGTGTTGGTCAGGTTGCCCAAGGCGTTGCCGGTGCCGGCCGCGGCATGCAGGTTGACCAGGGCCGGTCGGCCGGTCGCCTGGGCGTAGCCGTCCGCCATGGCGACCGCCGCGCCCTCGTGCAGGGCCAGGACGTAGGTGAAGTCGTCGGGGAAGTCCCGCAACAGCGGAAGCTCGTTGGAGCCCGGGTTGCCGAAGACGGTGGTGATCCCGTTACTGCGCAGAACCTCGTAGAACGCGTCGCGGACCTTCATGTCGCCCTCTCTCCGTGGGTGTCCCTGCAACTCTCCCGCCGCCGGGTCCAGACCAGGATGCCGCCGGCACCTCAAAGTTCGCTCCAACGGGCGCCACGACCGGGCACCGAGCGCCTGGGTCAGTCGGCCTCGGCGGCAAGCGCGACCCCGGCGCGCCACGCAGCCTCGAACCGGCTCCGGACCCGCAGCTCGTGGAATCGCGGTGATTCGCCCGTCGAGGCGCCTCGCCGGCTCGGAATTCATCCCGGCGGCGATCTCGGTGGGGAGTCTGGCCGCCAGCGGTGGTGATGAAGACGAGGTCGCCGTCCTGCTGCGGACGTGCGGGTACCGATTCGTCGTCGCGACATCCCGAGGAGGCCGCCGGGGGACCTCTGTCTCCCCCACCCGCGACCCTCGGCCCGTGAGAGGCACCGTGTTCCGGTGCTGCCTGCACCGGTCAGAACCGGGGTCTGAGTGGAGCCGCCTGTCGGAATCGAACCGACGACCTATTCATTACGAGTGAATCGCTCTACCGACTGAGCTAAGGCGGCGCGCTGCCCGGTACGACGGACGTCCGGGCAACGGCCGGAAGTATACGAAAGCGGGGCGGGCGGGAGGGAATCGGCGTGACCAAGGGCCGGGTCAGCGCTGTACGGCGTCAACAAGGGCCGGGTCAGCGCTGCACGGCGTGAACACCGGCCGGGTCAGCAGGAGGTGTGGTGCTGCGGGACGATCCCGGAGACGAGGTAGGACTCGACGGCGTCGTCGATGCAGGTGTTGCCGGTGTGGTAGCCGGTGTGGCCGTCACCGTCCCGGCGCAGCAGGACGCCGGAGTCGAGCTGGTGGGCGAGAGCCACGGCCCAGGCGAACGGCGTGGCGGGGTCACGGGTGGTACCGATCACCACGATCGGCGCTGCGCCCTTGGCATGGATCGTCGGCACCGGCTGGTCGCTGCGCGGCGTGAAGCCCCGGCAGGAGGTGAGGCTCCAGGCGAAGACCCTGCCGAAGACCGGCGACGCCCGCTCGAACGCCGGGAACTGTGCCGGCACCCTTCTGGCCGGAATCGACCACGGGTCATCGAGGCAGGAGATCGCGAAGAACGCCTCCATGGAGTTGTTCTGGAAGGTGCCGTCGGGGTTGCGCGAGGCGTAGGCGTCGGCGAGGAGCATCAGCGGCTGCCCGTCACCGCCGAGCGCGGAGCGGAGAGCCTGGGTCAGCAGGACCCAGTAGTTCCTGCTGTAGAGGGTGACCGCCATGCCGTAGAACGCATTGCCGGCCGTCAGCTCGCGGTCCCCGGCCGGCAGGGGCTCGGCAGCGATCTGGTCGATCAGGGTGCTGATGGTGCGGAGCACCTCGGGCACGCTGTCGCCGAGGAAGCAGCCGCCCGAGGACGCGACGCAGTCGGCGGCGTACGCGTCGAGGGCACGCTGGAAGCCGGCGGCCTGTTGGAGCGTCAGCTGGCGAGTGCCGAGCGAGACGTCGACCGCCCCGTCGAGCACGAAACGCCCGACCCGGTGCGGGAACAGCTGGGCGTAGGTCGCGCCGAGCTTGGTCCCGTAGGAGGCTCCGAGGTAGTTGAGGGCACCGTCGCCGAGGGCGGCCCGCAGGATGTCCATGTCCTTGGCCGCCTCGACCGTCGAGACGTGGGAGGCCAAGGCACCGGACAGCCGGCTGCAACCGGTGGCCATCCGGTGCTGGTTGACGCGCAGCGCCGCGAGCTCGCGCGGCGTGGACGGCTCGGGATCGGCCCCCAGATAGCGGTCGAGCGCGGCGTCGCTCAGGCAGTCGACCGGCGAGCTGTCGCCGGTGCCGCGGGGGTCGAAGCCCACGAGGTCGAAGTGGTCGAGCAGCGGCTGGCCGAAGGCCTGCGCACCCAGCGCGGCGTACGACGTGCCGGGCTCGCCCGGCCCACCGGGGTTGATCACCAGCGAGCCCAGGCGGGACCCCTGGTCGGCAGCCGGGACCTCGAGGAGGGCCAGCTCGATGGTGGTCCCGGTCGGCTTGCGGTAGTCGAGGGGGACGGTCAGCGAGGCACACCGGTCGCCGTCGTGGCAGTCGGACCACTCGAGGTGCTGGGCGTAGAACGACGCCAGCGCCGGCGACGGCGGCGCGGTGGGCGAGGGGACGGCCGAGGGCGCCACCGGGGTCGGTCCGGCGGGGTCACCGCCGTGCGGCGACGCGTCGAAGGCCGCCACGAGGGCCGTTCCGGCCACCAGCACGATCGCGAGGACCAGCGCGACCGCGACGAGAAGCCGCCTCACCGGGTGGGTGCCTTCAGCGCCACCATCATCGACTCGAGGGCGAGTGGGACGGGCACGTTGAACTCGAGCATCTGCTCGCGGGCCTCGAAGATCCAGCCGATCCGGCGCAGGTTGAGCTCGGGGGTCGAGGTGCGCACGATCTGCTCGATGTCGCCACGCAGCTCCTCGTTGACCAGCTCACCGCCGCCCGTCGCGAGGGCGATGGCGTCGCGGTAGACGGAGGCGAGGTCCATCAGGCTGCGGTCGACCACGTCGAGGTGGCGCCGCTTGGCCCGCGTCTTCTGGGACCTCTCCATCGCGGCCAGGGCCGGTGCGTACTCGCGGGGGCGGCGGCCACGCTCCACCACGCCGTACGAGGCGTCGAGGTCGGCCCGCTCACGGGCGTCGAGGTCGCCGGTGATGACGTCGGCCTCCTCCTGCGTGGTCTCGTGGAGGTTCGTCGCGGCGTTCATGCAGGCCCCGAGGCTGGTCAGCCGGGCCGGCCAGGAGATCACCTCGTGGCGGCGGTTACGGGCGCCCTCGTCGCGCGCGAGCGCCCGGGCCCGACCGATGTGGCCCTGGCTGGCGCGGGCGCAGTACGACGCGAGCGCGGCGTCGACGCCGGCGGTGCGGACGAGGAAGTCGGCGACCTCGACGGTGGCCGGCGTGGTCAGGGTGACGAGCCGGCACCGAGACCGGATCGTGGGCAGGAGGTCCTCCACGGTCGGCGCGCAGAGCATCCACACGGTCCGGTCGGTCGGCTCCTCGATCGCCTTGAGCAGGGCATTGGCGGCCTGGTCGGTGAGCCGATCGGCGTCCTCGATGATCATGATCTGCCAGCGTCGCCCGACCGGGGCGAGCGCGGAGCGGCGTACGAGATCGCGGACCTCGTCGACCCCGAGGGACAGCTTCTCGGTGCGTACGACGGTCACGTCGGCGTGGCTGCCGGCCAGCACCGTGTGGCAGGAGTGGCACACACCGCAGCCGGGCGGATCCTGCTCGCACTGCAGCGCGGCCGCGAACGCGACGGCGGCGTTGGAGCGCCCGGATCCCGGCGGACCGATGAACAGGAACGCCTGGCTCATGCCGTGACCCGACGCGGCCGTGCGGAGAGCCTCGATCGCGCGGCGCTGGCCGACCAGGGAGTCCCAGACGGTGGGGGCCGTGACGGTGGTCATCGTCGCGCGGCCTGACCGAGCAGTGGCCCGACCCGGTCCCAGACCGCGGCGGCGATCTCGTCGGCCGGCCGGCGCGCGTCGAGGACCAGATAGTGGGCGGGATCGGCCTCGGCCAAGGCCAGGAACGCGGCCCGGACCCGTCGGTGGAACTCCGGCGCCTCCCCTTCGATCCGATCGCGCTCGTCGAAACGGTCGAACCCATGCGCGGGGTCGAGGTCGAGCACGACGGTCAGGTGGGGGCGCAGGTCGCGGGTGGCCCAGCGGGCGACGTGCTCGACCTCGGCGGCGTCGAGGGGACGCCCGGCGCCCTGGTAGGCCAGCGTCGAGTCGACGTAGCGGTCGGTGATCACCACCTCGCGGCGCTCGAGGGCGGGCAGCACCACGGTGTCGACGTGCTCGGCCTTGTCGGCGGCGTAGAGGAGCACCTCGGTGCGGTCGGAGAGCTCCCCGGTCGCGGGGTCGAGCACGATCCGTCGCATTTCCTTGCCGACCGGGGTGTCGCCGGGCTCGAAGGTGAGCAGCGCGGGGTAGCCGCGTTGCTCGAGCGTGGCGGCCAGGGCCCGCGACTGGGTGGACTTGCCCGCCCCCTCACCGCCCTCGAAGCAGACGAAGACGCCCGTGGTGGTGTACACGCCCCGCCCTTCCTCGGTCGTCTCTGCCCGGGCAGATGTCCTCGGGCCGAGCGTAGTCGAGCCCTCCTACACCGGCCGCTGGAACGTCGTCCTCGCCGTCGGTCGTCCGCCTGAGGACCACCTAGAGGTGAGCCTCCGGCGGACGACCCGCAGGAGGCGTCACTTCTTGGCGGGAGCCTTCTTCGCGGCCTTCTTGGCGGGAGCCTTCTTGGTGGTCTTCTTCGCGCCGCGCTTGGCCGCCTTCTTCGCCGGCCCCTTCGCCCGTCGTTCGGCGAGCAGCTCGGCGGCCCGCTCGATCGTGATCGCCTCGACCGTGTCGTCCTTGCGCAGCGTCGCGTTGTACTCACCGTCGGTGACGTAGTCGCCGAAGCGGCCGGACTTCACCACCACGGGCGCACCCGAGACGGGGTCGGGCCCGAGCTCCTTCAACGGCGGCGCGGCAGCGGCGCGACCGCGCTGCTTGGGCTGGGCGTAGATCGCCAGCGCCTCGTCGAGGGTGATCGTGAACAGCTGCTCCTCGGAGGTCAGCGAGCGGGAGTCGGTGCCCTTCTTCAGGTACGGCCCGTAGCGACCGTTCTGCGCCGTGATCTCGACCCCCTCGGGGTCGGTCCCGACCACCCGCGGCAGCGACAGCAGCTTCACCGCGTCGTCGAGCGACACCGTGTCGAGCGACATCGAGGCGAACAGCGAGCCGGTGCGCGGCTTGGCCGACTTCGGGGCACCCTCCGGCAGGGCCTCGGTGACATAGGGGCCGTAGCGGCCGCTCTTCGCGACCACCGGCAGTCCGGTGTCCGGATGGACGCCGAGCTGCTTCTCCTCGCCCGCGGGGTTGGCCAGCAGCTCGCGCGCCTTGGTCAGCGTGAGCTCGTCGGGCGGCAGGTCGTCGGGCACGTTCGCGCGTACGGCGGCACCGTCGCCCTCCCCCTCGCCCGTCGACGGACCCGGGCCCTCGAGGTAGGGGCCGTAGCGCCCGACCCGCAGCACGATCCCGCTGTCGGGACCGCCCACCGGGAAGGTCGCCAGCTCCTTGGCGTCGATCTCCCCGAGCTCGTTGACCAGCTGATGGAGGCCGATCACGCGATCGGAGCCGAAGTAGAACTCACCGAGCTCGGTGACCCGATCGGCCCGTCCGGCCGCGATCTCGTCGAGCACGTCCTCCATGCCGGCGGTGAACTCGTAGCTGATCTGCCGCGGGAAGTGCTCCTCGAGCAGCCGCACGACGGAGAACGCGATCCAGGCAGGCACGAGCGCTGTGCCCTTCTTGTACACATAGCCCCGGTTGAGGATGGTGCCGATGATCGAGGCGTACGTCGACGGCCGGCCGATCTCACGGTCCTCGAGCTCCTTGATCAGCGTCGCCTCGGTGTAGCGCGCCGGCGGCTTGGTCTCGTGCCCGTTCGCGGTCAGCGACGCGGCCGACACCGGGTCGCCCTCGTGCAGGTCGGGCAGCGGCGTCTCGGCGTCGTCCTGACGCTTGTTGTTGTCGGTGCCCTCGACGTAGGCCTTGAGGAAGCCGTGGAAGGTGATCACGCGGCCGCTCGCGGAGAACACGACGTCGCGACCGTCGCTGGCCTCGCCCCCGATCCGGATCGTCACCGAGTGACCGACCGCGTCCTTCATCTGCGATGCGACGGTGCGCATCCAGATCAGCTCGTAGAGGCGGAACTGCTCACCACTCAGCCCGGTCTCGGCCGGCGTGCGGAAGCGGTCGCCGGACGGTCGGATCGCCTCGTGGGCCTCCTGGGCGTTCTTGACCTTCGAGGCGTAGGTGCGGGGTGTGTCCGGCAGGTACTCGGTGCCGTAGAGCTCGCGCACCTGCGACCGGGCCGCGTCGACCGCGGCGCCCGACAGGGTCGTCGAGTCGGTCCGCATGTAGGTGATGTAGCCGCCCTCGTAGAGCCGCTGGGCGACCGACATCGTGCCCGAGGCACTCATCCCGAGCTTGCGGCTGGCCTCCTGCTGGAGGGTGGTGGTCCGAAACGGCGCGTAGGGCTGGCGCCGGTAGGGCTTGGACTCCACCGAGCGCACGTCGTACGACGTGTCGTGCAGGGCGGTGACCAGCGCCTCGGCGGCAGCCCGGTCGAGGTGCACGCGATCCTCGGTGCGCTTGCCCTTCAGCTCGCCGTCGGTGCCGAAGTCGGATCCGCCGGCGACCCGCATCTCGTCGATGGTGTGGAGCTTGGCCGGGAACATCCGGGGCTCCTTGCCGGAGCCGGCGTCGAAGGTGCCCTCGAGGTCCCAGTACGACGCCACCCGGAACGCCATCCGGTCCCGCTCACGGTCGACGACCAGTCGCGTCGCGACCGACTGCACACGTCCGGCCGAGAGCCCGGACATGACCTTCTTCCACAGCACGGGCGAGACCTCGTAGCCGTAGAGACGGTCGAGGATGCGCCGCGCCTCCTGCGCCTCGACGAGGTCGTCGTTGATCTCGCGGGGGTTCGCGACCGCGGCCAGGATGGCCGGCTTGGTGATCTCGTGGAAGACCATCCGGTGCACCGGGATGCCCTGCGGCTTCAGCTCGTCGAGCAGGTGCCAGGCGATGGCCTCGCCCTCGCGGTCCTCGTCGGTGGCGAGGTAGAGCTCGTCGGCGTCCTTGAGGAGGCCCTTGAGCTTGGCGATGTGGCTCTTCTTGTCGCGCGGCACGACGTAGTAGGGAGTGAAGTCGTGGTCGACGTCGACGGCGAGCCGGCCCCACGGCTTGTCCTTGATGGAGGCCGGGGTGTCGGCGGCGGAGTTGGGCAGGTCGCGGATGTGGCCGATGGACGACTCGACCACGTAGTCGTTGCCCAGGTAGCCGCCGATCGTCCGCGCTTTCGCGGGCGACTCGACGATCACCAGCTTGTGTGCCACTGCTTCTCCTGACTCGGCCGGCCGTGCTGAGGGGTTGGATCCGGTGGGTGTGCACGGCTCACGGCCGCTCACGGTAGCGCGTCGTGTCCAATCGTCGGTTCGTCAGGCCGGTCGTGGGGTCGTCGCCCGATCCGTCAGGCCGGGGCGAGGTAACCGTCGGTGACGAGCTCCCGCACCACCGGCAGGTACGCCGTGCGGAGCTCCTGGGGGTCGCGCTCGAGCAGGTGGGCCACGGCGTCGAGGATCTGCCCGATGGTCAGCTCGCCGTCACACGCGCCCGCGAGTGCGGCCTCGACCGTGTCGACGCGCCGAGCGCGGCGCAAGCCGGTCTGCTGGCGCAGCACGATCGACTCGGGGTCCTCCGCACCCGGGGCACCCACCGTCTCCTGCTGCACGTCGGCCCGGGTGACCAGTCGGTCGTCGACGCCGACCTCGACCCGGACGGCATGGCCCCAGTCGCGGATCGCGGTCGCGACGGGCTGCTCGACGGCGTGCGGCCAGTCGAGGAGCTCGCGGGCCGAGCCACCGCGACGGAGGTTGATCCAGCCGAAGCCGATGCCCTCGACGTCTTCGCCCTCGAACCAGCCCAGCCAGGCGTCGTACGCCGCGAGGTAGCCGGGGGTCCCGTGTCGCCCGGCGTCACGCAGCCACAGCTCGACGTACGACGCGGGGTCGAGCACCTCGCGCTGCACGACGAGTGCGTCGCAACCGGGATCGAGCCAGTCCGCCAGCCGCTCGTCCCAGGGACGGTCGGCGGTGATCGCCCAGTTGGCCAGGACCTGGCACCAGCCTCCGTCGGTGAGGTGGGCCGGGGCTCCGCGGACGATCGCCTCGACGACCCGATCGCCGGGAAGCCCCGAGTCGCGGTAGACGAGGGGCTCAGCGGTCGCAGGCGAGATCACGAACGGCGGGTTCGTGGTGACCAGGTCGAACCGCTCGCCGCCGACCGGCTCCCACAGCGAGCCGTCGCGGACGTCGACGCGCACGTCGTTGAGCGCCGCGTTGAAGGCGGCGACAGCGAGGGCGCGCGCGTTCACGTCGGTGGCGACGACCCGGTCGGCGTGGCCCGAGAGGTGGAGCGCCTGCACGCCGCAGCCGGTGCCGAGGTCGAGGGCGCGGGAGACGCGGTCGCGCAGGGTCAGCTGGGCCAGCGACGTCGAGGCGGGGCTGACGCCGAGCACGTGGTCGGGCGCGACCCGGATCTGCTGGCCGTCGAGGCCGGGGGTGAGGTCGCTGACGACCCACCAGTCGCGTTCGTCGTCGGCATAGGGACGACAGTCCAGCAACGCCCGCACCTCGCCGCCGGACGCGACGAGCACGCCACCGTCGACCAGCGCGTCGACGAGACCCGGCAGCGCCAGGTCCGCCTGGGCCCGGTCGGCCTCGGTCTGGAGGAGGAACAGCCGGACCAGGGTCTCCAGCGGTGAGCCGTCCGTCGTACGCCGCAGGGCCGGCGTGGTCTCGTTGCGCGCCAGCGCGAGCTGAGCCGTCGTACCGAGGAGGTCGCCGACGGCGTCGTAGGTGTACGTCGCGGCGGCGAGGGCCCCGCGGAGCGCCGGGGCGAGGGCGACACCGGGGACGCCGGGGAAGCCGCCGAGATGCGCGGTGGACATGCGGTCATCGTGGCATCGGGCATGGTTCGTTCCCCCGCCGGGCCGGATCCTGCTTCAATCGGGGCATGGCTCGTGTCGTCCGTGTCCTCACCCTCCTCGTCGTGGTGGCGGCGCTGCTCGCCCTGCAGAGCCCCAGCGAGGCCACGCTCGGGGGCGACCAGCCCGGCGGCGGCGGCGACAGCACGGCGCAGCCCGGGAAGCTGCGGGCCCAGATCACGTTCACCAAGAACCACACCCATCCGTGGCGCAGCACCATCACCTGGGACGCCGCCCGTCAGCGCGGCGACGGCTCGTGGAGGGTGCTGGCGCACGACTCGTGGCGCGCGGGGTCGGGCCTGCCCGGTCGCTACGCGAAGAACCCGTGTGTGAAGGGTCATGGGTGGCTGCCGAACGGGACCTACTCCCTGCGGCAGTACGAGGACTACCACGGCAACCTGATCCACGGCCGGGCCTTCCGGCTCGATGACAAGCGCTGCCCGAACGGGACCCTGCGCGAGCAGCTCTTCATCCACACCGAGGCCGGTGCCGGCAACACCCAGTGCGCGAACCTGCCGGGTGACCAGCTGTGCCGCTGGGAGTACCCGAAGATCAACGACTACACCTCCCACGGCTGCATCAAGATGTCGCCGTCCGCGATTCTCGCCCTCACCCGCGCCTACCACCGCTTCTTCCACGCCGGCGTCCGCTACCCCACCGCCCGGGTGCGCCTCGTCGTCCGCTGACCCGGCCCTTGTTCACCCCGGGAAGCGCCGACCCGGCCCTTGTTCACCCCGGGCAACGCCGACCCGGCCCTTGTTCACCCCGGACAGCGCCGACCCGGCCACTTCAGCGCTCGCGTGTGGGGTGCCCCAATGCCAACACCGGCCGGGTCACCGCCGTACGGCGTCAACACCGGCCGGGTCACCGGCGTACGGCGTCAACACCGGCCGGGTCAGCAAAGTACGGCGTCAACACCGGCCGGGTCAGCGGAGTACGGCGTCAACACCGGCCGGGTCAGCGATGGCGAAGGCCCGCCCGGATCACTCCGGGCGGGCCTTGCGTGGTGGTGCTGGCGGTGACGGGTCAGGTCTGTGACTCGAACTGACGGGTCTCGCTGTCCTCCTGGGTCGGGCTGGTCGGCTCATCGGCAGGGGCGGGTGCCGGCGGCGCCGGCGGGGCCGGCGTGCCGGAGCCGTCGCCGAGCACGACCTCACGCTGCTTGGAGATGTAGACCGCCGCGACGATGATCACGAAGGCCACGATCGCGATGGTGTAGCGCAGGAAGTCGTTCTTGTCGTTCCCCACGCTCAGCGAGACGATCGCGCTGGCGATCAGCAGCGAGACCAGGTTCATCACCTTGATCAGCGGGTTGATCGCCGGGCCGGCCGTGTCCTTGAACGGGTCGCCGACGGTGTCACCGATGATGGTCGCGTCGTGGGCGTCAGAGCCCTTGCCGCCGTGGTTGCCGTCCTCGACCAGCTTCTTGGCGTTGTCCCAGGCACCACCGGAGTTGGCCAGGAACACCGCCATCAGGGTGCCGGTGCCGATCGCGCCGGCCAGGAACCCGGCCAGCGACGCCACGCCGAGACCGAAGCCGACCGCGATCGGGGCCAGGACAGCCAGGACACCCGGAGTGATCAGCTCCCGCAGGGAGTCCTTGGTGACGATGTCGACGACCTTGCCGTACTCCGGTCGACCCGTGCCCTCCATGATCCCGGGGATGTCCCGGAACTGGCGGCGCACCTCGTAGACCACAGCGCCTGCAGCCCGAGCCACCGCGTTGATCGCGAGTCCGGAGAAGAGGAACACCACCGCCGAGCCGAGCAGGACGCCGACCAGCACCCTGGGGTTGAACACGAAGAAGTTGAGCAGCTGCTTGGTCGCGTCGCCGCCGCCACCGGACTCCGCGAGCTTGTCGATCACCGAGGTGGCGTAGGAGCCGAACAACGCCGTCGCGGCCAGGACCGCGGTGGCGATCGCGATGCCCTTCGTGATGGCCTTGGTGGTGTTCCCGACGGCGTCGAGCTCGGTGAGGATCTGAGCGCCTTCGGGGCTGACGTCGCCCGACATCTCGGCGATGCCCTGGGCGTTGTCGGAGACCGGACCGAAGGTGTCCATCGCCACGATCACACCGACCGTGGTCAGCAGACCGGCGCCGGCCAGCGCCACGCAGAACAGAGAGACGGTCAGCGACGAGCCCCCGAGGAGCGCTGCGCCGAAGACCGCGGCGGCGATCACACCGGCGGTGTAGACGGCCGACTCGAAGCCGACCGAGAGGCCGGACAGGATGACGGTCGCCGCGCCGGTGAGCGACGTACGGCCGACATCCTTGACGGGCTTGTACTCGGTGCCGGTGAAGTAGCCGGTGAGGGCCAGGATCGCTGCGGCCAGCACGATGCCGATCACCACGGCGACCGACGCGACGAGCGCCGGGTTGCCCGAGGTGTGGGTCACCCCGACGACTCTGTCGAGCGTGGTGATGCGGACCACCGTGAACTTGTCGAAGCTCGTGGGCAGGTAGACGAACGACAGGATCACGCAGGCCACCGCCGACACCGCCGCGGAGATGTAGAAGGCACGGTTGATCGTGGTCAGCCCGTTCTCACCCGCCCGTGGCTTGCACAGGTAGATGCCGAGGACGGCGGTCAGCGCACCGATCGCGGGGATCAGGAGCGGGAACACCAGACCCTTGGGGCCGAAGGCCTGCGAGCCGAGGATCAGCGCGGCGACCAGCACCACGGCGTACGACTCGAACAGGTCGGCGGCCATGCCGGCGCAGTCGCCGACGTTGTCGCCGACGTTGTCGGCGATCGTGGCCGCGTTGCGCGGGTCGTCCTCGGGGATGTGCTGCTCGACCTTGCCCACCAGGTCGGCCCCGACGTCCGCCGCCTTGGTGAAGATGCCGCCACCGACCCGCATGAACATCGCGAGCAGGGCGGCACCGAAGCCGAAGCCCTCGAGCACGGCCGGGGCCTCGTTGCCGAAGGCGAGGACGACGATGGACGCTCCGAGAAGGCCGAGGCCGACGGTCAGCATGCCGACCGTGGCGCCGGTGCGGAAGCCGATCCGCATGGCGGGATCGCGGCCCTCCTGGTTGGCTGCGGCCGCGACTCGGAGGTTGGCCCGCACGGCGAGGTTCATACCGAGGTAGCCGACCGCGCCGGAGAAGCCGGCTCCGACGAGGAAGAACACGGAGCGGAAGACCCGGACCGTGAGATCGTCGGCGGGCAGCGCCAGCAGGAGCAGGAATGCCACCACTGCGAACACCGCGAGGGTGCGGAACTGCCTGGTCAGATAGGCGTTCGCGCCCTCCTGCACCGCGTGCGCGATGTTCTGCATGTTGTCGGTGCCTTCACCGGCGGCAAGGACCTCTTGGCGGAACATGTACGCCATCCCGAGCGCGCCCAGCGCAATCAGGAGGACGATGATGACCAGCACGAGGTTGCCCCCGGAGAGATGCACGACAGCGGGACTGATCCCGGTCATGGGTCTCCTCCTGGGAATACGAACTTGCGTCCAACGGCGCGGATTGTGCCATGCGCCCCGGGGATCATGTCAGACCGCAGTGGCCCATCCCACACCGGGTGAGCACGCGGTGACTGCCCGCGCCGGGGGCGCCGGAAGGCGCCGACGAGGGGGCGTCAGCTGGCGGTGAGCGCGGCTTCGGCGGTGTCGTGGATGACGAACACCTTGGCCAGACCGGTGATCCGGAAGATCTTCAGCAGGCGGTCCTGGTTGCACACCAGCTGGAGCGAGCCGTCGTGGGCGCGCACCTTCTTCAGTCCGCCCACGAGGACGCCGAGCCCGGTGGAGTCGAGGAACTCGACCTCCGACATGTCGACCACCAGGTCGTAGGTGCCGGCCGCGACCAGCTCGGTGATCTCCTCGCGGAGGCGGGGGGCGGTGTAGACGTCGATCTCACCCGCGACCGACACGACGGTCCGGCCCTCGGCCTCACGCGTCGAGATGGTCAGATCCACGGCTGCACTCCTGAGCTCGGTCGGGTGCGGGCACCAGCGGGCCCGACCCCGTTCGGCCATATCAAACCACGCTGCAGCGCCTCGTGGGGACGCCGACCCACAGCTGACCGGGTGAGGGTGTCGGTCGGCTTTGTCAGACTGCAGTCGTGGCGGGTGTCGTGGAGGGGTCGGTGGACGGTCGCCTCGACCGCGCCCGGCGCTCCCCCGTGGCCGACGTGGCACTCCGCCTGGCCCAGGCACCGGGCCGCGCCGACTCCCTGAGACACCTCCGGGTTCTGCCGCCGCGCGCCGGCCCACACCGCTGCCTGGCCCACGTGGGCGCACCCTGACGTCGTGGCGGCCATGCGCCTGCGTGGGATCGACGAGCTGTGGCGACACCAGGCGGTCGCGGCCGACGCAGCCCGCAGCGGGCGACACGTCGTCCTGTCCACCGGTACGGCGTCCGGCAAGTCGCTCGCCTACCAGCTGCCTGCCCTCACCGCGATCCTGGAACGGCGCGGAGGCAAGGGCGAACGCGGCGCCTCCACGCTCTACGTCAGCCCGACCAAGGCGCTCGCTCAGGACCAGCTCTCCGGGATCGCCGCGCTGGAGCTGGGCGTGCGGGTCACCACCCACGACGGCGACTCGTCGTTCGACGAACGCGACTGGACCCGCGAGCACGGCGAGTACGTGCTGACCAACCCCGACATGCTCCACCGCTCGCTCCTCCCGCGGCACGACCGGTGGAGCGGGCTCTTCCGCTCGCTCGACCTGGTCGTGATCGACGAGTGCCACCACTACCGCGGCGTCTTCGGTGCGCACGTCGCTCAGGTGCTCCGCCGGCTTCGTCGGGTCTGCGGCCACCACGGCTCCGACCCGACCTTCGTGCTCGCCTCGGCGACGGTCGGCAACCCCGCCGAGCACGCGTCGCGCCTGACCGGCCTCGACGTGATGGCCGTGAGCCGCGACGACTCGCCGCGCGGCGAGGTGGCTCTGGCGCTCTGGGAGCCCCGCTTCACGTCGTACGCCGGCGAGAACGGCGCGCCCGTGCGCCGTGCCGCGTCGTCGGAGTCCGCCGACCTGCTGGCCGACCTCGTCAGCGAAGGCGTGCGGACCCTCGCATTCGTCCGATCGCGCCGGGCCGCCGAGCAGGTGGCGACCACCGCCGCAGGCCTGCTCGCCGAGGTCGACCTCTCGCTCGCTGACCGCGTGGCGAGCTATCGCGGGGGCTACCTCCCGGAGGAACGTCGCGAGATCGAGCAGGCGCTGCGCGACGGTCGGCTCCTCGGTCTGGCCGCGACCAACGCCCTCGAGCTCGGCATCGACGTGTCGGGGCTGGACGCCGTCCTCGTCGCGGGGTTCCCCGGTACCCGGGCGGCCTGGTGGCAGCAGGTCGGCCGGGCCGGGCGCAACGCCGGAGACGCCCTCGCCGTCCTCGTCGCACGCGACGACCCGCTCGACACCTTTCTCGTCAACCATCCCGAGGCACTCCTCGACCGGGCCGTCGAGCAGACCGTGTTCGACCCCGCGAACCCCTACGTCCTCGCCCCGCACCTGTGCGCCGCCGCCCAGGAGGTGCCCCTGCGTGAGGGCGAGCTCGGGTTGTTCGGGCCGGGTACGCGTGGGCTGCTCGACGACCTGACCGAGGCCGGACGGCTCCGCCGTCGGCCTCAGGGGTGGTACTGGACCCATCCCGAGCCGGCCCACGCACTCACCGACATCCGCTCCGGCGGCGGCCGTCCCGTCTCGCTCGTGGAGGCATCCACCGGGCGGGTGGTCGGCACCGTCGACGCCTCGAGCGCGCACGCCACCGCTCACACCGGAGCGGTCTACATCCACCGTGGGGACACCTGGCTCGTGGACTCGCTCGACCTCGACGACCACGTCGCGATGATCGACCGGGCCGAGGTGGCCTACTCCACCACTGCTCGTGAGCTGACGGAGATCGGGCTCGTGGCAGAGCTCGAGCACCGGCTCTGGGGCGAGGCCCGGATCTCTCGCGGCACCGTCGAGGTCTCCCATCAGGTCGTGTCGTATCTCCGCCGCCGCCAGCCGTCGGGCGAGGTGATCGACGAGGTGCCGCTCGACCTCCCCGTCCAGACCCTGTCCACCCAGGCGGTGTGGTGGACGCTTCCCGACGACCTGCTCGCCGAGGCGGGCTTCATCGCCGCTGACCTTCCGGGCTCTGCTCATGCCGCGGAGCACTGCTCGATCGGCCTGCTGCCGCTGTTCGCGACCTGCGACCGCTGGGACATCGGAGGCGTCTCCACCGCGCATCACGCCGACACCGGACGCCTGACCGTCTTCGTGTACGACGGTCACCCGGGCGGCGCGGGCATCAGCGCGCGCGGCTTCGCCGCGGCTGGCGCCTGGCTGACCGCCACCCGCGAGACGATCCGGTCGTGCGCCTGCGCCGACGGCTGCCCGTCGTGCGTGCAGTCGCCGAAGTGCGGCAACCAGAACCACCCGCTGGACAAACAGGGTGCCGTGCGGCTGCTCGACGTCCTTCTCGACGGCGCACCGCCCGAGTAGCCTCGCCGGCATGGTCGTGCTCGGGCTCCTGCTGGTGATCGGGGGGCTGCTCGCCGTGGCCGCCGCACTGTGGAGCAGCAGCGGCTCGGCGACCTTCCTCGGCGCCGATCTCGGTGCCGCGACGATCTTCTTCCTCGGCCTGGCCGCCGGGCTGGCCGTCGTCTGGGGCTATGCGCTCACCAGACTCGGCGCCCGACGATCGTGGCGGCTGCGTCGCGAGAACCGTCAGCTGCGTGAGCAGAACGCGCGCGTCTCCCAGCAGCACCCGCAGCGTGACCCGCAGGGCGAGGATCCCGCTGCCCCCTGAGCTCAGGCAGGGCCGGCGCGGGCCTCGGCCGTGAGGTCGGCCGTCTGACCGAGCCAGTGGGGACCGGACGCCCGGACCGTGAGCAGCACGGTGCGGCCCTCGACCCGGCAACCGGTCAGGCGCACCTGGTTGGCCGCGGCCACCCGACCCGCCTCGGCACACCCGTCGCCCCCGAGGGCGATCCCGTGGGCGCCCGCCAGGGCCGCCAGGTCTGCCCCGGCCTGGGCGACCCGGTGCGCCCGCACCATGGCGGTGACCACCCCCAGCGCGGAGCCGACGACCAGGAGGACCCCGACCATCGCGACCACGAGCACACTCGCCGAACCGCGCTGCCCCGTGCGCCGACTCATGGCCCCTCCAGCACGGCGACCGCCCGGGCGTGCAGGGGCACCGCCGGGAGGAAGCCGAGGAGGCCGCCTGGTGGACGGGCGGAACCGCTGGCCGTCGAGACGACATCCGCGTCACGGCTCAGCACCACCACGGTGCTCCCGGGCGGGGCGACCTGCTCACCGCGGGCCTCGGCCTCGGCCACCGGGTCACCGCGCGCCGCGGCCCGCGCCGCCTCCCGCGCGGCGTCGACCATGCGGACCTGGGCCGCGCCGACACTGAGCAACCAGACCAGCCCGACCGTGAGCGACAGGAGCATGGGGATGGCCAGGGCCAGCTCGGCGGTGGCAGCCCCGCGCTCGTCGTGGGTCATCCGATCCCCAGCAGTGCCAGCACATGGTCGAACAGGGTGCGGAGCAGCTGCTCGCCGAAACCTCCGGTCAGCAGCTTGAACAGCAGGCCGGCGAGACCCGCCCCCGCTGCCGTGCCGACGGCGTACTCGGCGGTGGTGATGCCTCGCTGGTCGTGGGCGTGGTGCATGTGTTCCTCCGTATCGTCGCGGCCGCGGGTGCGGCCTCCCGGCAGAGTGCTCGACCGGCAGGGACCTGGTGGGCACACCGTCGACCGGTTGTGGACGAGCGGTGACGGGGTGGCACCGGTGGAGACCTCCTGGCCCCGGTAGGCCAGGCACGGCTACAGGTCGAGGGACTCCAGAAGGCTCACGACCAGCGGGACGACACCGATGAGCACGAACGACGGGAGCAGGCACAGCCCGAGCGGCACGGCCGCCTTGACGCCGACGCTGCGAGCCCGCTCCTCGACGGTGGCCCGGGACGTGCGGGCGAGCTCATCGGCCAGCCGGACCACCTCCTGGGTGACCGACGCCCCGGACCTGCCCGCCCGCACGAGGGCTCGGCCCAACGGCGCCAGACGAGGATCGTCGAGCACCGGCTGCCAGGCCTGGACAGGCGGGAGCCCGAGGGCCAACCGCGGCGGGACGGCCGCCAGTGCGTCCGAGGCGGGGCCAGGGCAGGCGTCGCACACCAGACGGAGTGCCTCGCCGACATCGCACCCGGTCTCGAGAGCGGCCGCGAGGAGCTGGACCAGCCCGGGGAGATCGCGCTCCGCCGCCCGCCGGCGCCGGCGGGCGTCGGCCGGCTCGGTGCGGCCGATCACCTGCCAGGCGACGACCACTGTCACCACGCCGGAGGCGACCCCACGAGGACCGGACACGAAGCTCGCCACTGCCACCCCGGCCAGGAGCGACCACACCCCCCGCCAACGCAGCACCCAACCGACGTCACCGACGACTGGGCTCGGCGCCGGCCCTGACTGGACGTGCCCCACCCGGACCCGAGGAGGCAGCGCTGCCCACGCGGTGAGCGCTGCCAGCCACGCTGCGAGCCAGGTGGTCACCGATCGACCTCGCGGGCGATCAGCTCGATCCACCACAGTCCGGTGAAGCCGAGCGCCAACCCGGCCGCCAGACAGGCGAGCCCGAGCGGGGTCCCGAGGAGGAACCTCCAGGGGTCGGCGCCGGCACCACTGCCCATGAGCAGGGCCACCACGGGGAGGACCGCGACCAGACGCGCAGTGGCGCGGGCCGACGCGAGCTCGCTGCGGACCACGCGACGAGTGGACTGGTCGAGGCGAACGGCATCGGCCACCCGCCGCGTGCTGGCCGCCAGGCCGGACCCGGTGCGGTGCGAGACCACCCAGGCGCCGGCCAGCAGGCGCAGCCCGTCGGCGCCAGGGTTCTCGGCGAGCGAACGGAGGACCGCCGGTACGTCCCCGCCGAGCCGGGAGGCGTCGGCGACAGGACGCAGGACCGCCCACGCGTCGGCGGCCTCGGCGAGGGCGGCCTCGCCCGTCCGGCCGGCTCCGAGCTCGGCGGCGACCAGGTCGCAGGCCTCGAGCATCCTCCGCGCCGTCTCCTCGGCCGCGGCCGTCTCGGCCCGGCGCCGCCAGAGAGCCCGGCCACCGAGTGCCGCGAGGAACACGATGACGAGGGGCGCGGCGAAGCTGCCCGGGAACGCCAAGATCGCGAGACCGGCGCCCACCCACACCGGCCACCTGGCCTGTCGCCGGTGCTGCGACGAGGTCGTCGGAGAAGCGCGCCAGGCCAGGAGCACAGCGGCGGACAGCGTCGCGGCGGCAGCCACCCCGACGGGATCCGATCCGAAGGGCTGCCCGGTCAGCGGCACAGCCGCGCCACCAGGTCGGGCTCGCCGGGACCGGTCACGGCCGTGCCGTCGCGGAAGCTGACCGCCGTGCGAAGGTCGGCCAGGCCGTCGGCTCGACGTACGGGAACCGCCACCTCGCGCAGCACGCGACGACCGTCGTGGTCGCGTCCGAGGTGGAGCACCGCGTCGAGCCCGGCGAGCAGCTGGCTGTGGGCGGCTTCCCGACCCAGTCCGGCGGCCAGGGCCAGGGCCTCGACCCGCGCTGGGACGTCACGCGCGGAGTTCGCGTGGATGGTGCCGCAGCCGCCCTCGTGGCCGGTGTTGAGCGCGGCCATCAGCTCGACGACCTCGGCCCCGCGCACCTCCCCGACGACCAAGCGGTCGGGGCGCATCCGCAAGGCCTGGCGGACCAGGGTGCGCACGGTGACCTCGCCGGCGCCCTCGATGTTGGGCGGGCGCGCCTCGAGACCCACGACGTGGCCGTGGTCGGGTCTGAGCTCACTGGCGTCCTCGACGAGGACCAGCCGCTCGTGGCCGGGCACGAGCGAGAGCAGGGAGTTGAGCAGAGTGGTCTTGCCGGAGCCGGTGCCGCCGCTGATCAGGAACGCCAGGCGGTGAGAGACGAGCGACCGCAGCAGCCGGGCGCCGTGGTCGGTGACCGTGCCAGCCGCCACCAGCTCGTCGAGGGTGAGCACCCGGTGGTGAGGGACGCGCAGGGACAGCACCGTGCCCGGCCGGGCGAGCGGCGCGAGCACGGCGTGGAAGCGGGTGCCGTCGGCGAGGCGGACGTCGACGTGGGGCACGGAGTCGTCGAGCCGGCGGCCACCGGCCGAGGCCAGCCGCTGGGCGAGCCTCCGGACCGCACCGTCGTCGGGGAAGGTCACGTCGCTGTGCTCCAGGCCCCCACCGCGATCGACGTAGACCGCGTCGGGACCGTTGACCAGGACGTCGGTCACGTCGGGCAGGCGGAGCAACGGCTCGAGCGGACCCGCGCCGAGCACGTCGCGGCGCAGCGCCTCGTGGACGGCCAGGACCGTCGCGTCGCCGACCGGGCGACCCGAGGCCCGGAGCGCGTCCGCAACACGGTGCGGGGTCAGCGGCCCGGGCGCACGGGCGAGGTGGGCACGGACGTCCTCGACCAGCTCGGGGGATGCTGCCATCAGGCCGCCCGCGCGGCGGTCGCGCCCAGGGAGGCCAGCACCGCCGCGGCAGACCGACCGAGCGGGCCGCGGCGCGACCGCACCGGCCCGAGCCCGAGGTCGGTCGCTTCGGAGAGCCCTCGCTGGTCGGGCATCCGGACGGCCACCGGGGCACCGCCGGTCAGCCTGGTCAGCGTGTGGTCGTCGACGCCCGGGCCTCGGACGACGAGACCCAGCGCACCAGGGTCTGCGAAGCGGCCACACACCCGCACGGCTGCGGCCAGGCCCGGAACCGTCGGCCGCACGGTGACCAGGACGTGGTCGCAGCGGGTCACGACCTCCTCGGCCAGAGCATCCCAGCCACGAGGGAGATCGACCACCACGGTGTCGTGGCCGCGCCGCGCGGCCGACAGCGCCTCACGGACCGCGAACGCCTGCAGGCGGCGGGGCTCCGGGCCGGCGTACCAGGTCAGGGCGGCGACGCCGTCGCGGCGCGGGAGCGAGTCGCGCAGAGCCCGGGCGCTGAGTCGGCCGGTCGTGTGGCCGAGCGCCTCCCAGCGGACGCCGTCGACGACGTCGAGCCCCAGGACGCGGTCGACGCCCGGCCCCCACGGGTCGAGGTCGACCACCACCGACGGCCCGCTGCGGCCCGCGACCTGCGCCAGAGCGCACGCCCACGTCGTCGCGCCGGACCCGCCACTGCCCCCGACGACCCCGATCGTCAGACCCCTCGCCGGCCCGGTGTCGACGACGTCGGTCAGCCGCTCGACCAGCCAGCCCTCGGAGCGTGGCAGCTCGGCCACGCTCTCGGCGCCCACCGCGAGCGCCGTCGCGAACACGGCGTCGGGACTGGGCCCGATCAGCACGACGAACACGGCGTCCCGTCGCGCCGGCGCGGCCCGGCCGAGGGGCTCGGCGAGATCGGCACCGACCAGCACCAGAGGCGCCTTGGCCCACCCGCGCAACGCTGCCGGTACGTCGTGCGCGACGTCGGGCGTCGTACCGGCGGCGGCCGACAGGCGCAGCAGCTCGTCGAGCAGGGTCTCGTCGGCGGTCACCAACAGCGGAGCGGTCATGGGTCCACGATGTCGACACCCGCCCAGGCGAGGACCGATCCGATCGTCGGCCTGTGGAGTGAGGGCGCGCCGGGCGGCGCTGTGCGCGATCAGCGGGTCGACGGAGCCGGCGACACCTACCATGGACGGCATGTCGCCCGGCCGCGGACCCGCAGCAGCACCCCGTTCTGCGGCGTTCTTCGACCTCGACAAGACGATCATCGCCAAGTCGAGCTCGCTGGCCTTCTCCAAGCCGTTCCAGGCCGGGGGACTGATCACCCGCGGGGCGATGCTGCGCTCGGCCTACGCCCAGTTCGTCTACCTCGTGGGCGGGGCGGATCACGACCAGATGGAGAAGATCCGGGCGTTCATGTCGCAGCTCGTCGAGGGCTGGGACGTCGCGACGGTGCAGGAGATCGTGGCCGAGACGCTGCACCACGTGGTCGACCCGATCGTCTACGACGAAGCCGTCTCGCTGATGGACGAGCACCACCGGGCCGGCCGCGACGTGGTGGTCGTGTCCGCGAGCGGCACCGAGGTCGTCGAGCCGATCGGGGAGATGCTCGACGCCGACCACGTCATCGCCAGCCGGCTGCAGGTGGTCGACGGCAAGTACACCGGAGAGATCGACTACTACGCCTACGCCGAGGAGAAGGCGCGGGCGATCGAGGCGATGGCGGCCGACCGCGGCTACGACCTCGACGACTGCTTCGCCTACAGCGACTCGATCACCGACGCACCGATGCTCGAGGCGGTCGGGCACCCGCACGCGGTCAACCCCGATCGCGAGCTGCGCAAGCTCGCCGCGAGCAGGGGCTGGCCCGTGCTGCAGTTCACCCGACCGGTCACGCTGCGCAGCCGGATTCCGGTGAAGCCGACGCTTGCCGCGATCACGGTCGGTACGGCGCTCACGGTGGGCGGTGCGATCTGGTTCAGTCGACGTCGACGACTCGGCGCCTAGACCCGAGGCTCGACACGCGCGCCCACCCCTGGGGGTGAAAGTCAAGGGTTGTCCGGCGTCCCCCGGCGGCGTAGACATGCATCAGGACAACTCAAGACAGCACGCGGACCGGGTACCCACGCGGCGATCCACCCTTCCTACAGGGCGCATGTCATCGGGAAGCTCCCGGGGCTGCCACAGGTAAGTGCACGCTTGGTAGCCGGGTTCGTGTGTCAGCGGCGGCACCCGAGCGATCGGGTGCCGCTCGCACGTCCACGACCTGCACACCGCTGTCGAGCGAGACCGTGGAGGCCGGCAGCCAGCACGCGACACACCACCCCCGGCGTACGCACTCCCGGCGCTCGTTGGGGTCGCCACGGCGGGCAAGGGACAAGATCGCCGGTCGACCTGCGATCCCCCTCCCACCCCGGCCCTACCCCCGGAGGGGGCTGGCCTCGGCGCCTGCCGCGTAGGCCTCTGCGGCGTAGAGCAACCACGACTGGAGACCAGGGCGTCCGCCCTCGGCGTAGCCACGCAGGTTCGACTCGTACGCCGGCCGCAGCGCGAGGTGCGCGGCCTCCGGCACCACCAGCGACTTCGTGTCCACCCCGCTGCTGACCAGCACCAGCCGCTCGGCCGCCCGCGCGACGATCCCGTTGGCCGTGGCGAACGGTGCCCCGCACACCAGCTCGGCATGCAGCAGTGCCGCGGTCATCAGCGCCGGCCGCGACGAGTCGAGGAGCCCGAGCGACTCCCGCAGCCGCGCACCCGCTGCGGCGTCGCGGGGTCGACCACGCGCGCCGGGAGGAACCGTGTGCCCTGCCGCCAGGACGTGCAACCGGGCCAGCGCCTGCGCCGGCGACCGGCCGAACACGGGCCCGAGCCCGAGCAGCTCGACGGAGACCCGGAGCGCCCCCTGCGCGATCTCGTCGCCCGTTCCCTCCCGCACGTCGTCGAGGCTCGAGGCGGAGCCCTCCAGCGCCGCACTCGCGTGGGCGCCGCGCAGCAACGACTCGGTGGTCAGGTCGGGCGAGGTCCGACGCAGGCCCCGGTCGCGCAGCATCGTGTCGATCCCGTCGCGGGTGGCGGCGTACGCCGAGCCGACGCCCTCGAGGCGCTCGACCCCCATCCATCGCTCCACGCCCGGCACAGTAGTGAGTCGCGGGCGACCAGGCCTGCCGACGGGTAACCTCGGACGCGATGAGCGACGAGACTCCCGACTGGGCCCACTCCTTCGGCGGCGTCGCCGAGGCATACGAGCGCGGCCGCCCGACGTACCCCGCCGACGCCGTGCAGTGGATGGTCGGCGACCAGCCGAGCAGCGTCCTCGAGCTCGGCGCCGGCACCGGCAAGCTGACCAGGGTGCTGGTCTCCCTCGGGCACGACGTCCACGCCACCGATCCCGACGCCGACATGCTCGCGATCCTCGAGGAGAAGGTCCCCGGCACCCGTACCGCGGTGGCCAGCGCCGAGGACATCCCGCTCGCCGACCGCTCCGTCGACGTGGTGATCGCCGCGCAGGCCTTCCACTGGTTCGACCTCGACCGAGCCCTTCCCGAGATCGCGCGGGTACTGAGGCCCGGAGGCCGGCTCTGCCTGGTCTGGAACGAGCGCAACGAGAAGATCCCGTGGGTACGACGCCTGGGCGCGCTGATCGGCACCCAGGAGCAGCTGCGCGACCCCGCCCAGGCCCTGATCTTCAGCGAGCTCTTCGGCTTCGTCGAGGAGCGTGAGTTCAGTCATTGGCAGACCGTGGACCGCAGGACCATCCAGGACCTCGTGCTGTCGCGCTCCAACATCGCGGTGCTCGACGCCGAGGGCCGGGCCGCCAAGCTGGCCGAGGTGCTCGCCTTCTACGACGACTACGGCCGCGGCATGGACGGCATGCAGCTGCCCTACGTGACCCGCTGTTTCACCGCCACGGTCCTCGACCGCCCCACGAGCAACCCCGACGACGCCCAGCCCGGCGACGCCGAGCGTCCCGACGACCCTGACGACGAGCTGCTGATCGACTTCCGCTGAGCCGTCACACCCCGTTGTCGCGGATCACCCCGGCGTACCAGGAGGCGGAGTCCTTGGGGGTGCGCACCTGAGTCTCGAGGTCGACGTGCACGATCCCGAACCGCTTGTCGTAGCCCCACGCCCACTCGAAGTTGTCCAACAGCGTCCACACGAAGTAGCCGCGCACGTCGGCGCCGTGCTCGAGGGCGTCGTGCACCGCCGCCAGGTGGTCCCGCAGGTAGCCGATCCGGTCGTCGTCGTGGACGGCCCCGTCGACGAGCACGTCGGGTGCGGCCATGCCGTTCTCGGTCACGCGCATCGGCAGACCACAGTCGCGCTGCACGCGCAGCAGCAGGTCGGTCAGCCCGGAGGCGACGATCGGCCAGCCCATCACCGTCTGTGGACCCGGGATGTCGACGAAGCGTGCCCGGTCTGTGCCGGGGAAGGACTTCCCGGAGCCGTCCGACGTCGCGACCCGCGCGGGGTTGTAGTAGTTGACACCCACGGAGTCGAGCGGCGCCCCGATCTCGGCTTCGTCGCCGGGCTGCACGAACGACCAGTCGGTCAGGCCCTCGGTCGTGGCGAGCAGGTCGGCGGAGTAGCC
The DNA here is from genome assembly GCA_963805345.1 of uncultured Actinomycetota bacterium. Lineage (GTDB taxonomy): Bacteria > Actinomycetota > Actinomycetes > Propionibacteriales > Nocardioidaceae > Nocardioides. The sequence goes on from CAWDUA010000007.1 coordinate 217,701, forward strand.
GCCGCCGAACATCGGGTCGAGGAAGATCCGGTTCGCGATCAGGTCGACGTGCTCGGCCGCGGCGAGGTCCTCCTCGTTCTCGGAGGCCGGCTGGACCTGGTGGACGTTGAGGGTGACCGACAGGTCGGCGGTCGGGGGCAGCACGTCGCGCAGCGCGGTCACCGCGCGCCCGTGGGCGAGGTTGAGGTGGTGGGCCGCACGGAAGGCGAGGGCAGGCGTCGTCCGGCCCGGGGCGTGCTCTCCCGTCGCGTAGCCGAGGTACGCCGAGCACCACGGCTCGTTCAGCGTGGTCACCTCCGGCACCCGGTCGCCGAGCTCCTTGCCCATCACGAGCGCGAAGTCGACGAACCGGTCGGGCAGGTCGCGCGAGAGCCAGCCGCGCTCGCCGTCCTCGTCGAGCGCCTCCGGGAGATCCCAGTGGTAGAGCGTCATCAGCGGCCTGATGCCGCGTTCCAGCATCCCGTCGACGAGCCGCTTGTAGAAGTCGATGCCGGCCTGGTTGACCGTCCGGCCGTCGGGCATCACCCGCGACCAGGCCACCGAGAACCGGTACGACGCGATGCCGAGCGAGCGGATCAGGTCGAGGTCCTCGGGCCAGCGGTGGTAGTGGTCGCAGGCCACGTCCCCGTTGTCGTCGTTGTCGATCGTTCCCGGACGATGGGAGAAGGTGTCCCAGATGCTGGGGCCGCGCCCGTCCTCGGCGACGGCGCCCTCGATCTGGTACGACGCGGCGGCCACGCCCCAGACGAAGCCAGGTGGGAAGAGTCTTCATCCTTTGACCGCCCCTGACATGATGCCGCCGACGATCTGTCGGCCGAGCAGAGCGAACACGACCAGCACCGGAACCGTGCCGTAGAGGGTGCCCGCCATGATGATCGACTGCTGCGGGGCGTAGCCGGTGGCCAGACTCTGGAACGACACCTGGATGGTGGGGTTCTGCGAGCTGAGCACGATGATCGGCCAGAAGAAGTCGTTCCAGGTCATCAGGAAGGTGAGCATCCCCAGGACCGCCATCGCCGGCCGCACGGCCGGGACCACCACGGACCAGAACACGCGGATCGGGCTGGCACCGTCGATCCATGCGGCCTCGATCAGCTCGTCGGGGACCGCGCTGGCGATGTACTGCCGCATGAAGAAGACGCCGAACGCCGTGCACAGGCTGGGCAGGATCACCGCACCCAGGTGGCCGGCGAGGCCGATCCGCGCCATCATCATGTAGAGCGGGATCACGCCCATCTGGAGCGGCACCATCATCGTGGCGATGCAGATCGCGAGCAGCAGGGTGGAGCCCCGGAACCGCAGCTTGGCGAAGGCGAAGCCGGCCAGGGTGCACAGGGCGACCGTGCCCAGGGTCACCGCACCCGAGACGATCAGCGAGTTCACCAGGCCGAGGTTGAGGGGGGCGAGCTTCAGGGCCTGCCGCATGTTGTCCCACAGCGAGCTGCTCGGCAGCAGCGGCGGTGTGGAGGCAGCCATCTCCGCGTTGGTGTGGGAGGCCATCACGATCGTGTAGTAGAGCGGGAAGACCGACACGATCGTGACGAGCGTGATCACGGTGTAGGTGCCCCACGAGCCCTTGAGGACAGCGCCGCTTCCGCTGCTCATCGCGCCGTCACCTCCGGCGCCGCGACGGCGATCTCGGAACCGGTCAGCCGTCGTCCGAGCCCATGGCGCTCACGCCGTCGGGCCAGCAGGACGTTGACCGAGACCGCCGCCACGATGATCAGGAACATCGTCCACGCGGTCGCCGAGGCGAGACCGAGCCGGTCGTTGACCCAGCCCTGTTGGTACATCAGCAGACCGAGCGTCTGGTACTGGTTCGACGTACCGCCGTCGGCGAGACCGTTGTGGTAGAGCAGCGGCTCACCGAAGAGCTGAGCGGCGCCGATCGTCGAGACCACGATCGTGAACAGGATCGTCGGGCGCAGCCCGGGGATCGTGACGTGCCGGAACTGCGCCCAGCGCCCGGCACCGTCGATCGCCGCGGCCTCGTACAGGTCGTTGTTGATCGCCTGCATGCCGGCCAGGTAGATCAGTGCGTTGTAGCCGGTCCACCGCCAGGTCACGATCGTCGAGACCGCGATCTGCGAGGGCCACTTGGACCCCTGCCAGTCCACGGCCGGCAGGTGCACCGACGTCAGCGCCCAGTTGATGATGCCCAGCTTGGGGTCGAAGAGCTCGGCGAAGATCACCGTCGCGGCGGCGAGGCTGGTCGCGTAGGGCATCAGGATCGCGACTCGGAAGAACGTGCGCCCGCGGAGGCGGTAGTTCAGCAGGTGGGCGATGCCGAGTGCCATGCACAGCTGCGGGACGGTCGAGATGATCCCGATCGTGATCGTGTTCTTGAAGGCGTTCCAGAAGAACTGGTTGGTGAACAGGTTCCGGTAGTTCTCCAGCCCGATGAAGCTCGACTGGTCGTACGTCGAGAGGCGGGTGTCGTGCAGCGAGACCCAGGCCGTGTCGAGCCAGGGGTAGACGCTGAACGCCAGGAACACCACGAAGAACGGCAGCACGTAGACGTAGCCGATGCGGCTGCCGGGCAGGCGGTGCCGCCGTCGTACGGAGCCGGCTTCGGTCTCCCGGCGAACGCCGGCGCTGCTCTGGGACACGACCGTCATGATCACCTTTCGTCCGCGAGACCGCGAGGACCGGACCGCCGACTCGCGCAGGAGGAGTCGGCGGTCCGGTGGTCTCAGCCGGTGATCTGCTTGATCTGGTCGAGTGCGGCGTTGAACGCGTCGTCGGGCGAGGTGCCCTTCGTCTCCACGTTGGTCAGCTGCGTGGTGAGCGCCTGCTGGATCTGCGTGTCGTAGAGGCCGATGGGCGGGACCTTCATCTTCGCGGCGATGTCACCGAAGATGGTGCCCACCGGTGCGTTGCTGAAGTACTCGCTCTTGGCGTTCTTCACCTCCGGCGCGGCCGCGGCGTCCTGGTTCGACGGGAAGTGCCCGCCGTCGGTCCACATCGTGACCTGCTGGTCCTTGTTCGAGAGCCACTCGACCAACGCGATGGCAGCGGCCTGGTTCTTGGCCTTGGTGGGGACCCCGAGCCACGAGCCGCCCCAGTTGGTGGCGCCGCCCGGCAGCACGGGAGCGATGTCCCACTTGCCGGCGTAGGCGTCACCGGCCTGGCCCTGGATGTAGCCCATCATCCAGGTGGGACAGGCGAGGGCAGCGAACGCGCCGCTGGAGAACGCCTTGTTCCAGGCGGGGGTGAACTGCTGCAGACCCGCGGTGATGCCGTCCTGCGCTGCTTGGGTCGCGTAGTCCCAGGCCGTGCTCACGCCGTCGCTGTTCTCGACGTCGGTCTCACCGTCGGCGTTGGCGTACGCCGTGTCGCCCTGGTAGACGGCGGTCGAGAAGATGCTGGCCGCACTGTCGACGAAGCTGGAGCCGGAGGGCTTGGTCTTCGAGGCCTCGTACTGCTTGCCGAAGTTGATGAAGTCGTCCCACGTGGTCCACTTCGAGGCCAGGGTCTGCGGGTCAGACGGCAGCCCGGCCTGCTTGAGCAGGTCACTGCGGTAGCAGATCGCCTCCGGACCGATGTCGGTGCCGAGGCCGACCGTGTTCGTCCCGTCGCTGGTCGTCGCGAGCTGCCACTTCCACGGGTAGAACTCGGCCTTGTCCGCCTGCGAGTTCGGCACCGTGTTCCAGTTGACGAACTGGTCCGTGTGGTTCTGCACGACGTCGGCCACGAAGCCGATCTCGATCGCCTGCACGTCGTCGAGGCCGCTGCCTGCAGCCAGTCGCGTCTTGAGTCGCGTCCAGTAGTCGGCGGACTGCTCGACCACGTCCTCCTTGATCGTGATGTTGGGGCACACCTTCTTGTAGGCGTCCCAGAGGCCGGCCTCCTTGAACCCGAAGGTGCCGAAGAGGCCGACCGTGACCGTGGTGGGGTCGGTCGTGCCGCACGGACCGGACCCGGCGTCCGCCGTGTCGCCCGAGGAGCTGTTGCCGCCACAGCCCGCGAGCACGAGGGCGCTCACCGCCCCGACGGCCGCCAGTGAGACCGCCCGGCGAGGGCGGCTGCTTGCAGTTCTGCGCATGGTTCCTCCTGAAACTGGCGGCCGGGAGCGTCGACCCCCGCCTTGTGAGAGCGCTCTCACGAAACGCTCGCGCTCAGGATGCTGTGGCGGCCGTCACTCTGTCAAGGACCAAAGGCCCGCTGTCGCCCGGAAGGTTCACGCGGTGGCACGGAGTACCAGCTCGACGGGCAGCACGGCGGTGCGCTCCACGTCCTCGCCCTCGATCCGTCGCAGCAGAAGCCGGGTCATCGCGGTGCCGAGCTCGGCGATCGGCTGCCGGACCGTCGACAGTGGCGGGTCCTGCTCGGCCGCGGCCGGGATGTCGTCGAAGCCGATCACGGCGACGTCGTCGCCGGGCTTGCGTCCCGCGTCCCGGAGCGCGCGGACGACCCCGAAGGCGGCGAGGTCGGAGCCGGCGAAGACCGCGTCGACGTCGGGCCGCCGCTCCAGCAGGCGGCGGGTGGCGTCGTACCCGCCGGCCGGGGTGAAGTCACCCACCGAGACCAGCGACTCGTCGTACGCGAGGCCCTCGTGCTCGACGGCGGCGCGGTAGCCGGCCAGGCGGTCCTGCCCTGCGCACATGTCCAACGGGCCGGTGACGGTCGCGACGTGCCGACGTCCGGAAGCGAGGAGATGGGCGGTCGCGAGCGAGCCGCCCCCGACGTTGTCGGCGTCGACGTACCACAGCCGGCGGCGGCCGCTGAGGGGCCGGCCGCTCAGCACCGTCGGCACCCCGAGGTCCTCGAGGCGCTGCGGCAGCTTGTCCTGGCCGTGGAGGGACAGCAGGAGTACGCCGTCCACGTGGCCGCCGGCGGCGTACGCCAGGAAGCGGGACTGGTCCTCGTCGCGGGTCATCACCGTGAACACCAGCTGCAGACCGGCCTCCGCGACCGTCTCCTGCGCGCTGCGCAGCATGCCCAGGAAGAACGGGTCGGAGAACATCCGCTCCTCGGTCTCCTCCACGAGGAACGCGACCGAGTCGCTGCGACCGGTGACGAGCGAGCGCGCCGCCAGGTTGGGCACGTAGCTGATCGCCTGCGCGGCCTCGAGGACGACCGTGCGGGCGTGTTCGCTGACCTTCTTGTCGCCGCGCAGGACGCGGCTGGCCGTCGCGCGAGAGACCCCCGCGCGGGCGGCGACCTCCTCGAGCGTGGGTGCGACGCGCGCTCCTTTGCCGGACCGGGCCTGCGAGCTCACCGCGGCAGTGTGGCACGGGTCCTAGTCTGTGCCCATGCCACGGTGGCGCGTCCTGCGTCCCGGCTACCTCGGCACGGAGGCGGACCGGGCCACCTTCCGCACGCTGCACACCGCCACCCAGATGACGAGCGTGCTGCGGACCGGGCTGACTGCCACCTCGGCCGAACGCTCGGTCCGCCATCTGGCGACGTTGCTGGGCTGCCCGGCCGTCGCCATCACCGACACCACCGGGACGCTCACCTGGCACGGCCGTGGTAATCACCACGCGGACCTGATCGGACCGCTCACGCAGCGGTGCCTGGCCGACGGCTCCACCGCGGTCCGCGACCACCGCGACTTCGCCTGCCTGCAGCCCGGGTGCACGTTGCGACAGGCGATCGTCGCGCCCCTGACCGTCGAGGACACGGTCGTGGGCACACTGCAGGCCTTCACTCCGACGGCTTCGGCGGGACTCGTCCGGGCCACGGACGAGGTGGCCCGCTGGGTGTCGGGCCAGCTGGAGCTCGCCGAGCTCGACCAGGCCCGCACGTCTCGGATGGAGGCGGAGGTGCGAGCCCTACGCGCTCAGATCTCGCCCCACTTCGTCTACAACGCACTCACCACGATCGCCTCGTTCGTCCGCACCGACCCCGACCGCGCCCGCGAGCTGATCCTGGAGTTCGCGGACTTCACCCGGCACAGCTTCCAACGCGCCGGCAGCTTCACGACCCTGGAGGACGAGCTCCTCTCCATCGAGCGCTACCTGTCACTCGAGCAGGCACGGTTCGGAGACCGGCTCGGTGTGCTGCTCCGGATCGCACCGGAAGTGCTGGGCGTGAGCATCCCGGTGCTGTCGCTACAACCGCTGGTGGAGAACGGCGTACGCCACGGGCTCGCCGCCAAGGACGCGCCCGGCACGATCACGATCCTGGCCGAGGACAACGACTACGAGGCGGTGATCACGGTCGAGGACGACGGTGTCGGCGAGGATCCCGAACGCGTCCGTCGGGCCCTGGCCGGTGACGCGACGATGGACTCCATCGGGCTCGGGAACGTCGACGAGCGACTCCGGTCTGCCTACGGCGACGAGTACGGACTGGTCGTCGAGACCGCGCCGGGCGCCGGCACCAAGGTGACCGTCAGGGTGCCCAAGTTCGCCAGCGGTGTGCGCGCATGAGCCACGGTCTGCGGGTGCTCGCAGTCGATGACGAGTCGCCCGCCCTCGATGAGCTCGCGTTCCTGTTGGGCCGCGACGACCGGATCGGCCAGGTGCTGACCTGTGGGACGTCGACCGAAGCCCTGCGGATACTGCGGAGCGAGCGGGTCGACGTGGTGCTCCTCGATGTCGCCATGCCCGGCCTGACCGGCCTCGAGCTGGCCGAGGTGCTGCGCCAGTTCCGGTCGCCGCCGGCGGTCATCTTCGTGACCGCTCACCAGCACCATGCGGTGGAGGCCTTCGACCTCCAGGCGGCCGACTACCTCCTGAAGCCCGTTCGCGAGCAGCGGCTCCGCGAGGCCGTACGACGGGTGAGCGACGACGCGGCTCCCCGGGGGGTGACGGACGACTCGGACGAGCAGGTCCCGGTCGAGCTCGGCGGAGTGACCCGGTTCGTCCGTCGCTCCGACGTGCGCTATGCCTCGGCCCAGGGCGACTACGTCCGCCTCCACACCGGCACGGACAGCCCGTTGGTCCGGATGCCGCTGAGCGCCCTCGAGGAGCGCTGGTCGGGTGCGGGCTTCATCCGCATCCATCGCAGCATCCTGGTCGCCTTGGCCTACGTCGACGAGGTCCGGCTCGGCTCGGGACGCTCGGAGGTGGTGGTCGACGGCGTCGAGCTGCCGGTCAGCCGCCGGCACGTTCCCGGCGTACGCGGGATCCTCAGACCCCCGCGTGCGGAGGGATCGTGACCGGCGAACGCGCCGAGCGGGTGCGCATCACCAGCCCACGCACCACCGCCGCCGGGGCGCGCAGACGTCGCTCCAACGCGACCGAGATCGACGAGCTGACGCGGCTCGGAGAGGTGTACGTCCAGAGCCTGATGCGGGCCCAGCTCCGGCTTGCGGCGTACGTCGTGGTGGCGCTGGGCGTCACCCTCGGCGGCCTTCCGCTGGTCTTCCGACTGTCACCGATGGGCGACATCCGGGTCCTCGGCATTCCGCTCCCGTGGGTGGTGCTCGGAGTCGCGGTGTATCCCTGGATGCTGGCACTTGCGTGGTGGTACGTCCGACGCTCCGAGCGGAACGAGGCGGCCTTCGAGGATCTCCTCGACCGGCCAGAGAGCACATGAGCGCCCTCACGTCCCTGCTCGCCGTCGTCATGGTCGCCGCGGCGACGCTGGCCATCGGAGTGTTCGGCCTGCAGGTCTCACGCACCACCAGCGACTTCTTCGTGGCCTCGCGCCGGGTCAGTCCGTTCCTGAACGCGTCGGCGATCGGAGGCGAGTATCTCTCCGCCGCGTCGTTCCTCGGCGTCGCCGGGCTCGTGCTCGTGCGAGGCGTCGACATGCTCTGGTACCCGATCGGCTGGACAGCCGGCTACCTCCTGCTGCTGGTGTTCGTCGCCGCACCCCTGCGCCGGTCCGGTGCCTACACGCTGCCCGACTTCGCGGAGTTCCGGGTCGACTCGCGGGCCGCGCGTCAGGTGGCCAGCTGGCTGGTGTGCCTGATCGGGGTGCTCTACCTGGTGCCACAGCTCCAGGGGGCCGGGCTGACTCTCAACGCGCTGACCGGTGCGCCCACCTGGGTCGGAGCGACCCTGGTCGCCTCCGTCGTGCTCGTCAACGTCGTCGCCGGGGGCATGCGCAGCATCACGCTGGTGCAGGCGTTCCAGTACTGGCTCAAGCTGTGCGCCCTGCTGGTCCCGGCGTTCGTCCTCTGGCTCGCCTGGCAGGGCGACGGCTCACCGACCGGCCACCTCCACAGTGCGGACTGGGTCGAGCCCTTGCAAGGCCGGTATGCGACCTACCTGACGTACTCCCTGATCGTGGCGACGTTCTTCGGCACCATGGGGCTTCCCCATGTGGTCGTGCGGTTCTACACCAACCACGACGGCCGCGCAGCCCGTCGCACGACGGTGGGCGTGCTGGCCATGCTCAGCGTCTTCTACCTGACACCGACGGTGTACGGCGTCCTCGGACGGATCTACGCGCCCGACCTCATCTCCTCAGGACACGCCGACTCGGTGGTGCTCACCCTGCCGGACCGGATGCTCGCCGGCTCCGCCGCCACGTTGTGCACCGCGCTCCTCGGAGCCGGCGCCTTCGCGGCGTTCCTGTCCACCTCGTCCGGGCTCGTGGTGTCGATCAGCGGCGTGCTCAGCCAGGACCTGCTCAGCCGGCGCTTCGACCCGGTGACAGCGTTCCGCCTGGGAGGCGTGCTGGCAGCCGGAGCGACACTTCTGCTCTCGTTCGGAACACAGGGCTTGCCGGTGGCCCATGCCGTGGAGCTCGCGTTCGCGGTCGCGGCGTCGACGTTCTGTCCGCTGCTGCTGCTCGGGATCTGGTGGCGCGGCCTGACTGCCCGCGGGGCGATGGCTGGCATGGTCGGAGGCGGCGTGCTCTCGGGCAGCGCAGTCCTCGCCGTGATGGTCGGCGTGGCTCCGAGCGGCTGGTGGGGTGCTCTCCTGGCGCAGCCCGCGCTGGTCACGGTGCCCGTCGCATTCTTGGCGATGTGGGTCGTGTCGATCGCCGACCGGGCCCGCGTCCCACCCCACGTCGGCCGCGCGATGGTGCGGCTCCATCTGCCGGAGGCCGTCGAGGTGGACCGCGGCAGCTACCACCCGATGACCACCCGCAGGGGTAGCTGACCGTTCGTCGTCCTGGTGACGCCGCTCGTCGCATCTCTGGGCACCACACGTCGCCTCTGGGCGCCCACTGGTCGCACGCCGTGGTGTGACCACTGTCACTGGGCCGGAGGGGACCTTAGCGTCCGGCCTGTCCAACGACAGAGACAGGAGTCCTCATGTCCGAAACATCGACGGCCACCACGGCCCCAGTGCCAGGCGCTCACATCGCCGACCCGGCGCCCTTGGGTCTGGCCGGGTTCGCCCTCACCACGTTCGTTCTCAGCGCTGTCAACGCCGGGTGGTTCCCCGCAACAGTGGAGCCGGTGGTGTTCGGACTGGCACTCGCCTACGGCGGCATCGGGCAGTTCGCTGCCGGGCTGTGGGAGTTCGCGAAGGGCAACACCTTCGGCGCCACCGCCTTCTGCTCCTACGGCGCCTTCTGGGTGTCGTTCTGGTGGTTGACGGGGCACACCGACCTGTCCGGCGCGTCTGCGGACGACGCTGCCCACGGGGTCGGGCTGTACCTGTTGGTGTGGGGCATCTTCACCGCGTACATGGCCGTGGCGGCCACTCGCACCAACATGGCCGTTCTCGCGGTGTTCGTGTTGCTGACCATCACGTTCCTCGTTCTCGCCTGGGGCGAGTTCGCCACGTCCACCGGCCTGCACAAGACCGGCGGCTACCTGGGGCTGCTGACTGCGGTGGCCGCCTGGTACGCGTCGTTCGCCGGAGTCACGGCGTTCACGTTCGGTCGCCAGGTCCTGCCCGTGGGCGCACGCGAGTAACACTCGGAGCACCGAACCCGTCGCGATCCCTCGCGGCCGGACCAACGCCGATCCAACCCACCGGACCTAAGGTGGACAGGCGTACCGGCCGCGAGGGACGCCGAGAAGGAGACGAAGAGTCGTGAGCGACGAAACACTGTCCAACCTCCTGCACGAGAACCGCCGTTTCGAGCCTCCCGAAGACCTGGCGGCGCACGCGAACGTCAAGGCGGACGCCTACGACGAGGCCGACGCCGACAACCTCGCGTTCTGGGCGAAGGCCGCCGAGCGCCTGTCGTGGGACACGAGGTGGGACGAGGTCCTGGACTGGGACGACGCTCCGTTCGCGAAGTGGTACGTCGGTGGCAAGCTCAACGCGGCGTACAACTGCGTCGACCGGCACGTGGAGGCCGGGAACGGTGACCGGGTGGCGTACCACTGGGTGGGCGAGCCCGAGGACGACACCCGCGACATCACCTACGCCGAGCTGAAGGACCTGGTCTGCCAGGCCGCGAACACGCTGATCGACCTCGGCGTGAAGACCGGCGACCGGGTCGCGATCTACATGCCGATGATCCCCGAGACCGTGGTGGCCATGCTTGCGTGCGCACGCATCGGAGCGCCGCACACCGTTGTCTTCGGGGGATTCTCGTCGACGGCGCTGCGCGACCGGATCCAGGACTGCGACGCCCGCGTCGTGATCACCTCCGACGGTGGCTACCGCCGTGGGGCGCCGGCCGCGTTGAAGCCGGCTGTCGACGAGGCCCTCGAGCAGTGTCCCGACGTGCGCAGCGTGCTCGTCGTACGTCGTACCGGGCAGGACGTGGCGTGGACCGAGGGCCGTGACGTGTGGTGGCACGACGCCGTCGACGGCGCGTCGAAGGAGCACACGCCCGAGGCCTTCGACTCCGAGCACCCGCTCTACGTCATGTACACCTCCGGCACGACCGGCAAGCCGAAGGGCATCCTGCACACCACCGCCGGCTATCTGGTCGGCACGTCGTACACGCACTGGGCGGTCTTCGACCTCAAGGACGACGACGTGTTCTGGACCGCGGCCGACATCGGCTGGGTGACCGGCCACTCCTACATCGTCTACGGGCCGCTGGCGAACGGCGCCACGTCGGTGATGTACGAGGGCACGCCGGACACTCCGCACAAGGGTCGCTGGTGGGAGATCATCGAGAAGTACAAGATCACCCTGCTCTACTGCGCGCCGACGGTCATCCGCACCTTCATGAAGTGGGGCGCGGACATCCCGGAGAAGTTCGACCTGTCGACCCTGCGGATCATCGGGTCGGTCGGGGAGCCGATCAACCCCGAGGCCTACATCTGGTACCGCGAGCACATCGGCGGCGGTCAGGCCCCCGTGGTCGACACCTGGTGGCAGACCGAGACCGGCATGCACATGATCAGCCCGCTGCCGGGCGTGACCGCCGGCAAGCCGGGCTCGGCGATGAAGGCGCTGCCCGGCGTGACGGCGCTCGTCGTCGACGACGAGGGGCACGCGGTGGAGCCGGGATCGGGCGGCTACCTGGTGATCACCGAGCCGTGGCCCGCCATGCTGCGCACGATCTGGGGCGATGACGACCGCTACAAGGACACCTACTGGTCGCGCTTCAAGGGGATGTACTTCGCCGGCGACGGCGCCAAGCTCGACGAGGACGGCGACATCTGGCTGCTGGGCCGGGTCGACGACGTGATGAACGTGTCGGGCCACCGGCTGTCGACGACCGAGATCGAGTCGGCGCTCGTGTCGCACCCGAAGGTCGCCGAGGCGGCCGTGGTCGGTGCCAACGACCCCGACACCGGGCAGGCCGTGAACGCCTTCGTGATCCTGCGCGAGTCGGCGATCGGACCCGGCCAGACGGTCGGGGAGGAGCTGATCACCGAGCTGCGCAACCACGTGTCGAAGGAGATCGGGCCGATCGCCAAGCCCAAGTCGATCCTCGTCGTCTCCGAGCTGCCCAAGACCCGGTCGGGCAAGATCATGCGCCGCCTGCTGCGCGACGTGGCCGAGAAGCGCGACGTCGGCGACGTCACCACCCTCGCCGACTCCGCGGTGATGGACCAGATCAAGCAGGGCATGTCCACCAGCACCGAGGACTGACGCTGACCCGGCCCTTGTTCACCCCCGACGACGCTGACCCGGCCCTTGTTCACCCCCGACGACGCTGACCCGGCCCTTGTTCACCCCTGAACACGGGCCCGGCCCGTCACACGGTGAACACGGGCCGGGTCAGCGCGTCACACCGTGAACACGGGCCGGGTCAGCGCGTCACACGGTGAACACGGGCCGGGTCAGCGCGTCTCACGGTGAAGACGGGCCGGGTCGGCGGAGGAGGGCGGCACCGGCGAGGGCGGCGACGACGGACGCGGCCAGGACGCCGACCTTGGCGGCCTCCGCGTCGGCACCGGAGAACGACAGCTCGGCAACCAGGAGCGAGACGGTGAAGCCGATGCCGGCGAGGACGGCGACGCCCACCAGCTGCGACCAGGTGAGGTCCTCGTTGAGCTCGGCGTGGGTGAACCGCGTGACCACGAACGTCCCGCCGAGGACGCCGAGTGGCTTGCCCAGCACCAGCCCGACCAGGACGCCGACCACGATCGGGTCGGTGAGCAGGGACGCGCCTCCCGAGAGCGGGACCCCTGCCGAGACCAGCGCGAAGAAGGGCACGGCGACTGTCGCCGAGATCGGGGCCAGGGTGTGCTCCATGGCCTCTGCCGGTGAGTGCTCCTCGCCCGGGTCTCGTCGTACGCGCGTCAACAGGCCCAGCAGCACGCCGTCGATGGTGGCGTGCACTCCGCTCTCGTGCATGAACCACCAGCCCACCACCGCGATCACGAGATAGACCCACCACGGCCCGAGCCGACGCCACTGCAGGAGCGCCCAGAGCCCCGCGAGGGCCAGGGAGATCAGCAGGTCGACCGGGTGGACCTCGTCGGTGAACACCAAGGCGATGATCAAGATCACCACCAGGTCGTCGACGACCGCCAGGGTCAGCAGGAACGCCCTCAGCGCCGGTGGCAGCTGAGACCCGACGACTGCCAGGACGGCGAGCGCGAACGCGATGTCGGTCGCGGCCGGCACGGCCCAGCCGGCGGTCTGTCCGCTCGGCGCGACCACGTTCACGACCGTGTAGAGCAGGGCTGGCACGGCGACGCCGCACAGCGCAGCGGCCACCGGCACGGCGGCGTCGGCGGGCCTGCGGAGCGAGCCGACCACGAACTCCCGCTTGAGCTCCAGCCCCGCCACGAAGAAGAACAGGGTCAGCGCGCCGTCGGCACCCCAGTGCTCGAGGTCGAGCGGCCCGAGGTCGAAGGAGATGAACGACTGGTACGACGCGTCCCACGGTGAGTTCGCCCAGATCACCGCGATCACCGCGGCTGAGAGCGCGAGCAGGCCTCCCACCGGTTCGCTCCGCAGGAGGTCGGCGAGGAACCGCGTCTCCCCCGCCTCGGGGAGCGGCAGGATGCGGCGTTCGTCTGCCACGCGTTGCCCCTCCCATCGATCCGGTGCCCGCAGTCGCGCCGGCGGATGCTCCGGCTCTCGTCGGTCAGGCTAGCGGCGTCCGCACCGCCCGGTGAGCGTCCCTTCCGGCCGTTGTAGGGTCGGCACGACCAGCACGCCTGAGCCCGTCGACCAGGAAGCCCGCAGCCAGATGGCGAACGAACCCGTCAAGGACACCGATCCCACGATCGGCCGGCTCGTCTCCGACGCCACCAAGGACATCTCCACCCTCATCAACAAGGAGATCCAGCTCGCCAAGTCCGAGCTGCAGGTCAGCCTCAAGAACGGCGGCACCGGGATCGGGCTGTTCGCCGGCGCGGCGTTCTTCGTGCTGATGGGGCTCGTCATGTTCTCGATGGCGCTCGCCTACCTCATCCACTGGAACGGCGACGGCTTGGCCCTGCAGTGGGCGTTCCTGATCGTGTTCGCCTGCTACCTCCTCATCGCGGCCCTCCTCGGCTTCATCGGCGTGCGCAAGGTGAAGAAGGTCAGGGGCCCGCAGAAGGCGATCGCCCAGGCCCAGGAGACCAAGCAGATCCTCAAGCGCGACTGACGTCGAGCGGCGTGCGCGCTGCGTCGTTCGCTGTGGCCGTCCTCGCTCAGGCCGCACACCCCTGCGTCGACACCGTGCGCGACGAGACGCGACCCGTCGCCGCTGCCTGGCCCACCTGCTGGGCCGACAGCGCGTAGCCCGTGTCGGTGCTGGTCACCGACGCGGCGAACACCACCCCGACCACGTGGCCCGCGGAGTCGACCACGGGTCCGCCGGAGTTGCCCGGCCTGATCAGACCCCGCAGCGACAGCACGTCGCGGATCACCGCGCCCCCGCCGTAGATGTCGGGCGAGCGCAGCCGCTGGTCGGCCCGGATGCGGGCGGCCTGCACGTTGTAGGGGCCGTTCTGCGGGAAGCCCAAGATGGCCACCCCGTCGCCCGCAGCCGCGTCGGTCGAGAACCGCAGCGACCGCACACTGCCCGTCGGTACGGCGATCACGGCGACGTCGACCTGCGGGTTGTAGTAGACGACGTGGCCCGACACCGAGCTGCCGTCGACGTCGAGGACCGGATCGGAGACCCCCGCGACGACGTGGGCGTTGGTCATCACGCGGTCGGGCGAGTAGACGAACCCGGAGCCCTCGATGCCCTGACCACACTTGTTGGTGCTGCGGATCCGGACGACGGCCGGCTGCGCCCGGGTGACGTCGGGGTCGGCGAGCATCCGGCGCGGCCCGGGAGGTACGGCGACGATCCGCTCGGGCGCGAAGGGCTCGAGGTAGCGCGGGAAGAACGTCGTACCGACGACGTCGTTGAACGCCGACAGCTTGGAGCTCGCGGAGTCGGGCAGGACGGAGTTGACCTCGGCGAGCACCTTGGAGTCGCGCACCATCGGCGTGATGCCGCGCAGGCCGGAGCCCGACAGCGCGACCCCGAGGGCCCAGGCGACGAGCAGCGCCGCGACGGCACTGAGCAGGGCACCGCCGACCGCGTCGAGCGCACGCACGGGCTGCCACTTGATCTTGTCGCGGATGCGCGTGCCGGCCACCTGGAACAGCGCCTGACCGAGGGAGGCGCAGACGATGACGATGAAGATCGCGGCCAGGGACACCAGGATCGAGGGGGTCGCGTCGCCGAGCGCCTGGGGGGCGAGCCAGACGCCGGCCAGTCCACCGAGGAGGAGCCCGGTGGTCGCGAACGCGCCGGTGACGAAACCCTGCCAGTAGCCCGAGACGGCGTAGAGAAGGACGACGAGGATCAGCACCCAGTCGAGCACGTTCATCGGCGCTCCTCGGGGGTGGCGGCTCCCGGAGTCGCCGGGCGGGGTCCACCCTGCAGCATGTAGGCGGGCAGATCCCGCAACGAGCTCTCGTCCCAGGGCCGTGTCCAGCCGAGGAAGTCGAGCAGCCGCGCGATGATCCCGGCCGTGAACCCCCACAGCAGGACGTCGTGCTCGAGGGCCGATCAGGAACCCGGGGCCCGTCCAGCCACTCGGGTGTCGCACCGAGATGCGGTGGGTGGGATCGAGCAGCTCGTCGAGCGGGACCCGGTAGACGGCGTGGACCTCGCCCGGGTCGACGACGCCGACGGGCGTCTCCTCACGCCAGAACCCGAGCACCGGCGTCACCGCGAAGTTGCTCGGTGGGAGCCAGAGCTCGGGAAGCTCGGCGAACACCTCGACGCCGTCCGCCCGGAGACCCGTCTCCTCTTCTGCCTCCCGGAGGGCCGCCTCGCGGGGGGTCTCGCCCGGGTCGATCGCACCGCCGGGGAACGAGACCTGACCCGGGTGTGAGCGCATGTCGTGCGCCCGCTCGGTCAGCAGCAGGTCGCGCTGCGCGCCGAAGAGCATGAGCACCGCGCCACGGCGCGTCTCGGCGTCCTCCGGCGCTACGAAGCGGGTCAGGTCGTCGGTCGTCATGTGCTCGGCAGCCCGGACCACGGGCTGCAGCCAGTCGGGGATCAACCGCCCACCCCGAGGTACTTCCGGGCGGCGTCGGCGACGTCCTGCCTGCTCGCGAACACCGCGGCCTCGACGTGGGCGATCCGTCCGTCGGCATCCACGAAGACGGTCATCGGCATCGCGGAGATGTGGGGCAACGGGCTCGCCCGGTCGAGCGCGCCCTTCGGGTCGGCGACCAGTGGGTAGGCCACGTTGCTCCGCTTCGCCAGGTCGAGCGCCGCCCCCGGCTGCGTGTCGAGGAAGTCGACGCCGAGCACCTTGACCGCCGACTGGCTCTTGGCGTACGCCGCGAGCGCCGGCATCTCCTCACGGCACGACCCGCACCAGGACGCCCAGAAGTTCACGATCAGCGGCCCGCGGAGACCGGCCAGGTCGACCGGACGGCCACCGCCCAGGCAGGGCACCGTGATCGACGGCAGCCCGCCGTCGACCGAGCCGGCGCCGCTCGTGGGGCAGTTCGGGATGTCGCTCTGCTTCTTGCTCGCGACCAGGTCGGGCGCCGGGAGGGTGAGCGTCTTGTCGCCGTCGTAGCTCCGCGGGTGGTCGCCACAGGCGGTCAGCACCGTCAGCAGCGCCGCCAGGACGACCACCGGCGCCGCCCGCCTCATGCCGGCCCCTCGGTGCGCACCAGCTTCGCCGCGGTGGCCGGGTCCACCGGCCCCTCGCCGTACGACGGGCACCAGCGCGCGACCGGGCACGCACCGCACGCGGGCTTCTTGGCGTGGCAGACGCGACGCCCGTGCCAGATCAGGTGGTGGCACAGCATCACCCAGTCGCGCTTCTCGAACAGGGCCCCCACCGCGTGCTCGACCTTGACCGGGTCGGTCTCGTCGGTCCAGCCGAAGCGGCGGGCCAGCCTGCCGACGTGGGTGTCGACGGTGATCCCCGGGATCCCGAACCCGTTGCCGAGGACGACGTTGGCCGTCTTGCGGCCGACCCCGGGCAGGGTGACCAGGTCGTCGAGCCGCGACGGCACCTGGCCGTCGTACCGCTCGACGAGAGCGGCGCTGAGCTTGAGCAGCGCATCGGTCTTGGCTCGGAAGAACCCGAGCGGGCCGATGATCTGCTCCAGCCGTTCGCGCGGAGCGGCGGCCATCGCCGCGGGGTCGGGGTAGGCCGCGAAGAGCGTCGGGCGGACGGCGTTGACCCGGCGGTCGGTGGTCTGGGCACTGAGGACGGTCACCACGAGGAGCTGGAAGGGGTCGTCGAAGTCGAGCTCGATCCGAGCATCGGGGTAGGTCGCGGCCAGCACGCGGTCGATCCGACGGGCCCGGCGGACCAGGCCCGTGCGGGTCTCGGTGGCGGACACGGCTGGCACCCCGACAGCCTACGGTCACCCTCCCCCTCCTCCGTCTTGGACCGAGGGGTGCGTGTGACCTGGACCACTCTGGATAGGATCAGGCAGGGCCAGTCACCGCGACCGACGTCCGGACGCGCAGGGCAGGCGATGGAGGAGTTTCGTGGACAACGAGGTTCTGCGTCAGGCGCCACTGTTCAGCGCGCTCGACGACGAGGCGGCCACGGCGCTGCGCGCCTCGATGAGCGAGACGAAGCTGCGGCGCGGCGACGTGCTCTTCCACGAGGGCGACGCCGGCGACAAGCTCTACGTGATCACCGACGGCAAGGTGAAGCTCGGCCGGACCTCCGCCGACGGCCGCGAGAACCTCCTGGCGATCCAGGGCCCCGGGCAGATGTTCGGTGAGCTGTCGCTGTTCGACCCCGGCCCCCGGTCGGCCACCGTCACGGCCGTGACCGACGCGACCTTCCTCTCGCTGTCCCACGAAGATCTCCTGCGCTGGCTCGACGGCCGACCGGCCGTGGCCCGTGGGCTGCTCAACCAGCTCGCCGTACGCCTGCGCAAAGCCAACGACGTGGTCGCCGACCTGGTGTTCTCCGACGTGCCCGGCCGCGTGGCGAAGGCGCTGCTCGACCTCGCCGACCGGTTCGGCCGGACCGCCGACGACGGGGTCCACGTGCACCACGACCTCACGCAGGAAGAGCTCGCCCAGCTGGTGGGCGCCTCCCGCGAGACCGTCAACAAGGCCCTGGCCGACTTCGCCTCCCGCGGCTGGCTCCGGCTCGAGCCGCGCTCGGTCGTGATCATGGACGTCGACCGCCTCCGCCGCCGCGCTCGCTGACCCGAGCACCCGCGCGGTCCCCAGCGGGTGGGTTCCGGTGGTTGCTGTCGTGGCGCAATTGCGCGGAAGTGACACGAGCTGGGCTGTTTCGCTGGTCGAAACGGCGCAATTGCGCGGAAATGGAGTCAGGTCGGCTGTCGGGACCCGGCGAAACGACGTCCTTGCGCTGTGCAGCCGTCATCCAGGGAAGTGGTCGCGCCACCGAGGGTCGAGCGCGAGATCGGTCATCCAGCCTCTGCGCTTCAGCTGCCTCCGGATGCGCTCAAGGGTCCGAGCAGGATCGACGTAGATGCCGTGCGCCGTGACCACGACGATCCGGTACTCCTCGTCATCGAGCTCCTCCCTCCGGTCAAGGTCCGACAGCCACTGATGCGAATCTGCGGCGTGGTGCCGCCCGTCGTACTCCACGATCAACCGGAGCTCCGGGTAACAGAGGTCGAAGCGCCGCCGCCAGGTGCCGTCGTCGTTCATCAGCCGTACGTCGACCTTCGGCTCCGGCAGCCCGGCCAGCACGATCAGCATGCGGAGTCGGCTCTCCATCGGCGAGTCGACACCACGCCGCACGTAGAGCCCTGCTCGGAGCGCGGCGCCGGCGTAGTAGTCGTCGGAGTCTCGACAGGCCGCGACGAGCGTCCCCGGCGCGACCCGGTACTTCTTCACGAGGGCGTCACCGAGGACGACGAGCTCCACGAGGGGCAGCGAGCCGGCCAGCTGGATGAACGTCGTGATCGGATCAGTGGTCCGTATGCCGCGCACCGTGACCACCCGGCGAGGGCGCTTGGTGACGTGGGGCTTGATCTCGGGACGCCACCGTCGGTCGGCTGGGTCGAAGACCGTGACGTGCTCGAACAGGTGCTCGGGAACCGGGAGCCGGAGCACACGAGCGGCGCTGAAGTGGCTGGCCACGGCATCGGGTGGATGGAGGAGCAGCGCCGCCCGGATCCGGGTGTCGTCGTCGACTGCGTCGCGGCGCACCCAGACCGCGCGCAGCACCCGCTGGAACTCGCGGCGGCGTAGGAGCTTGGTGTGGTCCTCCCCGCTCAGCATCGATCGGGTGAAGGGCAGTCGGAAGTCGACGGAGTCGTTCATGCCGAGATGCTTCCCACTCGACCACCCCCGACGGACGCTCGTCCACAGGGCAATCTCGCGCCGGCGTACCGGAGCGGCACGGCCACCTGTCACTTCCGCGCAATTGCGGCCGAATGACAGTCCCGAGGCGCGATCACCTGTCAAAGGGGCGCAATTGCGCCAGAACAGCAACCCCGGGCCGGCCGGGGTGGCCGCGAGGCCGCGGTCGGGCGGGTTCAGCGCGCGAGGTAGGCCAGCTGGGCGCGGACGGAGAGCTCGGCGGCGGGCCACAGGACGTGGTCGACATCGGCGTACACGATCTCGACGATCCGCCCGGGGAGGTCGTCGTGGTCGAGGGGCACGCCGGCCTCGGCCTGCAGGTCGCGCAGTGCCGAGCGGACCTGCTCGAGCCGGTCGCGGCGGTGGGTGAGGTAGCGCTCCAGGGCGGGGAGGGCGGACTCGATGACCGGACCGTGACCGGGCCAGACCGATTCGATCTCGTGGGTCTCCGCGAGGGCGCGGAGGCGCTCGAGCGAGCCCAGGTAGGCGCCGAGCTCGCCGTCGGGATGGGCGACGACCGTGGTCCCGCGGCCGAGCACCGTGTCGCCGGTGAGCACGGCCCGCTCCGAGCCGACCACGAACGACAGCGAGTCCGACGTGTGCCCCGGCGTGGCGACCACGCGCACCTCGAGGTCGCCGACGGCGACGACGTCACCCTCACCGAGCCCCTCCGAGCCGAGCCGGTACGACGGGTCGAGGGCGCGGACCCCGCAGCCCACTCGTTCGGCGAAGACGCGCGCGGCCTCGGAGTGGTCGAGGTGGTGATGGGTCAGCAGGACGACAGCCACGTCGCCTGCCGCCGCTGCGACGGCGTCCAGGTGGGAGGCGTCGGACGGACCGGGGTCCACCACGACCGAGCGGGACGAGCCCGGATCGCGCAGCACCCAGGTGTTCGTGCCGTCCAGCGTCATCGGCGAGGCGTTGGGAGCGAGCACACACTGTGCGACCGAGCCGAAGGACCCACCCTCCCAGGTCACCGGGACCGGGCCTCGACCAGAGGGACGAGGCCGGGCGGGATGGACAGCGTCGCCTCGGCACCGGTTCCCTCGACGGCCGGCGTGAACATCTCCACCACGCGCGTCGGAGCCGCCGCCAGCACCTCGCCGGGCGAGGCGTGCTGCGCGATGTCGAGGCAGGTGACGTACGTCGGCGGCATCATGCCCAGCTCGCCGGCATCCACCGCGTCGCACGCCGCGGCGGCGCCCATCCAGGTCACCGACGACGACTCGGTCGACACGTCGCGGGTCCGCTGGCCCTCGGGCAGGACCGCGACGAAGAACCAGGTCCGGAAGCGCCGAGGCTCGAAGACCGGTGTGCACCAGCCCGACCACACCCCGAGCAGGTCGGTCCTCAGGACCAGCTCGCGCTGCTCCAGGAACGTCGTGAACGCCAGCTCCTTGGCCTCGAGGGCCTGGCGGTCGGTCTCCCAGGAGTCGCCCGTGGTGTCGGCGACGACGTCGCCGGACGACGTACCGGCCAGCAGCACGCCCGACTCCTCGAACGTCTCGCGGACGGCCGCACACACCAGCGCCCGCGCCATCTCCTCGGTCGTGCTCAGGCCGCGCGCCCAGTCGGCGGCCGAAGGGCCGACCCACGCGACCGTACGGTCGAAGTCGCGAGGGTCCACGCCACCTCCGGGGAAGACGCACATCCCTCCGGCGAAGGCCATCGAGGTCTGGCGCCGCAGCAGGTAGACCTCCGGCCCCGCCGGCCCGGGCCGCATCAGGACCACCGTGGCGGCGTCGCGCGGCTCGGCCGGAGTCAGCGACCCGTCCGCGAACGCGCGGGCGTGCTCCACCAGCTGCGGTGGCAGCGTGACCCGCACGTCAGATCTCGACGAGGATCTCGACCTCGACGGGCGCGTCCAGCGGCAGCACGGGTACTCCCACCGCCGACCGCGCATGCACGCCCGCCTCGCCGAACGCCGCACCGAGCAGGTCGGAGGCGCCGTTGGCGACCTGCGCCTGGCCGGTGAAGTCCGGGGTCGAGGCGACGAAGCAGACCACCTTCACCACGCGCTCGACCTGGTCGAGATCACCGATCTCGGCCTTCACCGCGGCGATCGCGTTCAGCGCGCACTGCTGCGCGAGCCCGACGGCGTCGTCCGGCGACACCTCGCCCCCGACCTTGCCGGTCGCCAGCAACTGGCCGGACCGCATCGGCAGCTGGCCGGACGTGAAGACCTGCGAGCCGGACCGCACCGCCGGCATGTACGACGCCACCGGCGCGGCCACCTCGGGTACCGAGAGCCCGAGCTCGGCGAGACGGTCCTCCACGGCGCCCATCAGTCGGCCACCGGGCGCTTGAAGTAGCCCACCAGGTTCTCGGGGTTCATGCCGGGCGCGATCTGGACGAGCTCCCAGCCGTCGGCTCCGAAGTTGTCGAGGATCTGCTTCGCCGCGTGCGTGAGGATCGGCGCCGTGAGGTACTCCCACCGTTGGATCTGCGTCATGGCGCGACCCTACTCCGGCCGCCGCCGGCCTCAGACCGGCCAGGCGGCGGTGGTGACCTGCCCTCCGTCGACCTCCACCGTGAGCACGACGTCGTCAGGCTGACCCTTCTCGAACAGGTCGTACCGACCGGCCGCCAGCTCACCGAACACCAGCGAGGGGACGGTGCCGCCGGCCACCGGCCGCTCGACGACCGCGACATGGGCCAGGTGCTCGTGATGGTCGCCGTGGTCGTGGTGGTGGTCCCCGTGGGGATGGCTGTGCGCCACCCCCACGGGACGGATCTCCACCTCGGTGTCGACCATCGCGCCCGGCATCGTCACCACCAGGGCACCGACGTCGTCGCCGATGTCGAGCAGGACCGCGCCCTGTCCGGCGAACGGGTTCTCGGCGGTGCTCATACCGCCGCCGACCCCGGCTCGGTCTGGTAGCCGCCGCCCGGGTTCCCGAGGAACGGGAACGTGTCGGTCGTCGGCGTGTTGGTGTCGGTCGTGCCGTCCTTGACGAGGCCGGCGGCGCCGTCGACGGTGTACGACGGGTCGACGAGCGGGATGGTGGCCCCGGCGATCGCACGCAGCTCGATCGTCACCACGTCGTCGTCCACCCGGCGGCCGTTCGGGAAGCCGGCCGCGTCTCCCCCTACGAGGCCGAGGGGGTCGGGGCTCGCGGCCGGAGGGATCGCGAGGTTGAGACGAAGCATGTCCGCCTCGACCGGGCCGGTGAAGTTCTGGAAGCCCGGGACCACGCCCTTCGGGATGCCGGTGAGCAGGATCGCGTTCAGGTCCGCCCGCGCCTTGTGGTACGCCGCGAGGTGCGGGAAGACGCCCGGGTAGAGCACCGGCAGGAGCTTGGCGAGCTCCGGGTGGTTGACGAACTTCGCGTAGCTCTTGTCGTCCTTGGGCCGGTGGGCGTTCCAGCTGTCCTTCTCCGCCATCGGGACGATGACCTCGTTGAACAACGGGTTGCCCAGCCGCGAGACCTGCTCCCACGGACCGTGGTGCTTGTAGGTGCCCGTCCGACGGTCGAACATGCGCGACTTCCGGCGGCTCGCCGAGGCCCAGACGCCGATCACCGCACCGGGGCTCGCCACGTTGGTCGGCAGCTTGCCGCTCCGCGACACCTCGGTGATGGGCACCTGCAATGCGATCGAGTGCACGTTGAACCCCTGCAGGGAGTTCACGCCCATGGCGTCGGCGCTGGGGATCAGGTGGAGGTGCTGGAACGGGCGCAGGGCACCGAGGTCGAAGATGCTCCCGAGATCGACGTGGAAGGCGTCGGCCCGCTGCCCGGCGAAGACCCGACGACGTCCGATCTTGTGCACGGCCGAAGCAGCCAGGTCGGGATAGTTCGGCGTCGAGCGCGGGCCGATGTTGACCGGCGGGCACGCGAGCCGCTCGGCGAGCACCTTGGCCTTGCCGTCGCGGATCCGGGTGACCGAGTAGAACTGCGGCCGGTTCCAGCTCGTGCTGCCCAGGCTGGTGATCGGCCCGGTGTTGTAGAGGAAGGTCTTCGGATTCCGCACCTTGGTGTGGAAGTGGAAGCGGTAGGTGATGTCCGCCTCGCCCTTCCCCTTGTTGGACACGTGGATGTCGTAGGTGACGTCCTCACCGAACTCGTAGAAGTTCGGGCCGCCGTCCGGCGCCTGGAACGGGATGTAGTTGGCGATCAGAGTGACCGTGTCGGGCCGGTCGGGGCTGACGAACGCGTAGACGTCCGTGCTGTCGGCGACGGGGTCCTTGGCGGTCTCGGGTGCTTCGCGGTGCGACGACATCTCACTCGCCTCCCGCCGCGTTGAGGATGCGCGTCACGAGGTCGCGGTCGTGCACGACCACCTCGCGCTCGCCCACCAGCAGGCGGAGCCGCCCCGAGCGATGGTCCTCGACGTACGCGACGACCGACTCCCGAGCACCGGAGGCCGAGGGCTTCGCCTCACCCGCTCGCGCGGGTCCCATCGACAGGCCGACCGTCCCCACGGCCACCCCTGCCCCAGCTCCGGCCAGGAGCTTCCTTCTGCTCGTCTCACTCATACGTGGCCCTCCGTCCCAGTTGCGCCCCCCGGTGTGAGGAGCACCACTCGGTATTCGGCGACCGGGCCGGACCGGATGGGGCCGGAGCGGATCGGGCCGGAGCGGATCGGGCCGGAGCGGATCGGGCCGGGCGGAGCCCCTACGTGGTCGCGGGGTCGTCGGACCGGAGGACGGTCTGCTCGTCGGCGGCCGCTGCTGCGGCCTCCTGGGATGCCCGGGCCACCTCGCGAGCCGCGGCCGCACTGGCCATCGCCCGCTCGCCGACGTCGACGAGGGCGGAGTCGGCCGCAGCGACTGCGGCGCCGAGCAGGGCGGCCGCGATCGGGGCGGGCAGCGCGGTGCGACGTACGACGGACGCGGCGGCGGTCATCAGGACGGTCCAGGAGAGCGCCGACGTCGCGAACGGCACCACCGCACGCTTCCACGGCTCCTCGTCCTCGTCGGGAACCACCACCAACAGCTGCAGACCGGGCTTGCCCACCGGCCAGCCGACGGCGTACGCCGCGCCGACGGCGCGAGCGCGCCCGCTCGGCCTCGGGAAGAGGCAGGCGAGTCCCACGCCGGCACCACGCACGGCCGAGCCTGCGCGCAGCCTCATGCCAGGACCTCGGGTCCGGTCTTCTCGCGGACCTCGTCGAGGGTGACGTCGGGGGCGAGCTCGACCAGGCGCAGCCCCCAGCCGTGGTCGGCGTCGGTGATGTCGAGGACGCACAGGTCGGTGATGATGCGCTGGACCACGCCGCGGCCGGTGTAGGGCAGGTCGCACTCGTCGAGGATCTTCTGCGACCCGTCCTTGGCGACGTGCTCCATCAGCACGATGACGCGTTTGGCGCCGTGGACCAGGTCCATCGCGCCGCCCATGCCCTTGACCATCTTTCCGGGGATCATCCAGTTCGCGATGTCGCCCTGCGCCGAGACCTGCATGGCGCCGAGGATGGCGGCGTCGATCTTGCCGCCGCGGATCATCCCGAACGACGTCGCGGAGTCGAAGAACGACGCCCCCTTGCGCAGGGTCACGGTCTCCTTGCCGGCGTTGATCAGGTCGGGGTCCTCGTCGCCCTCGTAGGGGTAGGCGCCCACGCCGAGGATGCCGTTCTCCGACTGCAGCACCAGCTCGACGTCGTCGGCGACGTAGTTGGGCACCAACGTCGGCAACCCGATGCCGAGATTGACGTAGGAGCCGTCGGTCAGCTCCGAGGCCGCACGCGCGGCCATCTGCTCACGGGTCCATGCCATGTCAGGCCTCCGTCCGGTGGTCTCGACGTGGCTCGACCGACGAGGGTCGCGGGCGCGTGGTGCGTTTCTCGATCTTCTTGTCCGCGGCCTGCTCGGGGGTCAGCGCGACCACGCGCTGCACGTACACCCCAGGGGTGTGGACGTCCTCGGGCTTGATCTCGCCGGGCTCGACCAGGTGCTCGACCTCGGCGATGGTGACCCGCCCGCACATCGCGGCCAGCGGGTTGAAGTTGCGCGCGGACTCCCGGTAGACGAGGTTGCCGTGCCGGTCGCCCATCCAGGCCCGCACCAGCCCGAAGTCGGCCACGATCGCCTCCTCCAGCACGTACTCCCGGCTCTCCCCCGTTGATGGCGAAGTCGCGGGTCTCCTTCGGCGGCGAGGCCACGATCACGTTGCCGGAGTCGTCGTACTTCCACGGAAGCCCGCCCTCGGCGACCTGGGTGCCGCCACCGGTCGCGGTGAAGAACGCCGGGATCCCCGACCCACCGGCCCGCATCCGCTCGGCCAACGTGCCCTGCGGGGTCAGCTCCACCTCCAGCTCACCGGAGAGGTACTGCCGGGCGAACTCCTTGTTCTCCCCCACGTAGGAGGAGATCATCCGCCGCAGCCGCCTGCTCATCAGCAGCCGGCCCAGACCCCACTCGTCGACCCCACAGTTGTTCGACACCGCCTCCAGATCCGACACCCCAGCCTCGAGCACCGCATCGATCAGCACCGACGGCACACCACACAGCCCGAAACCACCGACCGCCAACCTGGCGCCGTCACCGATGTCCGCCACGGCCTCCGCGGCCGACGCCACAACCTTGTCCATGAGCACCTCCTGCTCCCGTTCGGCAGTGATCCTGCCACGCTGCGCGAGGGCTCGACGGCCGGGCCGTCAGCCGCTGGTCGGGTCGGCGACCGACCACACCGAGGCGCCCAGCAGCACGTGGACCGCACCTCCGCTCGTGCAGGCCGCCTCCAGACGGCCGTCGGGTGCGGGGATGGCCTTCCACTCCGAGCCGTCGTGCCAGCACAGCCGGTTGCCGCGCGTGGTGGCCGCGACGAAGACCGGCTGGTCGCCCGGGGCCTCCTCCACGAGCACGACCGCACGGCCGCCGTTCGCCTCGAACGCCGCGGGCGCCAGCTCGAGTCGGGGCATCGTGACCGCTGCCGACCTGACCAGACCACGGAAGGGCAGCTGGAGCACCTCCCACGCGACGGGGCGCGCGTCCACGCGACCGGCCACCCAGATCCGGCCGGAGCCGTGCCCCACGGCCACCGAGGTCAGCTCGGTCGGGGACGGCGCGAGGTGGACGCGACGCCAACCGTCGTCCCGGCCGGCTGCCGGCTCCTCGTCGAGGTCGCCCAGGGTCCAGGCAGCCGCAGCAGGCTCCGGCCCGTCGCCGATCCGGCCGGCGACGACGAGCGGGCCCCTTCCGAAGAAGGAGAACGACAGGCTCGTGCCAGGCTCGGAGCCGAGGGCGAAGCCACGCCCCCGGGCAGCACCGCCGGCGATCGCCGCCTGGAGCGGATAGGCGCGGAGCCGCCAGATCCCCTCCTGGAGGTCCGACGCGAGCACGTGCGCCGCCCGGGCGTCCAGGACGGGCGCGGCCCACATGGCGCCGATCGCCTCCAGCGAGTGGGCCACCGACTCCTCGGCTGTGCCGACGGAGTCGGGTCGGACCCCGAACAGGTGCAGCCGACCGTCGGCGCCCCGACCGGTCAGCCACGCGCCGTCGCCGGGCGCGGCGCCCACGACACCGAAGGAGTCCAGGACGATCCCGTCGTAGGAGACAGGCATCGGGTCGTCGACTGCCAGGTCACAGGTGAACGCGCGGCCGTCGTCGTCGACGCCGGCGCAGATTCCGCGACGCAGCGCGGTGACGCGCCCGTCCGTCTCGAGCTCGTTCCAGTCCATCGTGGTTCCCCCCGGGAAAGACGGTAGCGCCGCAGAGCGATCCCCGCCCATGAGTCCGCGAAGGCTTCACCATTACGCTCGTGACCGTGCCGAGCCACGACTTCCCCGCCGTGCGTCTGCACATCGTGACCGGCAAGGGTGGCACGGGTAAGTCGACGGTGGCAGCAGCCCTCGCCCTGGCGCTGGCCGCGACCGGTCGCAACGTGCTGCTCTGCGAGGTCGAGGGCCGACAGGGCATCGCCCGGATGTTCGACGTCGAGCCTCTGCCGTACGCCGAGCGCCGGATCGCCACGGGTCTGGTCGGGCCGGGAGGCGAGCGGGGCGGCGTCGTGCACGCCCTGCACATCGACCCGGAGTCGGCGCTGCTGGAGTACCTGTCGATGTACTACAAGCTGGGACGCGCCGGGAAGGCGCTGGACCGGTTCGGGGTCATCGACTTCGCTACCACGATCGCGCCCGGCGTCCGCGACGTGCTGCTGACCGGCAAGGTCTACGAGGCGACCCGCCGCAACGCCCGCAACCGCGACGCCATCACCTACGACGCCGTCGTGCTCGACGCGCCGCCCACCGGCCGCATCGCCCAGTTCCTGGGCGTCAACGACGAGCTCGCCGGGCTGGCGCGGGTGGGCCCGATCAAGAGCCAGGCCGACTCGGTCACCCGGCTCTTCCGGTCGCCGCAGACGGCCTGCCACCTGGTGACCGTGCTGGAGGAGATGCCGGTCCAGGAGACGGCGGACGGCATCTCCGAGCTCCGGCGGCACGGGATCCCGGTCGGCGGCGTGGTCGTCAACCAGGTCCGTCCCCGCGACCTGGACGAGGACGATCTGACCGCGATCCGCGCCGGCAAGGTCGCCAAGAGGAGCCTGTCGGCCGACCTGAAGAAGGCGGGACTGTCGGGCACCACGACCCTCGTCAACGGCCTGCTCTCCGAGGCCCGCGACCACGCGGAGCGGCGCGCCCTCGAGAACAGCCAGCGGGCGGTGGTCGAGACGCTCGAGGTGCCGACGTACGAGCTCCCGCTGCTGGTGGGCGGCATCGACCTCGGCGGGCTCTACGAGCTCGCCGCGCTGCTGCGCGACCAGGGCATGGCATGAGCACGCCGCGCAGGGCCGCGAGGAGCGCCGCGCAGCGGCAGCCCAGCCGGTCGCGGACGCGCGTGGGCCCGCAGTCGGTCACGGGCGGCCGGGTGCTCGACGTCGACGCCCTGCTGGACGACCAGCACACCGGGATCATCGTCTGCTGCGGGTCCGGGGGCGTCGGCAAGACGACGACGTCGGCGGCCCTGGCGCTGCGCGCCGCGGAGCGCGGCCGCAAGGTCGTGGTCCTCACCATCGACCCTGCCCGCCGGCTTGCTCAGTCGATGGGCATCGAGGCGCTGGACAACACCCCGCGGCCGGTGGCGGGCGTCGGCGAGGACGTCGGACAGGGCGTGGGCAGCCTCGACGCCATGATGCTCGACATGAAGCGCACCTTCGACGAGGTGGTGCAGAGCCAGGCCAGCCCCGAGAAGGCCAAGCAGATCCTGGAGAACCCGTTCTACATCGCGCTGTCGAGCTCGTTCGCGGGGACGCAGGAGTACATGGCGATGGAGAAGCTCGGGCAGATCCACGCCGACGCGCAGCGTGACGGCACCTACGACCTGATCGTGGTCGACACCCCGCCGTCGCGTTCCGCCCTGGACTTCCTCGACGCTCCCGAACGGCTCTCGAGCTTCCTCGACGGCCGGTTCATCAAGCTGCTGCTGGCTCCGGCGAAGGGCCCGGCCCGGCTGATGACTGCCGGACTCACGATGGTCACCAACGCCCTGACCAAGGTGCTCGGGGCCCAGGTGCTACGCGACATGCAGACCTTCGTCGCGGCGTTCGACACCCTGTTCGGCGGGTTCCGGCAGCGGGCCCAGAAGACGTTCGAGCTGCTGCAGGCCGACGGTACGGCGTTCCTCGTGGTGGCCGCGCCCGAGCCGGACGCGCTGCGCGAGGCGGCGTACTTCGTCGAGCGCCTCAGCGAGGACGCCATGCCCCTCGCCGGCCTCGTGGTCAACCGGGCCAGCCCGCGGACGCAGGGTGACGTGTCGGCCGACGAGGCGATGGCAGCGGCGCAGCGGCTGCGCAAGGACGACCCGGAGTCGCTCACCGCGGGCCTGCTGCGGCTCCACGCCGACCGGGTCCGGATGGTCGAGCGGGAGGCGAGGCTGAGGAGCCGCTTCGAAGCCGCGCACCCTCAGGTGCCGACGGCCGTCGTACCGGCCCTGGCGGGCGATGTGCACGACCTGGACGGACTCCGTCAGGTCGGCGCGCTCCTAGCGGGGGAGCGGCCGACCTGACGGGCGTTGTCCCGACTGTCGGTGTCGACGTCAGCGCGGCTCAGGCGTTGACGGCCACACCCACGTGCTGCTCGCGAGCCGTCTCGAGGACGACCCTCCATGATGCGTTCGGACGACGGCGCAGCAGGGCGCGGCGTTCGCGTTCGGTCATCCCGCCCCAGACGCCCCACTCGATCTGGTTGTCGAGAGCCTCTGCGAGGCACTCGGTACGTACAGGGCACGCACCGCAGACCTGCTTCGCCTTGTTCTGCTCCGCACCGCGGACGAACAGCTTGTCGGGCTGTGACGCCCGGCATGCAGCCTGGGCAGCCCAGTCTTGATTCCACATAATGACGTCCCCACGATCGTCAGACTGACTGCGTCCCCATGACGCCACCCGTTTCCGGCTGTCTCAGTCAGGTACCAAGGTAAAGAGCCGGGGACGCATGCCGACAGAGCCAGCCGGATCTATCGGCCTAGTCCCATTGGACTAGTCCCCGGGGGTCACAAATGGGCAGCCCTCGTGGTCGTCACGTACCCTGGGCCGCATGTCCGTGCCCCCTGGTGAGCGCCTGCCCGCGCGACGCGTGGCCTCCCATCTCGCCGTCATGGCCGTCGTCGCAGCCGTCATGGGCGTGGTCGTGGCCGGCCTTGCGATCCCCTTCGCCGGCGTGCTCGGGATCGGCGCCAAGTCGCTGTCCCACACCGTCGAAGACCTGCCCGCCAACCTCCGCACGGAGCCGCTCGCGCAGCAGACCAAGATCGTCGACCCGGTCGGCCACACCGTCGCGACCCTCTACGACCAGAACCGCATCAACGTCCCCCTGAGCCAGATCTCGCGCAACATGGTCAAGTCGATCGTGGCCATCGAGGACTACCGCTTCTACCAGCACGGCGCGCTCGACCTGAAGGGCACGCTGCGCGCGCTCGTGACCAACCAGGCCAGCGGCGGCTCGGTCCAGGGTGGCTCGTCGATCACCCAGCAGATGGTCAAGATGACGCTGCTCGACCAGGCGAAGAACGCCAAGGAGCGCAAGGCGGCCACCGCCGACACCTACGCCCGCAAGATCACCGAGCTGCGCTACGCGATCGCCTTCGAGCAGAACTACTCCAAGGACTGGATCCTGGAGCGCTACCTCAACATCGCCTACTACGGCGACGGCGCCTACGGGGTGCAGGCGGCGGCGCGCCACTACTTCGGCACCAACGCCAAGGACCTCAGCCTCCTGCAGGGGGCCACGCTGGCCGGACTGGTCAAGAACCCCTCCGGCTACGACCCGATCACCAACCCCGACCGTGGGCTCCAGCGCCGCAACGTCGTGCTCGACCGGCTGGCCCAGCTCGACGTGATCACGCAGCACAGGGCCGACAAGCTGAAGAAGAAGCCCCTCGGGCTGCACCCGGTGAAGACCCCCAACGGCTGCCTGAACTCCAGTGCGCCGTTCTTCTGCGACTACGTCGTCAGCTACCTGGAGCACGACCCGGCGCTCGGCAAGACCGTCGAGGCGCGGAAGAAGCTGCTCTACACCGGTGGCCTGACCATCCACACCACGATCAGCCTGCGCGACCAGCGGGCGGCCGACTACTCGGTGCGGCACCACGTGTTCGCCAAGGACCAGGCGATCGGTGCCCTGGCGATGGTCCAACCGGGCACCGGCGACGTGAAAGCCGTCTCCCAGTCGCGCCCGATGGGGCGCGACAGGAAGGCCGGCCAGACCTTCCTGAACTACGTCGTGCCGCAGAAGTACGGCGACTCCAACGGGTTCCAGCCCGGCTCGACCTTCAAGGCCTTCGTGCTCGCGGCGGCGATCCAGCAGGGCTTCCCACTGTCCCAGCGGATCAAGTCGCCGATGTCGATGAACATCCCGATGAGCCAGTACCGAGTCTGCGGCGGTCAGCCGTTCGCCAGCACCGACACCTGGGACGTGCACAGCTCCACGATCTCCGGTGACATGAACGCCTACACCGGCACCCAGGAGTCGGTGAACACGTTCTTCGCCCAGCTGGAGCTCCAGACCGGGCTCTGCCAGCCCTACAAGCTGGCCAAGGCGATGGGGATCAACCTCACCGACCCCGACACCGAGATGGTGCCGTCCTTCACGCTCGGTGTCGCTTCGGTGAGCCCGCTCGAGCTGGCCGACGCCTACGCGACCTTCGCCGCCCGCGGTCTCCACTGCGACCCGCGCCCGGTCGTCGCCATCGACGACTCCAACGGCAACCAGCTCAAGGGCTACTCACCCCAGTGCAAGCAGGTGATCGCAGCTCCGGTGGCCGACGCGGTCAACGATGTGCTTCGCGGGGTGATGGCGCCGACCGGCTTCGGCGCGAACCTGATGCTGAACCAGGAGTCGGCGGGCAAGACCGGTACCACCGACAGCAACATGTCGGTGTGGTTCATGGGCTACACCCCGAACCTCTCCACGGCCGCCATGGTGGCCGGCGCCAACCAGCTCGGTCACTGGATCACCCTCAACGGCCAGACCATCGGTGGCGCCTACACCGACGTCGCTCACGGCTCCACCACCGCCGGCCCCATGTGGTACGGCGCGATGAGCCAGATCCAGAACTGGCTGCCCGACGCGACGTTCACCCCGCCGAACGGCCAGGACGTCAACGGCGTGCTGACCTCGGTGCCCGACGTGGCCGGTCAGCCCTACGACCAGGCCGCGCAGCAGCTCAAGGACGCGGGCTTCCAGGTCGCTGACGGCGGTTACCGCAACTCCGGCTACTCGGCCGACACGGTGGCCTACACGAACCCCGGTGCCGGGAGCCAGACCGCCAGTGGAACGGTGGTCACGATCTACCGCTCCAACGGCACGCCGTACGTCCCGCCGACCCATCACGGGGGGAACCATCACGGCAACGGCGGCCCGGGCAACGGCAACGGCGGCCCGGGCAACGGCGGCCCCGGCGGCCCCGGGCACTAGCCGGGAGAAGCCGCTAGGCCCCCAGCTGGCGTCGCACCTCCGCGGCGACGGCTCCCCCGTCGGCACGTCCGCGCACCTGCGGCGTGAGCACACCCATCACCTTGCCCATGGCGCGCATGCCCTCGTCCGCGGCACCGGTCTGGGCGATCGCCGAGGTGACCAGGTCGGCGATCTCGGCCTCGTCGAGCTGCTCGGGCAGGTAGTCGGCGAGCACGGCCGCCTCGGCGCGCTCCTTGTCGGCGAGCTCGGCGCGGCCGGCCTCGGCGAAAGCGGCGGCCGCCTCGCGGCGCTTCTTGGCCTCGGTGGAGACCACACCGACGATGTCGTCGTCGCTCAGCTCACGCGCCTGCTTGCCGGCCACCTCCGCGTTGGTGATGGCCGACAGCACCATCCGCAAGGTCGAGGAACGCAGCTCGTCGCGGGCCTTGATCGAGGTCGTGAGGTCGCTGCGGAGGCGGTCCTTCAGAGCGCTCATGCGTCGCCCTCCCGGCCGGGCCACGAGCTCTGCGAGCTGTTGCGTGGGGTGTTCACAGGTGCATTGTGGCAGCCTTGCGTCCATGACCCCCGCCGGCTTCCTCACGCGCTCGCTGGGCGCCGGGATCGCCACCGGCGCGGCGCTCGCGGCGTACGGCGTGTGGGAGGCCCGGGCCTTCACCCTGCGCTCCGCGACGATGCCGGTGCTGCCGGACGGGGCTCGGCCGCTGCGCGTGCTGCATCTCAGTGACATCCACATGACGCCCAGCCAGTCACGCAAGCAGGAGTGGGTCCGCTCCCTGGCGGACCTCGAGCCGGACCTGGTCGTCAACACCGGCGACAACCTCGCCCACATGGACGCGCTGCCGCCGGTGCTCGACTCCCTCGGCCCGCTGCTCGACGTGCCCGGGGTCTTCGTGCTCGGCTCCAACGACTACTTCGCACCGATCGTCCGCAACCCGGCCCGCTACCTGCTCCCCGACGACGGCTGGCGCAACACCCGCGCCGCGAAACTGCCCTGGCAGGAGCTCAAGGACGCCTACACCGCTGCCGGCTGGCTCGACCTCACCAACCGCCGCGTCTCGTCGGCCGTCGGGGACCTGACGGTGGCGTGGGCGGGCGTGGACGACCCCCACCTGCAGTACGACGACCTGCTCGCGGTCGGCGGCCGGGCCGATGCCGCGGCCGACCTGCGCATCGGGGTCACGCACGCGCCCTACCTCCGCGTCCTCGACCAGTTCGCCGCGGACGGCTACGAGGCGATCTTCGCCGGCCACACCCACGGTGGTCAGGTCTGCCTGCCTGTCCGGGGTGCTCTCGTCACCAACTGCGACCTCGAGCCGGCCCGGGCCAAGGGGCTCCACCGTCACCCCGCCGACTCCCACCCGGGCGACGCGGGATCGTCCTGGATGCACGTCTCGGCCGGGCTCGGGACGTCGCCCTACGCGCCGTTCCGGGTGGCCTGTCGCCCCGAGGCGACCCTGCTGACGTTGGCCCCGACGAGCTGATCTCCGGGAGCGAGACCGCGATTCTCAGCGGGCGTGACCCACCCGGTATGGTTTCCCGTGCCTGTCGCCCGGCATCGCGAGTCGCTCGCCGATCGCTCGGGAACGGCAATCGGGCTGTGGCGCAGTTTGGTAGCGCGCCTCGTTCGGGACGAGGAGGCCGCAGGTTCAAATCCTGTCAGCCCGACCGTGTGATGTCTCACGACATCGGCGACACCCGGACCCACGGAACGTGGGTCCGGGTGTCTTCATCTCGGAGTCCCCGTCGACGACCTCCGATGACGTCCAGGGATGCCGTTCCGGACCACTGCTCGCGGTCGGGCACGACGCCTGGGCCCGGGTGGGGGATCATGGAGGGACGTCCGTCGACCAGCGAGAGGAGGGACATGGCCCACGACCACACTCCTGGACGTGATGCCGACCGGCGGCTCCTTCTCGGAGCCCTCAGCCTGATCGTGGCCTTCATGGCCGTCGAGGTCGTGGTCGGCCTGCTGATCGACTCCCTGGCGCTGCTGGCCGATGCCGGCCACATGCTCACCGACGCTGCAGCGATCGCCCTCGCCCTGGTGGCGATCCGACTGGCGGCCCGGCCGGCGTCCGGCGCCTACACCTACGGGCTGAAGCGCGCCGAGATCCTCTCCGCCCAGGTGAACGGGCTGACACTCGCGGTGCTCGTGGTGGTCTTCGTCGTCGAGGCCGTCCGCCGGCTCGTCCACCCGCCGGAGGTCGACGGCGGGGCCATGGCCCTGGTCGCCGCGATCGGGATCCTGGTGAACCTCTGTGCGGCCGCGCTGCTGGCCCGGGCCGACAGACGCAGCCTCAACATCGCGGGCGCGTTCCTCCACATCGTCACCGACCTGATCGCGTTCGTCGCGACGCTCGTGGCCGGGTTCGTCATCTACCTGACCGGGTGGGCCCAGGCCGACGCCGTCGCGACGCTGGTCGTGGCGGCGCTGATGGCGCTCGCGGCCTACCGCCTCCTGCGCGACAGCGCCCGGATCTTCCTCGAGGCCTCACCGCGTGGCCTCGAGCCCGGGGCCGTCGAGGACGGCATCCGCGGTGTCGCCGGCGTGACCGACGTGCACGAGCTGCACGTCTGGGAGGTGACCTCGGGCTTCCCGGCCCTCTCGGCGCACGTGCTGGTCGAGACCAGCGCCGACTGCCACGAGCGACGGCTGGCGATCGAGGAGGTGCTCGTCGAGCGGTTCGGCATCGAGCACACCACCCTCCAGGTCGACCATCGCAGCGACGTGCTGCCGACGTCGGCACTGGGCCGGCGCCTGCATCCCGAGCGAGGACGCTCGGCTCCGAGGTAGTCGGAGCCGAGCACCGCAGCGAGCAGGCTCGCTTCGCAGACCCTCAGCGGGTCGCCGCGACGAGCTCCGCGATCTGGACGGCGTTCAGGGCGGCGCCCTTGCGCAGGTTGTCGTTGCTGACGAAGAGCACCAGGCCGCGCGCGTCGGGCACGCCGGGATCCTGCCGCAGGCGCCCGACGTACGACGGGTCGCGGCCGGCCGCGTCGAGCGGCGTCGGGATCTCGGTGAGCTCGACGCCGGGCGCGGCCGCGAGCAGCTCACGCGCCCGCGCCACGCTCAACGGGCGGGCGAACTCGGCGTTGAGTGACAGGCTGTGGCCGGTGAAGACCGGCACGCGGACGCAGGTGCCCGAGACCAGGAGGTCCGGCGCGTCGAGGATCTTGCGGGACTCGTTGCGGAGCTTCTGCTCCTCGTCGGTCTCGAACAGCCCGTCGTCGACGATCGAGCCGGCGAGCGGCAGCACGTTGTGGGCGATCGGGCGGGCGTACTTCACCGGGTCGGGGAAGGCCACCGCCGTGCCGTCGTAGGCCAGCTCACGAGCCTTGTCGCCCGAGGCGGCGAGCTGCTCGGCCAGCTCGTCGACACCGGCCAGGCCGCTGCCGGAGACTGCCTGGTACGTCGAGGCGACCAGCCGCACCAGACCGGCCTCGTCGTGGAGCGGCTTGAGCACCGGCATCGCGGCCATGGTCGTGCAGTTCGGGTTGGCGATGATCCCCTTGCGGGCCTCGCGGATCGCCTGCGGGTTGACCTCGGAGACGACCAACGGGACGTCGGGGTCCATCCGCCACGCCGACGAGTTGTCGACCACGATCGCGCCGGCAGCCGCGAACCGCGGCGCGAGCGCCCGGGAGGCCGTCGCGCCCGCGGAGAACAAGGCGAGGTCGAGCCCGCTCAGATCGGCGGTCGCGGCGTCCTCCACGGTGACCTCGCGGTCGCCGACGGGCAGCACGCTGCCGGCCGAGCGTGCCGAGGCGAACAGCCGGACCGAGGCCATCGGGAAGTCGCGCTCGACCAGGATCTGGCGCATCGCGGCGCCGACCTGCCCGGTCGCGCCCACGACTCCGATGCGAAGCGGCCGAACGGTGGGCTCGGTCATCGGCCCGTCCCGCCGTACACGACCGCCTCGACCTCGGCGCTGTCGAGGTCGAACGCCGTGTGGGTCGCCTGGACGGCGGCGGAGACGTCGGCCTCGTCGACGATCACCGAGATCCGGATCTCCGAGGTGGAGATCATCTCGATGTTGACGCCTGCGTTCGCCAAGGCTGCGAAGAACCGCGCGGTGATGCCGGGGTGGGAGCGCATGCCGGCCCCGATCAGGGAGACCTTGCCGATCTCGTCGTCGTACATCAGGTGGTCGTAGCCGACGTCGCTGCGGAGCTTGGCCAGCGCCGCCATCGCGGTCTGGCCGTCCTCACGCGGCAGCGTGAACGAGATGTCGGTGAGGCCGGTGGCCTGCGCCGAGATGTTCTGCACGACCATGTCGAGGTTGACCTCGACCTCGGCCAGGGCCTCGAAGATCCGCGCGGCCTCGCCGACCTTGTCGGGTACGCCGACCACGGTGATCTTGGCCTCGCTCCGGTCGTGGGCGATGCCGGCGATGATCGCCTGCTCCATGTCGTCTGCTCCCTCCGGGGTGGGCAGGATCCACGTGCCTTCCTTCTGGGAGAAGGAGGATCGCACGTGGACCGGGATGTGGTAGCGGCGGGCGTACTCGACGCACCGCAGGTGGAGGATCTTCGCGCCCGAGGCCGCCATCTCCAGCATCTCCTCGGTGGAGACGCGGTCGAGCTTGCGGGCAGTGGGCACCAGCCGCGGGTCGGCGGTGAAGACACCGTCGACGTCGCTGTAGATCTCGCACACCTCGGCGCCGAGGGCAGCCGCCAACGCGACCGCCGTGGTGTCGGACGCCCCGCGGCCGAGGGTGGTGATGTCCTTGGTGTCCTGCGAGACGCCCTGGAACCCGGCGACGATCGCGATCGCACCGCCACCGATCGCCTTCTCGATGCGGCCCGGTGTGATGTCGATGATCTTGGCCTTGCCGTGCGCCGAGTCGGTGATCACGCCGGCCTGGGAGCCGGTGAACGACTGCGCCTTGTGACCGAGCTCGGCGATCGCCATGGCGAGGAGCGCCATCGAGATCCGCTCGCCCGCGGTCAGCAGCATGTCGAGCTCGCGCGGCGGCGGCGTGGGGCTCACCTGCTCGGCGAGGTCGCGCAGGTCGTCGGTGCTGTCACCCATCGCCGAGACCACGACCACGACCTCGTGGCCGGCGTGCCGGGTGTCGACGATGCGCCGCGCGACGCGCTTGATGCCGTCCGCGTCGGCGACCGAGGAGCCGCCGTACTTCTGCACGACAATGCCCACGGTCAGGTCCTCAAAGCGGCTCGGGGAGGTTCGGTGCCACGCTCGCGCGCGACGCTGCGCGGAGACGGCGTCGATTCTACTGGCGGTCGTCGGGCGGGTTCTCCAACATCTCATTCGCGGCGGCGACCTGGTCGAGCTCACCGGTGAACTCCACGTCGAGCCGGTCGTGGGCGACGACGGAGAGCAGCGCGTTGAGGATCGCGCCCGCGAGGTTGCCCCACGAGGAGACGTAGGAGAACTGCCACCACCAGAGCGCCTCGGCGGTGTTGCCGAGCCGGAAGTGGCGCAGCCCGTTCTCGAGGTCGCTGGCGATGCTGGTGAGGTCGTCGGAGAGCTGGCTGTCGACCTGCTCGGGGTCGTAGGGGTCGAAGACGAAGCTGTAGGTGTCGATGTCGCCGAACATCTCGGCCAGCCGCAGCCGCAGACCGTCGAGGTCGGCGTCGGGACCGACGTCGGGCTGATAGTCGTCCTCGGGCGTGAAGTCGACCTGGGCACCGAGACGGGCGCCGGCGAGCAGGATCTGGCTGCACTCGAGCAGCAGCATCGAGATGCTACGGCCGGCGTCGCCCTCGGCGGCCACCGCCCGCAGCGCGATCAGGAAGCTCTCGACCTGGTCGGCGATCTGGGCGGCGAACTCGTCGCCCGGCTCGACGGCCGTCCCCGGTCCTCCGACCGGGATCTGGTCCGTCGTGGTCTGTTCGGTCATTCGGCTGTCCGCCTCCCTGCGAATGCCCGCCCGAGCGTGACCTCGTCGGCGTACTCCAGGTCGCCGCCGACGGGGAGCCCGCTCGCGAGACGGGTGATGCGTAGTCCCAGAGGTTTGAGCATACGGGTGAGGTAGGTGGCGGTCGCCTCGCCCTCGAGGTTGGGGTCGGTCGCCAAGATCACCTCCACGATCGCGCCGTCGGCGAGCCGCTTCAGCAGCTCGGCGATGTGGAGCTGGTCGGGACCGATCCCGTCGATGGGAGAGATCGCGCCCCCGAGCACGTGATAGCGACCGCGGAACTCCCGCGTCCGCTCGATGGCGACGACGTCCTTGTACTCCTCGACCACGCACAGCACGCTCTGGTCTCGCCGCGGGTCACGGCAGATCCGGCACTGCTCGTCCTCCGAGACGTTGAAGCAGACCGAGCAGAACTTGACGCGCTGCTTGACCTCGAGCAGCACCTCGGCGAGCCGGCGTACGTCGGCGGGCTCGGCCTGGAGCAGGTGGAACGCGATCCGCTGGGCGCCCTTGGGACCGACGCCGGGCAGATGGCCGAGCTCGTCGATGAGGTCCTGGACGATGCCTTCGTACAAGGCCGTGTCTCCTTATCCTCGGCCGTCGCGAGCGACGACCGGTGCGTGCGATGGCAAGGCGGACGAGCGAAGGCGATGCGGAGGCGTCGTCGAGTCGACCACCACGCGCCCAGCGCGCGAGCCGTGCGGCGTGCAGCAGGCCACGAGACGAGGAGACACGGTCGTGGAGCTCAGCCGCCGAAGCCGGGGAGGCCGCCGGGCGTGTCGCCACCGCCGAGGCCCGGCAGACCGCCACCCGCGAGCGGGCCGAGGGCGCTGCCGGCCAGGGCGTCGGCCCGGGACTTGGCGTCGCGGTAGGCGGCAACGATCAGGTCGCCGAGGTCGCTCAGGTCGTCGTCGCTGGAGCCGTCGAAGCCACCGGCCTTGATGTGCACGGCCTCGAGCTCGCCGATGCCGTTGAGGGTGACGGTGACGGCGCCGCCGCCGACGGTGCCCTCGACCCGCGCCTCGGTGAGGCGCTCCTGGGCGCTCTCGAGCTGCTCCTGCATCTTCTGCGCCTGGTCGAGCAGTCCCTGCAGGTCGAAGCCGCCGGGCTCACCGCCGCCCGTGCCGCCGGCAGCCTCGAAGGGGTTCTGGGTCATGGCTTCACCTGTCGTCTCTCACTGGTGGGGGATCTCTTCGATGACCTGGGCGCCGAGCGCCTCCTGGAGGAGCTGGGTGCCGTCGAGGCCCGCGGACTCGGCGTCGGCGTCGTCGGGGCGCGCACCACCATCGGAGTCGGCCGGCGCCGCGGGGGCCGCTTCGTCGCCACCGGCGGTGCGGGTCGGGGCGATCGCCTGCCGAGCCGTGGCCGACGGGCTCTCGACGGGAGGCGCGGGCTGGGCGAACGGGGGTGGCTCCACCGGTGCGGCAGGGGCCGACTCGGTGGCCGTGGTCGGGGCCTGTGTCGGCACCGCGGGCGGTGGGGCGGCCTCCGGGTCGGCTCCGGGATCGACGATCGTCTCGACCCGCCAGTCGTGACCGACGACGTCGATCGCCGCCTGACGCACGATCTCGGCACTCCCGCCGTTGTCGAACGAGTCGCGCGCACCCACGTTGCCGAAGCCCAGGGTCAAGATCTCCCCGTCGACGCCCACGACCTGGGCGTGCTGAGTGAGGTGGATCCAGGTCACTCGGCGGCGCTGCTTGGTGGCCTCGACGATGTCGGGCCAGAGGCGGCGTACGTCGACCAGGCTCAACGGCGAGCCCGCCGAGGTCTCGGCGACGGTGCCCGGCTCGGGGACCACGACGGTCGGGACCGACTGCTCGGCAACCGGCTCGGCGGCGGGCTCGGCCGACGGCTCCGCGGAGGGCTGCGAGGTGGCGACCGGCTCGGCCGGTGTCGGCGGCAGGTGGCCGACCGAGGACGGGGGGCTCTCGACGCGCAGGGGCGGACTGGCCACGGGCGGGGGGACAGGGGCGGCGGGCTCGCCGCCGGCGATCGTCATCCGTCGCTCGAGCCGGTCGAGGCGGGCCTGGACACCCTCGGTGGAGTGGTCGGCACCCGGCAGCAGCACCCGCGCGCAGACCAGCTCGAGCAGCAGCCGTGGGGCCGTGGCGCCGCGCATCTCGGTGAGGCCGGTGGCCACCAGGTCGGCGGCCCGGCTCAGCTCGGCCGGGCCGAATCGTGCGGCCTGGGCGACGAGCCGCTCGGCGGCGTCCTCGGCGATGTCGATCAGGCCCGTGGCGGGCGCGTCGGGGACCGCCGAGACGATCACGAGGTCGCGAAGCCGGCGGAGCAGGTCTTCGGTGAATCGGCGCGGGTCCTGACCGGTCTCGATCACCTTGTCGACGACGCCGAACACCGCCGATCCGTCGCCGGCCGCGAACGCGTCGACGACCTCGTCGAGCAGCGTGTCGGGCGTGTAGCCGAGCAGCCCGGCGGCCAGCGCGTAGGTGATGCCCTCGGGACCCGCGCCGCCCATCAGCTGGTCGAGGACGGACAGGGTGTCGCGCGCGGAGCCCCCGCCCGCCCGGACCACCAGCGGCAGCGCGGCGGGCTCGATCGTCACCTGCTCCTTCTCGCACAGCTCGGAGAGGTAGGACGACAGCAGCCGTGGCGGGATCAGCCGGAACGGGTAGTGGTGGGTGCGCGAGCGGATGGTCGGCAGCACCTTCTCCGGCTCGGTGGTGGCGAAGATGAAGCGCAGGTGCGGCGGCGGCTCCTCGACCAGCTTGAGCAGGGCGTTGAAGCCCTGGGTGCTGACCATGTGGGCCTCGTCGATGATGTAGACCTTGTAGCGGCTGCGGACCGGCGCGAAGAACGCCTTCTCGCGCAGGTCACGGGCGTCGTCGACGCCGCCGTGGGAGGCCGCGTCGATCTCGATCACGTCGATCGAGCCCGGCCCCCGGCGGGCGAGGTCCCGGCACGAGTCGCACTCGCCGCAGGGGTCGGCGACCGGCGCCTGCTCACAGTTCAGGGCGCGGGCGAGGATCCGCGCCGACGTCGTCTTCCCACAACCGCGGGGCCCGGAGAAGAGATAGGCGTGGTTCACGCGGTTGGCCGCGAGAGCCGCGCGCAGCGGCTCGGTCACGTGGTCCTGCCCGATGACCTCGGCGAAGGTCTCGGGACGGTAGCGCCGGTAGAGCGCGAGGGGTGACTCCACTCCTGAACCCTAGCCAGCCATGCCGACAACCGGGCGGGTGAGGACGCCACGAGCGGCGAAGCGAGCGCGGTCGCGGGCCGACCACCCCTTGCTCACGAGGCCACCGCGGGCGAGTCGGGCGACGTACGCGCGGCCAGCGAACCA
This sequence comes from uncultured Actinomycetota bacterium, assembly GCA_963805345.1. GTDB lineage: Bacteria > Actinomycetota > Actinomycetes > Propionibacteriales > Nocardioidaceae > Nocardioides. The sequence continues at coordinate 258,711 of CAWDUA010000007.1, forward strand.
CCCGCCACGGTGACCGCCAGGACCACCAGTGCGCCCAGCACGATCGCGGCTCCCTCGCCGGGGCGCAGGAGGTCGAGCTGGGCGCCGATGGCGGCCGCGCCGACGGGTACCCCGAGCTGGGCGCTGGCGAGCATCGCGTACGGCGCGGGCTGGCGCAGCGGGACGGCTACCAGGTGCGCGAGCGTCGCCCCGAGCCCCAGCCCGAGGCCGAGCGCGACCATCGACGGATGGTGGACGAGGTCGCCGAGCTGGAGCCCCGCCCCGAGCCAGACGAAGAAGACGGGCCCGAAGAACCCCTCGGTGACGGCGAACAGCTGCTTGGCGACGCGGCGCGGCTCGCCCACCGCTGCGACCGCCAGGCCCGACACGAAGCCGGCGAGCATCAGCGAGACGTGCGTCGCGACCGCGAGGGCGGCCATGGCGAAGACCAGCGCCAGGCTGATCCGCAGCTCGACCGCGAACTGGCGGTCCTCCGAGACGCCGTGCACCCGCTTGCGCACGCCGCTGCGCTCGACGGCTCGGAGCGCCAGGAAGAGGATGACGCCGGCGACCAGCACGGCGGCGGCCCCGAGCGCGGCGCGCAGGACATGGTCGGGGTCGATGACCAAGGGCAGCAGCACGATGCAGGCCGCGTCGGCGACGGCGACCTGGGGAAGCAGCTCCACGACGCTGCGTCCGGTGAGCTCCAGCGAGTCGACGACGGGCAGGACCAGCGCGGCCGAGGACGACGCCATCAGCACCGCGTAGAGCGGCGCGTGGGGGATCCCGACCAGCTCGGCGACGCCGTAGCCGAGGAAGCACGCGGCGACGCCGACGACCGCCACCCGGACGAGCCCGGTCCCGAGGGCCGGGCGCAGGCGCCGGTCGCGGACCGGCACGTGGGTTCCGGCCACGAACATCACCAGCACGAAGCCCGCGTTCCCGAGGAAGGCGAAGACCGGGTCGCCGGCGTCGAGGATGCCCAGCCCGGAGATGCCGAGCACCACGCCCGCCACCAGCTCGCCCAGGACGACCGGGAGATGCCATCCGCGCGGCGTCGCCAGGAGGGGACCGGCCAGACCGACCGCGCAGACGATCGCCAGGTCGAGGAACGACACGACCGGATGCTAGACCCGCGCGCGGGCTCGTCGAGCCGCCCGAGGGCGTCGCGGCGGCGGTCCGAGGCCGGTCGGGATCGCCCGGACACGTCGCCCGGACACGTCGCCCGGACATGGAGAGGCCCCCCACGCACCCGACAGAGCTCGCCTGCCCTTGCTGCCTTCCGGCCCTGGGGGATTGAGCAAGATGCCGCCGCATGGGGGGTTGCCCGGGAGTCTAGGCGACCGTCGTACGACGGTCGAAGTCGAGGGCCACCCGGGACGTCATCCGAGCGGAGGCATGGAAGACCCCGTCCGAAGGACGTCCCGCCGGTCACTTGCGATTTCGTGGGCCTGTCCTGCCCCCGGTAGCCTCCTGCGCGGAGGATTCGCCTAGTGGCCTATGGCGCTCGCTTGGAAAGCGGGTTGGGTTAACAGCCCTCAGGGGTTCG
>CAWDUA010000008.1:0-184999 GCA_963805345.1 uncultured Actinomycetota bacterium
CAGGCCGACGGGCTGCGGCTCGAAGGCGCCACCGCGATCTTCGTCGGGTCGACGGCCAGGTGGCGGCCATCGTCGCCATCGCCGACCCGGTCAAGGACACCACCCCTGCTGCCCTCGCCGCTCTCCGCGAGGCAGGCATCGAGGTGGTCATGCTCACCGGCGACAACGACGTCACCGCACAAGCCGTCGGCCGACAGCTCGGAATCGACCGGGTCGAAGCCGAGGTCCTCCCGACCACAAGAGCGACATCGTCAAACAGCTCCGCGACGAGGGCAAGGTGGTCGCCATGGCCGGCGACGGCGTCAACGACGCCCCAGCCCTCGCCGCCGCCGACGTAGGGCTCGCCATGAGCTGGGCACTGACGTCGCCATGGAGACGCCGGCGTCACCCTCCTCAAGGGCGACCTCTTGGGCATCGTCAAAGCCCGCCAGCTCTCTCGGGCCACGATGTCGAACATCCGGCAGAACCTGGTCTTCGCGTTCGTCTACAACGCAGCCGGCGTCCCGATCGCGGCAGGGGTCCTGTACCCCGCCTTCGGCATTCTCCTCTCCCCGATCATCGCTGCCGCCGCGATGGCCCTCTCATCAGTCAGCGTCATCAGCAACGCCCTGCGGCTGCGCACCCAACGCCTCTGAGCCGGATCTTCGTCAAACCTTCATGGTTTCGACGGCGGATCCGCATTGCCCGCCCTGCAGGATCTGCGCGAGAGAAGCCGCGCTGACCGAGCCCCTCTCCGTCGTCGGCCGATCGCACAGCCGGTCAATGTCACACCAAGGAGATCATCGTGCACAAGCACCACCTCGCCGCCGCGGCCGCCCTGGTCGTAGCCGCGTCCCTGAGCCTCGCCGCCTGTGGTGGCAGCGACTCCGGGACCACCATGGGCGGGATGCGTTCGACGACTCAGTCCTCGAACACCTCCATGATGTCGACGTTCAACGACTCCGACGTCACCTTCGCCACCGACATGATCTCCCATCACCGCCAAGCCGTGGAGATGGCCTCCCTCGCCAACACTCGCGCCAAGAGCCCCGAGGTGAAGGCACTCGCCGCACAGATCAAGGCCGCCCAGGCCCCGGAGATCCAGACCATGTCTGGCTGGTTGACCAACTGGAAGAAGCCGATCCCCGACCAGATGAGCGGCATGGACATGTCCGGCACGATGCCGGGGATGATGAGCAGCGCAGACCTGAAGACTCTGAAGGATTCCTCCGGCACCGACTTCGACCAGATGTTCCTGACCATGATGATCACGCACCACCAAGGCGCCATCGAGATGGCGAAGACCGAGCAGAAGGACGGCACCTCCGCCGACGCGACTGCCCTGGCCAAGAAGATCGAAGCCGCGCAGACCGCCGAGATCGCCACGATGCAGGTATTGCTTGGCTGACCTCAGCCCGTGTCCGTTTACGACGTGGTCGGAACGAGAGCACGAGCGCGCACCCCGCTTCCCCCACGACATGCCGCCGGGTCCAGACTCGGGATCTTCCCGTCCGTCCTCATAGGCCGACAGATTCAGCCGCGTGTGTCCGGCCAAACGCACGATCGCTCCCCGGTGTGGATAGAAGTCAGCCTTCCAACGTGACCGCGCGGGCGTTGAGCCCACCCTTCCGTTGGATGACCCACCGTGTCCTGTTCGCCAGGTGGGTCGCGGACGCGACGGACAGCGGAAAGGCAGGTCGGCGCGGCCTGGTCGCTCGAGATGGGCTGCGCCCGGGTCCAGTCAACGTCCGCCCCGGCTCCGGGGGTTCGAGTCTCCAAGTGGTGACCTCGTGCTCAACGGATCGAGTCCTGGCGGCCGAGCCGAAACGTCGCTGACCTGCGCCGACGCCATCTCGCCCCGTGCAGATTGCTCGCAGGCCGCCGCATAAGTGGTGAGTTTCTGGCGACTTGCCCGTGCAAGGGGATCGAATGATCGGGCCCGCACGCCTGTGACCTGCGTGTTCGGTGGAGCTGAGGGGACTCGAACCCCTGACCCTCTGCATGCCATGCAGATGCGCTACCAGCTGCGCCACAGCCCCGGAACCGCTGCCCGCCGGTCCGGCAGGCAACTCGCGGAATCCTAGCCAACCGGCCCGTCGGTTGCGAAATCGGGTCCGTGCCCGGAGCCCACGGCCTTCTCGTTGTACGACGTGAGCCGGAGGCCGCCGCGGACGGCGTGCTCGGACACCACGCTGTAGCCGCAGTTCTCGGGTCCCTGGAGCGAGTCGGACAGCTCCCACGGCCAGCCGAGCAGTCCCATCAGGCCGACCTTCAGGCAGGCGCCGTGGAGCACCACGATGCCGGTCTGGCCGGGCTCGAGAGCCTTCAGGCAGTCGTGGAGGGCCGGCACGATGCGATCGCGCACCTGTTCGGTCGACTCCTCCCCCGCCACCCGCGGGGTCGACCGGCCGGCGACCCACGCGGCGTACTCCTCGGGGAACGCGGCGGCGAGGTCGGCGAGCGTGAGTCCGGATCGCGCTCCCATGTCGTACTCGCGGAGCCGGCTGTCGGGCTGCACGGTCAGCCCGGTGGCGGCCGCCACGTAGTCCGCGGTCTGCCGCGCACGGGCCAGGTCGCTGGACCACAGCCGGGCCGGCTCGAAGGCGGCCAGTACGGGTGCGACCGTCGCGGCCTGGGCCCGGCCGACGGAGTTCAGCGGGACGTCGGCATGGCCCTGGGCGCGGCCCTGTGCGTTCCAGTCGGTCTCGCCGTGTCGGAGCAGGACCAGGGTGCGACCCTCAGGCACCGTGGGCGCCGGCGGTGACGTCCGCCGGCAGCTCGATCAAGGGGCAGTCGCGCCACAGCCGCTCGAGTGCGTAGAACTGCCGCTCCTCCTCGTGCTGCACGTGGACGACGACGTCGCCGTAGTCGATCAGCACCCAGCGGCCGTCGCGCTCTCCCTCACGGCGGATGGGCTTGGCGCCGAACTCGCGGAGCTTGTCCTCGACCTCGTCGACGATGGACTTCACCTGGCGGTCGTTGCTCGCCGACGCGAGGAGGAAGGCGTCGGTGATGGCGAGCTGGTCGCTGACGTCGAAGGCCACGATGTGCTGCGCCAGCTTCTCGGAGGCCGCACGAGCGGCGACATGGACGAGGCTGACGGCGTGGTCGGTGGCGGTCATGAAGCACTTTCGTTGCTGGGGACGGAGGTGGAGCGGGCTGCGGGTCCGACCGCCGGCAGACCGAGAGCCGGGCGCTCGGAGCCGTCGACGGGGTACAGCTGGTGCTTGGCGATGTACTGCACGACGCCGTCCGGCACGAGGTACCACACCGGCTCTCCACGCATCGTACGTCGGCGACAGTCCGTGGAGCTGATCGCCAACGCCGGCACCTCGACCATGGTCACCCGGTCGTGGGGGATCTTGGCGAGCGTGTCGGCGTCCATCACGAACCCCGGCCGCGTACAGCCGACGAACTTGGCCAGGGAGAAGAGCTCGTCTGCGTCGCGCCAGGTGAAGATGTCGGCGAGGGCATCTGCGCCGGTGATGAAGTAGAGGTCGGCATCGGGGCGCTGCGCGTGGAGGTCGCGGAGCGTGTCGATGGTGTACGTCGGTCCGCCCCGGTCGATGTCGACGCGCGAGACCCAGAACCGTGGGTTGGACGCGGTCGCGATCACCGTCATCAGGTAGCGGTGCTCGGCAGTGGTGACCTGCCGCTCGGACTTCTGCCAGGGCTCGCCGGTGGGCACGAACACGACCTCGTCGAGCTCGAACCACGACTGGACCTCGGACGCCGCGACCAGGTGGCCGTGGTGGATGGGGTCGAACGTGCCGCCCATCACCCCGACGCGACGGGCCTGCGGGCTCACCGGGCCCTCATCGCGTCAGCTGTGCTCGCGCCCGGCGCCGAAGACCAGCAGCGCCAGCAGCGCCAGCAGCAGGATGGCGAGGACGGTGCCCCCGACGACCCAGTGGTTGATGACGAGCGGGCTGATCATGGCTGAACCCTAGCCGACCGCGTAGGACGCCAGACGCCGACGTCAGCGAACGTGGCCGTCGCCGGTGACGACGTACTTGGTGGAGGTCATCTCCGGCAGCCCCATCGGGCCGCGGGCGTGCAGCTTCTGGGTGCTGATCCCGATCTCGGCGCCGAAGCCGAACTCGCCTCCGTCGGTGAACCGCGTCGAGGCGTTGACCAGCACCACCGCAGCGTCGACCTCGGCCACGAAGCGACGCGCTGCGGCCTGGTCGCCGGTCACGATGACCTCGGAGTGCCCCGTGGAGTAGCGCCGGATGTGGTCCAGGGCGGCGTCGAGATCGGGTACGACGGCGGCGGAGATGTCGAGCGAGAGGTACTCCACGGCGAAGTCGTCGTCGGTGGCGGCCGGCACGCCGTCGTACGCCTGGAACGCGGAGTCTCCGTGGATGGTGACACCGGCCGCCTGCAGGGCCTGGACCACCCGGGGCAGGAACTCTCCCGCCACCTTCTCGTGCACGAGCAGCGACTCGGCGGCGTTGCAGACGCTGGTGCGATCGGTCTTGGCGTTCAGCACGAGGGCCAGGGCCATGTCGAGGTCGGCCGCCGCGTCGACGTAGACGTGGCAGTTGCCGACGCCGGTCTCGATCACCGGCACGGTGGACTCCTCGACGACGGACCGGATCAGCCCCGCTCCCCCGCGCGGCACGAGCACGTCGACCAGGCCGCGGGCCCGCATGAGCTCCTTGACCGTCTCTCGGGTGTCGGCCGGGACCAGCTGGACGCAGTCGGCCGGCAGCCCGCTCCCCTGCGCGGCCTGCCGCAGGACGTCGACCAGCGCGGCGTTGCTGGCGCTCGCGCTGCCGCTGCCGCGCAGGAGGACTGCGTTGCCGGACTTCAGGCAGATCCCGGCCGCGTCGACGGTGACGTTGGGGCGGCCCTCGTAGATCATCGCGACCACGCCGAACGGCACGCGCACCTGCCGAAGCTCCAGCCCGTTGGCCAGGGTGCTGCCCCGGACGACCTCGCCGACGGGATCCGGGAGCCGGGCCAGGTCGCGCAGCCCCTCGGCCATCGCCGCGACCCGGTCGGCGGTCAGGCGCAGGCGGTCGACCATGTGGGCCGGCGTGTCGGCTTCCTCGGCACGCCGTACGTCCACGGCGTTGGCCTCGAGCACCTCGTCGGTACGCCGGTCCAGGGCGTCGGCCATCGCGTGCAGGGTGGCGTCCTTGACCGCGCGGGTCGCCAGGCTCAGCTCGCGGCTCGCCACCCGGGCGCGCCGAGCCAGAGTCCGCGACGTCGGGCTGCGTGGTCACGGGTCCACGGTAGACGGCCGACAGCCGCCGGTAGGTGGCCCGTCAGAGTGCGGAACGCGGAGGATCTCCGGCACCAGGTGCCGGAGATCCTCCACCGTCTCTGGGCGGAGGGGCTCATCCACAGCCGACGACCTGGGGCCGGTGTGGATCTTGCCCTTCGGAGACGCTCAGGCGATGGAGCTCCGGGACCGGCAACGGCACCAGGCCGGCGTCGTGTCGCGACGCCAGGTGCTCGCGGCCGGCCTGGACGACGTGCTCATCGAGCGGATGATCCGCCGTCGGGTGTGGGCGCGGGTGTTCGAGGGTGTGTACGTCGACCACACCGGCACGCTGACCTGGGAACAACGTGCGTGGGCCGGCGTCCTCCTCCATGAGCCGGCGGCCCTCGGCGCGGGCTCAGCCCTGCGCGCGTTCGGGGTCGCCCTGGACGCTCCTGACGGACCGATCGAGATCACGGTCGCTGCGACCAGACGTGTCGACGATCCCCCCGGTGTGCACACGAGCCGTTGTCGCGACTTCGAGCGGACCATCCTTCCCCAGCTGAGCCCGCCGCGGATGCGGATCGAGCCGGCCACCCTGCTCGTGGCGGCCCGGGCCCGCAGCGAGGACGCGGCCGTTGCGGTCCTGGGCGACGTCTGCCAGCAGCGGCGTACCACTCCGGCGCGACTGTTGACCGCACTCGACACCCGGCCTCGGCTCCGCCGGCGGGCCCTGCTCCGCAGCGTGCTGGCTGATGTCGCCACCGGCAGCTACTCCGCGCTCGAGCGGCGCTACCTCGTCGACGTCGAGCGCGCCCATGGCATCCCGACCGGGCAGCGCCAGCGACGAGTGACAGCCGGCCGAGCCAGCTACCTGCGTGACGTGGAATATGTGGGGCTGGGTGCCGTGATCGAGCTGGACGGACGCCTCGGGCACGAGCGGCCCGGCGACCGTTGGGCCGATCTCGACCGCGATCTGGCCGGGCTGCTGCGTGGTGACATCACCGTGCGGCTCGGCTGGCGGCAGGTACTGGAACCCTGTCGGCTCGCCGTCGCCGTGTCGCGGCTGTTGACGGCACGCGGTTGGTCGGGGGCGGCCCGACCCTGCGCCGCCTGCGCGTGACCGACGAAGGAGGATCTCCGGCAGCTGGTGCCGGAGATCCTCCTCTGTCGGGACGGGGTGCGCTCAGCCCTTGCGCTGAGTGACTTCCTCGGTGACCGCGGGGAGGACCGTGTGGAGGTCGCCGACGACACCGAAGTCGACCAGCTCGAAGATCGGGGCCTCGTCGTCCTTGTTGACGGCCACGATCGTCTTGGAGGTCTGCATGCCGGCGCGGTGCTGGATGGCGCCGGAGATGCCGGCGGCGATGTAGAGCTGCGGCGAGACGGTCTTGCCGGTCTGGCCGATCTGGTAGCTGTGCGGCTTCCAGCCGGAGTCGACGGCGGCGCGGGACGCACCCACGGCCGCGCCGAGCGCGTCGGCGAGGTCCTCGACCGGCTCGAACTTGCCGCCGGTGCCGCGGCCGCCGGAGACCACGATCGCGGCCTCGGTCAGCTCGGGGCGGCCGGTCGCCGTGCGCGGCTGGGAAGCGACGATCTGGGCCCCCTTGGCGGCGTCGGACACCGTCACCGAGACCTCCTCCAGGGTGCCGTCGCCGGCAGCCTCGACCGGAGCGGCGGAGTTCGGCTTCACGGTGATGATCGGGGTGCCCTTGGTGACCTTGGCCTTGACGGTGTAGTTGCCGGCGAAGACCGACTGCGTCGTGACCGGGGCTCCGCCGTCACCGGCCTCGACATCGACGGCGTCGGTGATCAGCCCGGAGTCGATCTTGATCGCCAGGCGGGCCGCGACCTCCTTGCCCTCGGCCGACGACGCGATCAGGACGGCGCCGGGCGAGATCTTCTCGACCAGCTGCTGCAGCGCCTCGGCCTTGGGCGCCACGAGGAACCCCTTCAGCGGTGCGTCGTCGACGGCATACACCTTCGCGGCGCCGTACTTCTTGACCGCCTCGGCCACCTCGGCGTTCTTGTCCGCCGGGCCGAGGTAGACCGCCGCCGGCTCGCCGAGACGGGCGGCCAGGGTCAGCATCTCGTACGTCGGCTTCTTGACCGCACCCTCGGCGTGGTCGACGACCACCAGGATCTCGCTCATGAGTCAGTCGCTCCCTGTGCTCAGATGAACTTCTTGGCGGCGAGGAAGTCGGCCAGCGCCTTGGCGCCGGTGCCGTCCTCGTCCTTGACGATCTCGCCGGCCTCGCGCGGCGGGCGGGCCGTGGTGTCCTGCACCTCGGTCCAGGCCACCGACAGGCCCACGTCACCGGCGTCGACCCCGAGGTCGGACAGCGACAGCGTCTCGAGCGGCTTCTTCTTGGCGGCCATGATCCCCTTGAACGACGGGTAGCGCGCCTCGCCGGACTGGTCGGTCACCGACAGCACCAGCGGCATCGTCCCGCCGACCACCTCCGTGGCCGTGTCGCCGTCGCGCTTGATCCGGACCTGGTCGCCCTGGGCCTCGACCACCGACGCGAGCGTCAGCTGAGGCAGGCCCAGCCGCTCGGCCAGCATCGCCGGCACCACGCTCATCGAGCCGTCGGTCGACGCCATGCCGCACATCACCAGGTCGTAGGAGCCCTTCTCGATCGTTTTCGCGAGCACCAGCGAGGTGGCGATGGCGTCGGAGCCGGCGATGGCCTCGTCGGAGACGTGGACCCCCTGGTCTGCGCCCATCTGCAGGGCCTTGCGGACCGCGTCCACCGCCTGCTCGGGGCCGACACAGACCGCGGTGACGGTCACGTCGTCGGGGCTCTCGGACTTCTCCTTGATCTGGAGCGCCTGCTCGACGGCGTACTCGTCGAGCTCGGACAGCAGACCGTCGACGCCCACGCGGTCGACGGTCTTGTCGTCCTCGAAATGGCGGTCTCCGGTGGCGTCCGGCACGTACTTCACACAGACAGCGATGTTCATGGCCGCGACGGCCCTCCTGTGTCCTCGGGTGTGCCTGCGAGGTTACAAGGCCCCACGACGGGCGTGGAACCGGGCCGACGGTGGCATCCCTCACAGTGACACTGTCACGGTCCGGGACATGCCCGCGGCCCCGGTGATCGAGTCACCGGGGCCGCGGACGGAGTCGTCAGGGACGAGTCACTTGACCTTGAAGGTCGCCTTGCCCGAGGAGCCCTTGAGCCCGGCGTCACCCTTGAACTTGGCGACGACGGAGTAGGAGCCCTTGGCCTTCACGTTCTTGAAGGTGGCCTTGGCCGTGCCCTTCTTCAGGGTCGCGCCGAGACGGTCTTGACGGTCTTCGAGCCCTTCTTGAGGGTGAACTTCACCTTGCCGGTGCCGGCCAGCTTGAACTTGCTGCCCGTCGACCTTGGCGGAGGCACTGGCGACATCCTTCTTGGCGTTGTACGACGCCTTGGTCGTCGTCTTCGAGCCGTCCTTCTTGACCGTCACAGTGACGGCGCCTGGAGACGATTGTTCTTGCCATCGGTGGTCAGGCGTGCCGAAGGCTCCAGCGGGGAAGACTGATTGGCAGGTGGTTGGTCCCGTCGAAGCCTTGGGTGAACGCGGTCGACGCGCCGGCCTTGACGCGCGAGGGTCCCGGCCTTCGGTCGGGTGCGGCGTGACGGCGCCCGTGGTCTGGCCGCCGAGCGGGGCGCCTGGGGTGCCAGGCATCGCGCGTCTTCGGGATCGTGAGGTTGTGGCCCAGAGGTGCCCTTGCCGGTCGGCGGTCTTGATCTTCCGTCCGAACCCTGCGCCCGAAGAAGGCCTGATCGCGCCCTGGTCGAGGTGGCGTCCAGTCGGTGATCGTGCTCGTCGTCCTTGACGGTCTGACCGGCGGTCATGCTTCGCGGGCGCAGCGGCGACGTTGTAAGGTGACGGACGGGCGTGAGTCCGAGCGGGTCCGCAGGCTGTAGGTGGACGTCGGCGGAGTCCTGGCGGCGGCGACGGCAGGGCCGGCCAGAGCGCCGACGGTCAGGGCGGCCGCGCCGGCGGCGCCGACGAGCTTGAAGGTACGTGCTGACATGTGGTGGAACCCTCCCAGGGTTGAGTCAGGATCGGGACCCCCTGTCCCGCTGGTGCACCTCATCACACGGTGACCACAATTACCAGCGACGAAGGTCCCGTCCGATGTGATTTGTGACGAATCTCAGGAACCGTCCCGGGAGGGGCCTTCAGGGGCGGATGATCCGCTCGAGCACGCGGCCGGCGACCAGCCAGACGACGGCCGCGATCCCCCAGTTCACCAGGGCGTTCTTGGTCAGCGCCTCGTGCGTGTCTCCGGCGAAGTGGGCGACACCGTCCTGGCCGCGTGAGAAGACCCCGAGGTCCAGCCTGTCGGCGGTCTGGAGGATGAACGTCACGAGCGCGTTGTCGGGGTTGGCCTCGAGCGCGATGCACAGGGTCCCGGCGGCGAGGAACAGGGCGGCGACCACGCACACGACCCAGACGACCTGGGCCAGGCGCGTCCGCACGACGGCGACGCCCACGTCAGCGACCGGTGAACTCGGCCTTGCCCGGGCCGTTCTCGACGAACGACGCCATGCCGATCGCCCGGTCGTCGGTGGCGAAGAGCGCCGCGAACTGCTGGCGCTCGATGGCCAGCCCGGTGTCGAGGTCCGACTCGAGTCCGAGGTCGATGGCCTCCTTCGCCGCCCGTACGGCGTAGCTCGCGGCCCGCGTGAACTGGCCGGCCCACGCCACGGCCTCGGCGTACACCCGGTCGGATGGCACGACGCGGTCGACGAGGCCGATGGCCAGCGCCTCGTCTGCCTTCACGAACCGTCCGGTGTAGATGATGTCCTTGGCGCGACTGGGTCCGACCAGGCGGGAGAGGCGCTGGGTGCCACCGGCGCCCGGGATGATGCCGAGCAGGACCTCGGGCTGGCCGAGGACGGCGTCCTCCGCAGCGAAGCGCACGTCGGCGCACAGGGCGAGCTCGCAGCCTCCGCCCAGGGCGTAGCCGGTGATCGCGGCGACGACGGGCTTCGGGATCCGCGCAACGCTGCTGAGCGCCGACTGGAGGGGGCCACTGCGCTGCACCATGTCGACGTACGACATCTGCGCCATCTCCTTGATGTCGGCGCCCGCCGCGAAGACCCGCTCGCCGCCGTAGATCACCACCGCCTTGACGTCGTCGCGTGAGGTCGCCTCGACCGCGGCCGCCCGGATCTCCTCCTGGACCTGCACGTTGAGCGCGTTCATCTTGGGCCGGTCGAGCCGGAGGGTGCCGACGCCGTCGCTGACCTCGAGCCGTACGAACTCCGCCATGGTGCCTCTTCTCTCGTCTGGGGTCCGACCACGGTAAGGGTCTCGACGAGCTCGACCAACGTCGGTACGGCGCCGGGCGTCCGACACAATGTCGCGGGTGAGTCCCGGAACCTGGAGCCGACCCGGCGAGAGCGCTGCCGTGTGGCCCGGACGCACCTGGCCCCTCGGGGTCGACTGGAGCGAGGAGGCGACCAACGTCGCGGTCCACGCGCCGGAGGCGACGCGGATGTGGTTCTGCGTGTTCGACGACGACGACGTCGAGACGCGTCACGAGCTGACGGAGGTCTCGCTCGGCATCTGGCACGGCGCCGTCCCGGGCGTGGCGCCGGGCACCCGCTACGGCTTCCGGGCGGACGGTCCGTGGCAGCCCGGGCTCGGCCTGCGGTTCAACAGCGACAAGCTGTTGCTCGACCCTTATGCCCGGGCGATCAGCGGTCGGCTGGCGGACGACCCCGCGATCTTCGGCTTCCACGGCGGGGCGCCGGACACCCGCGACCGCCGCGACAGCGCGCCGTACGTGCCGAAGAGCGTGGTGGTCCACGACCCCGCCTTCGACTGGGGCGACGACCGCCGGCCCTACACCCGATGGCGCGACACCGTGATCTACGAGCTGCACGTGAAGGGCATGACCGCGCTGCACGACCGGGTGCCCGAGCACCTGAGGGGCACGTACGCCGGGCTGGCGTCGCCTCCGGTGATCGACTACCTGCGCGATCTCGGCGTGACCGCGGTCGAGCTGCTGCCGGTGCAGCAGTTCGTGAGCGAGCCGTCGGTGATGGCTCGCGGGAAGACGAACTACTGGGGCTACAACACGATCGGCTTCTTCGCCCCGCACAACGCCTACTCGTCGGCGGGTGACCGCGGCGGCCAGGTCCGGGAGTTCAAGGAGATGGTGAAGGCGTTCCACGCCGCGGGACTGGAGGTGATCCTCGACGTGGTCTACAACCACACGGCCGAGGGCGGCGCCGACGGCCCGACGCTGTCGTTCCGCGGTCTCGACGATCGCGGGTTCTACCATCGGGTCGACCACACGCCGCCGGGCGACCCCTACGACGACACCTACTGGGACGTGACCGGGTGCGGCAACACCGTCGACGCCTCCAACCCGTTCGCCCTGCGGCTGATCCTCGACTCGCTGCGGTACTGGACCAAGGAGATGCGGGTCGACGGGTTCCGCTTCGACCTGATGTCGGCGCTGACCCGTGTGGGCTACGACGTCGACATGGGCTGTCATCTGCTGACCGCGATCGGCCAGGACCCCACCCTGCGGCACGTGAAGCTGATCGCCGAGCCGTGGGACGTGTCGCCGGACGGGTACCGCGTGGGTGAGTTCCCGCCGCCATGGGTGGAGTGGAACGACCAGTACCGCGACACGGTCCGGGACTTCTGGCGCGGTCACTCCGCCGGGATCCGGACGGTCGCGACCCGGCTCGCCGGCTCGTCGGACCTGTACGCCGACGACGGGCGCTCGCCGTACGCCTCGGTGAACTTCGTGACCGCGCACGACGGGTTCACGGTGCGCGACGCGGTCTCCTACGAGCGGAAGCACAACCGGGCCAACGGCGAGGACGACCGCGACGGGAGCGACAACAACCGCTCGCAGAACTTCGGGGTCGAGGGCGAGACCGACGACGCGGAGATCGTCGCCCTGCGGCGCCGCGTCGCCGCCGACCTGATGGTGACGCTGTGCCTGTCGACCGGGGTCCCGATGATCACCGCCGGCGACGAGCGCGGACGCACCACGCGCGGCAACAACAACCCGTACGTGCAGGACAACGAGATCTCCTGGATCGACTGGCGGCCCGACGACGCGTGGCTCGACGTCTACGAGGTGACCAAGGCGGCGCTCCGGCTCCGTCGAGAGCACCCCGCGCTGCGTCAGCGACACTGGTTCGAGGGAAGGCCGACGATCGAAGGCGGCCCCAAGGACCTGGTCTGGCTGCACCCGAGCGGCCGTGAGATGGCGGGTGACGACTGGGCCGACGACGCGCTGAGCGTCGTCGGCATGCTCGTCACCGGCGACCCACTGCGCTCCCCCGGTCCGCGGGGGGAACAGCAGTGGGACAGCTCGTTCCTGCTCTGGCTCAATGCCGAGCCGGACCCGATCGAGGTGACCACGCCCGACCACGGGTGGGGCCCGGGCGAGGTCGTGGTGTCGACCTGCCCCGACGTTCCGGTCGGCACCGCCGTGGGCGCCGGGGCGTCGCTCACGCTCGGTGGCCGCACCGTCGTGGTGCTGCGCGACGGCCGGCACGACTGACGGTTCTCCGGGCCGGAGCCGGGGTCATCCCCGATGTCTGGCGGAGCTGCGCGGCCCAGGCTGGGAGCGATGACCACGAGCCACGCCGACGACCCCCGCAGCCGGACTCCGCGGCTGGTCGTGGCGATCCTCCTGATCGCGGTGGTCGCGACGCCGGTGCTCGCGTTCCCCTACGTGCTGCTGGACCGCGCCGCGAGCCGGATCGACGTACAGACCGATGCGGCGTGGGTACTGCTCGTCGTCCACGTGCCGGTGGCCGCCGCCGCGATGATCCTGGGTGCGCTGCAGTTCGTGCCCCGGATCCGCGCCCGCCGGTCGCGCCATCGCGCGATCGGGAGGACGTTCCTCGGCCTCGGCACCGTCGCGTTCGTGCTCACCGGGATCCCGCTCGCCCTCACCACGCCCGACGGGAACCTCACGAAGTTCGGCGTGCTGGTGCCGGCTGTGCTGTGGCCCTGCGTGGCGGTGGTCGCCTATCGGGCGATCCGCGCCGGGGACGTCGTGCGACACCGTGAGTGGATGACCCGGCTGTACGCAGTCACGTTCTTCGCGATCACGGCGCGGATGGTGACCCCGTTGCTGCTGCTCGCCCAGGCGCCGGTCATGCAGAGCAAGTACGACGGAGACGTCCAGGCCGCCGTCTCGGCCAGCATCCCCTACGGCCAGTGGCTGGGTTGGATCCTCAACCTGCTCCTGGCCGAGCTGATCATCCGCCGCTGGCGCCGCAACCCTGACCCGGCCCTTGTTGACGTGGTGGAGCGCTGACCCGGCTCTTGTTGACGGGCTGGAGCGCTGACCCGGCTCTTGTCGACGGGCTGGAGCGCTGACCTGGCCCTTGTCGACGCGGTGACGACACGCCGGGTCAGCGTCGTACGGCGTGAACACAGGCCGGGTCAGCGTCGTACGGCGTGAACACGGGCCGGGTCAGCGTCGTACGGCGTGAACACGGGCCGGGTCAGCGTCGTAGGGCGTGAACACGGGCCGGGTCAGCGTCAGGGGAGGGCGACCAGGCCCATCTCGGAGACGGAGGCGAGGACGCTGTGGCGCGGGACGATCCGGACGGTGTAGCCGAACGCTCCGCCGCGGCGGAGCTGGACCTCACCGTCGAAGCGGAAGCGGCCGCCGTCGTAGCTGTCGGCCAGCGCCAGCGGGGTGACCGCGGTGTCGACGAGGTCGTCGTCGCCGTCGATCACGCCGTGCACGACCTCGACCGCGACATCGTCGGGGGTCAGGGAGCCGAGGGCGACGAAGGCCCGGACGGTCAGCGTCGAGCCGACCTCGGGGTTGTCACCGACGCCGTGGCTCTCGACGTGCTCGACGCGCACCTCGTCCCAGCCGGCGCGCACCTCCTTCTTCCACGCGGCCAGCTCGGTCGCGCCCTTGAAGTCGGAGTTCAGCGTGCGCCCGGTCACCGCGGCCGGCGTGTAGAGCAGGCGGACGTAGTCGCGGACCATCCGGGTGGCGAGCACCTTGGGGCCCAGCGACTTCAGGGTGTGGCGCACCATCTCGATCCAGCGACCGGGTACGCCGTCGTGGTCGACGTCGTAGAACCGCGGCGCGACGTCCTTCTCGATCAGGTCGTAGAGCGCCGTCGCCTCGAGGTCGTCGCGACGGTCCTGGTCGTCGACACCGTCGGCTGACGGGATCGCCCAGCCGTTGGAGCCGTCGTACCACTCGTCCCACCAGCCGTCGAGGATCGACAGGTTCAGTCCGCCGTTGAGCGCGGCCTTCATCCCCGAGGTGCCGCACGCCTCGTAGGGGCGCAGCGGGTTGTTCAGCCAGACGTCACAGCCGGGATACAGAGGCTGGGCCATGGCGATGTCGTAGTTGGGCAGGAAGACGATGCGGTGCCGCACCTCCGGGTCGTCGGCGAACCGGACGAGCTCCTGGATCAGCTTCTTGCCGCCGTCGTCGGCGGGATGGGCCTTGCCGGCGATGATCAGCTGCACCGGACGCTCCGGGTGGAGCAGGAGGCGCTTGAGCCGTTCGGGGTCGCGCAGCATCAGCGTCAGCCGCTTGTACGACGGCACGCGGCGCGCGAAGCCGATCGTGAGGACGTCGGGGTCGAGCGCCTCGTCGACCCACTTGCACTCGGCCGCCGGAAAGCCACGCGTGGTGCACGACTTGAGCAGGCGCCGACGGGCGTCGTGGACGAGCCGTTCGCGGAGCAGCCGCTTGGTGGCCCAGATGTCGCCCGACGACGCCTGGTCGACCGCGCTCCAGTAGGAGTCGATCTCGTCGGCCTCGCCGGCCGCGCCGTGCCGGGTGGCGAGGTCGAAGACCTCACGACCCACCCAGGTGGGGGCGTGGACGCCGTTGGTGATCGAGGTGATCGGCACCTCGGCCTCGTCGAAGGCGGGCCACAGGCCGTGGAACATCTCCCGGCTGACGTGGCCGTGCAGCTGCGAGACGCCGTTCGCGCGCTGCCCGAGGCGGAAGCCCATCACGGCCATGTTGAAGACCGTCGGGTCACCGCCCTCGTAGTCCTCGGAGCCGAGGGCGAGGATCCGCTCGATCGGCACGCCCGCGAGCGGGCCGGACGAGCCGAAGTACTGCTCGATCAGCTCGCGCGAGAACCGGTCGATGCCGGCCGGCACCGGAGTGTGAGTCGTGAAGACGGTCGAGGCGCGCGACACCTCGAGGGCGGTGTCGAAGTCGAGCTGCGGACCGCTCTCCTCCAAGGTCAGCTCGCGGATCCGCTCGAGACCCTGGAACCCGGCGTGACCCTCGTTGGTGTGGTAGACCTCCGGCTCCGACGTGCCGGTGATCCGGGAGTGGGCGCGCAGGGCGCGGACGCCGCCGATGCCGAGCAGGATCTCCTGGCGGAGCCGGTGCTCGGAGGTGCCGCCGTAGAGGCGGTCGGTCACGTCGCGGTAGTGGTCGGGGTTGCCCTCGACGTCGGAGTCGAGCAGCAGCAGCGGCACACGGCCGACCTGGGCGACCCAGATCTTGGCGAGCAGGTCGGGTCCGTCGGGCTGGGCGATGGAGATGACGGTCCGGTCACCGTTGTCCTCGCGGAGCAGCGAGATGGGCAGCTCGTCGGGGTCGAGGACGGGGTACTGCTCGAGCTGCCAGCCCTCGCCGGAGAGCGACTGCTTGAAGTAGCCGGCGTGGTAGAGCAGTCCGACGCCGATCAGCGGGACGCCCAGGTCGCTGGCGGCCTTGAGGTGGTCACCGGCGAGGATGCCGAGGCCGCCGGAGTACTGCGGCAGCACCGCGGTGATGCCGAACTCCGGGGAGAAGTACGCGATCCGCGTCGGCGCCTCGCTGCCGGCCCTGCGGGAGTACCACCGCTCGCCACCGAGATAGGCGTCGAGGTCGGCCTTGGCGGCGCCGAGCCGGTCGAGGAAGCCCTGGTCGCCCGCCAGCGCCTCGAGCCGGGACGGGTTCACCGACCCCAGCAGGCGCACCGGGTCGTGCTTGGTCGCCTCCCACACCTCGTCGTCCACCTCGGCGAAGACGTCCTGGGTCGGGGGGTGCCACGACCACCTCAGGTTGCCGGCCAGATCTCCGAGCGCAGAGAGGGCCGGTGGCAGGACGGGACGGACCGTGAATCGTCGAATGGCACGCACAGAGGGACGGTAGCCGAGATTGACTTGATCGTTCCAATTTCCCACAGCCCGAACAAAAGGTCTCCTCGCGCCACCGGGTCCGGGCAGCGGACGGCGTTTGCATGCGCGGGGGCGATTCGGAAGGGTGGCGAGCATGGTCGGTCGCATCCCCGTCATGGACGTCATGCCCTTGGTCGACCTCGGCCGCCTCCCGGCCAAGGCCACGGCGGGCGAGGCCCTGCCCGTTCGCGCCACCGTGTTCCGCGAGGGCCACGACCGACTCGGAGCCGACGTGGTCCTGGTGGCGCCCGACGGCAGCAGGCGGCCCCCGGTGCGGATGGTCCCCGACGGCGACGAACCCGATCGCTACGTCGCGTGGGTCACCCCCGACGAGGTCGGGGCCTGGACCTTCGAGGTGCACGCGTGGTCCGACCCGCTCGCGACGTGGGAGCACGATGCCGGGCTGAAGATCCCCGCGGGCGTCGACGTGGAGCTGATGTTCACCGAGGGTGGGCTGCTGCTCGACCGGGTGGCGGCCGGTCTCGACGCGCTCGACCCATCAGAGCCGCTCGACCGCCGAAGCAGCGCCCACGCGAAGGAGGTGGTGCAGGGCGCGGCGTCGGCCGCCCGCGACACGTCGCGGCCGGTGGAGGCGCGCCTGGCCGCCCTGCAGTCCCACGAGCTGGTGACGGTGCTGACCGCTCATCCGCTGCGTGAGCTGGTCACGGTCGAGGGCCCCTACCCGCTCTACGCCGACCGACCACGCGCCCTGTTCAGCGCGTGGTACGAGCTCTTCCCGCGGTCGGAGGGCGCGTCGTACGACGAGAAGACCGGCGTGGTCACCAGCGGCACCTTCCGGACCGCCGCCGAGCGGCTCGACGCCGTGGCCGCCATGGGCTTCGACGTGGTCTACCTGCCGCCGATCCATCCGATCGGCGAGGTGAACCGCAAGGGACCCAACAACACCCTCGACCCTGGTCCCCACGACCCCGGCTCGCCGTGGGCGATCGGCAGCAAGGAAGGCGGGCACGACGCGGTCCACCCCGACCTCGGCACGCTGGAGGACTTCGACGCCTTCGTGGCCAAGGCACGCTCCGTGGGCCTCGAGGTGGCCCTCGACCTGGCCCTGCAGTGCGCCCCCGACCACCCGTGGGTGACCAGCCACCCCGAGTGGTTCACCACCCAGGCCGACGGCACCATCGCCTACGCCGAGAACCCACCCAAGAAGTACCAGGACATCTACCCCCTCAACTTCGACAACGACCCCCAGGGCATCTGTCGGGAGGTCCTCCGGGTCGTCCGGCACTGGATGAAGCACGGCGTGCGCATCTTCCGGGTCGACAACCCCCACACCAAGCCGGTCGCGTTCTGGGAGTGGCTGCTGCGCGAGGTGCGCCGGACCGATCCCGACGTGCTCTTCCTGGCCGAGGCGTTCACCCGGCCCGCGATGATGCGCACCCTCGGCGCGATCGGCTACCACCAGAGCTACACCTACTTCACCTGGCGCACCGCCAAGTGGGAGATCGAGGAGTACCTGCGCGAGGTGTCGTCGCAGACCGACCACCTGATGCGCCCGAACTTCTTCGTCAACACTCCCGACATCCTCCACGCGTTCTTGCAGTACGGCGGCCCGGCGGCGTTCAAGATCCGCGCGGTGCTGGCGGCCACCGGCTCGCCGAGCTGGGGCGTGTACGCCGGGTACGAGCTCTACGAGCACGTCGCGGTCCGGCCCGGCAGCGAGGAGTACCTCGACTCGGAGAAGTACCAGATCCGGGTGCGCGACTGGGCGGCCGCCGAGGCCGAGGGGCGCAGCCTCGCGCCCTATCTCGCGAAGCTGAACGCGATCCGGCGAGCGCACCCCGCGCTCCAGCAGCTGCGCGACCTCGTGGTCCACTCCAGCGACGACGAGAACGTGCTGGTGTTCAGCAAGCAGGCCTCGACCGGCTCGACCAGCGAGAGCGGGGCGGACGACCTGGTGATCGTGGTGATCAACCTCGACCCCCACGGCGCGCGGGAGACCGTCGTACACCTCGACCTGCCGGCGCTCGGCCTGGGCTGGCACGACAGCCTCGCCGTGCACGACGAGCTCTCCGGGAACGACTGGCACTGGGGCCAGCACAACTACGTACGGCTCGATCCCGGGGTCGAGCCCGCTCACCTGCTGACCGTCCGGAGGACCGTATGAGCGAGGTCTCGACAGGCTCGACCAGCGACGCCGGTCCGACCAGCGACGCCGGTTCGACCAGCGAATCCGGCGACACCGCCCACGAGAGCACGATCGTGGCCGCGACCGCCGAGCAGCAGACGCCCGACTGGTTCAAGTCGGCGGTGTTCTACGAGGTGCTGGTGCGGTCGTTCCGCGACTCGAACGCCGACGGGACCGGTGACTTCCGGGGCGTGATCGAGAAGCTCGACTACCTGCAGTGGCTGGGCATCGACTGCCTCTGGGTGCCGCCGTTCTTCACCTCGCCCCTGCGCGACGGTGGGTACGACATCGCCGACTACACCTCGATCCTGCCGGAGTGCGGCACGGTCGACGACTTCCGCGAGTTCGTCGAGGCCGCCCACCGGCGCGGGATGCGCGTGATCATCGACTTCGTCATGAACCACACCAGCGACGCGCACCCGTGGTTCCAGGCCTCGCGTAGCGACCCGGACGGGCCGTACGGCGACTTCTACGTCTGGTCGGACACCGATGAGATGTACGAGGAGGCGCGGGTCATCTTCGTCGACACCGAGCCCTCGAACTGGACCTGGGACCCGGTCCGCCAGCAGTACTTCTGGCACCGCTTCTTCTCCCACCAGCCCGACCTCAACTACGACAACCCCAAGGTCCACGACGCCATGCTCGAGGCGATGTCGTTCTGGCTCGACATGGGCCTCGACGGCTTCCGGCTGGACGCCGTGCCCTACCTCTACGAGCGGCCGGGCACCAACGGCGAGAACCTGCCCGAGACCCACGAGTTCCTCCGCAAGGTGCGCCGCTTCATCGACGACAACTACCCCGGCCGGGTGCTCCTCGCCGAGGCCAACCAGTGGCCGGCCGACGTCGTCGACTACTTCGGAGGCAAGCGCGACCCCGACACCGGCGAGTACGCCGGCGAGGGCGACGAGTGTCACATGTGCTTCCACTTCCCGGTGATGCCACGCATCTTCATGGCCGTTCGCCGTGAGTCGCGGTTCCCGATCTCGGAGATCATGGAGCAGACGCCGCCCATCCCCGACGGCTGCCAGTGGGGAATCTTCCTGCGCAACCACGACGAGCTGACGCTGGAGATGGTCACCGACGAGGACCGCGACTACATGTGGGACGAGTACGCCAAGGACCCACGGATGAAGGCCAACATCGGCATCCGGCGCCGGCTCGCCCCGCTGCTCGACAACGACGTCAACCGGATGGAGCTGTTCAGCGCGCTCCTGCTCTCGCTGCCCGGCAGCCCCGTCCTCTACTACGGCGACGAGATCGGGATGGGCGACAACATCTGGCTGGGTGACCGCGACGGCGTACGCACGCCCATGCAGTGGACCCCCGACCGCAACGCCGGCTTCTCGTCGGCCACCCCCGGAAGGCTGCACCTGCCCGCGATCCAGGATCCGGTCTACGGATACCAGAGCGTCAACGTCGAGGCGCAGCTCGAGGACTCCTCGTCGCTGCTGCACTGGACGCGCCGCATGATCCACGCCCGCCGCGGGCATCCCGCGTTCGGGCTCGGGTCGTTCCTCGACCTGGGCGGCACCAACCCGTCGGTGCTGTCCTACGCGCGCGAGCACGAGACGGACGACGAGTCCGACATCATCGTGTGCGTCAACAACCTCTCGCGTTTCGCACAGCCCGTGGAGCTCGACCTGCGGCGCTGGGAGGGCTACGTACCCGTCGAGCTCCTGGGCGGCGTGCCGTTCCCGCCGATCGGCGAGCTCCCGTATCTCCTGACGCTGGGTGGGTACGGGTTCTACTGGTTCCGGCTGACCGCCCCGCCTGAGGAGTCCATCGCCCCGTGACTGACGACATCCGCACCGATCGCAGCGCCCCCTCCCCGCCCGGCGACGCCCGCCGGCAGCTCACCGACTTCATCGAGGGGGCACGCTGGTTCGGCGGCAAGGGCCGCGCAGGCGAGGTCACCGACGTACGCCGGCTCGGGGTCATTGCGGAGGACGGACCGCGCGTGGTCGTCGACCTGGCCGAGGTGACCTACCCCGACGGCGACATCGACCTCTACCAGGTGCCGCTCGCGCTCTACACCGACCCGGAGCACCGGCTCGACCACGCCTTCGTCGGCTGGTGGGAGGACCCCGAGGTCGGCTGGACGCACGCCTACGACGCCGTCCACGACCGCGACGCGATGGCGGCATATCTGCGGGCGTTCGCCTTCCCGCCCGACGGCCCGCTGACCTTCCACCGACTGTCCGGCGAGCCGCTCGACACGACCGCTCACTCCACGCCGTTCACCGGCGAGCAGTCCAACTCCTCGGTGGCCTTCGGCGAGCAGGCGCTGCTGAAGATCTTCCGCCGGGTCACGCCGGGGACGAACCCGGACATCGAGATCCACGACGTCCTGACCCGGGCCGGGTCCGACAACATCGCGGCGCTGTACGGGTGGGTCGAGGTCTCGACCGGCTCTCCCGACGCAGGTCCGTTCCAGCTGGCGATGCTGCAGCAGTTCCTGCGCACGGCCAGTGACGGATGGGAGCTCGCGCTGACCAGCGTGCGCAACCTCTTCGCCGAGGCCGACCTCTACGCCGACGAGGTCGGCGGCGACTTCGCCGGCGAGGCCCAGCGGCTCGGCGAGGCGGTCGCCAGGATCCACGCACTGCTGGCGGAGCACTTCCCGACCGTCGAGCGCTCGGCCGACGACCATCGCGCCCTGAGCACGGCGATGACGACCCGGCTCGACGAGGCGGTGTCGGTGGTGCCCGAGCTGGCACCGCACGCGACCGAGCTGCGTGCGCTGTTCGAGGCCGTGGGCACGCTCGGGTCGGGGCAGGCCCAGCGCGTCCACGGCGACCTGCACCTGGGCCAGACCCTGCGCACGGCGAAGGGCTGGAAGATCGTCGACTTCGAGGGCGAGCCCGCCAAGTCCCTGGCGGAGCGGGTGAGGCCCGACTCGCCATGGCGCGACGTCGCGGGCATGCTCCGCTCCTTCGACTACGCGCCGCGCGTCGCCGCGATGACGGCGGCCGCCACCGGGGACAACGGGACCGAGCAGCGTGCCTACCGAGCGGCCGAGTGGTCCGCGCGCAACCAGTCCGCGTTCCTCGAGGCCTACACCGACCACGACCTGACCGCCGACGAGCGGACGCTGCTGGCGGCGTACGTCGCCGACAAGGCCGTCTACGAGTGCGTCTACGAGGCACGCAACCGACCCACGTGGCTGTCGATCCCGATGGCGGCGCTGAGCCAGATCCCGGGCCTGACCCTCGAGGGGAACCGATGAAGCAGGTGTCCACGGCCGAGATCGAGCAGCTGACCCGGGGTGAGCACGGGCAACCGCACGCGATCCTCGGGCCGCATCCCGAGGGCGACGGCGTCACCATCCGCACGTTCAAGCCGTTGGCCCGCACCGTGACGGCCGTGCTGTCCGACGGCACGCGGGTGCCGTTGGAGCACGAGCTCGAAGGGGTCTGGGTCGGGGAGGTCTCGACAGGCTCGACCAGCGGGGACGGCTCGACCAGCGGGGACGTCCCGGACTATCGCGTCGAGGTCGACTACGGCGAGGGCGCGATCACCGTCGACGACCCCTACCGCTTCCTGCCGACCCTCGGCGACCTGGACCTCCATCTGGTGAACGAAGGTCGTCACGAGCTGCTCTGGACGGTGCTCGGGGCGCGGGTCCACCACTACCGCTCCGCCACCGGCGACGTCTCCGGCACCTCGTTCGCCGTCTGGGCGCCCAGCGCGCGTGGCGTCCGGCTCGAGGGCGACTTCAACAGCTGGGACGGCCGCGAGCACCCGATGCGACAGCTCGGCCAGTCAGGGGTGTGGGAGCTCTTCGTGCCGGCGGTGGGTGCGGGTGCCTGCTACAAGTACGTGATCCTGGGCGCCGACGGTGCCTGGCGCGAGAAGGCCGACCCGATGGCGTTCTGGGCCGAGACTCCTCCGTCGACCTCGAGCCGGGTGTTCGAGTCCACCTACCAGTGGGGTGACGACGCCTGGATGGAGGAGCGCCGCTCCAAGCAACCGGTGCACGAACCGATGTCGGCCTACGAGGTGCACCTGGCGTCGTGGCGCAAGCGCCACGGTCAGGTGCTGAGCTGGGATCAGCTGATCGACGAGCTGGTGCCGTACGTCGCCGACCTCGGCTTCAGCCACGTCGAGCTGATGCCGGTCATGCAGCACCCGTTCGGAGGCTCGTGGGGCTACCACGTGACGTCGTACTTCGCGCCGGACGCGCGCTTCGGCGACCCTGACGGCTTCCGCCGCCTGGTCGACGCGTTCCACCAGCGCGGCATCGGCGTGATCCTCGACTGGGTGCCCGGGCACTTCGCCACGGACGAGTGGGCCCTGGCCCGGTTCGACGGCACGCCCCTCTACGAGGACCCGAACCCGCAGCGCGGCTGGCACAAGGAGTGGGGCTCCCACATCTTCAACTTCGGCCGTCGCGAGGTGCGCAACTACCTCTACGCGAACGCGCTCTACTGGCTCGAGGAGTTCCACGCCGACGGCCTGCGTGTCGACGGCGTGGCTTCGATGCTCTACCTCGACTACGCGCGCCCCGCGGGTGAGTGGTCGCCGAACATCCACGGCGGCAACGAGAACCTCGAGGCCGTGCAGTTCCTCCAGGAGATGAACGCCACCGTGTACAAGCGGGTCCCCGGCGCGACCACCATCGCCGAGGAGTCGACCTCCTGGCCCGGCGTCACCCAACCCACGTCGGCAGACGGGCTCGGCTTCGGCTTCAAGTGGAACATGGGCTGGATGCACGACACCCTCGACTACCTCAAGCGCGAGCCGGTGCACCGGGCCTGGCACCACAACGACCTCACCTTCGGGCTCACCTACGCCTTCACCGAGAACTTCGTGCTCCCCCTCAGCCACGACGAGGTGGTCCACGGCAAGGGCTCCCTCCTGCGCAAGATGCCGGGCGACCGCTGGCAGCAGCTGGCGAACCTGCGGGCCTACCTGGCCTTCATGTGGGCACACCCCGGCAAGCAGCTGCTCTTCATGGGCGCCGAGATCGGCCAGGAGTCCGAGTGGGCGGAGTCCCGCGAGCTCGACTGGTGGCTTCTCGACCACCCGGAGCACCTCGGTGTCCACCGCCTCGTCAAGGACCTCAACGCCGCCTACGCCGCCTCCCCCGCCATCTGGTCCCGCGAGGACGACGGCGCGTCGTTCGAGTGGATCGATGCCAACGACGCCGGCCGGAACGTGTTCTCGTTCATCCGACGCGGGGTCTCGACAGGCTCGACCAGCGGGGGCGACTCGACCAGCGGGGGCGGCTCGACCAGCGCGGGCGACCTGGTGTGCGTGTCCAACTTCGCGGCCGTGCCGCACGCCGACTTCCGCCTGGGGCTGCCCTCGGCGGGCGTCTGGCACGAGGTGCTCAACACCGACGCCGGCACCTACACCGGCTCCGGGGTCGGCAACCTCGGCTCGATCACCGCGCACGAGGGCCAGCACGGGAGCCAGCCTGCCCACGCGACGCTCGTCGTGCCGCCGCTCGCGACGGTCTGGTTCCGGAGGGACTGAAGGTGTGGGCACGCCCCGTGCCCACACTCGAGGGCGGGCCGCGCCCGACACGGAACACTGCGTGCCCACATCGAGGCACCAGCTGTCGCGATCGTGGAACACGCCGTTCCCTCATCCGCCGGCCAAGGCGGTGGTTGAGGGCACAGGCTGTTCCGGGTCGGCCTGTGGAGAGCCAGGCACGCTCACCCTCAGACCGGGGTAGGAAGGTCCCATGCCCAAGCTCATCGACTACGTCGGCCGCTTCGAGTTCATCCGGATGGCGGCATTCGCAGTGGTGCTCGAGGACGGGGTCGAAGCGCTGTCCCGACGACGGGTCGCCGCGGAGCTCGGCACCGGCGTCAACACGATCCGCAGGTCGGTGGCCGGCTGGGCAGACCTGGCGCGGCTCGCAGCCGACCACGTCGGCAGCCGGCGGCTCCTGGGTCGGCTCGGCCGCTCCACCGGGGACCCGGTCGAGCAGGCGACGAACCTCGTCCGCGCGTTGATGCCCGAGGACGAGAGCCACCTGGATGAGGAGGTGGTGTGGCTCAAGCTCGTGGCCGCATGCGGACTGCGACCGAGCGGCCTGGAGCCGGCCGGACACGTGCGGCGCCAGTTCCGCATCGCCCAGCTCGGCTATGACGACGGCGGCCGGACCGACGACGCGTTCGCCAAGGAGGGCCGGGAGCAGCACGGCAGGGCGGAACACGTCGAACCGCAGGACCACCGCACCGCCCTGGCGCCGTACCTCGCTGAGCGAGACCAGCAGCTGGCCACCTCGGCGCGCCGCATTCTCGACCTTCTCGAGGTGCCCGAGCCCCGGGAAGCGCGGGCCGAGACCTTGGTGGCGATGGTCGAGGGACTGACCCTCTCGGCGTGCCGGGGACGACTCACCCCGGAGCGGGCGACCGAGCTGGCCGACGGCCCACGTGGTCGAGCTCGGTCGGTGCGGCCGGCCCTCGGACCCGCCCGGCTAGGGTGGCCGGGTGAGTGAGCCGCCGGACCAGCCGACCCTCACCGACGGCGAGGTGACGCTCCGGCCCTGGCGCGACGAGGACGTGCCGGAGGCGGTCGCGGGGCACGACGCCCTGATAGCGCACTGGTTCGGCTGGCCGGAGGACGGGGTCACTCCCCAGCGCATGCAGCAGGCGATCCGGGACTGGCGGGCGGCGTACGTCGACGACCGGTCGGTGGTCGGCTTCGCGGTCGAGGACGGCGAGGGCCTGGCCGGCAGTGTCGACGTCCGACGCCGCGGTTCGGGGGTGGGCGAGCTGTCCTGGGTGCTGTTCCGCGGGAGCCGGGGGCGTGGTCTGGCCACCCGGGCCGTCCGGCTGCTGGCCGACTACGCCCTCACCGAGACCGGCCAGGGCGGCCTCGGCTACTCGCGCGTCGAGGCGAAGGTGGAGCCAGGCAACGAGGCCTCGCTGCGCGTGGCGACGCGCGCCGGCCTCCGCCGTGAGGGCGAACGACGCGTCGAGCCCGGCACCGGCGACCGCGCCGAGACCACGTCGTACGTCGTGCTGGCCCGGCTCGCCAGCGACCCTCCGCTGACCGAGCCGGCGGCATTCCGCGCCCTCCTGAACTCCTTCCTCCCCCGCAAGCGCGCGATCAGCCAGCTGCTGGTGCGCGACCGGGCGGGACGGGTCTTGATCTGCCAGCTCACCTACAAGCGCGACTGGGACCTCCCCGGGGGAGTCGTCGAGGTGGGCGAGTCCCCGCGCGACGCGGCTGGTCGCGAGATCGAGGAGGAGCTCGCCCTCGCGATCCCCGCCGGCGATCTGCTGCTGACCGACTGGCTGCCACCCTGGGGCGGCTGGGACGACGCCGTGTGCCTGGTCTTCGACGGCGGCGAGCACGACGCGGAGATCCTGACCGGGATCGCGCTGCAGGCCAGGGAGATCCGGCACGCCGAGTTCGCCACTGCTGAGCAGGTGCGTGAGCGTTGCGCCGACTTCACGGCTCGCCGGATCGCCTCGGCGCTGGCCGTCGCCGACGGCGCCGCGTCACCGTCGTACGTCGAGAGCGGTGGGGGCCTCTCCCCCGACCCGCCTGGGCGCGCATCGACCGAGTGACCTTCGGAGAGGGACGTTCGGTCCTCGCCAACCGCTCGGTGACGCGCGAGGATCGGGCCATGACCTATGTGTACGACTTCAGCGACGGCAACAAGGACCAGAAGGACCTCCTCGGTGGCAAGGGCGCCAATCTCGCGGAGATGACGAACCTCGGGCTACCGGTCCCGCCGGGGTTCACGATCTCCACCGAAGCGTGTCGTGCCTACCTGGAGGTCGGCGACGTCCCCGACGGCCTCGACGGCGAGATCGACGAGCGCCTGCGCGCCCTCGAGCAGGCGATGGGACGCCGGCTCGGCGACCCGGCCGACCCGCTGCTGGTCAGCGTCCGCTCCGGCGCCAAGTTCTCGATGCCCGGCATGATGGAGACCGTCCTCAACGTCGGACTCAACGACGAGTCCGTCCGGGGCCTGGCCTCCCAGAGCGACGACGAGCGCTTCGCGATGGACTCCTACCGGCGGCTCCTCCAGATGTTCGGTGCCACCGTCCTGGGCATGGAGTCGGAGGTGTTCGCACGCTCCCTGGAGAAGATGAAGAAGGACCGCGGCACCGAGTCCGACACCGACCTCGGCGTCGAGGACCTGCGCGAGCTCGTCGAGACGTTCAAGCGAGCCATCTCCGAGCACACCGGACGCGACTTCCCGCAGAACCCGCGTGAGCAGCTCGACCTGGCGATGCGGGCCGTCTTCGACTCGTGGAACACCGAGCGCGCCGTCCTCTATCGCCGGCAGGAGCGGATCGAGGAAGGTCTCGGCACGGCGGTGAACGTGCAGGCGATGGTGTTCGGCAACCGCGGCGACGACTCTGGATCCGGCGTCGCCTTCACCCGCGACCCCGCGTCGGGCAACCAAGGTGTGTACGGCGACTACCTGCAGAACGCTCAGGGCGAGGACGTCGTCTCGGGCATCCGCAACACGGTCTCGCTGGCCGACATGGAGAAGATCGACAAGCGGTCGCACGACGAGCTGATCGACATCATGTCCACCCTCGAGAAGCACTACCGAGACATGTGCGACATCGAGTTCACCGTCGAGCGCGGCAAGCTCTGGATGCTCCAGACCCGCGTCGGCAAGCGCACTCCAGCGGCGGCGTTCCGGATCGGCCGGCACATGACCGAGGAGGGCCTCATCGACGCCGACGACGCGACTCGCCGGGTGACCGGTGCCCAGCTGGCGCAGCTGATGTTCCCCAGCTTCGACGAGAACGCCGAGCGCACCTTGGTCGCCACCGGGATGAACGCCTCCCCCGGCGCCGCCGTGGGCAAGGCCGTCTTCGACTCCGACACCGCCGTGGAGTGGGCCGAGCGCGGCGAGGACGTGATCCTGGTCCGCAAGGAGACCAACCCCGACGACCTGCGCGGCATGGTCGCCGCCAAGGGCATCCTCACCAGCCGCGGTGGCAAGACCTCCCACGCCGCCGTCGTCGCTCGCGGCATGGGCCGCACCTGCGTGTGCGGCGCCGAGTCGCTCGACGTGAGCGTGAAGCGGCGCCGCGCCAAGATCCGCGGTGGCGACACCATCGACGAGGGTGACGTCATCTCGATCGACGGCACCACCGGGGAGGTCTTCCTCGGGTCCGTGCCGGTCGTCGACTCCTCGGTGATGCGCTACTTCGAGGGCGACTCCGTCGACGAGGACATCGTCCACGCGGTCGACGGCGTCATGAAGCATGCCGACGACGTACGACGCCTCCGCGTGCGCGCGAACGCCGACACCCCCGAGGACGCCGCTCGGGCGCGCCGCTTCGGAGCCGAGGGGATCGGCCTGTGCCGGACCGAGCACATGTTCCTCGGCGACCGCCGCCAGCTGGTGGAGGACCTGATCGTGGCCGAGGACGAGGAGGGCCAGGAGGCCGCGCTCTCGGCGCTCCTGCCGCTCCAGCGCGACGACTTCCGCGGGATCTTCGAGGCGATGGACGGGCTGCCGGTGACGATCCGGCTGATCGACCCGCCGCTCCACGAGTTCCTCCCCGACTTCACCGACCTGTCGGTGAAGGTCGCCCTCGAGGACGACCACCACGAGATGGACGAGCACGACCAGCGACTGCTCGAGGCGGTCAAGCGACTGCACGAGCAGAACCCCATGCTCGGTCTGCGGGGGGTCCGCCTCGGACTCGTGATCCCGGGCCTGTTCGCCATGCAGGTGCGCGCGATCCTGGAGGCCGCGGCCGAGCGGATCGCGGAGGGCGGCGACCCGCACCCCGAGATCATGATCCCGCTCGTCGCCTCGGTCACCGAGCTCGACCTGGTCCGCGACATGATCTCCGCGGTCGCGACCTCGATCGAGGAGGAGCGGGGCCGACCGGTCCCCCACAAGGTCGGCACGATGATCGAGCTCCCGCGTGCGGCCGTGACCGCTCACGAGATCGCGAAGTCGGCGGAGTTCTTCTCCTTCGGCACCAACGACCTGACGCAGATGACGTGGGGCTTCTCGCGGGACGACGTCGAGTCGTCGTTCTTCAGCAACTATCTGCAGAACGGCATCTTCCAGGTCAGCCCGTTCGAGAGCCTCGACATCGACGGCGTCGGCCGACTGGTGCGTCATGCCACGAGGATCGGTCGCCAGGCCAACCCCGACCTCCACCTCGGCGTCTGCGGCGAGCACGGTGGGGACCCGGCGTCGATCCACTTCTTCGACGAGGTCGGACTCGACTACGTGTCCTGCTCCCCGTTCCGGGTGCCCGTCGCCCGGCTCGAGGCGGGTCGCTCGGCGCTGCTCAGCTGAACGGCCACCCGTCGGTGATCGGTTGGTCGAGCCCCGGCTCGAGGTAGTGCTCGTGCCCGAACATCGTCGCGAACACCTCGGGAGGCATCGCCAAGAACCCCTCGATGTCGGTCGCCTGTGAGCGGTGGGCCTCGAGCGCCGCACGCCGTTGACCCAGGTAGGCGCTGACGTCGACACGCCAGGCGATCTCGTCCTCGGGCGTGCCCAGGGGGTTGCCGTCGTCCATCGGAGCGTCGGGGTCGAAGTCGGCGAGGTCGGCGCCGAGCTCGCGTCCGGCCGCGATCAGGCGGGAGATCAAGGTGCGGTTCATCGTCGACTCGAGCAGCCGCGGCCGACGCGCGGCGAGCTCGGCAGCACGGTGCACGAGGTGGTGCACCCGCACATGGTCCGGGTGCCCGTAGCCCCCGTGCCAGTCGTAGCCGACCAGCACGTCGGCGTCCTCCTCGTCGAGCACGTCGGCCAGCCGCCGCGCAGCCTCGTCGAGGTCGGCGCTGTGCAGTGAGTCCGGGGCCTCGTTCTGCTCCCAGCCGCTCATCCCCGAGTCGGCGTACCCGAGCCAGACCGTCCGGTCCAGCCCCAGCACGGCGGCCGACGCCTCCGCCTCGCGGCGCCGGTAGGCGGCGACGGTCTCCCCGTCGGCCAGGTCGGTGGGGACTTCACCGTGGTCCCCGTTGGTCGCGAACACCACGACGACCCGGTCACCCTGGGCGGTCGCGCGAGCCATCGCGCCGGAGGTCTGGGACGCCTCGTCGTCGGGGTGGGCGTGGCAGAAGACGATCGTGGTCACGGGGCTCCGATCAGAACAGCGCGGACGCGAGGTTCTGCCGGCCGCGCAGGACCCGCGGGTCGTCGTTTCCGACGGCCGCGAAGAGACCGATCAGGTGCTCACGCGCCTGGTTGCGCTC
Source organism: uncultured Actinomycetota bacterium (assembly GCA_963805345.1). GTDB lineage: Bacteria > Actinomycetota > Actinomycetes > Propionibacteriales > Nocardioidaceae > Nocardioides. Next base: position 29,631 of record CAWDUA010000008.1, read on the forward strand.
GGCTCCCGCCGTACGCCGGACCAGGTCGACCAGTCGAGCGAAGGCGTCGTCGACACGTCCGCTGAGCAGGTCGAGGTCCGCGACGAGGCTCTGGGCGGCGACGTCGTCGGGATTGGCTGCTGCCGCCTGACGGGCGGAGTCCAGGTCGACGCCCTGGGTGCGCTGCAGCACCTTCGCCATCGCCAGCCCGGCCGCCGCCTCGGTGTCGGCGGGATTCGCGTCGACGAGCCGCTGGTACTCCTCGACCGCCCCGTCGATGTCGTTGTTCTCCAGCGCCTCCTGGGCCGCCGCGTAGCGCGGGTCGAGCAGCTCCTCACCCTCCCCGTCCTCGGCGACCGCCACGTGGAGCGGCTGGTGTCGCCCGCTGATCCCCTGGGCGGTGAGGCCCTGCGCCAGCTGGTTGAGCAGGGTCCGGATCTCGTCGAGCTTCAGCAGACCCGGGATGGGCTGGGCGGCGGGCCGCCCGTCGAGGATCACCATCACGAGGGGCACCTGCGGGATCTGCAGGGCTTGCGCGATCGCGGGCGCGGCGTCGATGTCGACCAGACCGGCCAGGAACCGGCCGTCGTACTCATCGGCCGCGGTCGTCATGTCGTCGGCCATCGCGGAGCTCTCGGGTGACCGCGACGGGGAGTAGAAGACCAGGACGACCGGTGCGGTCACCGAGGAGTCGAGGACCGACTGGAGGTTCTCCTCGGTGATGTCGACCGCGTACGACGAGCGGGCACCGCCGGTGGTCGGGCCGCCGCCCGGCCCCGCGCTCGGGGGTCCGGCGGCCCGTGCCCCGGTGGGCGGCTGGGCGCTGCCCGGGCCGGGGCTCTTCAGTCCCGAGAGGTCGATCGCGCCGGGGCGGCTGAACGGCTGCTGCGTCATGCGGCCAATCCTAGGGAAGCGTCCACGGCGCTCGGAGGAGGCCCAGCGCCACCGCCTCCTCCCAGAGCTCCTCACGGACACTCGGGTGGGCGGTGTTCTCGATCAGCTGCCGTGCCTGCTCGCGCTGGTCGTTGCCGTAGATCTCTGCCGTGCCGAGCTCGGTCACCACCGCGGTCATCTGGAAGGAGGTCACCGGCTCGTCGACCAGCGGGACGATCGTCGAGCAGTCGGCCTTGGGGTGCCACGAGCGCAGGGCGATGAACGCCTGCCCGCCGGAGCTGTGCATGGCCCCGACGATGAAGTCGGTCTGGCCACCGAAGCCCGAGTGGATCCGGGCGTTGATGCGGCTGGCGTTGGCCTGGGCGAACAGGTCGACCTGCAGTGCGGTGTTGACGCTCACCATCGCCGGGTTGCGGGCGATCAGCGCGGGGCTGTTCGTCACCTCGGTCCGGCGCATCTCGACCCGCTCGTTGTCGTCCACCCAGGCGAGCAGCTCCGGCGAGCCGAACAGGAAGGACGCGGTCAGCGGTACCGCGCGGTCGAGGGCACCGGCCCGCTCGAGCGCCAGCACGCTGTCGGAGAACATCTCGGTCCACACCCGCAGCCCGCGTCGACCCGTGAGCCCGTGCATGGTGGCGTCGGGCACGGCACCGATGCCGGCCTGGAGCGTGGCGCCGTCCGGGACCCGTTCCGAGACGAGGCGGCCGATGGTGGCGGAGTCCTCGTCCACGGTCCCGACGGGCGCGTGCGGCATCGGACCGTCGGCATCGACGAGCACGTCGATCATCTCGAGGTCGAGGACGGCGTCGCCGAAGGTCCAGGGCATCTCGCGGTTGGTCTGCGCGATCACCACACCGCCGTTGCGCCGCGCCGCCTCGACCGCCGCCGGCAGCACGTTGACCTCGAGCCCCATCGACACCTTGCCGTCGCGCGGCGGCGTCGTGTGGAGGACGACCGCGTCCGGTGGGAGCCGGGTGCCGAAGAGCGTCGGCACCATCGACAGGCGCGACGGCACGTAGCTCAGCCGCGGGCTCTTGCGCATGCCCGGTCCGACGAACGAGGTCTCGAGGGTCACCCCTTCACGGTCGGGAATGCCGGGAGGGGCGTTGAGGGCCCAGAGTCGGTAGCTGTCCAGGGTCTCGTCGACCAGGCCGAGGGTGTGCCACGGGACTGCGTGGTTGCCGGAGACGACGACGCGGGGGTCGGCAGGGAGCGAGCGCAGGGCGCTCTGGAGATCCACGCCGACACTTTCTCAGAAGCGCGCCGGCTCCCGGTACTCGCCCCACTCGGCGCGCAGCGCGTCGCAGATCTCGCCGAGCGTCGCCTCGGCCCGGCAGGCCTCCAGCATCGCCTCGATCATGTTGCCGTCGGTGCGCCCGACCTCGACCATCCGCGTCACCGCGGCGCGGGCGGCGGCGTCGTCGCGCGTCGTACGACGCTCGGCCAGCGCCCGGACCTGCTCGACCTCGACCTCGTGGGAGACCCGCAGGATCTCGAGATCGTGGGTCACCGAGTCGGTGTGGACGTTGACGCCCACGATCTTCTTGTCGCCCTTCTCCAACGCGACCTGGTACTGGAAGGCGGCCTCCGCGATCTCGGACATGAACCAGCCGTCCTCGATCCCCCGGAGCAGGCCTCGGGTGACCGGGCCGATGCCGTCGGTCGAGCCGGTCGACACCCGCGATGCCTGCGCCAGCCCCTGGGTGTCGGCGTGCGTCAGGTCGGAGCCGCCCATGGCCAGGATCCGGTCGAAGATCGCGTTGGCCTCGGCCTCGATCTGGTCGGTGAGCGCCTCGACGTACCAGCTGCCGCCGAGCGGGTCGGCGACGTTGACGACGCCGGTCTCCTCCATGATCACCTGTTGGGTGCGCAGGGCGATCTCGGCCGCCTGCTCGCTGGGCAGCGCCAGGGTCTCGTCGAGAGCGTTGGTGTGCAGCGAGTTGGTGCCGCCGAGCACCGCGGAGAGCGCCTCGATGCCGGTCCGGACGACGTTGTTGTAGGGCTGCTGAGCCGTCAGTGACACGCCGGCCGTCTGCGTGTGGAACCGCAGCCACTGCGCCTTCTCGGTCTTCGCGCCGTAGACGTCACGCAGCCACCGTGCCCAGATCCGACGGGCGGCGCGGAACTTGGCGATCTCCTCGAAGAAGTCGACGTGGGCATCGAAGAAGAACGACAGCCCGGGTGCGAAGACGTCGAGGTCGAGGCCGCGGCTCAGGCCCAGCTCGACGTACCCGAAACCGTCGGCGAGGGTGAACGCGAGCTCCTGCGCGGCGGTGGAGCCGGCCTCGCGGATGTGGTAGCCGGAGACCGACAGCGGCTTGTAGTCCGGGATCTTCTCCGCGCAGTACTCCATCAGGTCGCCGATCAGGCGCAGGTGGGGCTCGGGACCGAAGAGCCACTCCTTCTGCGCGATGTACTCCTTGAAGATGTCGGTCTGCAGGGTGCCGTTGAGGGCGCCCGTGTCGACCCCGGCCCGCTCGGCCGCGACGAGCATCATGCAGAAGACCGGCACCGCCGGGCCGCTGATGGTCATCGACGTCGTCACCGCGCCGAGGTCGATGCCGGCGAACAGCCGCTCCATGTCGGCGGCCGAGTCGATGGCGACACCGCAGTGGCCCACCTCGCCGAGGCTCATCGGGTCGTCGGAGTCGCGGCCCATCAGGGTGGGCATGTCGAAGGCGACGCTCAGCCCACCGCCGCCCCGCCCCAGGATCATCCGGTAGCGCTCGTTGGTCTGCTCGGCGTTGCCGAAGCCGGCGAACTGGCGGATCGTCCAGGTCCGGCCCCGGTAGCCGGTCGGGTAGAGCCCGCGCGTGAACGGGAATTCCCCGGGCCACTCCGAGGCGTCCGTGCCGTACGCCGGCTCCACGGTCATTCCGCTCAGGGTGCTGAAGTCCGCCTCGCGCACCCGCGAGGAGTCGTAGCGCGCCTGCCAGCGAGAGCGGGCGTCGTCGGTCGAGCCACTGCCGTCGGTCGAGCCACTGCCGTCGGTCGAGCTTGTCGAGACCACGTCCATACCTCAGATACTAGGACGTCCTACTAAATCTGCCTAACCTCCCAGGTCGGCGAGCAGCTGCGCCTTCGACTTGCGGGAGTATCCGGCGACGCCGCGCGCCCGGGCCTCGGCGCGGAGCCGGGTCACCGTCCAGGACTCGTCGGGAACCGCGGGCGTCTCCGACGCGGCCCCGGCGTCGGGCTCGGGTACCGGCATCGACGAGGGCGCTGCCTTGGCGCGGTCCTTCCACTTCGCGGCCGAGGCCGCCGCCTTCTCCAGGCGCCGCCGGACGGCGGCCAGCTCGGACTTCAGCCCGGCGGCGTCCGTCTGGTGCTTCTTGGCTCGGGCCTTCCACTTCCCGGCCGACTTCTCGGCGGAGGCCAGCCGGGCCTCGAGCTTCTTGATCCGGGCCTTCGACTTCTTGTCGACGGCACTGCTGGCGGACTTCTTCTTCGTGGCCACACGACGATGGTGCCGCATCCAGGTGAACGGATCGCGGCTCGCGTGCGAACGCTCCCTACCGCCGCCAGCGGTACAGCTGTCCGTCGCGGACCTCCACGTCGGTCGGTGGCCGCGGCGTCGGGTGGCGTGCCAGGTGGTCGAGCACGCGCGACCTGCCGCGGAGCGAGACCTCACCGTCGTCGAACCGGAGCTGGGGATGCAACAGAGGTCGTACGCCGTGCCAGTCCCGCTCCTCGACGAGGCCCCACGCCCGCATCGTCGGTGGGGGCAGCTCGGGCAGGTCGTGCAGCATCCGGGGCGTGCACATCCGCCAGGCGTCGGTGACCAGCTCGCGCATCTCCTCGTCGCCGAGCCGGTCGAGGTGCGCACAGACCCACTGGTAGCGCAGATCAGCGGTGCCCGGCAGGTAGAACGTGTCGGGAGCGGAGGCCACCAGTCCGTCCCGCTCGGCCCTGGGGAAGCCGAAGCCCATCTCGGTCTCGTCGCGCGAGAACGCCACGAACACGATCTGCTTGACGCGCAGCTTGGCACGGCCGCGCACCTCCGCCTCGTACGCCCGGGGCAGGGCCAGGCCGACACGTCGTACGGCGTCGGCAGTGGTCATCTCACGCGAAGTCGCCGGCACCACGGCGCACGGGCGCGAGCAGGGCCGACAGCTCGCCGAGCTGGGTGTCCGACAGGGCGCCGAGCGCGAAGTCGGCGCCGACCAGCTCGGTGGTCGCCCGCTCCACCAGGGCCCGACCCGAGCCCGTGATCTCGGCGAGCACGGCCCGGCCGTCGTCCGGATGGGGACGGCGCGAGACCAGCCCGTCGGCCTCGAGCCGTTGCACGATGGAGGTGATCGAGGTCGGGTGGACCTGCAACCGCTCTCCCATCTTGCCGAGCGGCAGCGAGCCACGGGAGGAGAAGCACAGCAGCACCAGCGCCTCGTAGCGGGCGAAGGTCAGCCCGTGCGGCTTGAGGATCGCGTCGAGCCGGCCGAGCACCAGCTGCTGGACGCGCATCAGCGAGGTGACGGCGTGCATCGCCGGCACACCGTCCCACCGCTGCGCCCACTGTCGCGCGGCCTCGTCGATCGGGTCGAACGGCAGCGGCATGGGCGCAGCCTAATCCGGCGGCGGACATCGGCGGTGCAGCAGCGACCGCCGTACGTCGCCTCGCGCCGCGGGGGCGAGAGCGAACAGCTTCATCATGTGCAGCAGGATGAACCTGCGCTTCTCGGGTTGAGTTCGCCATGAGAAGGGAGGTTTCATCACGTTCACATGGTGAAGCCGGGGAGGCGAGCCACGGACCGGATCAGAACGACGCGAGGAGGGTCTCGGCCGCCGCGTAGGGGTCGGACTCACCCGCCGCGACGGCGGCGGCGAGCTCGTCGAGCTCCGAGCGGCCGTGCACGTCGCCCCAGCGCTCACGCAGCGCGGTGACGGCGATGGCCTCGATCTCGTCACGCGCCCGTCGGGTACGCCGCACACCGAGCTCGCCGGACGACTCGAGCCAGGCCCGGTGGCGCTCGATCTCGGCCACCACCTCGTCGAGCCCCTCCCCCTTCGACGCGACGGTCTTCACGATCGGCGGCTTCCAGGAGCCCTCGGCACGCTCGGCGAGGGCGAGCATGGACCGGAGGTCACGACGCAGCGTGTCGGCGCCGTCGCGGTCGGCCTTGTTCACGACGTAGAGATCGCCGATCTCGAGGATCCCGGCCTTGGCGGCCTGGATCCCGTCCCCCATGCCGGGCGCCAGCAGGACCAGCGTCGTGTCGGCGAGCCCGGCGATCTCGACCTCGCTCTGCCCGACGCCCACGGTCTCGACCAGGATCACGTCGCAGCCCGCGGCATCGAGCACGCGCAGGGCCTGGGGCGTCGTCCAGGCCAGCCCGCCGAGGTGACCACGCGAGGCCATCGAGCGGATGTAGACGTCGCGGTCGAGGGCGTGGTCCTGCATCCGCACCCGGTCGCCGAGGAGCGCCCCACCGGAGAACGGCGACGACGGGTCGACCGCCAGGACGCCGACCCGCCTGTCCGACCGCGCGGAGCTCACCGACCAGGGCCGCCGTGGAGGTGGACTTGCCGACCCCCGGGGAGCCGGTGATCCCGACGATCTGGGCGTGCCCGGCGTAGGGAGCGAGCGCGGCCATCACCTCGCGCAGCAGCGGCGACTGGTCCTCGACGAGCGAGATCAGCCGGGCCACTGCCCGCGGGTCACCCTCACGGGCGCGCCGGACCAGGTCGTCGACGTCGCCCGTGGAGCGTCGGCTCACGCAGGAACTCCGTTGAATCGTGCCCTCGCAGTTCGCCCGCTACGTCGCCGTCGCGCGGGCGTGACGGACCGACGCGCGCTCACGCTTCGGGCACATGCACGATCAGGGCATCGCCCTGGCCGCCGCCACCGCAGAGGGCGGCCGCACCGACCCCGCCGCCACGGCGCTTGAGCTCCAGCGCCAGGTGCAGCACGATCCGGGCGCCGGACATCCCGACCGGGTGGCCGAGCGCGATGGCGCCCCCGTTGACGTTGACCTTGGACTCGTCGAGCCCGAGCGCGCGGGTCGAGTCGAGACCGACCGCCGCGAACGCCTCGTTGAACTCGACCAGGTCGAGGTCGGTGGGGGCGATGCCCTCCTTGTCGCAGGCCAGCCTCGTCGCGTTGGCCGGCTGGAGCTGCAGGGTCGAGTCAGGTCCGGCGACCATGCCGTGGGCTCCGATCTCGGCGAGCCACTCCAGCCCCAGCTCCTCCGCCTTCGCCTTGCTCATCACCACGACCGCGCACGCGCCGTCGGAGATCTGGGACGCCGAGCCGGCCGTGATCGTGCCGTCCTTGCTGAAGGCCGGACGCAGGCTCGACAGCGACTCGACCGTGGTGTCGCCCCGGACCCCTTCGTCGGCACTGACCACCAGCGGGTCGCCCTTGCGCTGGGGGATCGAGACCGGGACGACCTCCTCGTCGAACACGCCGTTCTTCCACGCCTCGGCGGCCTTCTGGTGGGAGGCGGCCGCGAAGGCGTCCTGCTCCTCGCGGGTCAGCTCGGTGTGGGAGGCGTTGTAGTCCTCGGTCAGGGCGCCCATCGCCTGCTGCGTGGCCTGGTCGTAGAGCGCGTCGTAGGCCATCGAGTCGACCAGCGTGGTGTCGCCGTACTTGAAGCCCTCGCGCGACTTCGGCAGCAGGTGCGGGGCGTTCGTCATCGACTCCATGCCGCCCGCGACGACGATCTCGGCCTCACCGGCGTTGATCAGGAGGTCGGCCTGCGCGATCGCGTTCAGGCCGGACAGGCACACCTTGTTGATCGTGATCGACGGCACCGAGAGCGGCAGGCCGCCGGCGATGCCGGCGCTGCGGGCGGGGTTCTGGCCGGCACCGGCCAGGATGACCTGACCCATGATCAGGTAGTCGACCTGGTCGGCCGACACTCCCGCCTTCTCCAGCGCCCCCCGGATCGCCACGCCGCCCAGGTCGGCCGCGGACAGGGACTTCAGGCCGCCGAGCAGACGCCCGATCGGCGTACGTGCTCCGGCGACGATGACGGTTCCGGACATGGTGCCTCCAGCCAGGGATTCGGTGATACCGGTGACGATACCCAGCGCCGGGCGACGCCCGCGAGGCCCGGACCCACGACCCTGCTGAGGAAAACGTCACACGCGACGGGGCCACTCGCCCCGTGCGGCCGGCGACCCGCCGTACGACGATGGGGGCATGGCCCTCGACATCCCCGCTCACCTCTTCACCCACATCGACCATGTCGGCATCGCCGTGCCCGACCTCGACGAGGCGATCGCGTTCTACCGCGACACGTTCGGCATGCGGACCGTGCACCGGGAGACCAACCAGGAGCAGGGCGTCGAGGAGGCGATGGTCGCGGTCGGCGACTCCGGCAGCTGCATCCAGCTCCTCGCCCCCCTCGACGAGTCGTCCACGATCGCGAAGTTCCTGGACCGCAGCGGGCCCGGCCTGCAGCAGCTGGCCTACCGGGTGACGGACGTCGAGGCCGTGTGCGCGGTGCTGCGCGAACGCGGCGTCCGCCTGCTGTACGACGCCCCCCGGCGTGGGACCAGCGACTCGCGCGTGAACTTCGTCCACCCCAAGGACGCGGGTGGCGTCCTCGTGGAGCTCGTCGAGCCCGCCGCAGCCGCCGACTGACCCGTGCCCGGTCGGTTCGACGATCGACCGCGGAGCGGGGGCGCGACTCACCCGAGGCGGGATGCCCTTCGTTCCGCGTCTTCTGCCACGACACGAGGCCCCTCGTGAGACGTCAGTCTCACCCGCCGCACATCACCAGTGGGCGCCACTAGGGTGCGACCCACATCGCCCCCGAGCACACTGGAGACGACCGTGCAGCAGATCCTCGACGCCATCTTGTCCGACACCGCGACCGCGGAGGACCTGGCCGCCCTCGAGATGCCCGACAGCTACCGCGCCGCCACCGTCCACCGCGACGAGGTCGGCATGTTCGAAGGGCTGACGAGCAAGGACAAGGACCCGCGCCGCTCGATCCACGTCGAGGACGTCCCGCTTCCCGAGCTCGGCCCGGGCGAGGCGCTGGTCGCGGTGATGGCGAGCGCGATCAACTACAACACCGTCTGGACCTCGATCTTCGAGCCGGTGCCGACCTTCGGCTTCCTCGAGCGCTACGGCCGGGTCAGCCCGCTGAGCAAGCGCCACGACCTGCCCTACCACATCGTCGGGTCCGACCTGGCCGGTGTCGTGCTGGCCACCGGTGTGGGCGTCCACCTCTGGAAGCCGGGTGACGAGGTGGTCGCGCACTGCCTGTCGGTCGAGCTCGAGAGCCCCGACGGTCACAACGACACCATGATGGATCCCGAGCAGCGGATCTGGGGTTTCGAGACCAACTTCGGTGGCCTCGCCGAGATCGCACTCGTCAAGTCCAACCAGCTGATGCCCAAGCCCGGTCACCTCACCTGGGAGGAGGCGGCCTCGCCAGGGCTGGTGAACAGCACGGCGTACCGCCAGCTCGTCAGCCGCAACGGCGCCGGCATGAAGCAGGGCGACAACGTGCTGATCTGGGGGGCCAGCGGGGGGCTCGGCGGGTTCGCCACGCAGTACGCCCTCAACGGCGGAGCCGTCCCGGTCTGCGTGGTCTCCAGCGACGAGAAGGCGGAGATCTGCCGCCGGATGGGGGCGGAGCTGATCATCAACCGGGCCGAGGCCGGCTACCGGTTCTGGAAGGACGAGCGGACCCAGGACCCGCGGGAGTGGCGGCGCTTCGGCTCCGACATCCGCGAGCTGACCGGCGGCGAGGATGTCGACATCGTCTTCGAGCACCCGGGACGCGAGACGTTCGGGGCCAGCGTCTACGCCGCGCGCAAGGGGGGCACGATCGTCACCTGTGCGTCGACCTCGGGCTTCCTGCACGAGTACGACAACCGCTACCTGTGGATGAACCTCAAGCGCATCATCGGCTCCCACTTCGCCAACTACCGCGAGTCGTGGGAGGCCAACCGGCTGATCGCCAAGGGGATGATCCACCCGACCCTCTCGCGGAGCTACCCGCTCGCCGAGGTCGGACAGGCAGCCCTGGACGTGCACCACAACCTCCACCAGGGCAAGGTCGGGGTCCTGTGCCTGGCTCCGGAGGAGGGCCTGGGGGTCCGCGACGAGGAGATGCGGGCCCGACATCTCGACGCGATCAACGCCTTCCGCGATCTCTGAGACCCGCCCGCGGCCGGGGTACGGCGTGTCGCCCGGATGTCCCGGACCGACCCGCGAGCCGGTGTGGAACCACGTCACCCCATCAGACACACTGGCCTTCACACCGAGTTCCGGGAGGGCGTCCACACCATGAGCGACCAGGGCCTGTCCATCTTCGACGAGCCGGACGGCGAGGCCGTCGACGAGCAGCCGACGCAGGTCTTGAAGGCGCAGGGATCGTCCGACACGGCACCGAAGCCCACGCAGGCCGATCCCGAGCAGCCGACGCAGGCGACTGCCGCCCCGGGTGACGCCGACACCGAGCCGGCCGCGCCGGAGCCCGCAGCGCCGGAGGCCGCCGGCGAGGCCACCCGCCAGGCTCCGGTCGTGCCCACGGCCGCACCCGCCACCGGTGGCCGTCCGCTCCCGCCCGCCCGCCCGGCCCAAGCGCCGCAGCCGGGGGCCTCCTCCGGCACGCCGGCGTTCGCGACGGTCCGGCGCGGGGGCTACGACAAGGCCTCGGTCGACGCCCACCTGAACCGGGTGCTCCAGGAGAAGTCCGGGGTGGCCGCGGCGCTGACCCAGTCCGAGCAGCGGGTCAACGAGCTGGAGGCCGAGCTCGAGGCCGCCCGGCGCGACCTCGCCGAGAACGCCAACCCGTCGTACGCCGGGCTCGGGGGCCGGGCCAGCGCGATGCTCCGGCTCGCCGAGGAGGAGGCGGCCGAGATCCGGGCCGCGGGTCACGCCGACGCCGAGGAGATCCGCGAGCAGGCCAACCGCGACGCCCTCAGCATCCGCGCCGAGGCGACCAAGGAGGCCGACGACATGCGGCTGGTCCAGCTGCAGGAGCTGGACGAGATGCGGGCACGCATCACCGCCGACAGCGAGCAGGAGCGGTCGCTCGCGCAGAGCGAGGCGCAGGACATGCGGGCAGCAGCCAAGAGGGAGAGCGACCAGCTGCGACTCGCGGCCGAGCAGGAGACCAAGGAGCAGCGGGTCACCGCCCAGCGCGAGGCCGAGCAGGCACGCGCCGCCGCCGACCGTGAGGTGCAGGAGGCTCGTCGTACTCTCGCCGTCGAGAAGGAGCGCCTCGCCCGCGAGGCCAGCGACCATCACACCACCGCCACCGCCGAGACCAAGCGCCTCGTCGACGAGGCCGAGCAGCGGGCCGAGGCCGCCGAAGCCCGCGCCCGCGAGGCGACCAACCAGGCGAACACCCACCGCCAGCAGGCCCAGACCGAGGCCGACGCCCTGCTCGCCCGGGCTCGGCGCGAGGCGGAGCAGATCGTCGCCTCCGCACGCACCCAGGCCGAGGCGCTCGCCGCCTCCGGCCACGCCGAGCAGGAGCGGAACCTCGCCGCGCTCACAGCCGAGGTGGACCGGATGACCAAGCGCCGCGAGGCGATCTCGGCACAGCTCGGCTCGTTGCGCGAGCTGATGTCCGGGTTCGGCGACGACGAGTCCTGAGCGCAGTCGACCGCCGCCAGCCGATGTCGGTGCGTGTGCCACCAGCTCCCTGACGGGCGGTGCTCACCGACCCAGGGGATCGGCGCGATCCGGCGGCGACCGAGCCACCCATCGGGCCCGACGAGACGTGCAGCTCACCCCGCCGAGATGGTCACAGCTCGCGCGGCTCGCCGAGCTTGACGAGCACGACGCCCGCGAGGACGAAGACCCCGCCGAGGAGCTGGACGGCGCGCGGCAGCTGGTCGAGAAGCAGCCAGGCGAACACCACCGCGAACAGCACCTCGAGCAACGCGGCGAACGACGCCATCCGGGCGCCGAGTCCGCGCGCGGCCAGGATCCCGGCGACGTACGCCACCGCCGCCGTGACCACGCCCAGCGCCAGGACCGGCAGCCACCACGGCACGCTCGTCCCGCGGTACGACGCGTCGGCGGTCGACGCCGTCAGACCGACCAGCCCGACGGCGGCCGCCACGGCCAGGCCCACCGCCCCGACGACGAGCCCACCCGCCGCCAGCACGATCGGCGGCAGGACGTCGCCGTCCGAGGCCGAGACCACGAAGAAGAAGGCGCAACCCGCCATCGCGAGAAGGCCCCACACCACGCCCAGCCCGTCCACGGCACCGGCGTCGAACACGTCGAGGACCAGCATCAGGCCGACGCCTGCCACAGCGGCCCCGGTCAGGGTCAGCCCCGACGGTCGGTGACCGCGCCGTACCCAGAGCCAGGCGATCACGGCGACCGGGGCGGTGTACTCGATCAGCAGCGCGACCGCGACCGGTAGCCGGTCGACGGCGTTGAAGTAGGCCAGCTGACAGCCCGCGACCGCGACCAGGCCGTAGGCCACCAGGAGCCGCGCGTGCACGCGCAGCAGGTGCCAGCGACCGCGCAGCGCGACGACAGCGGGACCGGTCAGGACCAAGGCCCCCACCGTGATCCGGCACAGCACGAGCGCCGCGGGGCTCCAACCGGCGCCGAGAAGCGCGGAGGCCAGCGCGCCGGACATACCGAAGGAGGCTGCGGCCAGCGCCGCGAAACCGAAGCCCACTCGGGCGCGGCGCGTGACGACCAGCCCTGCGTCATGAGTCATCGTCGCCATGGCACATGACACTACGAGCGCACGTGTAATCTGTCAACGTGGTTTTCACTCATGACACAGAGGCGTCACTGCTCGCCGCCGTGGCGCTGGTCAACTCCGGCGCCGAGCCCGACACCCTGACCACCCCGGCCGACCTGGTGGCCTTCCTCGACGACCACGAGTTCACCGGCACCCGACTGGGCGACGGCGCCGAGCTCGAGAGCGTGCGCCGGCTGAGGCCGCGGCTGCGCAGCATCCTCACCAGCGACCGCGACACCGCGGCGGGCCTGGTGAACGACCTGCTCGCCGAGGAGCACGCCCTCCCCCAGCTGGTGCGGCACGGGAGTCACGACTGGCACATCCACGCCGTGGTCGCCGACGCGCCCCTGGCCACCAGGATCGCCGTGGAGACCGCGATGGCCATGATCGACGTGATCCGGGCCGACGAGCTGTCGCGTCTCGGCGTCTGCGACGACCCCGACTGCGAGGGCCTCGTCCTCGACCTCTCGCGCAACCGCTCGCGCCGCTTCTGCAGTACGACGTGCGGCAACCGAGCGGCGGTCGCGGCCTACCGCGCCCGCCGCTCGGCCGGCTGACCTACGCCGCCTTCTGGTAGGCGCCGAAGGCCCGCGTGGCCAGCCACGCCATCAGGCACGCCACCACGAGGAGCGCCCCGAGCCGCGGCCAGACGGCCGACCAGTCCGGCATGCCGAGAAGGGTCTCGCGGGACACCACGACGGCCCAGTCGAGCGGGTTGAACCTCGCGATGTCCGCGATCCACGCCGGCGCGAGGGCCAGGGTCATCACCGCCGAGGACAGGAAGGTCAGCGGCAGCGCCGTGAACTGGCTGATGCCGATCAGCGCCTCCTGCTGGCGCACCAGCAGGGCGACGGCGTTCGAGAGCGCCGCGAAGATCACGGTCAGCAGGATCGCCGCGACCACGGTCACCAGCACCCCGCCCCAGGCGAACCGGGCGCCGAGCAGCCAGGCCACGCCGAGCACGATCAGCGTCTGCACGACCGACGTCAGCGACTGGTAGGCCAAGGTGCCGTTCATCATCGCGGCCCGCGAGACCGGCGAGGCGAGCAGCCGGTCCATGACGCCGCGCTGCATGTCGTCGATGTAGACCGTGCCGGCCCACGCCGCCGAGAAGAGTGCCGTCATCGCCACCACGCCCGGCGCCAGGAACTCCAGGTAGGTGCCGTCGACGGCGAAGCCGGGGATGTCGACGACCGACTCGAACAGCTCGCCGAACAGCAGCAGCCAGACCATGGGTTGGATCAGGGTGAGGACGAGGAAGATCGGCTGCCGCACCAGGGCGGTCACCGAGCGGCGCGTCAGGTACGCCGAGTGGGCGAGGGCGACGCTCATCACGCCACCTCCGCGTGCAGCAGGACCGGCTCGAAGCTGCGACCGACGTAGCGCAGGTACACGTCGTCCAACGAGGGCCGCGCGACCGTGGCGCTGACGACCTCGATCCCACGCTCGTCAAGGGCCGCGAACACCGCCGGTACGGCGCGCGCGCCGAGGTCGGCGCGGGCCCGCAGGGTGGTCCCGTCCGCGACCACCTCGGTGACTCCCGAGACTCCCGCCAGGGCGTCGGTGGCGCCGCTCGCGTCCGCCGGCCCGGCGACCTCGACCACGACGGTGTCACCGTGCAGCTCGCTCTTGAGCGCCTCGGGCGTCCCCTCGACCGCGACCCGGCCGTGGTCGACGATCGCCAGCCGGTCGGCCAGACGGTCCGCCTCGTCGAGGTAGTGGGTCGTCAGCAGGACCGTCATGGCGTCGTCGCCGGCCAGCCGACCGATCTCCGCCCACAGCTCGGCCCGTGCCTCGGGATCGAGGCCGGTCGTCGGCTCGTCGAGGAAGAGGACCTCCGGCCGATGGACCAGCCCGATGGCGACGTCGAGCTTGCGACTCATCCCGCCCGACCACGTGCGGACCAGCCGGTCGGCCGCATCGGCGAGGCCGAACCGGTCGAGCAGCCAGTCGCTCCGCTCGCCCGCCTCCGCCTTCGACAGGCCCTGGATCCGGGCCGCCAGCACGAGGTTCTCCCGGCCGGTGGCGATCGGGTCGCTCGACGGTCGCTGGGAGACCAGGCCGATCCGTCGTCGTACGGCGACCGGGTCGGCGCCGACGTCGATCCCGCCCACGACCGCGGTGCCGCGGTCGGCGCGGGTCAGGGTGGACAGGATCTTCACGGTGGTCGACTTGCCGGCGCCGTTCGGCCCGAGCAGGCCGAACACCGTGCCGCGCGCGACCTCGAAGTCGAGGCCGTCGAGGGCGACGACGGGCGGCTTGCCCCGGCCGCCCGGATAGGACTTGAACAGGCCGACCGCCCGCAGGGCAGGCGGGATCGAGGTGGGTGTCATGCGTGTCTCCTTCATCGGGTGAAGGAGCCGGCCAGCGTAGACTGCAGGTGCGCCCTGGGCGGTCGTTCGCGATCGGCTCCTGGTGACGACCCCCGCCTGGTGTTGCCGCACCGGACGGGGGTCTCCTGCTATCCGGACCCGCCCACGAAGGGCGCGAACGGCTCGCCGTCCGGCCCCAGGTGGGCCACCGGGTCGCGGAAGATCTCATCGAGGGTCATCCCCTCGGCCAGGAGCTCGTGCACACGACGCCAGCCGGCGACACCGGTGAGGGTGCCGGTCCGCATCCGCTCGGCCAGCGCCGTGACGAAGTCGAGCTCGGCCCGTAGCAGGGCCTGGCGGAGGTCGGCCTCGATGCTGAAGATCTCGGGGAGCCGCATCTCCTCGACGATCCGGAGGGACTCCTCGACACTGGCGAGCTCGACCCGCAGCTTCACCGTGCGCTCCTCGAGTGCGCGGACGACCTGGTCGGGCGCCAGGCCCGCCATCAGCGCGAGCCCCGCCTCGAGGGAGTGGTAGTCGCGCACCGGGGTGGCGATCAGGTCCTCCAGCCACTCGTCGTGCTCCTGCGCCCCCGCCTCGGTGATCGCGTAGACGGTGCGCTCGGGCCGCTTCCCCTCCCGGACTGTCTCTCGGGGCTCGATCAGGCCGGCCTTGGTCAACGACTCGACGACGCCGTAGAGGGCCCCGTAGTTGAGCTTGATGCTCTGGTCCTTGCCGCGCTGGCGGAGTGTCTGCGAGATCTCGTAGGGATGCATCGGCCGCTCGTTGAGGCACGACAGGACGGCCAGGGCCAACAGGTTGCTGAACCGACGACGCGCCATCTCACTCCTCCGATCTGATTACTCTGATCCGAGTATTAGGCTCGGAGTGCCCGGGGTCAAGTGCCGGCGTCGAGGAACCGCCGGAGCACCTCGAGGAACACCTCCGGCTGCTCGGAGTGCACCCAGTGACCGGCCTGCTTGATCGTCACGAGCCGGTTCGTCGGGAACCAGCGGTCCATGGCGGCGGCGTACGTCGGCGCCACGTAGTCGGAGCGTCCGCCGGCGAGCCACAGCACCGGGCCGGGGTACGGCGTGGCCCCGGACAGCCGGTCCTCCGGCCAGCCCCCGATCTCGGAGAGGTCGGCGCCGAGCACGTCGAGGTTGACCTGCCACCGCCATCCCTCGCCGTCGCGCCGGAGGTTCTGCAGCAGGAAGCCTCGCACGGTCGGGTCGGGCACTGCGTCGGCGAGAGCCGCGTCCGCGTCGTCGCGACGCGACAGCGAGCCCAGGTCCAGCCCGCGCATCGCGGCGATGTAGCTCTCGAACTGCGACAGACGGTCATAGGCCACCGGCGACACATCGACCACGCACAGGCGCTCCACCAGGTCGGGATGCCGCAGCGCCAGCACCATGGCGACCTTGCCACCGAGCGAGTGTCCGACCAGCGCGACCGGGTCGTCCGCGTCCAGGAGCCCGGCCACGCGATCGGCGATCCCGACGTAGTCGAATTCGTCCTCCCATCCCGAGCGGCCGTGATGGGGCAGGTCGACCAGGAGGACCCGGTGGCGGTCGGGCCGGTCGGGATCGGCCAGCGCCTTGCCGATCTGGGTCCAGTTGCGCCCCTGGCCGAACAGCCCGTGGGCGAACACGACGAGGGAGCCGGTGTCACCGAGCTCGGTGGTGTGCAGGGAGCTCGGTTCGGTCCCGTCGTCGGTCGAGGGGGTGGCAGCCACGGCTAGCCGCACCATCGGCGGGTGCCGTGGGTGGTCAGGTCCACGTCGCGTCGCACGACGGCGATCCGGTCGGACCAGTTCCGGCAGGCCCGGTGGAACGCCCGGTCGCGGTACTCGACGGCCAGCACGTGACGGCCGTACGACGCGACATAGCTGCCGCACTCGCGGTACTGCGCGCACTGCTCGGCGACCGCGAAGTCGAAGCCGACCGAGGTGCCGTCCCACTCCGCCCAGTTCTTCTGGGCGGCGGCGAGCTCGTGGGCGTGCGCCTTCTTCACCAGCAGGACCGCGAAGGCCTTGGCGTCGCCGCGGGTCACCAGCCCGTGGCTGCGGCTGAACGAGTCGAGATTGTCGTACTCCACGCCGTCGAAACCGTCGGCCGCGCAGCCGGCGGTCCACCGGCCCATGATCCGCGCCAGCGCCGCGCGCTTCGCAGACGTGCGGATGTCGAGGAGCCACTCGCCCCAGGCCGAGTCGACGACCGGCTTCCCGCCGCGCTCGAGCACCAGCGAGCGGTGTCGTTGCCAGAAGCGCTTCTCGTTCGGCTGGGTCTGGAAGCCGTTGACGTAGCAGACGTTGTAGCGCCCGCTGACCGGCTTCGCCCGGCGGTCGCGCTCGACGATCCCGACCTGGTCGGCCACCGGGCGGGCTCCGCCGAGCTGGTAGTCCCAGTCGGTGCCGGTCGGCGGCAGCGTGACGGTCGCCGCCGAGGCCGGCTCGGCCACCAGCGCGAGGAGCAGCGCCACCAGCACGGCGTACGGAACTCGACGCATCAGAAGTCGAACCCGTCGAAGACGTCCCCGATCCCGCTGCCGATGTCGCCGATGCCGTCGCCGATCCCGCCGGCGAGGTCACCCAGACCGTCGCCCATGCCGGCCGCCAGCCCTCCGAGCCCGTCGCCCATGCCCTCGAACATGAACCCCATGAAGATCCAGTCCAGCGGCCCGAAGCCACCGAAGTAGCCGGCGGCGTAGGGCCGGTAGGCGCGGCCGCCCTCCCAGTACGGCACGCGGCGGGTACCGACCATGACCTGACGTACGTCGGGGTCCGCACCCGCTCGGACCCGCTCGGCGTCCAACGCACAGGCCGGCACCTGACGCTCCGCGCCCCCGCCCGGGGAGAACGGCACCTCCGCGACCGAGAGACCGTGCCGCGGGTCGAAGAAGCAGGGCGGACGACGCGTCGGGAGCGGGTCTCCCGCCACCCGAGCCTGGACGCAGGCGATCGCGTAGCGCCCGTCGTCGAGGATCTCGGTCACGTCCTGCACCTGCTCGGGGCGGGCGATCCGGTCCGCGGCGGTCTTGGCGGACTCGTAGCTGTCGAGTGCGCGCTGGTAGTCGGCGTTCGCGCCCGGGTCGAGCGGCTTCCCGGCGAGCTCGAGGTCGAGGTCCTGGAGCTCGACCCCCAGTGCGGTCACGTCCTCGAACGCGAGCTTCTTCACCGGCTCGAGCTCGGCCGCCGCGCGCCGGGCCTTCAGCTCCGCGTTGCGACGCCGGATCACGACGACCGCCGCCACCGCGATCACCACGAGGACGACCAGCACCCACTCCATGTCAGGAGCCTACGTGGTGCGGTCAGCCGCCTCCGGCGGCCCGCAGCGCCCGGCCGCCCATCGCGGCGAGAGCCTCACGGAGCTCGGCCGGCTCCTGCACCTCGAACTCCCAGCCCAGCGAGGAGAGGTGGAACGCGAGGGCGTAGAGCGTCTCGGAGCCCGCCTCGAGGAGCGTGGTGGCGTCGTCCACCGCGGTCAGCACGACCGACCGCACACTCGTCCGCTCGACGACCTCGGCCAGCGGCGCATGGACGAGCACCCGCGCCTGGTAGCGGTAGGCCGCGCTGGCCACGCCGCGCTGCACGAACGCAGCGGGATCCTCGTGCTCCCGCTCGCGGAACCGCCAGGTCGTCGGCTCGACGGCCTGCAACCGGTCGAGCCGGAAGGTGCGCCAGTCCGCGCGGTCGACGTCGTAGGCCATCAGGTACCAGCGGCGGCCCGTGGCGACCAGTCCGACCGGCTCGACGGTGCGGGAGCTCGGCGTACCGTCACGGGCCTCGTAGTCGAACCGCACCCGCACCAGGTCGCGGCAGGCGCGGGCCAGCCGCAGCAGGGCCTCGCCGTCGACGGGGCTCTGCCCCTGGTCGAGCGTCTGGGTCGCCTCGTGGATCGCGCGCACCTCACTACGCAACCGCGGCGGCATCACCTGGTCGAGCTTCGCCAGGGTCCGGAGCGCAGCCTCGCTGGCTCCGGAGACCGTGCCACCGGCGGCCATCCGCAGCGACACCGCGACGGCGACGGCCTCGGCGTCGTCGAGCAGGAGCGGCGGCAGCCCACGGCCACGGCCGAGCTGGTAGCCACCGCCGACCCCCTGGGTGGCCTGCACGGGATAGCCGAGCCCCCGCAGCCGCTCGACGTCGCGCCGTACGCTCCGGGTGGTCACGCCGAGCCGCTCGGCGAGCTCGGGCCCGGTCCAGACGGGCCGCTGCTGGAGCAGCCCGAGCAGGTGGAGCAGTCGCTCGGTGGTCTCGGCCATGGGGCCGAGTCTGTCACCGATAGCGGACAGGTCCTGTCCTGTTTGGCGGCGACACTGGCAGCACCGACCCGAAAGGACCCGTCATGGCTCTTCACGCCCCACCCGTCGCCGACGAGACCGACGCCATCGCCGCCTTCCTGGCCCAGCAGCAGGATGCGTTCCGCGCCCTCGTCTTCGGGCTCACCCCGGCCCAGGCGGCAGCCGCGCCCAGCGCCTCGACCCTCAGCCTCGGTGGGCTGGTCCGGCACGCCACGCTGACGCAGCGCCAGTGGCTTGCGAGCGCCGAGGCCGCCCCGGCGGCGCCCGCCCCGGCGTGGCGGCGTCGACGACTACCTGGACGGGTTCCGGTTCGACGCGGACGGTTCTCTCGACGACCTGCTCGCCGACTTCGACGAGGTGAGCGCGGCGGTGCTCGACGCCGTACGCCGGCTCGACCTGGACACGCCGGTCCCGGTGCCGGACGCCCCCTGGTTCCCGAAGGACGTCGCGGCGTGGTCGGTCCGCTGGGTCTGGTGGCACCTGATGGAGGAGCTGGCCCGCCACGCAGGTCACGGCGACATCGTCCGCGAGACGCTCGACGGCGCCACCATGTACGCCCTCGTCGCGGCCCGCGACGGACTGCCCGACCTGCCTTTCCTCGAGGCCTGGAAGCCGGCCGAGGAGGTCGGCTCGTGACCGACATCCACGACTGGGCGACGCGTGGCTGGAACGCTCGGCTGCGCGACCAGCTCGACTTCCACTACCACCAGATGTTCCGGCCACGTCTCGACGGCCTCACGGACGAGGAGTACTTCTGGGAGCCGGTCCCCGGGTGCTGGAGCCTGCGCCCGCGCGGCGAGGCGGTCAGCGACGACGCCGCCGGGGGCGGCGACCTGGTGCTCGACTACTCCTGGCCGGAGCCGTCGCCCGCACCGGTGACCACGATCGCGTGGCGGCTGGCGCACATGACGCGCAGCTGCCTGGCCGAGCGCACCGCCCACCACTTCGGCGGACCCCCGGCCGACCCGGAGACCTGGGTCTTTGCCGGCTCCGCCGACGAGGCGCTGCAGCAGCTGGACGCGGCGTACGACGCCTGGTCGGCGGGGGTCGAGGAGCTGGGCGAGGAGGGGCTCGCCCGCCCGTGCGGTCCGGCCGAGGGGTTCTTCGCCGAGGCCCCGCTCTCCGATCTCGTACTCCACATCAACCGGGAGCTGATCCACCACGGGGCGGAGATCTGCCTGCTCCGTGACCTCCACTGTACCACCGGCACGAGGAGCCCGCATGAGCCGCACCGTCCAGGTCACCTTCGACTGCGCCGACCCGAACGCCCTCGCCGGCTTCTGGAACGAGGTGCTCGGCTACACCTTCCAGCCGCCGCCCGACGGGTTCGACACGTGGGACGACGCGCTCGACCGCTGGGGTGTCCCCGCGGAGGACCGCAACATGGCCTCCGCCTCGCTCGACCCGGAGGAGCGCGGGCCACGCCTCTTCTTCCAGCGGGTGCCCGAAGGCAAGACCGCGAAGAACCGGCTCCACCTCGACGTCCGGGCCGCGCCGGGGATCGAGGGCAGCGACGAGCGGATGGCTGCGCTCGAGGCCGAGTGCGAGCGACTGGTGGCCCTCGGCGGCTCTCGAGTCCGACGCTCCGAGCCGGCTCCCCCGATGAGTCAGGGCTTCATCGTGATGGCCGACCCCGAAGGCAACGAGTTCTGCCTGGACTGAGGCCGCTCCGGCGGCCAAACGACGCGTCAGCGGCCGAGGGTCTCCCCCGCGGTCGGCGGGTGTGCCTCCAGATAGCGCTCGATGCGGCGGTCGGGGACCAGCCAGATCAGTGCGACCGCGACGAACGGGATCAGGCCGAGCCACGGCTCGACGAACGCCAGCAGGATGCCCGCGACGTAGAGCAGCGGCGAGATCTTGCCCTTGAGGTCCGTGCCGAACGCCTCCTGCATGCGCTCCCGGCTGTCCGGTATCCGCATCATCACTCGGGTGAGGATCGTGAACGCGATCGCGGCCAGCAGCAGGTTCACGCCGTACACGACGACCGACGCCTCGCCGAAGTGCTCGTCCATCCAGTTGGTGGTGAAGGGGTAGAGCGAGAGCCAGAAGAGCAGGTGGAGGTTGGCCCAGAGCACCCGACCGTCGATGGTCGTGGCGATCTGGAACAGGTGGTGGTGGTTGTTCCAGTAGATGCCGATGTAGACGAAGCTCAGGACGTAGGTGAGCAGGCTCGTCGCGGAGCCCTGCAGGTCCGAGAACTCCGCACCCTCGGGTGGCTTCAGCTCGAGCACCATCACCGTGATGATGATCGCGAGCACGCCGTCGCTGAAGGCTTCCAGACGGCCCGTCGACATGGGGGAACCCTAGTGGCTGTTCACGCGCTGTAGTCGCGGAAGCCACGCTGCGTCTTACGACCGAGGTAGCCGGCGGTGACCAGGTGCTCCAGCAGCGGGGCGGGGGCGAAGCCGGGCTCGCGGAACTCCAGGTAGAGCTCGCGCTGGATGGCGAGCGACACGTCGTTGCCGACCACGTCGAGGAGCTCGAAAGGCCCCATCGGCAGGGCGCAGCCCTGCTTCATCGCGATGTCGATGTCGTCGGCGGTGGCGTAGTGCGCCTCGAGCATCTTCACCGCGTCGTTGAGGTAGGGGAACAGCAGTGCGTTGACGATGAAGCCGGCCCGGTCACCACAGGAGACGGCGACCTTGCCGACCTGCTCGCACAGGGCGAGGACGGTCTCGCGGACGTCGTCGCCCGTGGTCACGGTGGAGACCACCTCGACCAGCTTCATGACCGGCGCGGGGTTGAAGAAGTGCATCCCGATCACGTCCTGCGGCCGCGTCGTGGCCGACGCGCAGGAGATGATCGGGAGGCTGCTGGTGGTCGTGGCCAGGATCGCGCCCGGCTTGCAGATCTCGTCGAGGTTCTCGAACAGAGTGGTCTTGACCGCGAGGTCCTCGGCGATCGCCTCGACCACGAGGTCGGCGTCCGCCAGGTCGTCGAGGCTGGTGGTGCCGTTCAGCCGGGCGAGCACCTCGGGCTTGACGGACTCCTCGAGCTTGCCCCGCTGGATCGCCTTGTCGAGCGACCGCTCGATGGCGGCCCGCACTCCGTCGACCTTGGCCTGCGCGCGGCCCACGTAGGTCACGTCGTACCCCGCCTTGGCGAAGACCTCGACGATGCCGGTGGCCATGGTGCCGGTGCCGACCACGCCGACCCGCGAGATCGGTCGGACCAGCTGGGGCTTGTCGTCGGGGCTCGGGGTGTGCGCGTCGGCGACGACGACCGGGCTGTCGGCGTCCTCGTAGGTGTAGAAACCGCGCCCGGTCTTGCGGCCGAGGAAGCCCGCGGTCACCAGCTGCTTGAGGATCGGGGTGGGCGCGTGGAGCCGGTCGCGGCCCTGCTTGTACATCGTGTCGAGGATCTCGTACGCCGTGTCGAGGCCGATCAGGTCGAGCAGCGCCAGTGGGCCCATCGGATAGCCGCAGCCGAACCGCATCGCGGCGTCGATGTCCTCGCGCGAGGCGAACCGGGCCTCGTACATCGAGGCCGCGTGGTTCAGGTAGCCGAACAGCAGCGTGTTGGCGATGAACCCGGCCCGGTCGCCGCAGACCACGGGGTTCTTGCCCAGCCGGCCGACGAGGGACCGCACGTCGTCCAGCACATCGGGCTCGGTGACGACGGTCCGGATGATCTCCACGAAGCTCTGCACCGGCGCGGGGTTGAAGAAGTGGACCCCGATCACCCGGCCCGGGTGGGCGTTGGCCGTCGAGATCTCCGTGACGCTCAGACTCGAGGTGTTGGTCGCCAGGATCGCCTCGGGCTTCACGATCGCCTCGAGGTCGCGGAAGATCGCCTTCTTGACGTCGAGCGACTCGACGACCGCCTCGACCACGAAGTCGGCGTCGGCGAGGTCCTTCATCGCGGTGGTGAAGGTGACGCGGTCGACCAGTGCCCGCTGGTCCTCCTCGCTGAGCTTCCCGCGCGCGACAGCCCGCCGGGTGGAGTGCTCGAGGTGCTGACGGCCGCGCTCGAGGCTCTCGTCGTTCACCTCGACGCCCACCACCGAGAAGCCGTTGCGCGCGAAGACCTCGGCGATGCCGGCGCCCATCGTGCCGAGACCGACGACGCCGATCGTGGTGAACTGGCGGGACGACGCTGCTTCGGGGGTGGGGCTGGTCATGGCCGCATCCTTCCACGCGATCCCGGGCCCACCGCCGCGAGGTTCCTCACACGATGGTGGTGTGACCGAGCCTCACCGGGGCCCGTCGGTCAGGCACCGGATGCCAGTGCGACCACCTCGTCGGCGCAGCCCCAGGACAGGGTGACGCCGGCGCCACCGTGGCCGTAGCAGTGGATCACGCGACCGACCCGCTCGAGGCGGATGGCAGGTCGCGCCGGGCGCAGCCCGACCTTGTGCCGGAGCACACGAGCGTCGGACAGGGCGGGCACGAGCGCGGACGCGCGGCGCAGGAGGTCTGCCGCGACGTCGGCATCGGGGTGGCGGTCCCATTCACCCGGCTCCTCCGTTCCGCCGAGCACGATGTCGGTGCTGCGCGGGATGACGTACGTCGGACCGTCCTCGGCCAGCCACCACTCCTCGAGCCCGATCTGCTCGACGACGACCACCTGGCCGCGCACCGGCGTCACCGACGGGTCACCGGCCAGCAGCCGCGCGCCCAGCCCCGAGCAGTTCACGACCAGCGGCCCCTCCGGCAGGTGCGCCATCGCCAGCCGGGTCACGCTGCCGCCAGCCTCCTCGACGCGCGCCTGGAGCCAGGCGAGGTAGCGCGGCATCTCGACCACCGGCGCCACGAACGACCACCCGTCGCCGTACGGCGCTCGCGGTGCGACGCGCGTCAGACCGGGCACGGCCTCGACCCACCACGGGTCGGGCGCAGGCTCCATGAGGAGCTCGGTGCCGCGGCGCATCACGACGCCGCTGCGCTCGTCGGCAGCGAGCCGCGCCAGCGCGACGTACGTCGTCCGGCCCCAGGCCGTCACCAGGTCCTGCGGCAGGGCCAGGTACGGGTACCAGACCGCAGCGGCGACGCTCGAGGTCGTCTCCAGGGGCAGGTCGCGGGCCAGGACGTCGACCCGATGGCCGGCCTCGAGCAGCCGCAACGCGCAGCTGAGGCCGACGACGCCCGCTCCGACGACGACCACCCGGTCCGACATGCGGCCGAGTCTGCCGCACCGGGTAGATTCCCCGCCCGTGAGGATCGTGGTCGCGCGCTGCCAGGTGGACTACGCCGGACGCCTGACCGCCCACCTCCCGATGGCGACCCGGGTGCTGATGATCAAGGCAGACGGGTCGGTGCTCGTGCACTCCGACGGCGGTTCCTACAAGCCGCTGAACTGGATGTCGCCCCCGTGCACCCTGCGTGAGGGCACGACCGACGAGGGGGTCGCTCTCTGGACGGTCACCAGCAAGGCGGAGGACACCCTGCGGATCCTGATCGAGGAGGTCCTCAGCGACACCTCGCACGAGCTCGGCATCGACCCGGGCCTGCAGAAGGACGGCGTGGAGAAGCATCTCCAGGAGCTGCTGGCCGAACACCCAGCCACCCTGGCCGACGGGCTGACGCTCGTACGGCGGGAGTTCCCCACCGCGATCGGGCCGGTCGACCTGATGTGCCGCGACGCCGGAGGCGCCAGCGTGGCCGTGGAGATCAAGAGGCGCGGCGAGATCGACGGCGTCGAGCAGCTCACCCGCTACCTCGAGCTCCTCAACCGCGATCCCCTGCTGGCACCCGTGCGGGGCATCTTCGCGGCCCAGGAGATCAAGCCCCAGGCCCGCGTCCTCGCCGAGGACCGCGGCATCAGCTGCGCCGTGGTCGACTACGACGCCCTGCGGGGGCTCGACGACCCGTCCCTGCGGTTGTTCTAGCAGCGGAAGCGCCGGCCCCCGGGAGGAGGTCACGGGCGGGCGACCGGCAGGATCGCGGACCTGGAGTCCGCGACGGAACGCCTCTGCCCGCCACGGGTCGACCACGCGGAACGGGATGACCGCGTCGACGTGGACCGTCGCGTTGTCGCGGGCGATCTCCTCCTGGGCCGGCACCGGCACGGTGACCACCTCGATGTCGACCCTCGATCTGACGCACCACCCACCCCGGCGCGGTCGCGGGCGGCGGGGGTCAGGCGGCGGCAGGAGCGGCGACGGCCTCCTCGATCTCGACCTGGGCCGGGATCCGGCCGGGCAGCAGCAACGCGGCGCCGACCGCACCCACCAGGCAGAGCAGCCCCACCACCACACAGGCGGTCGACATCGCCGCCATGAAGGAGTCGTGGAAGGCCGACACCAGCCGCGGGTCCTGCACGGCCGCGGCCTGCGCGACTCCCACCGAGTCCTGGGCGCGGCCCAGCAGGTCACGCGGCAGGGCGGCGTACGACCCCGACGCCAGGTGGGAGCCGAACACCGAGGAGAAGACCGACCCCACGACGGCGACGCCGAGGGTGCCACCCAGCTCACGGGTCGCGTCGTTGACCGCGCTCCCGACCCCGGCCCGCGCGGGCGGCAGCACGAGCAGGATCGACTCGGTGGCCGGCGTCGAGATGAGGCCCATGCCGAGGCCCATCAGCACCATCTGCGGCACGATGGCCTGCGCGTACGACGTGGTGACCGACGAGGTGGAGATCCACAGGAACGCCGTCCCGAAGAGCACCATCCCGGTGGTGACCACGATCTTGGTCCCGATCCTGGGCGCGAGGGCCGCCCCGACCACCGAGGCGACCGCGATGCTCAGCGCCACCGGCAGGATCCGCGCACCCGTCGAGAGGGTCCCGTAGCCGCGCACGAACTGGAAGTACTGCGTGACGAGGAAGATGAAGCCGAACAGCGCGAAGAAGGTGATCGTGACGGCACCGCTCGCGGCACTGAACCGGCGGTCCTTGAACAGCGTCACGTCGAGCATCGGATGCGGCGTCCGCCGCTCCCAGACCACGAACGTCGCGAGCAGGACGGCCGCGGCCGCGAAGCCGCCGACGGTCGCCGCGGACGACCAGCCGTGGCTCGGAGCCTCGATGATCGTGTAGGTGAGGGTGACCAGCATCGCCACCGACAGCACGAGCCCGGCGTAGTCCAGCCCCGGCACGGAGGGGTCGCGTGACTCGGGCACGAACACGAACGCGGCGACGGCGGTCAGGAGCGCGAGCGGCACCAGGGCCCAGAACACACTGCCCCAGTAGAAGTGCTCGAGCAGCACCCCGCCTGTGATCGGGCCGGTCGCGACCCCGAGACCGACAACCGCTCCCCAGACGCCGAGGGCGGCGGCGCGCTCCCGACGCTCCCGGAAGGTGTTGCTGATGATCGACAGGGTGGTCGGGAAGATCAGCGCGGCGAACGTCCCCATCGCGAAGCGGGCGACGACCAGCGCCTCGGCCGAGTGGACCAGGGCGCCGGCGGCGCTCGCGAAGGCGAAGCCGACGAGCCCGATGATCAGGGCGGGTCGGCGGCCGAAGCGGTCCGACAGCGAGCCCGCAGCCAGCACGAGCCCGGCGAACGCCAGGTTGTAGCCGTCGACGACCCACTGCAGCTGGCGGGTGCCGGCGGAGAGCTCGCGCGACATCGACGGCAGCGCGACGTTGACGATCGTGGTGTCCAGGTTGATGGCGAGGACGGCTGCGCAGACCGTGGCCAGGATCAACGCCTTGTGGTTCCTCATGCTGACCTCCGGGGTACGAGGCGTCCTATGTGGACGCTGGTAACATCACGGTACGTCGATGATGTGACCAGTGTCAACATCCTCTACCATCGAGCCGTGAGCACGAGCGGGCAGCCCTACCACCACGGCAACCTGCGCCCCGTCCTGGTCGACACCGCGGTCGAGCTGGCGCGCACCACCGGCCCCGACGGCGTGGTGCTGCGCGAGGTCGCCCGCCGTGCCGGGGTGTCGCACAACGCGGCGTACCGCCACTTCTCAGACCGCGCCGCTCTCCTGTCCGAGGTCTCCGACTGCGCCATGGCCGATCTCGAGGTGGCGATGCGCACGCGCATCGACTCCGTGACCCTGACCGACCCCACCGCTCGCGCGATCGAGCGCCTGCGCGAGACCGGCCGCGCCTACGTCGCCTTCGCCCTGCGCGAGCCGGGCCTGTTCGCGGTCGCGTTCACCGTCCACGAGGGCGCCGTCACCCACAGCGGCCCGGCGACGCTGACCGGCCCCTACGCCGTGCTGAACGGCGTGCTCGACGAGCTGGTCGCCTGCGGCGCCGTGACACCCGAGCGTCGTGTGGGCGCCGACGTCGCCTGCTGGGCGGCGGTGCACGGGTTCGCCGACCTCAGCGTCCACGGCCCGCTCCGCGAGGTGCCCGCCGAGATGCGCGAGCCGCTCCTGGAGACCGTGCTCGACGTCGTGCACCGCGGCCTGCTCGGATGAGCCGGGTCACAGCGCCGCCACCACGGCCGCCCAGCCCTGCGGGATCGCTCCGAGCCCGGCCCCGTCCTCCGGGTTCCAGTACTCCGCGAAGCCCGAGGAGAGCACCCCGGCGTACGACCGCTCCCTGATGCCGGCGTACGTCTCGTCGTCCCCCCAGCGCGCGGCCGCGAGCGCGGACAGGTAGCTCAGCTGCGGCCAGGCGGCCCCGCGCCAGTACTGGCCGGGGTCGTAGGAGGCGTGCCGGCGAGGCAGGTACGCCGGCCCGTACGGCGCGCCGAACCGGTCCGGGTCGCTCAGCTGGCCGAGTACCCGCTCGGCCTTCCCGGCATCGCCGGTCACCAGCGCGCCCAGGGTCCCGTCCAGCGTCGGGACTCGGCACCGCGGTCCGCCTCCGATCAGCGGCCGGTCGATCCAGAGCCCCTCGTGCTCGTCCCAGAGCAGGTCGTCGGCCACCCCGGCCAGCTCCTCACCTCGCTCGCGCCACACGTCGTCCCCGGTGAGGGCCGCGCACTCCGAGGCGGCGTGTGCGCAGAGGGCGTTGAACGACGCCGGCGCGCTCGCGAACGACCGCGACCAGACGGCCGCTCCGGCGCTGTCGAAGCAGGTCTCCTCGACCAGCTCCCGGTCGAATGCGCTGTAGGCGGCATGGTCGTAGCCGGGCAGGGAGACCCAGTCGTCCCAGCGCGGGGAGTCGTCGGTCCCGGTCTCCCAGGGGTGCACGACGTAGACCAGCCCCTCGGGCGTCCGACGGTGCCGCCAGAGCCACTCGAGCCCCGCTGAGATCCTGCCGACCAGGGCGGCGCCGGGGTGGCTGCCGGCCCGGGCCAGCACGAGCGCGGCGTGGGCGTAGATCGGTGGCTGGGTGAACGACGACCGGTCGGTCAGCGGGCCGCGGTTCGCGCTCGGGCCGAGATAGCGCATGTGCGGGACGAACCCGCTGTCCAGCTGCGCGCCGAGGCAGCTCGTCAGCTCTCGGACACCGCGGCCGCCGTCGCCGAGGGCCGACCACGCGACGGCGTGGAAGCAGGAGTCCCACAACCACTGGTGGGGGTAGACCTCGGGGTTCGGCGGGCAGAAGCCGTCCGCCTCGCGCCAGCTCGCCTGCAAGACGTCGGCCGCGCCGGCGCGGACAGCGGCGACCGCCTCGTCCTCGATGGTCACGCGACGCCGATCCGCCACCCGTCGGCGTCGCGCTCCAGCACGTACGTCGAGCAGTTGGCGATCCGGTCGGGATCCGGCGCGGCGGGCGAGCCCGGAGCGATGGCGCCCCACAACGCGAGGATCACGCCCCCGTGGCTGACCACGAGCAGGGTCTCGCCGCGGTACTGGTCGGCGACCGTGTCGAGCACGCCCAGCACCCGGTCGGCCGCCTCTCGCCCGGTCTCCCCGCCAGGCACGCCGACCTCCAGGTCGCCGACCAGCCAGGATCTCGCCATCGCGCCGAAGAACGCGTGGTCGTAGGGCCGCCCCCGGAAGTCGCCGGGCGGGAACTCGTGCAGCCCCTCGCGCACCTTCACCGGCAGGTCGAGGAACCGGGCGGCGAGCTCGGCCGTCTGGACGGCACGGGCGAGGTCGCTGGTCACGATCCCGGCCACCCGCTCGCCGCCGAGCCGCTCGCCGAGGGCCTGCGCCTGGTCGCGGCCCAGCGCCGTGAGGCTGCCGCCCGCGCCCGTCATCGCGTCGGACTCGTACTCCGCCTCGCCGTGGCGCGCCACGAGGATCCGGGCCGGACAGTGGAGGTCGCTCATGGCCCCACTGTGCCAGCGTGCGGCAGGATGCCGGTGTGCGGATCTTCCACATCGCGACGCTGGCCGACTGGAAGCAGGCGGAGGCGGACGGCACCTACACGACCTCGACGTACGGCGCGACGCTGGCCGAGGCGGGCTTCCTCCACGCCGCGCGGCACGAGCAGGTCAGAGAGGTCCTCGACACCCACTACGGCGATGTCACCGAGCCCCTGGTCGTGCTCGAGATCGAGACCGACCTCCTGGACGTGCCCTGGCGGGAGGACGACGTGGACGGGGTGATGTTCCCCCACATCTACGGCCCTCTGAAGACCGAGGCCGTCGTGCGGTGGCGCCCCGCTCGGCTGCCTCCCCTGGAGTCGGCACCCAAGCCGCCCAGGCCGCCCCTCCCCACGATCGTGAGCGCCTTCTTCGGGGTCACCGTCGTGCTCGGTGCGATGGCCGTGACCCTGGCGATCCTGGGTCTGGTGGCCGACGCCCAGGTCCACGACGTCCCGCGCCGGCTGCCGTACTTCGTCGAGTTCCTGGTCTGGACGCTCGCCGCGGTCTGCGGGGTGGCCGCTGCCGCTTCCCTCGCGGTCGGGTGGCTGCTGAACCAGCAGACGGCCGGCCGCCAGGGCGATCCACCGGTCCCCACGTGAGGCCGGCACCCGACCGGCCCGGTCCCGGACAGGAGTCCGTGTGGGAGTACCCCCGACCGCCGCGGGTGGACCCGACCGACGACCTGGTCGAGATCCGGCTCGGCGACCAGGTGGTCGCGCGGACGCACGAGGCCCTGCGCGTCCTCGAGACCAGCCACCCGCCGACGTACTACCTACCGATGACCGCCTTCGCGGACGGCGTGCTGCGGCCGGCGACCGGTGCGTCGTACTGCGAGTGGAAGGGCGAGGCGTCGTACCTCGACCTGGTCACCCCGGTACGGACCGCGACGCGCGCCGGCTGGACCTACCGCCGGCCCTCGCCGGGCTTCGAGGCGCTGGTCGACCACGTCGCGGTGATGCCCTCCGCGATGGACGCATGCACCGTCGCCGGGGAGGTCGTGGTGCCGCAGGAGGGCGGCTTCTACGGCGGCTGGATCACCAGCCGGGTCGTGGGCCCGTTCAAGGGCGGCCCCGGCTCCAGGGGCTGGTAGCCGTCAGCCGCCCGCGGCCCGCGGTGCGCCGGAGTCGGACCCGGCCCCGCCCTGCTCACGGGCGACGTACTCCTCGATGTTCTCGACGTCGGCGGTGTTGCGTCGGACCACGGCCAGCAGGTCGCTCATGGTGGCGACCTCCTCGACCTGCTCCTTGATGAACCACTGCATGAACTGCTCGGAGGCGAAGTCGCTCTCGTCGCGGGCGATCCGCAGGAGCTCGTCGATCTGCTCGGCGACGCGACGCTCCTGGTCGAGCGCCAGCTCGACCGGGGCCACGACGCCGTCGAACGAGGCCACCGGGGCCTCGACCCCGGAGATCAGCACGGGGACGTCGGTGTCGAGCAGGTACTGCACCATCATCAGTGCGTGCGTGCGCTCCTCGAGCGCCTGAGCGTAGAAGAACGCCGCCATCTGCGGCATGGTCAAGGCGTCGTAGTGGACGGCGCAGGACAGGTACTGGTTGTGGGCGGCCAGCTCGTTCCCGATCTGCTCGTTGAGCCGTCGGGTGAATCGCTCTGCGGGCATCGGGGCTCCTCAGCGGGGTGGTCAGGCGGCCTTGACGAGCTTGCGCTTCTTGACCGTATAGCCCTTCGGCAGCGTGCCGTTCTTCAGCATCCGGATCGGGCAGCGCTTGCAGCGTGACTTGCTGACGCAGCACTTCGACTTGGGCTTCTTCGGCACGGGAGGAGCATAAAGGACTGAGGGTTGCCTTACCTAAACCGTCCCTCAGAACCTCCTCGGCACGAACGTCTGCTCGTGCATGGGCGGGCGCATGTAGGGGATCTCGCGCATCGTCGGCAGCTGCACCACGTCGGGCGCCACGTCCTCGTAGTCGAACTGGCTCAGGAGGTGGCTGATGCAGTTGAGCCGCGAGGCTCGCTTGTCGTCCGACGGTACGACGTACCAGGGCGCCTGCTTGATGTCGGTGTACTGGAACGTCGTGTCCTTGGCCATCGAGTAGCGCACGTAGAGCTCGTGCTCGGCGAGGTCCATGTCGGAGAGCTTCCAGCGCTTCAGGGGCTCGGCGTTGCGCGCCTCGAACCGGCGTCGCTGCTCCTCGAAGGAGACCGAGAACCAGTACTTGAGCACCGTGATCCCCGACCGCACCAGCATCCGCTCGAACTCCGGGCACGAGCGCAGGAACTCCTGGTGCTCGTCCTCACTGCAGAAGCCCATCACCCACTCGACGTTGGAGCGGTTGTACCAGCTGCGGTCGAACAGGACCATCTCCCCCGCGGCCGGCAGGTGCTGGACGTAGCGCTGGAAGTACCACTGCGTCCGCTCGCGCTCGGTCGGCGTCGGCAGAGCGACCACGCGCACGGAGCGCGGGCTGGTGCGCTCGGTGATCCGCTTGATCGCGCCGCCCTTGCCCGCGGAGCCCCGGCCCTCGAAGATCACCGCGACCTTGAGTCCCTGCGAGGCGATCCAGTACTGCAGCAGCACCAGCTGCTCCTGCAGTCGCTCCATCTCCGCCTCGTAGACGACGGACTTGAGCCGTCCGGCCTTGGTGTAGTCCGACGGGTCACGGTCGGACGGCAGCGGGTCACCGCCGACGTCGTCGGCGCCTTCGGGCAGTCTCTTGCTCATGGGGCCTCCTCACGGTCACCGTTGCGTGCCGGACGGCCCCATGACAAGGGTCTTCGGTCCGCCTGTCCCATGGGCCCCAGCGCCCCAGCACCTCCGTCGGCCGACGGGCGGACCGGTCCGGCTCAGGCCGCTCGGCGCAGCGCGTCCGCCAGCGCACGGCCGTGCTCGGTCGCGAGCGCAGCGGCCTCGGCCCGCATCATCTCGGCGAGGTCGGCGAACTCGTCGAGCGCCGGGTTCACCCCGACCAGCCCGAACTCCTCCTCGACCACGCGCAGGTCCAGACCCCACACGTCCTCGAGGATGCGGCGCATCCACGGCGTGGCGTGGTCCCAGCCCTCGCGGGGGGTGCCGGCTCCGTAGGCGCCACCGCGGACCGTCGCGAGCACGGCGGGCTTGCCGGCGATCGCCGGCGCCTGGCCGGCCGCCATCCGCGGGTCGGTGACGACCAGGTCGACGTAGGTCTTGAAGTGCTGCGAGACCCCGAAGTTGTACAGCGGTACGGCGAACAGCAGCGCGTCCGCGGCGACGAGCTCGTCGACCAGCGTCGCCGCGAGCGCGGCGGCGTCGTGCTGGGCCTGGGAGCGCTGGTCGGCCGGGACGTAGGCGCCGGACACGGCGTCGGCCCACGCGGTCGCCGGGACGGGGTCGGTGCCGAGGTGGCGTCCGACGACCTCGTCACCGGGGTGGGCCTGCGTCCACTCGCGCTCCACGAGGTCCCCCAGCGCGCGGCTGCGGGAGCCCTCCACCCGGATGCTGGCGTCCAGTCGGAACAGGGTCATGGCGTTCTCCTCGGTCGGGGTGTCTACTTCAAACTTGAACTAATCTACCACAACTATTTCAAGTTTGAACAACTGGCGAGTCGCTACGATCGCGCCACCGACGCCCCAGGAGCTGACCCCATGACCGAGCAGACCGAGCCGCGCTGGCTGTCCCCGGAGGAGCAGCAGGCATGGATCGGGGTGACCGCGGTGATGTGGCTGCTCCCGGGCCCGCTCGACGCCCAGCTCCAGCGCGACAGCTGCCTCCACCTGTTCGACTACTTCGTGCTCAGCTCGCTGTCGATGGCCGAGGGGAGGCAGCGCCGGATGAGTGAGCTGGCCCTGCAGTCGAACGCCAGCCCGTCCCGCCTCTCCAACGTCGTGGCCAAGCTGGAGGCCCAGGGCTGGGTGACGCGCCATCCCCACGAGCACGACCGCCGCAGCACGGTCGCCACCCTCACCGACGCGGGCTGGGACAAGGTCGTCGCCGCCGCGCCGGGCCACGTGGCCGCCGTACGCCGTCTGCTGATCGACCGGCTCAGCCCGGCTCAGCTGGACGCGCTGCGGGAGGTCGGGTCCGTCGTCGCCCGCGAGGTGCTCGGTGACC
Organism: uncultured Actinomycetota bacterium; assembly: GCA_963805345.1. Classification (GTDB taxonomy): domain Bacteria; phylum Actinomycetota; class Actinomycetes; order Propionibacteriales; family Nocardioidaceae; genus Nocardioides. The sequence goes on from CAWDUA010000008.1 coordinate 62,943, forward strand.
GCTGGGCCGATGACGTGCTGGGCGAGCGCTGACTCATCAGTCCAGGTCGTTGGCGTCGCGGATCACGTCGACGATCCCGCCCATGATCTCGGTCAGTCCGAAGTCCTTCGGCGTGTAGACCGCGGCGACCCCCGCGTCGATGAGGCGACGAGCATCGGCGTCGGGGATGATCCCGCCGACCACCACCGGCACGTCGCCCAGGCCCGCCTGCTCGAGACCGACCAGCACGGCCGGCACCAGCTCCATGTGGGAGCCGCTCAGGATCGACAGCCCCACGCAGTGCACGTCCTCGGCCACCGCGGCCGCCACGATCTGCTCCGGCGTCAGCCGGATGCCCTGGTAGATCACCTCGAAGCCGGCGTCGCGAGCGCGGACTGCGACCTGCTCGGCGCCGTTCGAGTGTCCGTCGAGACCCGGCTTGCCGACCAGCAGCCGGAGTCGACCGCCGAGCTCCTCACCGGTCGACGCCACACGGCGACGCACCTCGGCGAGCCCGGCCCCGGCCTCGGTCACCCCCACCGCGCCGGACACGCCGGTCGGGGCACGGTACTCGCCGAAGACGCCGCGCAGGGCGCCCGCCCACTCGCCGGTCGTCGCACCCGCGCGGGCCGCCGCGAGCGTCGCCGGCATCAGGTTGGTCTCGGTCTTGGCGTCCGCGGCCAGCCGGGCGAGCGCCTCGGTCACCTCGGCCTCGTCGCGCCCGGCCTTCCAGGCCAGGACGCTGGCGAGTGCCGCGCGCTCCGCTTCCGGGTCTGCCGCCTGGATCGCGGTCTCGAGGTCGGCTGTGAGCGGCGAGGGCTCGGTGGTCTGGAAGCGGTTGACGCCGACCACGACCTCCTCCCCCGACTCGATGCGGTTCCGCCGGGCGGAGTGGGCTGCGACCAGCTCCTGCTTCATGTAACCGCTCTCCACCGCCGCGATCGCCCCGCCCATCGCCTGCACGCGGTCCATCTCGGCCGTCGCGCTCTCGACCAGCTCCGCGACCTTCGCCTCGATCACGTGCGAACCGGCGAAGATGTCGTCGTACTCGAGCAGGTCGGACTCGTAGGCGAGCACCTGCTGGAGCCGCAGCGACCACTGCTGGTCCCAGGGCCGCGGCAGCCCGAGCGCCTCGTTCCAGGCGGGCAGCTGAACGGCGCGGGCGCGGGCGTCCTTCGACAGCGTCACACCGAGCATCTCGAGCACGATCCGCTGCACGTTGTTCTCCGGCTGCGCCTCGGTCAGGCCGAGGCTGTTGACCTGGACGCCGTAGCGGAAGCGCCGCATGGCCGGGTCCGTGACGCCGTAGCGCTCGGCCGTCAGGCGGTCCCACAACTGCACGAACGCGCGCATCTTGCAGGTCTCCTCGATGAACCGGACGCCGGCGTTGACGAAGAACGAGATCCGGCCGACGACCAGCCCGAAGTCGTCCTCGGAGACCTGTCCCGACGCCTGGACCGCGTCCAGCACGGCGATCGCGGTGCACAGGGCGTAGGCGATCTCCTGGGTGGTCGTGGCCCCCGCCTCCTGCAGGTGGTAGCTGCAGATGTTGATCGGGTTCCAGCTCGGGATCTGGTGGACGGTGTAGGCGATCAGGTCGGTGGTCAGCCGCAGCGAGTGCTCGGGCGGGAACACGTAGGTGCCGCGGGAGAGGTACTCCTTGACGATGTCGTTCTGGGTGGTGCCGGCCAGCCGGTGCGCGACCTCCTGGGGGTCGGCGCCGGGGTTCTGCTCCTCGGCGACCACCTGGTAGAGGGCCAGCAGCCACATCGCCGTGGCGTTGATCGTCATCGAGGTGTTCATCTCGGTCAGCGGGATGCCCTCGAACAGGCGGCGCATCTCACCGAGGTGCGGGATCGGTACGCCGACCTTGCCGACCTCGCCGCGGCTCAACGCGTCGTCGGGGTCGTAGCCGGTCTGGGTGGGCAGGTCGAAGGCGACCGAGAGGCCGGTCTGGCCCTTGGCCAGGTTGGTCCGGTAGAGGGCGTTGGACGCCGCGGCGGTCGAGTGGCCGGCGTACGTCCGCATCACCCAGGGGCGGTCCTTCTGGCTCATGGGACCGAGGGTAGGGCCGGCAACGCCGCAGGTCAGCGGCGTGTGAACAAAGCCTCAGGCGCTGACGGCGGTGCGGTCCACCTCGACCACGCGGGCCAGGTGGGTCAGGTGCAGCATCCGGCGCACGGCCGGCCCGCAGCCGCGGAGCCGGAGGTGGTGACCGGTGCGGCCGGCCTCGAGGGTGGCGTAGGCCAGCACGCGCGCGGCCGTGAGGTCGATCGTCTCGACGCCGGTCAGGTCGACCACGACGTCCTGCTCGTAGGCGTGAGACGCCTCGTAGATGGCGGAGCGGACCTCCATCGTGCTGCGCACGTCGAAGTCTCCACTCAGTCTCAGCGTCGGTCCATCAGCCACGATGTCCATCGTTGTGCGTACCCCGTTCCCCGTGCCCCGAGTAGGGCTCCTGGTGCGGTTCATCGCTCGGCACCATTGTCCGGGATCCCGATCACCCGGTCCAGCCATATACACGACGACCTGTTACCCACTATGACGCGCGAACACCCCCGGACGGTTGCGCCCGCGCGGACAAATCTCGCGGCGTGCGCACTAGTGTCACTGCTCATGGTCAACCTGACGAGGATCTACACCCGCACGGGCGACGGAGGTCGGACGAGTCTCGGCGATCTGTCGACGACGTCGAAGAACGACCTGCGGCTCCATGCCTACGCAGACGTCGACGAGGCGAACGCCCAGCTCGGGGTAGCACTTGCTCATGACGTGGAGGAGTCGGTCCGAGCCGTCCTGATACATGTCCAGAACGACCTCTTCGACGTCGGCGCGGACTTCTGCACCCCGGTGGTGTCCGACCCGGAGCATCCGCCCTTGCGGATCACCCAGGACTACATCGACCGCCTCGAGGGCTGGTGCGACGAGTTCAACGCCGACCTGCCCAACCTCCGCTCCTTCATCTTGTCGGGCGGGACGCCGGTGGCGGCGCAGCTCCACGTCGCGCGCACCGTCGTACGACGGGCGGAGCGGTCGGCGTGGGCGGCGTACGACGTGCACGGCGAGACCATGAACAAGCTGCCGATCCTCTACCTGAACCGGCTCTCCGACCTGGTCTTCATCCTGGCCCGCCATGCCAACCGCGAGCAGGGCGACGTGCTGTGGGTGCCCGGCGGGGAACGGGGCTGAGGCGCCCATGAGCGAGCAGTAAGCCCGGCCCCGAGGCCGAGGCCACGAGCGAGACCACGAGCGAGAAGCCCGACCCGGTCGACGACCTGGTGATCACCCGGCACACGCTGCGGACCCGCAGGGGCGAGCTGGCCTACACCGCACGCACCGGCCGCGTGGTGCTCCGCGAGGAGGAGGTCGAGAAGGACGTCTTCAAGGGCTGGAAGGCCCGCGCCGAGATGTCGGTCACGGCGTACACGCTCCAGGACGCCGACGTGACGAGCCGGCCGATCACCTTCGTCTTCAACGGCGGCCCGGGCTCCTCGTCGATCTGGCTGCACATGGGGCTGCTCGGTCCACGCCGCGTCGACCTGGGCGACGTGACCGCACCCCACCCGCCGCCGTACCGCCTCGTCGACAACGCCGAGACGCTGCTCGCGGTCTCCGACCTGGTGTTCATCGACCCGATGTCGACCGGCCACACGCGCAGCGTCGAGGGCGGCAAGCCGAAGGACTTCCACGGCTTCGGCAAGGACGTCGAGCAGGTGACGGAGCTGATCCGGCTGTGGTGCACCCGCGAGGACCGCTGGATGTCGCCGAAGTACCTCATCGGCGAGTCCTACGGCACCGTCCGCGCGGTCGCCGTGGCCGAGCGGCTCTCGACCCGGCACTCGATGGGGCTGAACGGCCTCGTGCTGATCTCGAGCGTCCTCGACTTCGGTAGCCAGGACTTCGAGTTCCACCGCGCGGACGAGGCCTGCCTGAACTTCCTGCCGACGTACACCGCGATCGCTCACTACCACGGCAAGGTCAAGGGCCGGCTCGCCAAGCTGAGGTCGGAGGCCGAGGCGTTCGCCGCCGGACCCTACCGCACCGCTCTCGCGGCGGGGCGGCGCCTGCCGGCCAAGGAACGGACCGGCATCGTCAAGACGCTGGCCCGGCTGACCGGCCTCACCGAGGACTACGTCGACCGCACCGACCTGCGGATCGAGCACTGGCGGTTCTGCACCGAGCTGCTGCGCGACCGCGGCCTCACCGTGGGGCGCATCGACGGTCGCTTCAGCGGCCCACTGCACTCGCTGATCGCGGAGAACATGGACGCCGACCCGTCGATGGACGCGATGGAGGCGCCGTTCACGGCTGCCCTGCACCACTACCTGCGCAGCGACCTCGGCAGCACCCAGGACCTGTCCTACGAGATCTTCGCCAGCGCCATCAAGGAGTGGTCGTTCAAGGAGTTCGAGGGCAAGCCGATCTTCGTGGCCGACAAGCTCGAGCGGGTGATGCGGGCCAACCCGCACCTTCGGGTACGCATCGAGTACGGCTACTACGACCTGGCGACGCCCTACGCCGCGGCGGAGGACATGGTCGCCCACCTGCGGCTGCCCGAAGCGGCGTTCGAGCGGATCGAGCACGCGTACTTCGAGACCGGCCACATGCCCTACCTGCACGAGGCCTCGCGCAAGCGCGAAGCCTCCGGCATCGCCTCGTTCGTCGAGGGGCACTGAACGTGGTCCGGCGTCCTCCGAAGGAGCCGATGCCCGCTCACCCGGAGGCCGTGTCGGTCTTCACCGACGGCGCGTGCTCCGGCAACCCGGGGCCCGGCGGCTGGGCCTGGGCGGTGGACCGCACGACGTACGGCTCGGGCTCCGACCGGGCCAGCACCAACCAGCGGATGGAGATCCGCGCCGCGCTGGAAGCCGTCCTCGCCCTCGACGGGCCCCTCCTGGTGGTGAGCGACTCGACGTACGTCGTGAACTGCTTCCGCGACCGCTGGTGGGAGGGCTGGCTCGAGCGAGGGTGGTTGACCTCAGCCCGCAAGCCGGTCGCCAACCGGGACCTCTGGGAACCGCTCATCGGGGTCTTCCAGGAGCGAGGCGACATCGCCTTCGGCTGGGTCAAGGGCCATTCCGGACACGCGATGAACGACTTCGTCGACGGACTCGCCGTCGCCGCGAGCCGCACCGCGTAGCGGCTCAGTCGTCCGGCATGGCGCGGCGGTCTCCGACCGGGCCGCTCGCCTGGGGGAAGGCGAGGGCGTCGGCCCGCACCCACCACTCCATGACGTCGTAGGTGAGCCGGCCCGCCGCGACCGAGGGGTCGCCGTCCGACAGTCGTGCCGCCTCGACGACGTCGCAGCCGAAGATCGACATCCCCCGGTAGGAGTCGTCGTCCTGCTCGCCGAAGGGTCCGTTCACGACGAGCAGGCCCTGCTCGGCGAGCCGGGCCCGGTAGGCGAGGTGTCGGGTCTGGAGCTCGTCGAGCTCGTCGCTCGACATCTCCGGTGCGTCCTCGGGCCGGCGCAGCACCACGACCGTGTAGACGTCGAAGGCATCGGGGATGTGGGGGTCATGTGGCACGAGGGCACCTCTCAGGAGTCGAAGCCGAGCCCCAGCCGGTCGAGGCTGCGCAGCCAGACGTTGCGCTGCCCCTGGTTGCGGTCGGCGGCAGCGAGCGAGCGGCGGGTCAGCTCGATGCCGGCCCAGGCGAACGGCTCGGGCGGGAAGGGCAGCGGCTTGGAACGGACCATCGCGAGGCGGGTCCGCTCGGTGTCGGCCCCGTCGAGCAGGTCGAGCATCACCTCGGCGCCGAAGCGCGTGGCGCCGACCCCGAGCCCGGTGTAGCCGAGGGCGTACGCCGCGCGCCCGCCGTAGGCCGTCCCGAAGAAGGCGCAGAAGCGGGTGCAGGTGTCGATGGCACCGCCCCAGCGGTGGCTGAAGCGGAGCCCGTCGAGCTGGGGGAAGGTCTCGAAGAACTGGCGGGCCAGGAGCTCGAACGTCGCCGGCCGCTGGTCGTACGACGGGCGGACGTGACGCCCGAAGTGGTAGATCGCGTCGTAGCCGCCCCACAGGATCCGGTGGTCGGAGGTCAGCCGGTAGTAGTGGAACTGGTTGGTCATGTCATCGAGCCCCTGCCGCCCGGACCAGCCGACCGAGGCGAGCTGCCCGGGGCTGAGCGGCTCGGTCATCAGGGCGTAGTCGTAGACCGGCACCGTGAAGAAGCGGAGCCTGCGGACCGGCGACGGGAAGGCGTTGGTGCCGAGGGCGACATGCCGCGCGCGCACGACCCGGCCGGCGTGGGTCCGCACGTCGAGGCCGGCGCCGCTCCGGGAGATGCTCGACACGGCGGTCTGCTCGTGGATCCGGACGCCCAGCGACTGCGCGGTCGCGGCGAGCCCCCAGGCCAGGCGCGCCGGATCGACCAGCGCAGTGTCGTCGGGCTCGTGGACTCCGGCGAGGTAGGTCGGCGAGGCCACCTCGGCACGCATCGCGTCCTGGTCGAGGAAGCGGCTGCCTGGCGACTCGGCGGCCAGCTCGTGGAGCCACCCCACCTGGTGTGGCTCGGTCGCGACGGTGATCGCGCCGGGTCGCTCGAAGTCGCAGGCGATGTCGTAGCGGTTCAGCGTGGCCTCGAGCGCGTCGAGGTTCTCCCGGCCGAGCTCGTCGAGACGGTCGATCTCGTCGGGGAAGCGCTCCGCGCCGTTCGCGCGACCATGAGTCAGCGAGGCGGCGCAGAATCCGCCGTTGCGGCCCGAGGCCGCCCAGCCGACGCGGCTGCCCTCGAGGAGCACCACGTCGCGGGACGGGTCGCGCTCCTTGGCGAGGATCGCCGTCCAGAGCCCGGAGTAGCCGCCGCCGACGATGCACAGGTCGCTGTCGGCGTGCGCGTCGAGCGGGGCCCGTGGCTCCGGCCGGTCCGGGCGGTCGAGCCAGTACGGCGCAGCCGTGGCCTCGCGCAGGGACGGGTGCTCGGCCGTCCCGGGGGTCGCTGGCATGCACGCATCGTGCCAGGTGCGGACCGGTGCCGTCAGCGCGGTCCGTCCGCGGGCTCCAAGTCGGCTCCAAGCGCGGCCCAAGCGCCGCGCCCGAGGCTCCTCGCGACACCCGATCTCGACTCCTCGCAAGGAAGAACCATGTCCGCTCTCCTCTATCGCCTCGGCCGGGGCTGCGCGCTCCATCCCTGGCGCACGCTCGCCCTCTGGGCTCTCGCGGCGACCGCCGTGTTCGCCCTCGGCTCCGCTGTCGGTGGCACGCCGCACGACGACTGGGACGTGCCGAACGCCCCGGCCCAGCACGGGATCGACCTGCTCCGGGAGCACGTGCCCGGTGCCGGCAACGCCGGGGCGCAGGTCGTCGTGCACGACCCCGACGGCCGGGCTCTGCCGACGTCCGCCCTGCGGCCGTTGACGACCAGCCTGCGCGGCATGCCGCACGTGGTCGACGTGTCGGCACCGACCCTCTCCGCCGACGGCGACACCGCCCTGCTCACCGTGTCGTACGACGTACCCGTCACCGATGCCGACCTGATGGGCAACCTCGACCCCCTCGACCATGCCGTCGCAGCGACCCGCGGCGCCGGTCTCCAGGTCGAGCTCGGCGGCGATCTGCCCGACACGGCGGCCGCCCCGATGCAGGGCCGGGGTGAGCTCATCGGGATCGGCGCCGCGCTGCTGGTCCTGGTGCTCGCGTTCGGCTCCGTGGTCGGGGCCGGGCTCCCGATCGGCGTCGCCCTGGCCGGTCTCGGCGTGGGCGCCGGCGGGCTGACCATCCTGGCCGGGCTCACCGATGTCAGCACCTCCGCCCCCACGGTGGCCACGATGGTCGCGCTCGGCGTGGGGATCGACTATGCGCTCCTGCTCGTCACCCGGCACGTGGAGTACCTCCGTCAGGGGTTCCCCGTGCCGGAGGCCGCGGGCCGGGCTGCCGCGACCGCGGGACGAGCGGTGGTCTTCGCGGCCAGCACGGTGCTGGTCTCTCTGCTCGGCCTCCGCCTGGCCGGCCTGTCGGCGTACTCCAGCTTCGGCTTCGCGACGGCGATCGCCGTGGTCGCCGTGCTCGCCTCGGCACTGACGCTGGTGCCGGTCTTCTGCCGCTTCGCGGGCAGACGGCTACTCCCCCGCCGCGTCCGTCGCGGCCGGGAGCGGACCCGGACGCCGCTGACGGCGCGCTGGGCCCACCGCGTCGCTCGTCGGCCGCTGCCGTGGGCGGTGGCTGCCACCTTGCTGATGCTGGTCGTGGCCGTCCCGGCGCTCGACCTGCGCACCTGGCCGCAGGACGCCAGCAGCCAGTCACCGGACCTGACCACCCGGCGCGCCTACGATCTGGTCAGCCGCGAGTACGGCCCCGGTGCCAACGGCCTGATCACCGTGGTCGTCGACCGGAGCCAGGCGGGTTCCGGAGGCGTGGCCCGCACGGTCGACACGCTCCGCGCCGACCCCGACCTGGTCCGCGTGACCGCACCGGTCCGATCACCGGACCACGCGGTCGCGGTGATCGAGGCCCAACCCGCGTTCGGGCCGACCGACGCGCGCACCTCCGGGCTCGTCGACCGGCTGCGCGCCGAGCTGCCACCCGGCACCTCGGTGACCGGGACGACGGCCCTGTTCGCCGACATCTCGCACCTGCTCGGCGAGCGGTTGTGGCTGGTCATCGCGTTCGTGGTGGGCGTCTCGGTGCTGCTCCTGGCGATGGTGTTCCGCTCCGTCGCCGTGCCGTTGAAGGCAGCCGCGATGAACCTCCTCTCGATCGCCGCGGCGTACGGCGTGCTGGTCGCGGTCTTCCAGTGGGGCTGGGGGGTCCACCTGCTGGGCCTCGACCACGCGATGCCGGTGTCGAGCTGGGTCCCGATCCTGATCTTCGCGATCCTGTTCGGTCTCTCGATGGACTACGAGGTGTTCCTGCTGTCCCGGGTGCGCGAGCACTGGCTGGGCAGCGGCGACGCCCGCGGCAGCGTGGTGCGTGGGCTGTCCGACACCGGTCGGGTGATCTCGGCCGCCGCGGCGATCATGGTCGCGGTGTTCCTCGGGTTCGCCACGGAGGCGGACGTGACCGTGAAGATGCTCGGGCTCGGCATGGCCACCGCGATCGCGCTGGACGCGACGGTGGTGCGGATGGTCCTGGTGCCGGCGACGATGGCCCTCCTCGGGCGCTGGAACTGGTGGCTGCCGGGCTGGCTCGACCGGATTCTGCCCGGGGTCTCGGTCGAGGGCGAGGGAGGACCTGCCATCCCGGCGGAGCCGGGGAGGCAGGACAGCGAGCCCGGCGCGCCGCTCGCGGCCGAGGGGGCCTCGAGCCGACCCCTCGAGCGGGTCTGAGCTCAGAACCCGTAGCGGTCCCGCTGGCCGCGCAGCCACTGCGCGGCCAGCGGGATCTGCCACTCCGCGCACAGCCGCTCGGCGTCCTCGGCGTGCGTCGTCGCGAGCGGTAGGTCACCTCGCGCCGCGGCGGCCTCGGCGAGGAAGAGGTCGACCGGGCCGGAGGCGGAGCCGGAGCCGGCGAGCCACAGCTCATCCCGGCGAACGGCTCCAGCTTGGCGTACGCCCGCGGCCCGAGCTCGGCGTCAGCGATCTGCAACGCGGCCTCGCCGGCCATCCCCCAGTTGAGCAGGGAGAACCAGTCGTCGGTTTCCAGGTCGACCGGGTGCTCGGCGTAGTAGGCACGGGCCCGCTCCTCCTGGCCTCCCCTCCACAAGAACGCGACGACGGTCGCCGAGACCGGGAACGGCCCGCCCTCCATCGACTCCAGGATGGCGGCTGCCTCGTCGGTGACCTTTCGCCACAGCGACATCGTGACGAACACGCCAGCCGCTACGTCTTCGGACTGCTCGAGGCTGATCTGGGCGTCGAGCATCCGGATGCGCTCCGCGATGGCCTCGCACTCGTCGAACCGGCCAGCCATCGCCAGCCAGGGCAGGTGCAGGCTGTCGAGCACGAGGAGCCCGTAGAGGATGCGCAGCCGTTCGGACTCCGCACCGGCGAGCTCGCTGGCCGCCCACATCTCCGCCGGTCTCCCGAGCTCGGCGAGCGCGACGGCTCGCAGACACGCGGAGACGACCAAGGCCCGCTCGTTGCCGACGCGGCGGGCGAGGCTCGAGGGACTCCTCGGCCCAGCCGAGCCGCTCGGCTGCCGTAGACGCCTTCCAGAGTGCGACATAGGCGACCTGGTAGGCGTCGAGGAGCAGGTCGTCCTCGCCGAGGCGGCGTGCCATGGCGATCGCCTCGTCGATGATCGCCCGACGCTCGGCGTACGGCGCGCCGTAGTACAGCTCGTTGGCCAGCCCGAGGAGGACGCGGCACCGCAGGGGGCTGTCGTCGTCCGGCAGTCTGTCCAAACTGCGCCGGAGGGCGCCCACGACCTGCTCGTGCACCTGGCCGTGCGCCGCCGACTGCCACAACGCTCCTTGCGTGGTCGAGATCGCGGCCCGTGCTGTGAGCTCGTAGTCGTCGAGGTCGCGCTCGGCGACCGCCACCGCTACTTCGACAGTGGACGTGAGCTCGGGCCACATGGCCGACCAGCGATAGGCGTCGATCAGCTGCATCAGCACGCCGTACCGATCGAGGGGTCCGGCGTCCGGGTCGTCGGTCATCGTCTCGAGGGCGCCACGGAGCAGCAGCGCGGACTGCTCGTGGGCGTAGCGGCGCCGAGCCAGGACGGCTGCGTCGACGGCCGCACGCCAGGCGCGACCGGCGTACGACGGCCCGGCGGCCTCCCAGTGCAGGGCGCGCTCGGTGGCACGCTCCGGCAGGTCCTCGAGGGCCTCCGCGACGCGGGCGTGGACGCGGGCGCGACGGGTGGCGCTCAGCCCGGCCGCCAGCGTGTCGCGGACCAGGGCGTGGGCGAACGCGAAGCGCTCCACGCCGACGTCGCGCACCAGGCCGGCGGCCTCGGCCGGCTCGACGACGTCGAGCAGGTCGTCGGGGTCGATGCCGGTCGACAGGGCAAGGGTCGGTGCGTCGAAGCGACGCCCGATCACCGCCGCGGTGCGCAGCGCGCCGACGGTCGACTCGGGCAGGCGGGCCAGCCGACGGGTCAGCACCTCCTGGACGCCGGCCGGCGGATGCTCCTCGGCGAGGAGCTGGGCCAGGTCGGCCCGCTCCCCGGCGAGGCGGGCGTACTCCACGACGAAGAACGGGTTGCCGTCGGTGCGCTCGCGGAGGGATCCGGCCTGGTCGGGGGTCGGCCGGTTGTGGGCGACGCTGGCGAACACCTCGCCGACGTCGGCCGGGTCCAGTCCGGCGAGGCGGCGGCGGATGGCGTGCCGACGGGCCACCGCCTCGGCCACGTCGGCGAGCGCACCGGTCGGCTCGGGGCTGTCGCGCCACGTCAGCAGCACGAGGAGCCGGCCGTCCTGGGCGGTCTCGACGAGGAGCCGGAGGACCCGCAGGCTACAGGTGTCGGCCCAGTGGAGGTCGTCGAGCACGACGAGCACCGGCTCGTCGCGGGCTGCGTCGCGCACCGTGCGTGCGATGCGTTCGAAGGCGCGGAACTCGTCACTGTCGCCCTCCGCGTGGGTCTCCGGAAGGCTGCTGTCGAGCGCCTCGAGGACCGTGGCCCACGGCCACAGCGGCGGCGCGCCGTCGTCCTGTGAGCACCGTCCGATGCAGATCCGGGCACCGCCCTGACGAGCTGCCGCGACCACCTCGGCGGCCAGGCGCGACTTGCCGATCCCAGGCTCGCCCGTCAGGACCGCGTACGTCGGGGTGCCGGTGCACGCGCGGTCCCACGCCCCGACGAGCGCGGCGAGGTCTGCGTCTCGGCCCACCAGCGGCCAGTCGGCGCCGGACGCGGGGACCTGGCCCGGCTGCGGCTCGGCCCGGGTGGGCACGAACGGCGTACCGGGGTGCCGCGGCGGGGCGACCCACTCCAGCGAGGCATCCTGCCGGAGCACCGCCGTCTGGAGCTCCCGCAGCTCGGCGTTGGGCTCGATCCCGAGCTCCTCGTCCAGCAGGTCCCGCACCTCGCGGAGCACCTGCAGGGCGTCCGCCTGACGCCCCGCCCGGGTCAGGGCGAGCGCCCGCAGCACCCACAACCGTTCCCGGAGCGGGTGCTCCGCGGTCATCGCCTCCAGGTCCGCGGCCACGGTCGCGTGCTGTCCGAGGGCCAGGGCGGCGACCGCCCGGTCCTCCAGTGCGACCAGCCGCAGCTCCTCGAGCCGGGTCCGCTCGGCGACCGCCTGGGGGGCGTCCTCGAGCTCGGCGTACGGGCTTCCGCGCCACAGGGCGAGCGCGCCGTCCAGCGCGGCCGTGCAGGCGCCGAGGTCGTCCGCCGAGAGCACGGGCGGGCCGTACTGGGACAGCAGCTGCAGCCGCCGGTGCTGGTCGTCGACCAGCCGCTCGAACCGCTCGGCGTCGAGCCCGTCCGGGGCGAGCCGGAGGGCGTAGCCCGGCGCCGCGGTCACCAGGACGCTGGCCGGCGCCCGCCGCGGACGGTCGGGCTCCAGCACGCGGCGCAGGCCGCTGACATAGGCCTGGAGCGTCCCTGCCACCCCCGCCGGGGGGCTGTCGCCCCAGAGCAGGTCGACGATCACGTCGACGGCGACGGGACGCCCGCCGGAGAGGGCGAGCGCGGCGACCAGGGCCCGCTGCTTGGGCGTGCCGAGGTCGAGCGCGTGCCCGTCCAGCCGAGCGATCACCGGACCGAGGACCCCCACCTCCACGACGCGCAGCATAGGGAAGTCCGACCCATCGCGCTTCCCCAAGTCGCTCCCAAGTCGCTCCCAAGCACGACGCGGCACCGTCGTCCTCGACACCAACCGATCACAGAACCGACCGAGGAGCACCACCCATGTCCATCGACTTCATCGACACCGACCGGTCCGACGCCAAGAGCACCGGCGACGGCCTGCGGCTCGGCGTCCCGGCCGACCGCGTGTCCTTCCCCGGCGACGCGTCGTACGACGAGCAGCGGATGCCGTGGAACGTCGCCATCGACCAGCGTCCGGCCGCGGTCGCCGTACCGCGCACCGCCGCCGAGGTCTCCGCCGTCGTGCGGGCTGCGGCGGAGGCCGGCCTGCGCGTCGCACCGCAGAGCACCGGGCACAACCCCGGTCCCCTGGCAGCCCGGGGCCTCGACGACGTCGTCGTGGTCCGCACCTCGGCCATGAACCTCGCGGTCTCCGACCCGACCCGCGGCATCGTCCGCGTCGAGGGCGGCACCGTCTGGGAGCCCGCCGTCGACGCCGCTGCGGCGCACGGGCGGGCGGTTCTCCACGGCTCCTCCCCCGACGTCGGCATCGCCGGCTACTCCCTCGGGGGCGGCATCGGCTGGTACGCCCGCAAGCTCGGGATGGCCACCAACAGCCTCACCGCCGTCGAGCTCGTGATCGGCGACGGCACGCACGTGCGAGCGACCGCCGAGGAGAACGCTGCCCTCTTCTGGGCGCTGCGCGGTGGCGGTGGCAGCTTCGGCGTCGTGACGGCGCTGGAGTTCCGCAGCTACCCCATCGAGACGGCGTACGCCGGGATGCTGCTGTGGGACGCCGCCTCGGCGGAGCCCGTGCTGCGGGAGTGGAGCGCCTGGGCGCCGGACGCGCCCGACGCGGCCAGCACGTCGTTCCGGATCCTGCGACTGCCGCCGATGCCCGACCTGCCGCCGTTCCTCCAGGGACGCACGGTGGTCGTCATCGACGGCGCGGTGCTCGGCTCCGACGACGAGGGGGCCGCGATGCTGCAGGGCCTGCGGGCTCTGCGCCCGGAGCTCGACACGTTTGCCAGGACGCCGGCCAAGGGGCTGGTGCGGCTGCACATGGACCCCGAGGGTCCGTCTCCGTTCGTCTCCGACTCGGCGATGCTCGGCTCACTGCCGGCCGCCGGCGTGGACGCGTTCCTCGAGGCCGTGGGACCCGACGCCACCACCTCGCTGCTGCTGGCCGAGCTGCGCCAGCTCGGCGGTGCGCTGGCCCGCCCGCACGAGGGGGGCGGGGTGCTCTCGCACCTCGACGGCCAGTACGTCGCGTTCGCCGGTGCGATCGCCGCGACGCCCGAGATGGCGGAGCACGGTCACGCCGACGCGGTGCGCCTCACCGAGGCACTCGCGCCGTGGGCCAACGGCCGGCAGTACCTCAACTTCGCGGAGACCCCGGTCGACGTGAGGAGCGCCTACGCCGACGGCGTGTGGCGTCAGCTGTCCGGGATCCGGTCCGCGGTCGACCCGCACGGGACGTTCGTGGCCAACCACCCGGTGCCGCGCCTCCACGAGGAGGGCTCACCCCGGGCCTGACCCGGCTGCGCGTGGGGGGTCGTCCGCCTCAGCACCCGATAGAGGTTGCTGTCAGGCGGACGACCCGGTGGGCGAAGCGCGAGGGGTCACAGATCCGCGGCCGGGGCGCGCGGCCGTCGTACGGCGGCCACCAGGACCGCCGCCGGCAGCATCGCGACCGCGATCACCAGCAGGGAGTCGAGGGTGCCGACGTGGTCGCCCACGAAGCCGAGGAGCGGCGGGCCGGCCAGGAAGGCGCCGTAGCCGATCGTGGAGACCACGGCGACCCGGTGGGCGGCCCGTAACGGCTCGTCGGCAGCGGCACTCATGCCGACCGGGAACCCGAGGGCGGCGCCCAGCCCCCACAGCACGATCCCGATGACCACCAGGCCGACCACACCGGAGTAGACGACGATCAGCACTCCGGCGGACGCGGCGAACGCCGACACGAGCATGGTGCTCGAGCGGCCGAAGCGGTCGAGCACGATCGGTCCGCCCAGGCGACCCGACGTCATCGCGGCGACGAACAGGGCGAACCCCAGCACACCGACCCAGTGGCGGGCGCCGTACCCGTCGACGAGCGAGAGCGCCAGCCAGTCGTTCGCCGCCCCCTCGGCGAGGGTGAACGACAGCACCATCAGCCCGATCGCGAGGGTCCGTGGCTCCAGCCAGGCAGAGGCGCCGGACTTCGTGTCGCCCGCCGAGCTCCGCACGGGCGTGGAGGGGAAGCCGCGCGACGCCACATGCGCCGCGGCCACGGCCAAGCCACCGAGGACGAGGTAGTGGGCCCCGAGGGGTACGCCGAGCGCCGCTGCGACTGCGCCGAACCCGGCGCCGGTGAAGGTGCCGAAGCTCCATGCGGCGTGGAACCGGGGCATGATGCTGCGGCCCAGCAGCTGTTCCACCGCGGCGCCCTCGACGTTCATCCCGACGTCCCAGGTGCCGGTTCCGAACCCGTAGCACAGGAGTCCCACCGCCGCACCGATCTCGGATCCGGCGGTCGCGAAGGCGCCGGCCAGGACCAGCCCGAGCAGGACCATCCGGGCGCCGAGGCGGACGACCGCGCCGGCGCCCCAACGCTCGATCAGGAAGCCGCTCGCGGGCATCCCCGCCATCGAGCCGACTGCGACGGACAGCAGGAGCAGGCCGAGGCCGCCGTTGCTCAGGTCGAGCGACTCACGCAGGTCGGGCACGCGCGAGACGAGGGTGGCGAAACAGAGTCCGTTGAGGGCGAAGGCGGCAGCGACGGCGTTGCGCGCGGTGATCGTGGAGGGAGACGTCACAGGTGATGGGCACCCGGCGGAGCAGCCTCGAGCCACGACTGGAAGCCCATCAGGGACGACGACCCGAGAGCCATCTCGACGTCGCCGGCCGGGGTCTCGCAGCGGATCACCACGTGGCCGGGGTAGAGCGAGAGCTGCTCGACCCCCTCCGGGTCACGGCGCTCGACGTAGTTCAGGGTGGAGCGCTGCCACACCATCTTGGGGCGCGGCGACAGGGAGAAGATCCGGAACCACTCGAGCCGGTCACCGGTGTAGCGGCCCAGGCCGAGCAGCCAACCGCGCCCGGGCTGTGAGGCCCGGGCGCGGTAGCTGAGCTCGAAGGTGCCGCCGTGACGGGAGAGCCACCGGCGCCGGAGGATGAGCGCGACGCCGAGCACGAGGACGAGCAGGAGCACGCCGGCGGCAGACTCCAGCAACCACTCCCAGATCGGCATGCAGTCCCCTTGTCCGGCCTCGTGCTCCGAGAGTACGACGCGGGCTAGGCGTCGCCCTCCAGTGCCGCCTTCCGCTCGTCGAGGAGTCGCTTGGCCTCGTCGAAGTCACTCTCGTGCGACAGCTCGGCGTACTCGCAGATCAGGCGGACGTGGTTGTCGGCGACCGACATGAAGCCGCCGTCGACCGCGGCCACCCAGTGCCCGTCGTCCACGGTGCGTACGTCGATCTGGCCGGCAGCCAGGACGGACATCACCGGCGCGTGGTCCGCCATGATGCCGATCTCGCCGGCAAGGGTGCGCGCGTTCACGACCGTGGCCTCGCCGGACCACACCTGGCGGTCGGCGGCCACCAGGGACACCTGCATCGTCTTGGCCATCTCAGAGGCTCTTCTGGATCTCGTCCCACTTGCGCTCGACGTCGTCCAGACCGCCACACATGAAGAACGCCTGCTCGGCCACGTGGTCGTACTCGCCGTCGGCGATCTTGTTGAAGGCCTCGACGGTCTCGGTCACCGGGACCGTGGAGCCCTCCAGGCCGGTGAACTGCTTGGCCACGTAGGTGTTCTGGGACAAGAACCGCTGGATCCGGCGGGCCCGGCTGACGATGATCTTGTCCTCCTCGGACAGCTCGTCGACGCCGAGGATGGCGATGATGTCCTGGAGCTCCTTGTTGCGCTGGAGGATCTGCTTGATCCGGATCGCGCAGTCGTAGTGGTCCTTGCCGATGTACTGCGCGTCGAGGATCCGCGAGGTCGACGTCAGCGGGTCGACAGCCGGGTAGATGCCGAGCGAGGCGATCTCGCGGGACAGCTCGGTGGTGGCGTCGAGGTGGGCGAACGTCGTCGCGGGCGCCGGGTCGGTGTAGTCGTCGGCCGGCACGTAGATCGCCTGCAGCGAGGTGATCGAGTGACCCCGCGTCGAGGTGATCCGCTCCTGGAGGGTGCCCATCTCGTCGGCCAGGTTGGGCTGGTAGCCCACCGCGGACGGCATCCGGCCGAGCAGCGTCGACACCTCCGAGCCCGCCTGGGTGAAGCGGAAGATGTTGTCGATGAAGAGCAGCACGTCCTGGTTCTGCTCGTCGCGGAAGTACTCCGCCATCGTCAGCGCCGACAGGGCGACCCGCAGGCGCGTGCCGGGAGGCTCGTCCATCTGGCCGAACACCAGGGCGGTCTGACCGATGACGCCCGCCTCCTCCATCTCCACGATCAGGTCGTTGCCCTCACGGGTGCGCTCGCCGACGCCGGCGAAAACCGAGACACCACCGTGGTCACGGGCGACGCGCGCGATCATCTCCTGGATGAGCACGGTCTTGCCCACGCCGGCGCCGCCGAACAGGCCGATCTTGCCGCCCTGCACGTAGGGGGTGAGGAGATCGATGACCTTGATGCCGGTCTCGAACATCGTGGTCTTCGACTCGAGCTGGTCGAACGCCGGAGCCTTGCGGTGGATCCCCCACCGCTCCTTGACCTCGAGCGTCTCGCCCTCCTCGAGGTTGAGGCACTCGCCGAGCGTGTTGAACACGTGGCCGAGCGTCGCGTCCCCGACCGGCACGGTGATCGGGCCGCCGGTGTCGGTGACCTGCGCGCCACGGACCAGGCCGTCGGTGGGCTGCAGCGAGATGGCGCGCACCATGCCGTCGCCGATGTGCTGAGCGACCTCGAGCGAGAGCGTCCGCGTCTCGCCGCCGAGGGTCAGCTGGGTCTCGAGCAGGTTGTACATGTCGGGCATGGAGTCCACTGGGAACTCGATGTCGACGACCGGGCCGATGACCCTGGCGATCCGGCCACCGATGCCCTCGGTGGCTGTCTTGTTCTCTTCAGCCGTGGCAGTCATGTCTCTCACTCACTTACGGTTCGTCGCTGGCTATTCGGTCGCAGCGTTGGCGTCGGCCAGGGCGTTGACGCCGCCGACGATCTCACTGATTTCCTGGGTGATGCCCGCCTGCCGGGCCTGGTTGGCGATACGGGTGTACTTCTTGATCAGCTCTTCGGCGTTGTCGGTCGCCGACTTCATGGCCCGCTGGCGGGCGGCCAGCTCCGAGGCCGACGCCTGGAGCAGCGCGAAGAAGATGCGGCTCTGGACGTACTTGGGGAGCAGCGAGTCGAGCACCTCGGACGGCGACGGCTCGAACTCGTAGAGCGGCAGCACCTCGTCCTTCGACGGACGCTCCTCGCCCTCGACGATCTCCATCGGCAGCATCCGCACGTCGTGCGGCTCCTGCACCAGCATCGAGCGGAACTGCGTGTAGACGAGGTGGACCTCGTCGACGTGGCCCTCGGCGTCCTTGTCGGAGACGAAGGCCCCGATCAGCGCCTCGCCGATCTCCTTGGCGTTCTCGTAGCGCGGCTGGTCGGAGAATCCGGTCCACGACTGCGCCACCGGACGCCCCCGGAAGCGGTAGTACGCCTCGCCCTTGCGGCCGGTGAGGTAGGTGACGACCTCCTTGCCCTCGCCCCGCAGCCGCTCGGCGAGCCGCTCGGCCTCCTTGAGCACGCTCGAGGAGTAGGCGCCGGCCAGACCGCGGTCACTGGTGACGATCAGGATCGCGGCGGTGTCGGCGCTCTCCGGCTCGGTCGTCAGCGGGTGCGAGACGTTGGAGTAGGTCACCAACGCCTGCACGGCCCGGGTGAGCTCGCGGGCGTACGGCGCGGCCTGCTGTGCCCGCTGCTGCGCCTTGATGATCCGGGACGCAGCGATGAGCTCCATGGCGCGCGTGATCTTCTTGGTCGACTCGACCGACTTGATCCGGGCGCGGTACTCACGCAGCGATACGGCCACCTCAGCCTCGCTTCTGCTTGACGATCTGCTCCTGCTCGAGCTCCTCGTCGGTCACCGGCTCGGCCTTGGGCTCCGTGCCGGGCTTGATCGACTCACCCTCGGAGGTCTCGAACTGGTCGAGGAACTCGTCGTAGGCGGAGGAGACCTTCTCCTCGGTGGCGTCCTCGAACTTGCGGCTCTCGCCGATCTCGTCGAGGACGTCCTTGTGCTGGCGGTGCAAGAAGTCGAGGAACTCCTGCTCGAAGCGCAGCACGTCGTCGGTCGGCACCTTGTCGAGCCTCCCCGTCGTGCCGAGCCACAGGGAGACGGTCATCTGCGGCAGCGGATACGGCGAGTACTGCGGCTGCTTGAGCAGCGCCATCAGGCGCTGGCCACGGTCGAGCTGCTGGCGTGAGGCCGCATCGAGGTCGGAGGCGAACATCGCGAACGCCTCCATGGCACGGAACTGGGCCAGCTCGACCTTGAGCGAGCCGGTGACGGCCTTCATCGCCTTGGTCATCGCCGCACCACCCACGCGGGAGACCGACACACCGACATCGATCGCCGGGCGCTGGTTGGCCGCGAACAGGTCGGACTGCAAGAAGATCTGGCCGTCGGTGATCGAGATGACGTTGGTCGGGATGTAGGCCGACACGTCGTTGGCCTTGGTCTCGATGATCGGGAGACCGGTCATCGAGCCCGAGCCCATCGCCTCCGACAGCTTCGCGCAGCGCTCGAGCAAGCGGCTGTGGAGGTAGAAGACGTCGCCGGGGTAGGCCTCGCGGCCCGGCGGGCGGCGCAGCAGCAGCGACACGGCGCGGTAGGCCTCGGCCTGCTTGGTCAGGTCGTCGAAGACGATCAGGACGTGCTTGCCGTCGTACATCCAGTGCTGGCCGATGGCCGAGCCGGTGTAGGGGGCGAGGTACTTGAAGCCTGCGCTGTCTGACGCCGGGGACGCCACGATCGTGGTGTACTCCAGTGCGCCGGCCTCCTCCAGGGCGCCGCGGACGGCGGCGATGGTGGAGCCCTTCTGGCCGATCGCGACGTAGATGCAGCGCACCTGCTGGGTCGGGTCGCCCGTCTCCCAGTACTGCTTCTGGTTGATGATCGTATCGATCGCGATGGTGGTCTTGCCCGTGGAGCGGTCGCCGATGATCAGCTGGCGCTGGCCACGGCCGATCGGCGTCAGCGCGTCGATCGCCTTGATGCCGGTCGCGAGTGGCTCGCTCACGGACTGGCGGAGCATGACGCCGGGCGCCTGGATCTCCAGGGCGCGGCGCTCGGAGGACTCGATGTCGCCGAGACCGTCGATCGGGGTGCCGAGCGGGTCGATCACGCGGCCCATGAAGCCGTCGCCGACGGGCACGGAGAGGATCTCACCGGTGCGGCGGACGGTCTGGCCCTCCTCGATCTTGTCGAAGTCACCGAGGACGACGACGCCGATCTCGCGGGTGTCGAGGTTCAGCGCGATGCCGAGGGTGCCGTCCTCGAACTCCAGCAGCTCGTTGGCCATCGCGGACGGCAGGCCGGCGACGCGGGCGATGCCGTCGGCGCACTGGGCGACCGTGCCGACCTCCTCCTTGCTGGCGGCCTCGGGCTTGAAGTCCTCGACGTACTTCGACAGCGCGTCGCGGATCTCCTCCGGACGGATCGTGAGCTCCGTCATTGCGTCCCTACTCTCTGTGTCTTCGTCACATGCATGTCGGTGGTCGAGCTGGTCGAGGTCAGCCGGCCAGACGACGTCGGGCGTCGTCGAGCCTGCTGGCGATGGTGCCGTCGATGACCTCGTCGCCGATCTCCACGCGGAGACCGCCGAGGATCTCCGGGTCGACGACGACGTTGAGGTGCACCGTGGTGTCGTACTGGCTGCTCAGCAGCTCGGCAAGGCGACGTTCGTCGGCGGCCGCCAGCGGCCGGGCGACCCGCGCCGTGGCCACGGTCTCGCCCTGCGTCTCGGCAGCCACCCGGCGGTACGTCGCGAGGGCGGCGCTCATCGTGCGGTAGGTGCCCGCGAGCGACTGCTTGGCCAGGGTGAGCGTGGCCGCCAGGGCCTTGCCGTCGAGCAACGAGTCGAGCAGTGCCGCCTTGTCGTCGACCGAACGTGCGGGGTCGCTCAGCGCGTCCCGCAGCTCGGGGGTCCCGTCGACGAGGCGGGACAGGGTGAAGAGCTCGTCGGTCACCCGACCCGCCTTCGCCCCGGCCGAGCGGACCACGGCGATCTCACTGAGCCGCTCGAGCACGTCCGGGAGGTCGCGCGAGAGCGTCCATCGCCGACCGACCGCGTCGGTGAGCAGGTCGAGCGCCTGGTCGGAGAGCCGGTCCTTGAACACCTGCTGGACCATGCCCTGCTTGGTGTCGACAGCCAGGGAGGCGTCCGTGGCGAAGCGACGCAGGCCCGCCTCGGTCCGGAACAGGCCGCTGACCGTGAACAGCTCGTCACCGAGCGCAGCCGCGCTCCGGTCGGTGCCGATCTCGTCGTCGAGTCGCTCGGTCAGGCCGGCCAGCGCCTCAGCGGAGGCTCCCCGCAGATCCATCAGCCGGTCTCCTCGAGGTCGGCGAGGAAGCGCTCGACCACGCGACCCTGACGCTCGTCGTCGTCCATGGACTCGCCGACGATGCGACCGGCCAGCGTCGTGGCCAGGCTGCCGACGTCACGACGCAGCGATGCGAACGCCGCCTTGCGGTCGGCCTCGATCTGGGTGTGCGCGTGCTCGATGATCCGGTCGGCCTCGACCTGCGCCTTGTCGCGCGCGTCCTGCACGATCTGGGCACCCTGTTCACGGGCGTCCTCGCGGATCTTCGCCGCCTCGTGCTTGGCGTTGTTGAGCTGCTCCTTGTAGTCCGCCTCCGCCGTCCGCGCCGCGGACTTGGCCTCCTCGAGCTCGGCGAACTCGTTGCGGATCGCCTCCTGGCGCGCGGTCATGGCCCGGTTGATCGGCGGGATCAGGTACTTCCCGAAGATCCAGACCAGGATCGCGAACGCAAGCAGGCTGACCAGGAAGGTCCCGTTGGGCACGAGGAAGTTCGACTCCATCGGGTGCACCGCGGTGACGCTCTGAATGGTCATCTGTCAGTCCTGTCTTCCGGCTGGGGTTGTCGGACGCCTTCGGTCACTTGCCGAGGACGAAGACGAACAACGCCATGAAGGCCAGGTTGATGAAGTACATACCTTCGACGAGCGCGACCGTCAGGAAGAAGATCGTCTGGAGACGACCCTGAGCCTCCGGCTGGCGAGCGACGCCCTGGATGTAGGACGAGCCCGCGAGGCCGTCACCGATGCCCGCGCCGATGGCGCCACCCGCGAGGGCAAGCCCACCGCCGACGAACGCGCCGGCCGTCTTGACGGCCGATTCCATGGTGTCTGCTGCCACTGTCTCTCCTTGGATCCGCGCCGGGTGGCCGGCGCAATGGGGTTTACCTCTGGTGCGGTCGAGCAGGTGCTCAGGCCGCGAGCTCGGGTTGGGGTGTGCGATCGGGGGCATCGGCGGTCACGTCGTCCGTGGCCGCCTCGTGGTCGTCGTGCTCCTCGGCGTGGCCCGACCCGGACGCCATGCCGAAGTAGAGGACCGTCAGCAGCGCGAAGATGAAGGCCTGGATGGCGCCGATCGCCATGTCGAACAGCTTCCACACGACGGCGAAGACGATCGACAGCACGCCACCGACCGGGGCCGGGCCGAGCGTCCAGGCCGTCAGGGCACCGATCAGGGCCAGCAGGATGCCGCCGGCGAAGATGTTGCCGAAGAGTCGGAGGGCCAGCGAGATCGGCTTGGTGATCTCTTCGATGATGTTGAGCGGCAGCAGGAACTTGTAGGGCTGCACGAAGTGGCTGAAGTAGGCCTTGGCCCCCTGGGTCCGGATCCCGAAGGTCCATACGCCGATCATCACGAAGAGCGCCATGGCGTAGGTGAGGTTGGTGTCGGCCGTCGGCGCCGGGAGCAGGTGGGCGTGGTGGTTGAGCTCGGAGGGGATCATCTCCATCCAGTTGCAGATCAGGATGAAGAAGAACTCCGCGGTGGCGATCGCGACGATGGTGGCGTTCGCGTGACCGAGCGTGTCCTCGACCTGCATGTTCACGTTGTCGAGCACGGTCTCCCAGATCAGCTGCAGCTTGGTGGGGACGTGGTCCTCGGTGTCCTTGGTGAGCTGGCTGCGCGCCCAGAAGCCGAGCAGCGTGACGGCCGTGCCGGCGATCAGGAGTGCCCAGATCGTGTCCAGGTTGAAGGTCATGCCCAGGAACTGTCGCTGGACGTGCTCGCCGATCTTGATGTCGGCCTGGATCACCGGCGCAATCACTGGTTCTTCAGCTCCTTCAGCAGGGGCATGGTCGTCATGACGAGGGCGATCAGGCGGAAGATGGCGAGCCCGAAGAGCAGGCCGATCCCGTCGGGCCAGAACCACACGGCGATCCCGACGGCGACCACCGACAGCACCAGCAGGCGCACCAGGGTCGACACGGCCAGGCGATGGCGCGTCGGCTCCTCACCCGAGGTGATGATGCGGAGCAGCCAGTACTCGGTCGCCAGGTGGTTGAGCAGGCCGAGGGCGACCCCGGCGACGATGCAGCCGGCCAGCACCCACTCGCCGAGCTGGCCGAGGATCCAGTAGGACACGACCGACATGGCCAGTGCGACGTAGATGGTCTTGCGCTGGTCGCGGATCACGCGCCACCACGACGCCTTGCCGGCGACCTTGGCCGTGGTGGTCTCCGGATCAGCCACGACGGGAGCCCCGGTCATGCTGCACGCTCACTTGAGGACGCTCCGGACCCGGAACCAGAAACCCGCGATGCCGGCCGCGATGCCCAGACCGATGCCCACGAGCGTCCAGGTCGGTGAGTCGCCGGTCGCGTCGTCGACGAGGAGTCCGAGGACCAGACCTGCGACCACGGCACCCGCGAGCATCCCGCCGAGGCCTGCGAGGTCGCGACCCCGAAACGTCGGGTCCGGGTGTCCATCGGCCATCCACTCAGGTCGCTCTCACAGGTGTGTTCGTCGAGGTGCACAACAACGTCGGCGCACGCTCCACGGGGCACCGGCGAGGCTCGAAAACTATCACAGGGTGACGGGGCCCCGATCGGGGCGGGGAGGGCGCACACCTCGACCTCGGATCGGGTCACGAGGCCTGCGGTCGTCATGTCGGTGGCGGCCGTTTCTGTGTAGGCGGCGGAGCTGTCTGCGGTGCTTGTGAAAGTTAGCACAAGCGTCTCCGGCCTCGCCAAACGGGCTCCCGCCGACCCGAGTTCGGGCAGGTCAGACGTCGTCGGGCGCAGCCAGGTGGGGGCGGTGGACGACGGGCAGGACGAACGTCAGCGCGACGGTGAGGCCGGTCGCGACGCCCACGACGGTCCACATCACCGGGCCGGTGTAGAGGCTGATGAGGACGGTGGTCCCGGCCACGAGCGCGGCCCACATCCACATGATGAGAACGGCCCGGCGCTGCGAGTGACCGATCTCGAGCAGCCGGTGGTGGAGGTGCTGCTTGTCGGGGGCGAAAGGCGACCGCCCGGCCCGGGTCCGGCGGATCACGGCCAGGACGAGGTCGGCGATCGGCACGACGAGCAGGGTGATCGGCAGGGCCAGCGGCAGCAGGGTCGGGGCCAGGCTCGCAGGCGACCCCATGGCTCCGTGGCTGAGGTCGTCGCCGGTGTACTGGCCGGTCAGGGTGATCGCACTCGCCGACAGCACGAGCCCGATCAGCATCGAGCCGCTGTCGCCCATGAAGACGCGGGCCGGGTTGATGTTGTGGGGCAGGAAGCCCACGCAGGCGCCGCCGAGCATGGCGCTCAGCAGCGCGCCGGTGGAGGCCAGCGACGCGTTGTTGAGGTTGGTGAGCTGGTAGCAGAACGCGAAGAAGGCGAGCGACCCGATCCCGACCACCCCGGTCGCCAGACCGTCGAGCCCGTCGACCATGTTCACCGCGTTCACGGTGCCGACGACGATGAACGCCGTGAGCAGGGCGCCCTGAGCCGGGTCGAGCGAGAACTGACCGCCACCGGGCAGCGGGAAGAGGATGTACTGGATCCCGTTGAGGATCAGGAAGCCTGCTGCGAGCACCTGTCCGCCCAGCTTGGTCAAGGCGTCGAGCTCGAAGAGGTCGTCGAGCGTGCCGATCGCGCAGATCATCGCCCCGGCGATCAGGACGATCTTGGCGTCGTGGAAGACGAACGGCTGGCTCCGCGAGAGGAACGGCAGCTGATGGGCGACGACGTACGCCGCGACGAGGCCACCGAGCATGGCCAGCCCACCGAGGTAGGGGACGGGTTCGGCATGCACGTCGCGATCGCGCACCCGCGCCACCGCGCCGGTCCGCAGCGCGATCTCGCGCGCGATGACGGTGAGCAGGTACGTCGCCGCTGCCGCGACCAGGAAGACGAGGAGGTACTCCCGCACGGGGCGCCTGCCTCCTCAGTCGGTCTCGTCGACGACGGCCAGACCCAGCGGCTCGAGCACGTCGTCGAGGGCGGCGACCGAGAGCGCACCCCGGCGCAGCATGCGGGGCCGCTCGCCCCGCACGTCGAGGATCGTGGACGCCTCGCCCTGGGGGGACGGGCCGGCGTCGAGGACCACCGAGACGCTCTCGCCGAGCATCCCCTCGGCCTCACCGGCCCGGGTCGCGGCGGGCAGGCCGCTGAGGTTGGCCGAGCTGACCGCCATCGGTCCGGTGCGCTCGAGGAGGGCCAGTGCGACGTCGTGGTCGGGCATCCGGACGGCCACGGTTCCGCGGGTGTCGCCCAGGTCCCAGGTCAGGGAGGTCTGCTGGGTGCACACGACGGTCAGGGGCCCGGGCCAGAACGCCTCGGTGAGGGCCGCGACGTACGACGGGAGACCGGTCGCGAGCGCATCGAGCGTGGTGGCCGAGCTGATCAGCACGGGTGGTGGCATCTCCCGGCCCCGGCCCTTCGCGTCGAGCAGGGCCTGCACGGCCGTGTGGTCGAAGGCGTCGGCGCCGATGCCGTAGACGGTGTCGGTGGGCAGCACGACCAGGAGCCCCTGCTGCACGGCCTGCGCGGCTGCGTCGATCGCGGTCTCACGCTCGTCGTCGCTCGCGGTGGGGTACGTCGTGCTCATCGGTCCTCTCGATCCTCGGGCGGTGGGCTCATCGTGCCAGTCGCGCGGTCACGAAGCGCGCGCGACCGGCCAGGTCGCGATGGTCGCGCACCTGCTCCCACCGTCCGGTGCCGGCGAAGACGGCCGGGGCGGACTCCCCCTGCACGTCGGCGTGCTCCACGCCCACCACTCCCCCGGGTCGCAGCAGCAGGGCCGCCCGCCGCTCCACCACCCGGATGACGTCGAGGCCGTCGCCGGAGGCGTAGAGCGCGAGCTCGGGGTCGTGGTCGCGTACCTCGGCCGCCACCGACTCCCAGGCCTCGTGCGGGATGTAGGGGGGGTTGCTGACCACGACGTCGACCGTCCCGGCGAGGTCGCCGAACGCCTCACCGAGGTCGCCGTGTCGCAGCTCCACGCCGGTGCCGGCCAGGTTGCGCGTCGCCCAGCCGTGGGCACGCTCGTCCAGCTCGACGGCGTGGACGCGGGCGCCCGGCACCTCGCCGGCGACCGCTTTGGCGATCGCGCCGGAGCCGGTCCCGAGGTCGACGACGACGGGCTCGGCCAGGCCGGCCGCCGCCTCCACGGCCCACCCCGCGAGGAGCTCGGTCTCGGGTCGCGGCACGAACACCCCGGGCCCGACGAGCAGCTCGACGTGGCGGAACCAGGTCGTCCCGGTCAGGTGTTGGAGCGGCTCGCGCGCCGCGCGGCGCGCCACCAGCACGTCGTACTCCTCCGCGGCGGGAGCGGGTACGTCGTCCACGAGCGCGAGGCGGGAGCGCTCGACCCCCAGCACGTGGGCGAGCAGGACCTCGGCGTCGTGGTCCGGCGACTCCACGCCGGCCTCGCGAAGGCGCGCAGCGGCGTCGGCAGCGACGAGCCGTCGGGCCGGCACTCAGCGCTCCCTCGTGGGGTCGACGGCGTCGAGCCGGGCTGCGAGGTCCGCCTCGAGGCACGAGTCGATCACGGGCTGGAGGGCGCCATCGAGCACCTGGTCGAGGTGATAGGCCTTGTAGCCGGTGCGGTGGTCGGAGAGGCGGTTCTCGGGGTAGTTGTAGGTGCGGATCCGCTCCGATCGGTCGACCGTGCGCACCTGGCTCCGCCGCGCCTCGCTGGCCTCGGCGTCCGCCTCGTCCTGGGCGGCGGCCAGCAGCCGCGCCCGCAGGATGCGGAGCGCCTGCTCCTTGTTCTGCAGCTGGCTCTTCTCGTTCTGACAGCTCACCACGATCCCCGTCGGGACGTGGGTGATCCGGACGGCCGAGTCGGTGGTGTTCACGCTCTGGCCGCCGGGACCGCTACTGCGGAAGACGTCGATCCGCAGGTCGTGCTCGTCGACCTCGACGTCGACCGCCTCGGCCTCGGGCATCACCAGGACCCCCGCCGCGCTGGTGTGGACGCGGCCCTGCGACTCGGTGACCGGCACCCGCTGTACGCGGTGGACACCGCCCTCGAACTTGAGCAGGCCGTACGGCGCGTGGCCCGGCTCGGTCGCACCCTTGCTCTTCACCGCGACCGTGACCGACTTGTAGCCGCCGAGGTCGGACTCCGTCGCGTCGAGGATCTCCGTCGTCCAGCCGCGGGTCTCGGCGTAGCGGGTGTACATCCGCAGCAGGTCGCCCGCGAACAGCGCTGACTCCTCGCCGCCCTCGCCCGACTTGATCTCGAGCAGGGCGTCCTTGTCGTCGGCCGGGTCGCGCGGCACGAGCAGGCGGCGGAGCCGCTCCTCGGCTGCCTCGCGTTGCGCGACGATCGCGTCGACCTCTCCGGCGAAGCCGGGGTCCTCGGTCGCCAGCTCGCGTGCGGCAGCCAGGTCGCCGGCGGTGGTCTGCCACTCGCGCCAGGTGGTGATGATCGCGGTCAGCTCGGCGTACCGCTGGTTGAGCTTCTTCGCCGTCCGGGCGTCCGCATGGGTCTCGGGCAGGGCGAGCCGACGCTCGAGCTCGGCGTGCTCACCGAGCAGGCCTTCGACGCCCTCGAACATCTCGCGTGCGCTCCCTCGCTGGTCGGACAGCCGGGACCGGACGGTCCCGACATGACAACGACGCCGACCCCATGGAGGAGGTCGGCGCCGTCGGCGACGCTACTTGGACGCGGACTCGGCCTTGTCGTCGGCCTTGTCGTCGGCCTTCGCGTCGTCCTTCTTGGCCATCTTGGCGTAGCGAGCCTCGAAGCGGGCGACGCGGCCGCCGGTGTCGAGGATCTTCTGCTTGCCGGTGTAGAACGGGTGACAGTTGGAGCACACGTCGGCGTGGATGGTGCCGCTCGCCGCGGTGCTGCGCGTGGTGAAGGTGTTGCCGCAGGTGCAGGTCACCTCGGTCACGCGGTACTCCGGGTGGATGTCCTTCTTCATGGTTTCCTTTCACGGCCGCCGGGTCGCCTCCGCTCGAGTGCGGGCGGCGTGAACCGGAGCCAAGGGGCGATTGTGCCACCTGCTGCAACACCGCAGGTAATCCGGATGTTCCGCTGGTCGAGCCTGTCGAGACCCGGTGGGCCTCAGGCACCGTCACCGGATCTCGACGCGCTCGTGCGACCTCGTTCTCGGTCGCGACTTCGCGGTGATCAGTCGGTGTCACCCATCGCGCCCGGTGTCGTCTTCTGCACCTGCATCAGGAACTCGATGTTCGTCTGGCTCTTCTTCAGCCGCTCCAGGAGCAGCTCGAGGGCCTGCTGCCCGTCGAGCCCCGACAGGACCCGGCGCAGCTTCCAGACGATCTGGAGCTCCTCGCGGCTCATCAGCAGCTCTTCGCGGCGAGTACCGCTCTGGACGGCGTCGATCGCGGGGAACAGGCGCTTGTCGGCGAAGTCGCGGCGCAGCCGGATCTCCATGTTGCCGGTGCCCTTGAACTCCTCGAAGATCACCTCGTCCATCTTCGAGCCGCTCTCGATCAGGGCGGTGGCGAGGATGGTCAACGATCCGCCGTTCTCGATGTTGCGTGCGGCCCCGAAGAACTTCTTCGGGGGGTACAGCGCCGCGGAGTCCACGCCGCCGGACAGGATCCGGCCCGACGCCGGGGCGGCCAGGTTGTAGGCCCGGCCGAGGCGGGTGATGCCGTCGAGCAGCACGACCACGTCGTGACCGAGCTCGACGAGACGCTTGGCCCGCTCGATCGCCAGCTCGGCGACGATGGTGTGGTCACTGGCGGGCCGGTCGAAGGTCGAGGAGATGACCTCGCCCTTGGTCGACCTCTCGAAGTCGGTGACCTCCTCGGGACGCTCGTCGACGAGGACGACCATCAGGTGACACTCGGGGTTGTTGGTCATGATCGACGACGCGATCGACTGCATGATCATCGTCTTGCCGGCCTTGGACGGCGACACGATCAGGCCACGCTGCCCCTTGCCGATCGGGGCGGCGATGTCGATGACGCGACCGATCAGGTTGCCCGGCTCGGTCTC
Source organism: uncultured Actinomycetota bacterium (assembly GCA_963805345.1). Lineage (GTDB taxonomy): Bacteria > Actinomycetota > Actinomycetes > Propionibacteriales > Nocardioidaceae > Nocardioides. The sequence goes on from CAWDUA010000008.1 coordinate 91,979, forward strand.
GAGGCGCAGCCGCTCGCTGGGGTACAGCGGGGTCAGCTTGGCGAAGTCGACCCTGGTCTTGGACGCCTCGGGATCGGCGCCGTTCACCGAGTCGATGCGCACCATCGGGTTGAACTTCTCCTTGCGCTCGCCCTCGCGGGGCTGACGCACCTGGCCGACGATGGCGTCACCACGACGCAGCCCGTACTTGCGCACCATCGACAACGAGACGTACACGTCGTCGGTGCCGGGCAGGTAGCCGCTGGTGCGGACGAACGCGTAGTTGTCGAGGACGTCGAGGATGCCCGCCGCGGGGGTGAGCACGTCGTCCTCGAGGATCGTGGTGTCGGGCTCGTTGCGCTGGCCGCCGCCCTGCGGGCGGTTGCCGCCGCGGTCACGGTCGCGGTCACGACCCCGTCGACGGCGGCTACGCCGGCTCCCGCCGTCCTCGAAGGAGCCCTGCTCGCCGCTCTGCCCGCTCTGCCCGCCCTGGTTGCCACCCTGGCTCTGGCTCTGGCTCTGGTTCTGGTGGCGGTCCTTGTCCTGGTTCCCGCCCTGGTTGCCACCTTGGTTCTGGCTCTGGTTCCCGCTCTGGTGGCGGTCCTTGTCCTGGTTCCCGCTCTGGTTGCGGTCCTGGTGGCGCTCTTGCCGGCCGGCGTTCTGCTGGCGGTCCTGCCGACCCTGGCGCTGGTCGGAACGGTCCGTGGCGCCCCGATCACGGTCTCCGCGGTCGGAGGCGCCGGAGTCGGTCCCGGCCTCGGCCGGGTCGGGCTTCGGGTCGGTCGCGGGCGCGGCCTTCGGCTCCGCCTTGGCACCTCTCGCCGACTGGCCGCCGGACTGGCCCCCCGACTGGCCCCCCGACTGGGCGGCCTTGATGGCCTCGACCAGCTGCGCCTTCTTCATGGAGCCGGTGCCGCGGATGCCGAGGCCTCCGGCCATCGACTTCAGGTCTGCCAGCAGCATGGTGTTGAGCCCACCCGACTTCTTCTTCTTCGGCGTCGCGGCGGCTTCGTCGCCGGCACCCGAGGTGGTGGGTTCGATGGTTTCCGTCACGTGAGGTCCTTCCCACGTATCAGTGCCGCCCGGAGGACTCCGGGGGCCACTTGGTCGCTGCTTCCGCTCCCGCTCGTGTGCGCTCGGCACACGTCTTCGCGGTGGAGTGGAAGGGGTGCGTCGGGAAGAGGGCAGATCCGGGAAGGAGCTGCGTCGAGACCCTGACGCGTCGTTCACGATACCACCCGCCCCGGGCCGCGTCGGCAGGATGGGGCCCGGCCGCGCGAGCTCGCCGAGGACGCGGAAGCGTTCGCCGAGGCGCCGACGGGGCGGAGTCATCGGGCTCCGCGCCTTCGGTTCGGGTCGGTCAAGGGACTTTGGTCCCTGGTGGCCGGTCGGGAGCCGACGTACCGTCGCTGACAGACCGCTTGTGACCCGAGACACCGGCGATCGGAGAGCCCCGCCGGCCTTGTGCAGGCGGGGCTCGGTCGTGCGTGCGGCCGGTCAGCTCGCGAGGGCCACCCCGCTCGTGGCGACGTCGAGGACGAGGGGACGCCAGCCGTCGGGGGCGTACGACGTGACCGGGTCGAGGTCGCGCTCGGCGGTCAGCACCAGCACGGTGGGACCGGCACCCGACACCACGGCGGCGTGACCGTCGCCGCGCAGTCGGTCGACGAGAGCGAGCGAGTCCGGCATCGCTGCACGCCGGTAGGACTGGTGCAGGAAGTCCTCGGTGCCGCGGAGCAGCTGCTCGGGCGCGCCGGCGAGGGCGGCGACGAGGAGGGCCGCGCGCCCGGTGTTGGCCGCGGCGTCGCCGTGGGGCACCGTGGCCGGCAGCAACCCCCGGGCCATCTCGGTCGAGAGCCCGTTCGGGGGAACGAAAGCGACGGCCCGGACCCGCGGGTCCACCGGCGCCTGGTCGGCCCACACGTCTTCCTCGTCCTGGCCACAGACGACGAACCCACCGAACAGTGCCGGCGCGACGTTGTCGGGGTGCCCTTCGAGCTCGTTGGCGAGCACCAGGCAGTCCCCGAGGCCCAGCCGGTCGGTTCCGCCCTCGACGAGCGCCCGCGCCAGCGCGATGCCACCGACGATCGCCGCGGACGACGATCCCAGGCCGCGCGCGTGGGGGATGCGGTTCGCGCACGAGAGCCGGAGAGGAGGCGTCGCCACCCCCATCGCGCCGAACGCCGCGTTCATCGCCCGGGCGACGAGGTGGGTCGCATCGAGTGGCACCTCGCCTGCTCCCTCCCCTGTCACCTCGATCACGAGGGAGGAGCCACCCACCTCGGCCACCAGCTCGTCGCGCAGCTCGAGGGCGAGGCCGAGGCAGTCGTAGCCGGGGCCGAGGTTGGCGCTGGTCGCCGGGACCGTGACACCGACCTGCCCCGCGACCAAGGTCACCGAAGCCCCGCCGCGGCCGCCGCCTGCTCGACCTCGGGGTCGATGACTGCGTCGACGACGTCACCGGCGGACTCCAGGGCGGTCGCGGTGTCCTTCAGCCCGTGGCCGGTGACGGTGACCACGACGGTGAGGCCGGTGTAGGAGTCGCCGGCATCGAGGTCGGCGAGCAACCCGGCCACGCCGGCCGCCGACGCGGGCTCGACGAACACGCCGTCCCGGCGAGCGAGCTGCGCCTGCGCGGCCAGGATCTGCGCGTCGCCGACCGCACGGAACCGACCACCCGACTCGTGGGCCGCCGCCTCGGCGAGCTTCCACGAGGCGGGGTTGCCGACCCGGATGGCGGTCGCCTTGGTCTCGGGGTCGGGGAACGGCTCACCGGTCACCAGCGGCGAGGCACCCTCGGCCTGGAAGCCGTGCATCCGCGGCTTGCGCGTGGCCCGCCCGAGCGCGGCGTACTGCTCGTAGCCCATCCAGTACGCCGCGATGTTGCCGGCATTGCCGACGGGCAGGAGGTGGACGTCGGGGGCGTCGCCGAGGAAGTCGACGATCTCGAAGGCCGCCGTCTTCTGACCCTGGAGCCGGACCGGGTTGACCGAGTTCACGAGCGTCACCGGGTAGCGCCACGAGAGCTCGCGGGCCAGCTGCAGACAGTGGTCGAAGTTGCCGCGCACCATCACGATCAGGGCACCGTGCACGACCGCCTGGGCCATCTTCCCGGCGGCGATCTTCCCCTCGGGGATCAGCACGATCGGCGTGATGCCCGCCTTGGCGGCGTACGCCGCCATCGAGGCGGACGTGTTGCCCGTCGACGCGCAGACCACCGCCTTCGCCCCCTCGTGGCAGGCAACCGAGATCGCCGCGGTCATGCCCCGGTCCTTGAACGAGCCGGTCGGGTTGTCGCCCTCGACCTTGAGCCACACGTCGGCGTCGGACACCTCGCTCAGCCAGTCGGAGTGCACCAACGGGGTCCCGCCCTCGCGCAGGGTGACCGGCTCGAGGTCGTCGGGGATCAGGTCGAGGAGCGGGCGGTACTCCGCGATCACGCCGCGCCACTGGCGGGGCCCGGGTTGCGGAAGGTCCTCGAGGTCACCGTCGGTCTCCCGGTCGAGCGGGTTCATTCGGCCATCCCCTCCACGCGCATCACGGAGGTCACCTCGCGCACGCAGCCCAGGCCACGCAGCCGCTCGACGGTCGCCGCCAGCTGAGCGTCGGTCGCGTCGTGGGAGACCACGACGAGCTGGGCGTCGGCGCCGCGGCCCTCCTGGCGCAGGGTCTGGATGGAGACATCCTCCTCGGCGAAGGCCGTCGCGATCTCGGCGAGCACACCGGCACGGTCGTCGACGTCGATCGCGATGTGGTAGCGCGTCCGGGTCTCGCCCATCGGCAGCACGACCCGGTCGGCGTACGACGACTCGCCGGGGCCGCGGGTGTCGTCGAGGCGGTTGCGGGCGACCGTGACGAGGTCGCCGAGCACGGCGCTCGCCGTCGGCGACCCGCCCGCGCCGGGGCCGTAGAACATCAGCTGTCCTGCCGCCTCGGACTCGACGAACACCGCGTTGAACGCCTCGCGAACGCTCGCCAACGGGTGTGACCTCGGGATCATCGCCGGATGGACTCGCACGGACACCCCGCCGGCGCCGCCTTCGTCGGACGAGCCGGTCGAGGCGGTCGAGCCCCGTCCCGACCCCGTGGGAGGGACCAGCTCGGCGATCGCGAGCAGCTTGACCACGCTGCCCATCTCGCGGGCCGACGCGATGTCGGCGGCGGTCACGTCCGTGATGCCCTCGCGGTGCACGTCGGCGGCTGTGACGCGCGTGTGGAAGGCGAGGCTGGCCAGGATCGCCGCCTTGGCTGCCGCGTCGAACCCCTCGACGTCGGCGGTCGGGTCGGCCTCGGCGTACCCGAGGTCCTGGGCCTCCTCGAGCGCTTCCTCGAAGCCGGCGCCCGTGGTGTCCATCTTGTCGAGGATGAAGTTGGTCGTGCCGTTGACGATGCCCAGCACCCTGGTGACCCGGTCGCCGGCGAGCGACTCGCGCAGCGGCCGCAGGATCGGGATGGCACCGGCGACGGCGGCCTCGTAGTAGAGGTCACGGCCGGCCTTCTCGGCCGCCTCGAAGAGGGTCGGGCCGTCCTCGGCCAGCAGGGCCTTGTTCGCCGTGACCACGCTGGCACCGCTCTCGAGCGCGCTCAGGATGAGCGAGCGGGCGGGCTCGATGCCACCGATCACCTCCACCACGAGGTGGACATCGTCCCGGGCCACCAGGGCCGCGGCGTCGGTGGTGAGCAGGCCCTCGGGCACCTCGACCTCGCGCGGAGCGTCGATCCGCCGGACGGCGACGCCGACCAGCTGCACGGGGGCACCGACCCGCGCCGCCAGGTCACCGGCCTGCTCGGTCAGCAGCCGGACCACCTGGGAGCCGACGGAGCCGCAGCCGAGCACGGCGACGTTCAGGGGTTTCACTCGTGCGCTCCGATGTCGGTGGCGAGCAGGTCGTCCACAGTCTCGCGTCGCAGGACCGTCCTGGCGACTCCGTCCCGCACCGCGACCACCGGGGGTCGCAGCGCGTGGTTGTAGTTGGAGGCCATCGAGCGACAGTAGGCGCCGGTGGACGGGACCGCGACGAGGTCGCCCGGCCGGACGTCGCCGGGCAGGAACTCGTCCTTGACCACGACGTCACCGGCCTCGCAGTGCTTGCCGACGACGCGGGTCAGGACGGGCGGCGCATCGGAGGTGCGGGAGGCGAGGGTGCACGAGTAGTCGGCGTCGTAGAGGGCCGTGCGGATGTTGTCGCTCATGCCGCCGTCGACGCTGACGTAGGTGCGCACCGCTCCCCCGTCGAGCTCGACCTGCTTGACCGTGCCGACGGTGTAGACGGTGCACATGGCCGGTCCGACGATGGCGCGCCCGGGTTCGATCGACAGACGGGGCTCGGGAACGCCGAGCGCGCGGCACTCGTGCTCCACGATCTTGCTCATCTCGATCGCCAGCTGCGCGGGGTCGGACGGGTCGTCCTGGGTCGTGTACGCGATCCCGAAGCCACCGCCGAGGTCGAGCTCGGGCATCGTGACCCCGACCTCGGATCCGACCTGCGCGTGCAGCGCGAGGACACGGCGCGCGGCCACCTCGAATCCCGAGGTGTCGAAGATCTGGCTGCCGATGTGGGAGTGGAGGCCGAGCAGCTCGAGGCCGGGGGCGGCGACCACCCGTCGTACGGCCTCGAGGGCGTCACCGGAGGTGATCGAGAAGCCGAACTTCTGGTCCTCGTGGGCAGTCGCGATGTACTCGTGGGTGTGGGCCTCGACGCCGGCCGTCACCCGCACCATCACCGGCTGCGGTCGGTTGATCGAGCCTGTCGAGAGCAGGCTGGCGGTCACCCGCTCGAGCCGCTCGATCTCGTCGAAGGAGTCGACGATCACCCGTCCCACTCCCTCGGCCACCGCCCGGCGCAGCTCGGGCTCGGTCTTGGTGTTGCCGTGGTAGCCGATGCGTGCGGGGTCGAATCCCGCGCGCAGCGCGACCGTCAGCTCGCCGTCGGAGCACACGTCGAGGCAGAGACCCTCTTCAGCCACCCAGCGCGCGACCGTCGTACAGAGGAAGGCCTTGCCGGCGTAGAACACGTCGTAGGAGCCGAACGCCTCGCGGAACGCCCGCGCACGGGCGCGGAAGTCGGCCTCGTCGAGCACGTACGCCGGGGTGTTGACGTCGGCGACCAGCGCGGGGAGCGCGACCCCGCCGACCACCAGCTCACCCCCGACCTTGTGACTCGTCGTGGACCACAGCCCGGCGACCAGGGCGTTCGGGTCGCGAGGCTCGCGCAGCCAGCTCGGCCCGCGCAACGCTCCATCGGCGTGCGCCCAGCCGGCCTCATGGGTGGGCATCGCAGCCCGCCGTCACATGCGCTCGGGGGCGGAGACCCCGAGCATGCCCAGGCCGTTGGCCAGCACGATCCGCGTGGCCTCGACCAGCCGGAGCCGTGCCCGGTGCAGGTCGGACGGGTCCTCGTCTCCCATCGGCAGCACCCGACAGCTGTCGTAGAAGCGGTGGTAGGACGCCGCCGTGTCCTCGAGGTAGCGAGCGACGCGGTGCGGCTCGCGCAGGGTCGTCGCGGCGCTCACCACGCGCGGGAACTCGGCGAGCGCGCGGAGGAGGTCGCCCTCCTTCTCGTGGCTCAGCAGCTCGGGGTGGGAGCCGGGTTCGAGGCCGAGCTCCGCGGCGTTGCGCAGGATCGAGGAGACCCGCGCATGGGCGTACTGCACGTAGAAGACCGGGTTGTCGCTCGTGGCCCTCGTCCAGAGGTCGAGGTCGATGTCGAGGTTGGTCTCGAGCGAGTTGCGCACGAGCGCGTAGCGGGCGGCGTCGACGCCGACCGCCTCGACCAGGTCGAGGAGCGTGATGATGTTGCCGGAGCGCTTGCCCATCCGCACGACCGAGCCGTGGCTGAGCAGGTTGACCATCTGGCCGATGATGATCTCGAGGTTCACGCCGGGCTCGTCGCCGAACGCCGCGCAGAGCGCCATCATCCGGCCGACGTAGCCGTGGTGGTCGGCACCGAGCAGGATCATGCAGCGGTCGAAGCCACGCTCGCGCTTGTCGAGGTAGTACGCCGCGTCGCCGGAGATGTAGGCGCCGTGACCGTCGGACTTGACGATCACGCGGTCCTTGTCGTCGCCGAACTTCTCCGTGCGCAGCCAGGTCGCGCCGTCGGCCTCGTAGACGTTGCCCAGCTCGCGCAGGCGCGCCAGCGCGCGGTCGGTGGCGCCGGACTCGTAGAGGTCGTTCTCGTGGAAGTACACGTCGAACGGGACGCGGAAGTCGCGCAGGGTCTGCTTGATCTCGTCGAACATCAGCCCGACGCCGTTCGCCCGGAACACCTCGAGAGCGTCGTCGTCGGGCAGACCCGGAGCCTCCGGATGGGCGGCGACGACCTGCTCGGCGATCTCGGTGATGTACTGCCCGGGGTAGCCGTCCTCGGGCGTCGGCTCGTGCCGCGCGGCCGCGAGCAGCGACCGGCTGAACCGGTCGATCTGGGCGCCGTGGTCGTTGAAGTAGTACTCGCGGGTCACGACGTAGCCGCTCGCCTCGAGCAGCCGGGCCAGGGTGTCGCCGACCGCAGCCCACCGGGCACTGGCCAAGGTGACCGGTCCGGTCGGGTTGGCCGAGACGAACTCGATGTTCACCGTCTGCTTCTGGCCCGCCTCGGAGCCGCCGTACGCCGGCCCGGCGGCCGCGATGTCGTCGGCGACGGCGCCCTGCGCTCCTGCGGCCACGCGGATGTTGAGGAACCCGGGACCTGCGACCCCGACCGCCGCGATGCCGTCGGCCGCCTCGAGCCGGGCCGCAACCAGCCCGGCGAAGTCGCGCGGTGGCTGACCTGCCTGCTTGGCGAGCTGGAGCGCGACGTTGGTGGCGTAGTCGCCGTGGCCCTTCTGACGCGGGCGCTCGACCGTGACCGTCTCGGGCACGCCGCCGGGCAGCGTGATCGCACCCTCGGCGGAGAGATCCGCGAGGGACGCGACGATCAGGTCGGAGAGCTGGTCGGGGGTCACCGGGCAAGGGTATCGGCGCCCGCGCAGCGCCCTCGACCGACTTCCGCCTGCCGGATCGGCTCGGCTCCGGCGATCGGGCCGGGCGGTGCGGTGCCGGTTTCCGCCCACGACCCGTGCGCTTGTAAGGTCGTCCCACCTGAGCCCCCGTAGCTCAGGGGATAGAGCACCGCCCTCCGGAGGCGGGAGCGAAGGTTCGAATCCTTCCGGGGGCGCCACTTCCCGGCGCGCCGACGAGAGCACCGCCGCTCTGCTCATCCCGCGAAGCCGGGAGCGAAGGTTCGAGCACCAGGACATCGGTGACACCCGGACCCACGCAGATCGGCGTCCAGGGTGGACCGCGACGGCGGAGTGCTTCCGCGGTGGTCCCGCCGGCCCCTAGAGTCGAGCCTCCGCCCGTCCTGAGCTGAGGAAGAACATGAGCCGTGATCGTCATGCCCGCACGATGCTTCCGATTCCCGATCGTGAGGCTTCGGGTCTGACGACCTACGACGCGAAAGATCCGGACACGGCGTTCCCGCCGATCGAGCCGCTGCTGCCGCCGGAAGGTGCTCCGAACGTCCTGATCGTGCTGCTCGACGATGTCGGGTTCGGGGCCTCCTCGGTCTTCGGCGGGCCCTGCCAGACGCCCACGGCCGAGCGGCTCGCAGCTGGTGGTCTGCGTTTCAACAGGTTCCACACCACGGCGCTCTGCGCCCCGACCAGGCAGGCGCTGCTCACCGGCAGGAACCACCACTCGGTCGGCATGGGCAGCATCACCGAGACCGCCACGTCCGCTCCGGGCAACAGCTCCCTTCGACCGAACACGAAGGCACCGTTGGCGATGACGCTGAAGCTGAACGGGTACTCCACAGCCCAGTTCGGCAAGTGTCACGAGGTTCCGGTCTGGCAGTCCTCGCCGATGGGTCCCTTCGACGCCTGGCCGTCCGGGGGCGGCGGCTTCGAGACGTTCTACGGCTTCATCGGCGGCGAGAACAACCAGTACGACCCTGCCCTGTACGACGGGACGACGCCGGTCGAGCCGCCCACGACCGCCGAGGAGGGCTACCACCTCACCGAGGACCTGGCCGATCGGGCCGTGAGCTGGGTGCGCCAGCAGAAGGCGCTGATGCCCGACAAGCCGTTCTTCATGTACTTCGCGCCCGGTGCGACCCACGCTCCTCACCACGTCCCCCAGGTGTGGGCCGACAAGTACGCCGGTCAGTTCGACGAGGGCTGGGATGTTCAGCGCGAGCGGACCTTCGCCCGGCAGAAGGAGCTGGGAGTCGTCCCCGCCGACGCCGACCTGACTGCCCGCCACGACGAGATCACGGCGTGGGACGACATGCCGGAGGAGCTCAAGCCGGTGCTCGCCCGCCAGATGGAGGTGTACGCCGGGTTCCTCGAGCACACGGACTTCCATGTCGGGCGGCTCATCGACGCCATCGACGACCTCGGCGTCCTGGAGGACACCCTCGTCTACTACATCATCGGCGACAACGGCGCGTCCGCCGAGGGGACCATGAACGGCGCCTTCAACGAGATGGCGAACTTCAACGGCATGGCCGCGCTGGAGACACCCGAGTTCATGGTGAGCAAGATGGACGAGTTCGGGTCACCGGAGTCCTACAACCACTATTCGGTGGGCTGGGCCTGGGCCATGAACACGCCCCTGCAATGGACCAAGCAGGTCGCCTCGCACTGGGGCGGAACGCGCAACGGCACCATCGTCCACTGGCCGGGCGGCATCGAGGAGACCGGCGGGCTCCGTTCGCAGTTCACCCACGTGATCGACATCGCCCCCACCATCTTGGAGGCGGCCGGGCTCCCCGAGCCCACGATGGTCAACGGTGTGCAGCAGTCGCCGATGGAGGGGACCTCGATGCGCTACACGTTCAACGAGCCGGACACCCCCGAGCACCACGACCTGCAGTACTTCGAGATGTTCGGCAACCGTGGCATCTACCACCGCGGGTGGAGCGCCGTCACCAAGCACAAGACCCCCTGGATCATGGTCGGCGGCGACGTGCCCGCCTTCGACGATGACATCTGGGAGCTCTACGACGGCGACAGCGACTTCAGCCAGGCCCATGACCTGGCCGCCGAACAGCCCGAGCGTCTCGCGCACCTGCAGCGCCTGTGGCTCATCGAAGCCGTCAAGTACCACGTGCTGCCCATGGACGACCGCACCGCGGAACGGATCGAGCCGGCGATGGCCGGACGTCCGACGCTGATCCACGGCAACTCCCAGCTCTTCTTCCCCGGCATGGGCCGCCTGTCGGAGAACAGTGTGGTCAGCATCAAGAACAAGTCGTTCTCGGTCACCGCGGAGATCGAGGTCCCCGAGGGCGGAGCCGAAGGCGTGATCATCGCCCAAGGGGGACGCTTCGGGGGCTGGGCGGTCTATCTCAAGGCCGGGCGTCTCAGGTTCGTCTACAACGTCCTGGGCATCCAGGAGTTCTCGACGGAGGCCGACGTACCCGTGCCGGCCGGCACGCATCAGATCCGGATGGAGTTCGCCTACGACGGCGGCGGGCTCGCCAAGGGCGGAGACGTCACCTTGTGGCACGACGGCGAGGCCGTCGGCGCCGGACGAGTCGGCGCCACCCAACCGATGGTCTTCTCCGCGGACGAGACCACCGACATCGGCTACGAGTCAGGCACCACCGTCACCCCTGACTACTCCTCACACACCAGCCGCTTCACCGGGAAGATCCACTGGGTCCAGATCGATCTCGGGGAGGACGACAACGACCACTACATCGACCCCGAGGAACGCCTCCGCATCGCCATGGCCAGGCAATGACCCGGGAACCGGCGTGACCTGCTGCTGACGGCGGCCGTGATCGCCCCGTCCTCGTCGCGATCGTGCCTGCCTTCTTCACCCATGGACGCCGGGCTGCTCACCACCGACCCGATCGGTGCCTGTTGACCCAAGGCGATGGCGGGGCTCGCCCCGCAGGCCGCCGGGCACGCGGTCGACGTCGGGGCGCTCTTCGCTGCCGTGGTGGTCACGGTCGTGCCGGTGCTGGTCGTGCACCAGCTCTGCCGGCGGCGGCTGGAGGGGTCGGGGTCCCGAGGTACGTTCCGCTGGTGCACGCGTGCGCTCGACTCGGTCCGACCCGTGCGAGTCTTGCGCGGTGAACGACGACGACGATCTCGCCCTCGCCGTCGACGTGGGCGGCACCACCATCAAGGCGGAGCTGGTCGACCGCGCGGGGAACGTGGTGGCCGCCGAGCGTCGGCCCACGCCTGCCGGCCGCCGCGCCCGCGACGCTGTCGCCGAGGTCGGCCTCGGCCTGCTCGCGCGTCGGTCGCACACGCCCGTGGCCGGGGCCGGGGTCGTCGTACCGGGGCTGGTCGACCGCGAGGCAGGCGTCGCGACGTACAGCGCGAACCTCGGGTGGCGCGACCTCGAGCTCGTCCGGTCCCTGGGCGCCCGCTGGCAGCTGCCGGTGCGGATCGCCAACGACGTCGCCTCCGGCGGCGTGGCCGAGCACCGGCTCGGCGCGGGGGTCGAGACCGAGGATCTGGTGTTCGTGTGCATCGGCACCGGCATCGCCGCCTCGATCGTCTCCGGCGGGCACCTCGTGACCGGGCACCGCGGTGAGACGGCGGAGCTCGGACACCTGGCGGTCCGCTCGGGCGTCCCGTGCGCGTGCGGACGAGAGGGATGTCTGGAGGCCGTCGCCTCCGCGGCGGCCATCGCCCGCCGCTACACCCAGCTGAGCGGACACCCGGTCACGGGAGCCGACGAGGTCGCTGCTCTCCAGGCCACCGACGCCGTCGCACGGCAGGTCTGGCAGGAGGCGGTGGAAGCACTCGCGGACGCGCTCGGCATGGTCTCGCTGCTCGTCGGACCGGCGCTGGTGGTGATCGGTGGTGGACTGAGCCGCGCAGGCGAGGACCTGGTCGACCCGCTCCGGCTCGCGTTGCGGGAGCGGACCCCCGTCGTCCATCCGGCCGACGTGGCCGCCTCCGCGCTCGGCGACCGGGGTGGCGTGATCGGCGCCGCGCTGCTCGCTCGCGACGGTTGGGCACGCGAGTCATGACCGCCGTTGCCCTGTCCGGGCGGCTCGTGACCGGGGCCGGGATCGTCGATCCCGGCGTGCTCGAGGTTCGTCCCGACGGGACGATCGGGTACGTCGGCCCGGCCTCCGGGTGGTCGCGCACGGCCCCCGAGCCCGTCGACATGATCGTCCCGGGCTACGTCGACCTCCACTGCCACGGAGGTGGGAGCCACGCCGTGACGTCGCCGGACCCGGCGGAGGTCGCTGCCGTCGCCACCCACCACCTGTCCCGCGGCACCACCACCATGCTGGCCAGCCTGGTGAGCGCGCCGGCCTCCGAGCTGGTCGCGTCGATCGCGACCATCGCCGCCATCGCCGCGACCGGGTCACCGATCGTCGGCTGTCATGTCGAGGGTCCCTACCTCGACCCGACACATCGGGGGGCGCACGACCTCGCTCACCTGCGCCGCCCCTCGTCTGACGAGATCGCCGCCTGGCTGGCGGCCGGGAGCGACCTCAGCGGTCGGCCGACCGTCCGGATGGTGACGCTCGCGCCAGAGCTGCCCGACGCGGCCGAGGCCGCCGAGCTCCTCGAACGCTCCGGCGTGATCGTGGGTCTCGGTCACACCGGCGCCGACGTAGGCACCTTCGCCGGCGCCCTGCGGTCCCTGCACCGACCGCTGGTCACGCATCTGTTCAACGGGATGCAGCCCCTGCACCACCGGCGGCCCGGCCCGGTCGCCGCCTCCCTGGACGCGTTGGCGCGCGGGGCGACCCACGTGGAGATCATCACCGACGGCGTGCACCTCGCCGACGAGACCGTGCACCTGGTGTTCGCGGTGGATCCCGGACGGCACCTCGTGCTCGTCAGCGATGCGACGGTCGCCGCCGGGATGCCGGACGGCGACTTCGAGCTCGGGTCCGTGCGGGTCCGCGTCGTGGACGGCCGGGCCTGGACCCGCACCGAGCCGCCGTCGCTCGCGGGCGGCACCTGGCATGCCGCCGACCTGGTCCGGCACTGTGTGCTCGAGGTGGGCGTCGATCCCGTCGCCGCGGTGGCCGCGGCCACCTCCACCCCAGCCGCCCTCCTCGACCTCGACGACCGCGGCAGCCTGGCGACCGGACTGCGCGCCGACCTCGTGGTGCTCGACCGCGACTGGCAGGTCCGACGGGTGATGCGGCGCGGGGAATGGGTCGGCTGAATGTCAGGGACGGCGACGGCTGCTCAACCCTTGGGGGGCAGCGACCTCGCGAAGGCGACGCCCCGGTCCACCCAGCGCTCGAGCACCTCGTCGTCGTCGAGGAACTCGGGGTCGACGTGGATCCAGCCGTCCATCGGCGGGCGGTTGGTCATCTGCATGAGGGCCGCGCCGGGCTCCTCGACCATCGCGTCGGAGTCGGCAGGAGAGACGCGGACGAGGATGCCGCCGCGACCGCTCGCGGACACGCCGAGGTGCCCGCCGAGCAGGAACGCCAGTCCCCCGAACATCTTCTTCTCGACGACGAGGACGCCCGCGAGGTGGCCGCGGATGCGTGCCGCCAGCTGCTCGTCGTACGCCATGACGGCACGCTAGCCGCGAGCAACCTCACCCGCCAGCAGTCCCGCCACGGTGGCCGGCCGACGACGCTCTCCACCCTCAGCCGCACGGTCCGCGAGCCGACACCGAGCCCCTCACGACCGGATGACGTCCTCCAGCGCGCGCCGAGGGGTGTGCCGGCCGGCGGGATTGCCCGGTACGGCGGCGGGCCAGCCCACGCGCAGCACCACCTGCGGGCGCAGCATCCCCCGGAGCACCTCGTCCTGCAGCAGTCGCCGCGTCGTCTCCACCTCGACGACCTGCGAGGCCGGGGTCATCCCCAGCCCGGCGAGCGTCACGCCCAGCCAGAGCGCGCTCATGGTCTGCCCCGCCCGCAGCCAGGCCGGCACGTCGTCGTCGGCCGTGCAGACCACCACCAGCACGTCCGTGTGGGGCTCGCGCGGGTCGCGCGGCTCGGCGTGGGGCGCGTAGCGGCTCGGCGGGCGGTGTTCCTCGAGGTGGTCCGACGGGTCGGCGATCCGTGCCGGCACACCCTCGGCCCCGCTCCGCTCGACCCAGGCCTGCTGCTCGGCCGCCGTCACCGGGTCGGCGAGCTGGCTCTGCCGAGCGGCCTCGATCAGCTGCTCGGTGCGCGCGGCGGCCGCGGGGTCGGTCAGGACGACCACCTCGGCGCCCCAGGAGGAAGCGTCGTCGGCGAGCTGGTGGACCCTGCCCGGTGGCACGGGCCAGGAGCCCAGCGCCGCGCCGATCGGTCTTGCGGTTCTCCAGAGCGGCGAGCACGTCGGCGCCCTCGTCGGTGACCTCTCCCTCGCTCAGCCGGACCACGGCGAGCAGGTCGGGGTCGTCGGCCCGCGGTGAGGTCTCGACCGTCGCCTCGAGACCGAACGCCCCGGCGCCGGCGACGAGGTGGTGCAGCGCGGCGCCGCAGCTCAGGATCAGGTCACGTCCGGAGGGGTCGATGCCCGTGAGCTGCCGCTCGCGGTCGGCGTACAGCTCGACGCAGTCGTCGGCGGGCACCCGGAAGTACCACGGCTGGGAGTTGTTGACACTGGGGGCCAGGCAGGCCGTGCGCACGAGCTCGCGGGCCAGGCGGGACGTCGGGGTGCTCATGCGGCCAGCCTTCCCTGCCGGTGGGAACGGCGCAGGGGGCAGCCGTCCCACAGCATCGGTGACCTTCGGCCCGTCACGACACCCGAGCCTAGGCCCCGGTCAGCCACAGTGCGAGAGCGTCGCGTCCTGCCGGATCTGGTTGCCCATGTCGCGCGCCTGGTCGACGTAGGGCAGGACGATGCTCGCGCCGCCCGACGACGTGCCGATGCCGCCTTGGACCACGCACGACCGCACCTTGGACGGGTCGACCTGGGCCATCACCTGCGCCAGCCGGAACAGCTCGGCCGGTGGGAGGTTGGTGTACATGTGGCTCATCGCGCCGAGGACGCCCCGCTCGATGAAGCCGGGCCGGTGGGCATTCGCTCGGACCTTGGCCTGGATCGCCTTGAGCACGATCTCCTGGTGCTCGGAGCGCTGGAAGTCGCCACGCGGCAGCGTGTGCCGGATCCGCGAGTAGGCCATCGCGTCGTAGCCGCCCAGATGGATCTTGCCCGCGGGGAAACCGGACGGCTTGAGCGGGTCGTCGCTGAACGCGTACGGGTTGCGGACGTCGACGCCCCCGATCGACTTCACCATCGCGATGAAGTAGGGGAAGCGCGTGACGAACACGTACTTCGGCTGGACGCCGATCAGGTTGCCGACCGTCTGGCCGAGCAGCTGGGGGCCGCCGAAGTAGAGCGAGGAGTTGATCTTGTCGTTGCCGTGGCCGGGGATGTCGACCCAGGAGTCTCGGGGCACGCCGATGATGCTGGCGGCGTGGGTGCGGGTGTTGATCGTGACCAGCTGGAGGGCGTCGCCTCGCGAGTGGGTCATGTCCTCGCCGGGCCGCGCGTCCGACCCGACGGCCAGGATCGAGATCACGTCCGGGCCGACCGCCGTGGCCTGGGCGTTGTCGACCTTGACCAGGGTCATCTCCGTGGACTTGACCGCGGAGTCCGGGACGGCCAGGGCGACGACGCCCAGCACCAGGGCCAGCGTCACCAGCTTGGAGATCCGTCCGATCCGCCGCCTCATCACTTGCTCCCCTTCGCCACGTCGTACCCGAAGACCTGCCACGTGCCGCCGGCGCCCTGGGTGAGGAACAGCCGTCCGCTCACCGTCACCGTCCTGGTCACGTCGCCGCTGGTGCGGAAGCGCAGCACGAACCGCGCCGTCACCCCCGCGGCCGCGCCGCGAGGCGCGAGCACGTCGAGCGCGACCGAGCGCTTCAGCGTGGTGACACCCTCGATGTGCGCGCCGAGCTTCCCGGTGGTCATCAGCGACTTCTGCTTCGTCGCGTCGGCCTTCGCCTGCGGGGTGAACGACGTGAACGCGGCCGGGAAGTCGGTGGTCGGGTAGTCGACGCCCACGAAGGCGCCGTCGAACCACGCGTCGACGGCCTTCCCGACCTCCGCGCGGAGGTGCGACGCGTGCCGCTCGAAGCGCTGCCGGTTCGGCTTGTGGACGGTTCCGGCGACCTGGCCGATCGTGACCACGGTGGCCATCGGTGGGTTCGCCGCGCTCGCCGAAGGGGAGCCGCCGGCGGACGGTGTGGACGAGTCGTTGCCGCCGCAGGCGGCGAGCGTGAGCACGACGGCTGCGGCCACCGCGGCCGCCCCGGTACGACGTGCCGGGCGGCCTGCGGGACGCGTCCCGGGGGTCTGCCCAGCGGCACCTGACGGGGTGCTGGAGTGCTGGTGGAGGGGAGGCAAGCCTCGTTCCTTTCCGGTCCGACGTGGGGGTGCTTCGAGGCGCCCGTCGTAGGGATCGACCACGACCGGTCACACCGATCGGGTACACCTTGCACCAGCGAGCAACCGTACTTCGGTATTTGCGTGCGTGGGGGACTAGCCTGGAATCCGATCCCGACATCCACGCGCACGTTCCGGAAGAGGCGAAAGCACCCGTGCCGCAGCAGCAGACCAGCCCGTCCGACCCCACGTCATCACAGCCAGACCCCTCCTCCGACTTCGGAGCCAACGAGTGGCTCGTCGAGGAGATGTACGAGCAGTTCACGCGCGATCCGGGCAGCGTGGACCCCACCTGGGCGGCGTACTTCAAGAAGTCCGGCTCCGGCAACGGCAGCAGCTCGACCAACGGCACCGCCCCGGCCGAGACGAAGACGGTCGCGACGGCGACGGCCGACAAGACGGCCGACAACGCGAGCGGCCGACAAGACGGGCGCCGGCACGCCCGCGCAGAAGGAGACGGTGAAGCAGGCGCCCGTCGAGCAGGTCACCCCCGCCCCGAAGCCCGCCCCGAAGCCGGCTCCGAAGCCGGCCCCCCGGGCGACGCCGCGGCCCGACAGCAAGGCGGCCGAGCCGGCCAAGGGGACCGACCGTCCGGTGCCCAAGGAGAAGGAGTCCCCCGCCCCCGCCGCGGCCGGCGACCAGCCGACGTACACCGTGCTGCGCGGAGCGCCCGCGCGCACCGTCGCCAACATGGACGACTCCCTGAGCGTCCCGACGGCCACCTCGGTCAGGTCCGTCCCGGTCAAGCTGCTCTGGGACAACCGGATCGTCATCAACAACCACCTGTCTCGTGCCCGCGGCGGCAAGGTCTCGTTCACCCACCTGATCGGCTACGCCCTCGTCAAGGCCCTCAAGTCGATGCCCGAGCTGAACGTCGGGTTCGACGTCATCGACGGCAAGCCCACCCAGATCACGCCGGCCCACATCAACCTCGGCCTGGCCATCGACATGCAGAAGAAGGACGGGACCCGCCAGCTCCTGGTGCCCAACATCAAGGGCGCCGAGACCATGGACTTCGCGGCGTTCTGGACCGGCTACGAGGACATCGTGCGGAAGGCGCGCGACGCCAAGCTGACCGTCGAGGACTTCCAGGGCACCACGATCTCGCTCACCAACCCCGGCACCATCGGCACCAACCACTCCGTCCCTCGCCTGATGCGCGGCCAGGGCGCGATCATCGGGGTCGGCGCCATGGAGTACCCCCCTGAGTACCAGGGCGCCTCCGACGACACCATCGCCCGCAACGCGATCAGCCGCGTGATGACCCTGACGTCCACCTACGACCACCGAGTCATCCAGGGCGCGCAGTCCGGGGAGTTCCTCAAGCGCATCCACGCGTTGCTGCTCGGCGAGAACGGGTTCTACGACGAGATCTTCCGGGCGCTGCGGATCCCCTACGAGCCGATCCGTTGGATGAGCGACATCGCCTGGTCGCACGACGACGAGATCAGCAAGCAGGCCAGGATCCTCGAGCTGATCCACGCCTACCGCGTGCGTGGCCACCTGATGGCCGACACCGACCCGCTGGAGTACCGCCAGCGCAGCCACCCCGACCTCGAGATCGAGACGCACGGGCTCACCATGTGGGACCTCGACCGCGAGTTCGCCGCGGGGTCGTTCGGCGGCGAGGGCCGGCCGTTCATGAAGCTGCGCAACATCCTGGGCATCTTGCGCGACTCCTACTGCCGCACCACCGGCATCGAGTACATGCACATCATGGACCCCGACCAGCGCCGCTGGATCCAGGAGCGCGTCGAGCGACCCCACACCAAGCCGCCCCGCCAGGAGCAGCTGCGGATCCTCCTCAAGCTCAACCAGGCCGAGGCGTTCGAGACCTTCCTGCAGACCAAGTTCGTCGGCCAGAAGCGCTTCAGCCTCGAGGGCGGCGAGACCACGATCCCGCTGATCGACGAGATCTGCGAGGCCGCGGCCGAGACCGGGCTCGACGAGGTCACCATCGGGATGGCCCACCGCGGACGGCTCAACGTGCTGGCGAACATCGTGGGCAAGAAGTACTCCCAGATCTTCAGGGAGTTCGAGGGCAACATCGACCCGCGCACCGTGCAGGGCTCCGGCGACGTGAAGTACCACCTCGGCGCCGAGGGTGAGTTCGTCTCCGGGCTCGGCGACAGGATCAAGGTGTCGGTCGCGGCGAACCCGTCCCACCTCGAGGCGGTCGACCCGGTGTTGGAGGGGATCGCCCGGGCCAAGCAGGACGTGCTGAACCGCGGCGCCGAGTACCCCGTGCTGCCGCTGCTCGTGCACGGCGACGCGGCCTTCGCCGGTCAGGGAGTCGTCGCCGAGACGCTCAACCTGTCGCAGCTGCGTGGCTACCGCACCGGCGGCACGATCCATGTGGTCGTCAACAACCAGGTCGGGTTCACGACCTCGCCCGGCTCCTCGCGGTCGTCGCTGTACTGCACCGACGTGGCCCGGATGGTGCAGGCGCCGATCTTCCACGTCAACGGCGACGACCCCGAGGCGTGCATCCGCGTCGCCCGGCTGGCGTTCGAGTACCGCCAGGCGTTCAACAAGGACGTCGTGATCGACCTGGTCTGCTACCGCCGTCGCGGACACAACGAGGGGGACGACCCGTCGTACACCCAGCCGTTGATGTACGACCTGATCGAGCAGAAGCGCTCGGTGCGCAAGCTCTACACCGAGTCGCTCATCGGCCGCGGCGACATCACCATCGGCGAGGCCGAGCAGGTCCTCAAGGACTACCAGCAGCAGCTGGAGCGGGTCTTCACCGAGGTGCGGGAGGCCGACTCGCAACCGTCGGAGTGGACCACGGTGCCCGACTACCCCGAGAAGTCGCCGGGTGCCGCCCAGACCGCGGTGACGCCCGAGGTGATGAAGCGCATCGCCGACGCCTACGTCACGCCTCCCGACGGCTTCACCGTCCACCCGAAGGTGATGCCTCAGCTGCAGCGCCGGTCCAACGCGATCGCCGACGGCCCGATCGACTGGGGCACCGGCGAGATCCTGGCCCTCGGGTCGCTGCTCATGGACGGCCGGCCGGTGCGCCTGGCGGGGCAGGACTCCCGACGCGGCACCTTCGTGTCGCGGTTCGCCACCATCATCGACCGGGTCAACGCCCACGAGTGGACGCCGCTGAGTGCGCTGAGCGACGACCAGGCGAAGTTCCACGTCTACGACTCGCTGCTGTCCGAGTACGCCGCCCTCGGGTTCGAGTACGGCTACTCCGTGGCGCGACCGGACGCCCTGGTCGTGTGGGAGGCGCAGTTCGGCGACTTCGCGAACGGCGCCCAGACGGTCATCGACGAGTTCATCACCTCGGGCGAGACCAAGTGGCGCCAGCAGTCCGGCGTCGTACTCCTCCTGCCGCACGGCTACGAGGGCCAGGGTCCCGACCACTCGTCCGCCCGGATCGAGCGCTGGCTGACGATGTGTGCCGACGACGCCTTCGTGGTGGCCCAGCCGTCCACGCCCGCGTCGTACTTCCACCTGCTCCGTCAGCACTCCCTCGGCGAGGAGCACCGCCCGATGGTGGTCTTCACGCCGAAGTCGATGCTCAAGCGCAAGGAGGCGGCGTCCCAGCCGGCGGACTTCACCGAGGGCACGTTCCGGCCCTTCATCGCCGACGCCACCGCCGACCCCGAGAAGGTCGACACGCTGCTGCTGTGCTCCGGACGGATCACCTGGGACCTGATGGTGGAGCGCACCAAGCGCGAGGACGGCGAGCGGTTCGCGATCGCCCGCATCGAGCAGCTCTACCCCCGGCCGGTCGACGACATCCGGGCCGAGCTGGCGCGCTACCCCCACCTGCGCGCGGTGCGGTGGGTGCAGGACGAGCCCCTCAACATGGGTCCGTGGCCGCACTACCAGCTCACGGTGTGGCCGGACCTGGCCCCCGACATCGTCGTGGAGCCGATCACCCGGCCCGCCTTGTCCTCGCCGTCCGTCGGCACCGCCAAGCGGCACGCCGAGGAGTCCAAGGCACTGCTCGCGGCAGCGTTCGCCGGCACCGAGGACCGCCAGGTCGTCGAGCACTACTGATCCGGTCATGTACTTCACCGACCGTGGGATCGAGGAGCTCCAGCAGCGCCGCGGTGACGAGGAGGTCACCCTGACCTGGCTGGGCGACCGGTTGCAGGAGTTCACCGACACCTACCCCGAGTTCGAGACCGCGGTGGAGCGGTTCGCGACCTGGCTGGCCCGGCTGGACGACCCGGACGACTGACCGCTCCTGCTGTTAGGTTCCCGGCCATGGGCCTCGCCGACGACCTGGACTACCGCTTCGGTCGGCCGAACGGGTTCCAGCGGCTCGTCCAACGGTTCGCCTCGACCAAGCCGGGTGCCTGGGTGTTCTCCAAGGTGGCTCGTCACCTCGACGACGCCGTCGGGCGGGTGACGCGCGGCCGCACGAGTGCCCCCGAGGTGCTGGCCGGGCTGCCGGTCATCGACGTCGTCACCACGGGCCGCAAGAGCGGTCTGCCGCGACGCTCCCACCTGATCGCGGTCCCGATCGACGACACCCTCGCCCTGCTGGGCACGAACTTCGGCCAGCCGTCGACGCCTGCGTGGGTGCTCAACCTGGAGGCCGACCCCCATGCGACCGTCAGCTACCGACGGCGGAGCGTCGAGGCGTCCGCCCGGGCCGCCACCGAGGACGAGAGGGCCCGCGTGCTGGCGGGCTCGGCCCAGGTCTACGGCGGCTACCTGAAGTACCAGCAGCGCATCACCGGGCGACGGCTGAGGATCTTCCTGCTCGAGTGATACGACGCTGACCCGGCCCGTGTTCACGCCGTACGACGCCGACCCGGCCCGTGTTCACGCCGTACGACGCTGACCCGGCCCTTGTTCACAGTCGGCGGGTGCTCTCCCACGTCGACAAGGGCCGGGTCAGCGCTCTCCCACGTCGACAAGGGCCGGGTCAGCGCTCTCCCACGTCGACAAGGGCCGGGTCAGCGCTCTCCCACGTCGACAAGGGCCGGGTCAGGTGGGGCGGAGGGTCAGATCGCTGATGGTCGCGTCGGGGCCGAGGTCCAGCACGTGGAGGATCGCGTCGGCCACGGTGGCCGGGTCGATCCACTGCTCCGGGTCGTAGTCTCGGCCCTCGTGCTCGTGCACCCTCTGCTGCATCGGGGTCGCTGTCCGCCCGGGATAGAGCGTCGTGACGCGCACGCCGGCCTCCTGCTCCTCGGCGCGGAGCGAGTCGGCGAGCGCCTTCAACGCGTGCTTCGAGGCGGCGTACGCCGACCAGTGCGGGCTCGCGGACAGACCGGCGCCGGAGTTCACGAAGACGACCGTGCCCTTCGCTGAGCGCAGGGCGGGGAGCGCGATCCGGGTCAGTGCGGCGGGTGCGATCACGTTGACGGTCAGCTGCTCCTGCCAGGTCGCGGTCGGCAGGTCGGCGACCGGGCCGAGCTCGGCGACGCCGGCGGCGTGGACCACCGAGTCGAGCCGGTCGGGCAGCTCGCCGGTCAGCGCCTCGAGCTCGGCGGGGTCGGCCAGGTCGGCGACCAGCACCGTCGTACCGGGGAGCTCGGAGCGCAGGTCGTGGGCCCGCTCGCGAGAGCGGGCGAGGAGCACCAGCTCGTCGCCGCGCTCGAGGAGCCGGTCGGCCAGGGCGGCACCGATCCCGGAGCCCGCCCCGGTCACCAGATGCGTCGCCATCAGCGGGTGAACACCACCTTGCCGAACACCTCGCCCCGCTCCATCGCTGCGAAGCCCTCGCGGGCCTCGGTCATCGGCAGCACCCGGTCGATGAGGGGCGTGGTGCCGGTCGCGTCGAGGAAGCTCACCAGCCGGGCCAGCTCGGCCCGGGTGCCCATCGTGGAGCCGACCACGCGGAGCTGCAGGAAGAAGATCCGGTTCAGCTCGGTGAGCTCGGGGTCGGGACCACTGGTGGCGCCGGAGATCACCACGATGCCCCCCGGACGCAGGGACCGCAGCGAGTGGTTCCAGGTGGCGGCGCCGACGGTCTCCATCACCGCGTCCACGCGTTCGGGCAGCCGGGCGCCGGTCTCGAACACCTGGTGGGCGCCGATCTCGAGCGCCCGCGCCCGCTTGGCCTCGTCGCGGCTCGTCGCCAGCACCTGCAGGCCGCCCGCCCTCGCGAGCGTGATCAGCGCGGTCGCGACGCCACCCCCCGCGCCCTGCACGAGCACCGTCTGGCCCGGCGTCAGACCTCCCTGCACGAACAGCATCCGGTACGCCGTGAGCCAGGCCGTGGGCAGGCACGCCGCCTCCTCGAAGCTCAGGGACGCCGGCTTCGGTACGACGTTCGCCCGCGGCACGGCGACCCGGTCTGCGAGCGTGCCCTGGTAACGCTCCGACAACAGCGAGCGCCGGGGGTCCTCGGTCTCGTCACCGCGCCAAGCCGGATCTCCGATCACCGCGTGCACCAGCACCTCGTTGCCGTCCTCGTCGAGGCCCGCCGCGTCGCAGCCCAGGATCATCGGCAGCGCCTCCTGCCGCAGCCCGACGCCGCGCAGCGACCAGAGATCGTGGTGGTTCAGCGACGAGGCCTTGACGTCGACCGTGGTCCAGCCGTCGGGCACCTCCGGGTCGGGCCGCTCCCCCACCACCAGGCCTGACAACGGGTCGTCGGTGGAGAAGGACTCGGCATAGACGGCGAACATGTCACGACCCTAGCCGCGCACGAGGTCGGAGTCGGGGCGTGGGTCGAGAGGTCCAGCACGCCCGCGGCCCACCCGGCGAGGGTCGCGACGGCGCGTCGGGGTCCGCGGTGCGCGTCGCACGGGGGCAGCACGTCAGCGACGAGCGACGCCGTCGGCCCGCGCCGCCGCTGCGACGGCCTCGGTGACAGCCGGACCGACCCGAGGGTCGAACGGCGACGGGATGATCAGGTCCTCGGCCAGGTCGTCGCCGACCAGGCCGGCCAGGGCGCCGGCCGCGGCGAGCTTCATGCCCTCCGTGATGGCCGTGGCGTGCACCTCGAAGGCGCCTCGGAAGATGCCGGGGAACGCGAGCACGTTGTTGATCTGGTTGGGGTAGTCGGAGCGGCCGGTGGCCACGATGCGCGCGTGTCGATGTGCGACCTCGGGCAGCACCTCGGGCGTCGGGTTCGCGAGCCCGAAGATGATCGCCTCGGGTGCCATGGTGGCGACGACCTCCTCCGGCACGGTGCCGCCCGAGACGCCGATGTAGACGTCGGCACCCGCCATCACGTCGGCCAGCGAGCCGTGCCGGTCGTGGCGGTCGCCGGTGTCGACGGCAAGCGCCTTCTTCACCGGGGTGAGGTCGCTACGGCGCGAGTTCAGGACGCCCTGGCGGTCGACCACCGCGATGTCGCCCACCCCGGCCTCGAGCAGGATCCGCGCGACCGCGACGCCGGCGGCACCCGCCCCGGAGATCACCACGCGAGCGGTGGCCGGTGTCCGTTCGGTCAGGAGCAGGGCGTTCTGGAGGGCCGCCAGCGCGACGACGGCGGTGCCGTGCTGGTCGTCGTGGAAGACCGGGATGTCGAGCATCGCCTTCAGACGGTCCTCGATCTCGAAGCAGCGCGGCGCCGAGATGTCCTCGAGGTTGATGCCGCCGAAGCTGGGCGCCAGCCGGGCGACGGTCGCGATGATCTCCTCCACGTCGGTGGTGGCCAGGCAGATCGGGACGGCGTCGACACCGCCGAACTGCTTGAAGAGCACCGCCTTGCCCTCCATCACCGGCATCGCCGCCGCCGGACCGATGTCACCGAGGCCCAGCACCGCCGTGCCGTCGGTGACGACCGCGACGGTGTGCGGGACCCAGGTGTAGTGCTGGGTCATCTCCGGGTCGGCCGCGATGGCCTCGCAGACCCGGGCGACGCCAGGGGTGTAGGCCAGCGAGAGGCCCGCGCGGTCGGTCAGCGCGACCGTCGAGCGGACCTCCATCTTGCCGCCCACGTGGAGGTCGAAGACGGGATCGCCGGCGAACGGGTGCCCCCCGGCGCCGGATTCGGAGGCAGCCACGACGTCACTGTGGCACAGCCCGTACGACGTTCCGGGAGGTCACACCCTCCGTGGACAGGGCGAGGCTCACAGCCGCAGTCTCGGCCGGGGCCAGACCCGGGCGAGCACGACGGCGACCACTTCCTGCTCGGCGACCACTCCACGGTGGCGCGAGTCCACACCCTCGGCTCTGTTGTCGCTCAGCAGCCACCAGCCGGGCCCACCGGTGCGCGTCTCCCGGGGCTCGGCGGCACGCTTGACCGTCAAGGTCCCGTCGGCGAAGCGCGCCAGCACCAGCCCTCCGGCGCGCACCGGCGCGGCGTACCGCACGAGCAGGCGGTCGCCCGGTCGCAGCGTCGGACGCATCGACGAACCGTGCACCCGCGCGACCCCGAATGGGCGGCGCGGGGAGGGGTACGAACCCGGTCCGGAGGGCCTCGGCACGCGGAGTAGTGTCCCAGGCGATGCCCTTCCCTGACACCACTGACGAGAGGACCCCGATGAACGCGTTGCTGTTCGCACCCACCGTCGACGTCTCGGCGCACTGCGACCTGCCGTGCGGCGTCTACGACCCAGCCCAGGCCCGGATCGAGGCCGAGTCGATCAAGGCGATCATCGCCAAGGTGGCCGACAACGACGACCCCGACTTCCGGACCCGTGCCCTCCTGATCAAGGAGCAGCGCTCCGAGCTGGTCAAGCACCACCTGTGGGTGCTGTGGACCGACTACTTCAAGCCGCCGCACTTCGAGAAGTACCCCCAGCTCCACACGCTGGTCAACGAGGCCACCAAGCTGGCCGGTGCTGCCGGTACCAAGGGTGAGATGGACGCCGGCAAGGCCGACGAGCTGCTGGCCAAGATCGACGAGATCGCGGAGATCTTCTGGGAGACGAAGAAGGCCTGAGCGGAGCTCAGGACTTCTTCGTCGTCAGCACGGGATCCCGCGTCAGCGGGAGCTCGTGACCGTCTTCCGCAACCACGGTAAGACGCCGACCGCGTTGATACCGAGGGCCCGCAGTGACCTGCGGGCCCTCGTCTCATTTCCCTCTAGGGTGGGCTGACGCTTGATGAACGGAAGGCATTCCATGGATTCGCTGGACCGCCCCGCGAAGGCCGACGTCTCCCTGCGTGTGCCGGCCGACGGCGCCTACGTCTCGGTCCTGCGCACCATGACCGCTGGCCTGGCGGCGCGGCTCGACTTCACCGTCGACGACATCGAGGACCTCCGGATCGCCGTCGGCGAGGCCTGCGCGCTGGTCCTCCCCGAGGCCGAGCCCGACGCCGACCTGGTGGCGGACTTCCGGCTCACTCCCGGGACGCTGGCCATCTCGGTGAGCGTGCCGACCGCCGGTCCCCGGACCGCCGACCCCGACAGCTTCGCGTGGCAGGTGCTCAGCACCCTGACCAGCTCCGCCGGCGCGACCGGCGACCAGTCACGCTTCGAGGTCACCTTCACCACGGAGTCCAGCGTGCCCGTCGCTCAGCCGGGGGCCGGCGGCTGAGATGACCGACGACGCGTCCGGGGACTCAGGACCCCGCGGGTCGGAGGAGCGGGCCGAGCAGGTCAGGCTCCGTCATCTGGAGCTGTACGGCGTGTACCACGACGACACCGCGTCGGAGTCGGTCCGGCTCGACGCCCGGGACGCCCTGGTCCGGCTGCACCTGCCGCTCGTCGAGCACTGTGCCCGCCGGTTCCGCAACCGCGGTGAGCCCCTCGAGGACCTGGTCCAGGTCGGCACGATCGGGCTGATCAAGTCGATCGACCGGTTCGACCTCGACCGCGGTGTCGAGTTCTCGACGTACGCCACTCCCACGATCATCGGTGAGATCAAGCGCTACTTCCGCGACAAGGGCTGGGCGATCCGGGTCCCGCGACGGCTGCAGGAGCTGCGGATGCAGATCGGCAGCACCACGGCCGACCTCACCCAGGGACTGGGCCGCTCCCCCACGCCGCGCGAGCTGGCCGCCGCGATCGGGTGCTCGGTCGAGGAGATCGTCGAGGGCATCGAGTCCAGCAACGCCTACTCCACCCTGAGCCTCGACGCCGCCGACGACGGCGACGACGGCGGTGTCTTCGATGCTCGACATGATCGGGCTCGACGACGCCGAGCTGGAGCACATCGAGATCCGGGAGTCGATCAAGCCGCTGCTCGAGGCGCTGCCGGCTCGCGAGAAGCGGATCCTGCTGCTGCGCTTCTTCCGGAACAAGACGCAGTCGGAGATCGCCGCCGAGATCGGGGTCAGCCAGATGCACGTCTCACGGCTGTTGACCCGCACCCTCGACCAGCTGCGGGAGTCCCTGCGGGAGAACGTGTGAGCTAGCCGCCGTCGTGCGGATCGGGGTCGGTGAGGGCGTCGATGCTGGCGGGGTGCAGCAGGCCGACCAGGACGACGACGGCGACGACGGCGAGCACGATCGCGACCCAGGTGGTGTCGCCACCACGGAAGCTCCAGGCGAGACCCAGGAACATCACCTGCGCCACCACGATCGGGCTCCGGGGCCAGGCGCGGCCGCGCACCACCAGCCAGCCACAGGCGATCAAGAACCCCGCCAGCAGCAGGAAGAAGGCCGCGGTGGTGGCACCCATCGCGGCTCGGGCGGACTCGGTGTGGGCCGCCTCGAGGACGCCGTATCCCAGGAGGAGGAGCCCTTCCACGACGACCACTCCGGCCGCCACGACGAGCGGTGCCGGCGGCGCGGAGCCCTGGTCCTCACGCATCCCGACAGCCTACGGGCGCCCCCGGACGTGGCGGGCGGTGGGACGGGTGCGCGGCCCGGGATGGCGATACGTGACGGCCCTGACAAAAAAGGACGGCGCCAGGGGGTTGTCTCGGCACTGATTCCTTGCCACTGTGGAGGGCGCGCTCGTGAATCCGTTCACATCCGCGCGCCCTGACGCTCTTCCCCCGAAAGTGAGAACTGCAGTAGCCATGGATTGGCGTGACCGTTCAGCCTGCCTCGACGAGGACCCTGAGCTGTTCTTCCCCATCGGCAACACCGGACCGGCCATCCTCCAGATCGAGGAGGCCAAGCAGGTGTGCCGTCGCTGCGACGTGCGCGAGCAGTGCCTCGCGTGGGCGCTCGAGGCGGGCCAGGACCACGGCGTCTGGGGCGGGTTGAGCGAGGACGAGCGCCGCGCGCTCAAGCGCCGCACGCTCGCGGACCCGCGTCCGCTCCGCCTGATCCGGGCCCGGTCCGGCCGCTACTCCATCGGTACGTCGACCACGGCCCGCGCCCCGCGCCCGGCCCGCGGTCGCAGCTCCAGCAAGCCACCGAGCTCCGACTCCACCAACGTCCGAACGATCGACAGCCCCAGGTTCACCGAGCTGTCCAGGTCGAACGCGGCCGGCAGGCCGACTCCGTCGTCGTCGACCGTGACGCGCAGCCGGCCGGCGATCCGCTCGGGCTCGACGACGATCGACCCCTCGCCGTCCGAGTCCTCCGGGTAGCCGTGCTCGACCGCGTTCTGCAACAGCTCGGTGAGCACCATCGCCAGCGCCGTGGCGGTCTCGTTGGGCAGCAGACCGAACGACCCCTCGCGCCGTACGACGAGCCGGTCGGCGCGTGCGCCGACATCGGTGACCATCACCCCGAGCCGGTCCGCGATCTCGTCGAACCCGACCTCGTCGAGCACCTCCTGGCTCAGCGTCTCGTGCACGATCGCGATCGTGCCCACACGCCGGACGGCCTCCTCCAGCGCCAGCTTCGCCTCGGGAGCGTCGATCCGCCGCGCCTGCAGCCGGAGGAGCGCGGCCACCGTCTGCAGGTTGTTCTTCACCCGGTGGTGGATCTCGCGGATCGTGGCGTCCTTGGTGACCAGCTCGCGGTCGCGGCGACGGAGGTCGGTGACGTCGCGGACGAGGACGAGGGCGCCGATGTGGGCCCCTGCGGCGCGGAGCGGGATCGACCGCACGATCAGGGAGACGCGGTCGTCACCGACCTCGGTGTCGCGGTGGACGCGGCCGCCGAGCACCGCGCTCAGGGTCTCCTCGTCCGGACGGCGGCGAGGCGGGACCAACGACCTGGTCAGGTCGGCCAGCACCTGACCGTCCAGGTCACCGGACAGCCCGAGCCGGCGGTAGACCGAGAGCGCGTTCGGGCTGGCGTAGCTCACCCGCCCCTCCGCGTCGACCCGGACGAAGCCGTCACCGACCCGGGGTGAGTCGGCGTGGTCGCCGCGCTGGCCCGCGACCGGGAAGTCGCCGGACGCGATCATCGCCGTGAGCTCGGCCGCGCTCTGCAGGTAGGACAGCTCCAGCCGGCTCGGCGTCCGGACCCCCAGCAGGTTGGTGTTGCGCGCGATCACGGCGATCACCCGACCCGCCCGTGACACCGGGATCGTCTCGACCCGCACGGGCACGTCGTCGCGCCACTCCGGGTCGCCCTCGCGCACCAGCCGTGCGTCGGCCAGGGCGCGGTCGAGCATCGGCCGGCGTCCGGTCGGCATGAAGCTGCCGACCACGTCGTCCACGTAGGCCGTCGGACCGGTCGTGGGCCGCATCTGGGCGGCCGCCCAGAACCCGTCGCCGCCCCGGTCGGGAAGCCACAGTACGAGGTCGGCGAACGAGAGGTCGGCGATGATCTGCCAGTCGGCGGTGAGCAGCTGGAGCACCGCGACGTCGGCCTCGTCGAGGTCGGTATGACTCCGGACCAGCTCCAGCAGGGACGGCACCGCCTCAGCCTAGGGCGACGTCGTGGGGACCTCGGGTGGCTGGGGGCCCGCTCGGACCGGCTGGCAGGATGTGCGCCATGTCGACGGCGTACTGGAACCGGGTCCGGTCCGACGAGATGACGGTGCCGACGGACCGCTCGCTGCCGGACCTGACGGCCGAGCTGACCACCATGCTGGGCTCGGTCGATCCGGTCGAGCGCGACGAGATCGCGTTCCCGATCCTGGCCACCTGGGTCTGCGAGGGTGTCTACGACGACCTGCTCGCCGGCCTGGGCGACGGCATGACCGCCGGGCTCGTCCGCGGGCTCGGCGAGTCCGGCACCGACTCGGTGTTCCGGCGCAGCTTCTCCGCACTCGTGCTGGCCGAGTGCATCGCCCGCGACAACTCCGAGTCGCTTCTCCCGCCGGGCAAGATCCTCGACTGGGGCGACCGGGTCAGCGGCTGGCTGGTCCGCGAGCGCGACGTGCGCGGGTTCGTCCCCGGGCGCGGCTGGGCCCATGCGGTCGCCCACGGAGCCGATGCGCTCGCCGTGCTGGCCGAGTCGCCGCACCTGGGGCTCAACGAGCTCACCGTGGTCCTCGACGTGATCGCCGACCGGGTGATCGAGGAGACGACGGCGCCGTTCACCAGTGGCGAGCCCGATCGGTTGGCTCGCGCGACGATGAGCGTGCTGCGTCGACGGCTGGTGCCCTTGCGGATCATCGAGCCCTGGCTCGCCCGGGTCGCGGCGGCCGCTACCGCCCGCACCCCCGCCGGCCGCGACCCCTCCCTGACCACCGCCAACCCCGAGGCCTTCCTGCGGGCGCTCCACCTCCAGGTGGCTCTGGCCCCCGAGCCGATCGACGTACGCTCCGACCTGCTGCTGACGATCATGGACGCCCTGCGCACCACCAACGCCGTCTACCTCGGCGCCCGCCCCTGACCTCCGGTGACCGGTCGGTAACCTGCCCCTCATGAGCGCGCCCGACTCCGCCCCCGAGACCACCTCCGACGCCGCGGAGGTCACCGGCCACGCCGGCGAGCTCGCCGTCACGGTCGCCCGCGCCCACGGCGTGGAGACCATGTTCACGCTCTCGGGGGCCCACGTCTTCCCGATGTACGACGGTGCGGTCAAGGCCGACCCCCCGATGCGGATCCTCGACGTGCGGCACGAGCAGACCGCGGCCTTCGCCGCCGAGGCGACCGGCAAGCTGACCCGGGTCCCGGGCCTCGCCGTGCTCACGGCCGGCCCGGGCGTCACCAACGGGATCAGTGCGATCGCGCAGGCCCAGTTCGCGGGCTCGCCGATGGTGGTCGTCGGTGGCCGCGCGCCGCAGAACCGCTGGGGCAGCGGCAGCCTCCAGGAGCTCGACCAGCCTCCCATCGTCGCCTCCGTCACCAAGGACGCCCGCACGATCCCGACCGCAGCCGAGGTCGCCGGGGGATTCGACGACGCGTTCGGTCTGGCGCGCTCGTCGCACCGCGGGCCGGTGTTCGTCGACATCCCGATGGACGAGTTCTTCAACACCGCCACCGCTCCCCTCCCCACGGCGTCGGCGCCGCGCGGTGCCGAACCCGACACCGATGCCCTCGACCGGATCGCCCGGCTGCTCGCCGATGCCGAGCGTCCGGTGCTGATCCTCGGCACCGACGTCTGGGCCGACGGTGCCGAGCACGAGGCGCTCGCGCTGGTCGAGTCCGCCGGTCTGCCCGCGATCACCAACGGGATGGGACGTGGCGTCGTCCCCGGCGGTCACCCGCTGCTCGTCACCAAGGCGCGTGGCAAGGCGCTCAACCGCGCCGACCTCGTCGTGGTCGTGGGCACGCCGCTGGACTTCCGGCTCGGGTACGGCGTGTTCGGCGGCAAGGAGGGAGCCGAGCCGGCCCGCGTCGTCCACGTGGCCGACTCCCCCGGCCAGGTGTCGGCCCACGCCACCCTCGCCGACTCCGTCTCCGGACACCTCGCCGCGGCGTTGACCGGGCTGGCCACTGCGCTCGACCGACTCGACCGTCGCTCGTGGAAGGCCTGGGTCGAGGACCTTCAGGCCACCGTCCGCGAGGCGGCCGCTCGCGACGCCGAGCTGCTCACGGCGGAGGCCGACCCGATCCATCCGGCCCGGATCTACGGCGAGCTGCTCCCGCGGCTCGCCGACGACGCCGTGGTCATCGGCGACGGGGGCGACTTCGTCAGCTTCGCCGGGAAGTTCGTCGAGCCGCAGCGGCCCGGGGGCTGGCTCGACCCCGGCCCCTACGGCTGCCTCGGCGCCGGCCTCGGGTCGGCCATCGCTGCGCGACTCGCCCGCCCGTCCGCGCAGGTCGCGCTGTTGCTCGGCGACGGCGCCGCCGGCTTCTCGTTGATGGACGTCGACACGCTGGTCCGCCACGACCTGCCGGTGGTGATGGTGATGGGCAACAACTCCGCCTGGGGGCTGGAGAAGGGCCCCATGCAGATGATCTACGGCTACGACGTCGCGGCCGACCTGGCGCAGCAGACGCGCTACGACGAGGTGGTCAAGGCGCTGGGTGGGGCCGGGGAGCGGGTGACCGACCCAGCGCAGATCGGGCCCGCCCTCGACCGCGCCTTCGCCGCGCGCACGCCGTACCTCGTGAACGTGATCACCGACGTGAACGCCGCCTACCCGCGCGCCACCTTCGGGATCTGAGGCTCAGGTGCGGACCCGGCGCGCCCGGCCAGAGGACCTCGAGGCGATCGGCGCGGTCACGGTCGCGGCGTATGCCGAGTTCGAGGGCGACGACACCGACGAGTACGTCCATCACCTCCGCGACGCCGCCACCCGCGACCGGGAGGCGGAGCTGTGGGTGGCGACGCCCGACGACTCCGAGGAGATCCTCGGCACGGTGACGGTCTGCCCTCCGGGGTCACCGTGGCGCGAGATCGCTCGCGAGGGTGAGGGCGAGTTCCGGATGCTCGCCGTGGCGCCGGCCGCGCGGGGAGCCGGGATCGGCGCCGCGCTGCTCGACCTGGTGGTCGACCACTTCCGGCGCGAGGGCGACGCTCGCGTGGTGATGTCGACGCTGCCGCGGATGCGCTCCGCCCACCGCATCTACGAGCGGGCCGGCTTCGTGCGGCTGCCCGAGCGTGACTGGTCGCCCACCGACGACGTGCACCTGATCACCTACGTCCTGGAGCTGGAGCAGTCGTGAGCGAACCTGTCACCGCCACCCTCACCTTCACCGTCGGCACCACCGAGACCGCCACAGCGGTCGGGTCGGGGTCGCTGCCGGTCCTCGGCACGCCGTACCTCCTGGCCTGGTGCGAGGCAGCCACGTGCTCCGCGGTGGAACCCGCCCTGGCGGCGGGCGAGACGTCGGTCGGCACCCGGGTGGAGCTCGAGCACGCCCGCGCCAGCAGCGTCGGGACGGTGCTCGAGGTGACCGCGACCCCGGTCCATCGCGACGGTCGCCTCCACCGGTTCAGCGTGCAGGCCCGCGAGGTCGGCGGCGGGCGTGTCGTCGGCACCGGTGAGGTCACCCGAGTGGTCGTCGACGCCGAGCGCTTCCTGGCCCGCCTCCGAGCGCGCCGGACGGCGGGGTGCGGGCAGGCGAGTTGTCACAGCTTCATCATGTTCACGTGGTGAAGCAGGACTTCTCATGGCGAACTCACCGTGAGGAGGAAGGTTTCACCAGGTGAACATGATGAAGCTGAGCCGGTGAGGCGAGCCGACCAGGGTGCGGGTCCCCTACCTCGTTTTGGTCAGCCGGGGACGGTGCTGAGAGGATGGTCCCGGCCCTCCGGGGCGACCGACCACAGGAGGACACCATGGGCAAGACCGGACGCAAGCGCCGCGGCCGCAAGAAGAAGGCCGCCAACCACGGCAAGCGCCCCAACGCGTGACCGTATGACGAAGCCCCCGCACCGCTGCGCGGTCGGGGGCTCGTTGCTGTCCGGCCCTGGGCGGCCGCCCAGCGTCAGCTGTCGCTGTAGCGGACCTGGATCTCCCGGATCTGGACGCGCACCCGCTGGCGGAGCGAGTCGGGTGCGTGCTCGATGCACGACCTGGCCACCAGCTCCTTGACGGTGCGCTGCAGGTCGTAGCTGTGGAGGCACGGCCCGCACTCGTCGAGATGGGCGCGGACCGAGGCGACGTCGGTCGCGTCGAGCTCGTTGTCGAGCAGGCAGACGATGCGCTCGAGGAAGTCGGCGCAGGACTCGTCGTGGCTCATGACTCGGACCCTCCTCCGGCGTTGTCCGGCCCGACCGGCAGCAGGTCGTCGCTGGTGCGCACGTAGTCCGAGAGCATGTCGCGCAGCTGGCGCCGTCCGCGGTGGAGCCGGGACATCACGGTGCCGATCGGCGTACCCATGATCTCCGCGATCTCCTTGTAGGCGAAACCCTCCACGTCGGCCAGGTAGACGGCCAGGCGGAACTCCTCGGGCAGGCGCTGCAGGGCGTCCTTCACCTGCGAGTCGGGCAGGTGCTCGAGCGCCTCGCTCTCGGCGGACTTCAGCCCCGTGGAGGTGTGTGACTCCGCGCGTGCGAGCTGCCAGTCCTCGACGTCCTCCGACATCGACTGCTGGGGCTGCCGCTGCTTCTTGCGGTAGTTGTTGATGAACGTGTTGGTCAGGATCCGGTAGAGCCAGGCCTTCAGGTTGGTGCCGGGCCGGAACTGGTGGAACGAGGCATAGGCCTTGGCGAAGGTCTCCTGGACGAGGTCCTCGGCGTCGCTGGGGTTGCGGGTCATCCGCATCGCAGCGCCGTAGAGCTGGTCGAGGAACGGGAGCGCGTCGCGCTCGAAGCGGGCGGCCCGCTCGACGTCGGTCTCGGTGGCGAGGTCGACCTCGGCATCGGGTGACGTCTCATCGGCGGAGAGGTCGGTGAGGTCGGGATGGTCTGTCATCGACTCCCACGATACCGGTGGGCGGGGACGGTCCGTCAGCGCAAGCACGACGGTCTCAACGCGGCCGGTACGTCAGGGATTCCCGGTGACCTCGCGGACGAGCCACTCCAGCGTCGACTCGACGACCAGGTCGAGCGCGCCGGCCTGGTCGAGCGGACCGGACTTCGGCACCTTGAGCCCGTGGTCGGCGGCCGGGACGACGGCCAGGTCGACGCCCTCGGGGAACTCCTCGGGCCTGCCCATCGGGTCGCGCTCGCCCTGGATCACCAGGGTGGGAACGCCGGCCCCGGTGAGCTCGTCGACGCGGGACTTCTCGGTTCGGCCCGGGGGGTGGAGGGGGAAGGCGAGCGCCAGGCATCCGGCCGCGCCCAGCCCGCGTGCGCACCGGGCTGCCGAGCGGGCGCCCGCGGAGCGTCCGCCGACGACGAACGGCGCCCCGGGGGCCAGCCGTGCGACGGCGGCTCGGAGGCCGACGTCGAGTGTGGGTGGCGCGGTCGCGATCCTGCGGCCGGCGACGCGCCAGGGCTGCTCGAACAGCGCGACGGCGAAGCCCTGGCCCGGCAGCGCGTCGGCCAGCGCCGCCAGGTCCCTCGCCTCGATGCCGTTTCCGGCGCCGTGGCTCAGCACCAGGGTCGCGGCCGATCGACCGGCTGCGTGCACGACCAGGCGCCCCTCGCCGTACGGCGTCTCCACCGACAGCGAGGTCGCCACGGGCTTGCTCACGCGAGCGCCTCGTCGGCCGGGAGCGGCTCGACGAGCGCGGGCCCGTTGTTGCGGACGTTGTTCACCTCGGTGGACACCGGAAAGGCCTCGAGCCTCCCGGGCGCAGCGGGCACGAGCAGCGAGAGCAGGTCGTCGCGCGCCGACACGCCCGGGTCCAGCCAGGCACCCCACCGGCCGCGCTCCACCATCAGCGGCATCCGGTCGTGGATGTGGCCGACGGAGTCCTCGGCCTGCGTGGTGAGCACGGTGCAGGTCCAGCGGAAGCGCTCGGGGTCGTCGTCGGGCCGGTCGCGATCTCGCCAGATCTCGTAGAGACCCGCCATCGCCAGCACCCCGCCGTCGCTGGGCCGGATGAAGAACGGCTGCTTGAGCGGCTTGCCCGACTTCCCGGTCTGCTGCGTGGGGTACCACTCGAAGTAGCCGTCCGCCGGCAGCAGGCACCGCCGCGACGCGAAGGCGCGCCGGTAGGCCGGCTTCTCGGCCACCGTCTCCATCCGCGCGTTGATCATCCGGTTACCGATCGACGGATCCTTGGCCCACGAGGGCACCAGCCCCCAGGTGAGTACCCGGAGCTGACGCTCGGGCGGCTCCTGCTCCTCGGCGTCGCGCGGTGACGGCGACCGCTCCATCACGGCGTACACCGGCTTGGTCGGGGCGACGTTGTAGTCGGGCGCGAGCGCCTCGTCGACCTTGCTCGTGCGGATCTCGAACTCCTCGACGAGATCCTCGGGCTTGCGGCTCGATGCGTAGCGCCCACACATGCCAGCAGCGTAGGCGAGACCGGGGACGAGGTCTCGGCGCGAACGCTGCGCAGTCGCCCACGCGACGCGACCGAGGAACGCAGTCGCGCGAGTACGTCGACACCCCGTCGGGCGCGTCTCGAGCCTCGGCCGCGGTCACGAAGCCTGCACCGACGGACTGCACCGACGGGGTGGTGGGACTCAGGACACCTGGTCGCGCGACAGCTCGTCGAGGAGGCTGGCGACGGTGTCGCCGCTCGCCGGCAGGCTCTCGGTCCAGATCCGGACGCCGGCGTTGCCGTCGCCGAGGGCGGTGAGGCTGCGCAGCAGGCTGGTCCGGCGGCCGAGCGTGTCGTCCCGCGAGGCGAGCACGACGATGCGGCGCGGACCGATCCGACAGATCGTCTCGCCCCCGGCGAAGACCGAGCGGGCGGCCTCCCCGATGCGCGACATCCGCAGGTCGACACCGAAGACCTCGTCGGCGAGGCCGGTCAGCCGCGGCGCTGGAGCCTCGATCACGACGAGGGCGTAGCGGTCGCGCGGCGAGCCGGCCTTCGACCCGGCCGGGACGCCGCGGTAGACCTCGGTGAGCCGACCGCGCAGGTGGGCCATGCTCGCCAGCCCGGTCAGCGGGTCGGCGCACGACAGCTGATGCAGGTAGGCGAGCGTCGCCTCGCTCCAGCCGAGCGCGACCGCGCACGCGTCGGTGAACGCGGGCTCGGTGCCCAGCACGAGCGAGTACGTCGTCCGGAGGTCCGCGAGCGTCTCCTCGAGCGACACGCCCTGGCTGCCGAGCAGGCGACCGACGACCTCGCAGGCGTCGGTGGCGCTGCGTGCGGCGGCGAGAGCCTCGCCGACCGCCTCGTACGACACCGGAAGTCCCTCCCGGACCGCCTCAGGAAGAGCGGTGCCGGACGTGGAGGGAGGCCCGGGCGCAACTTTGTCCCGAAATGCCCAGAACCCCATGACGCCTCCCTCCTACATCCGTGCAGCGCTCTCCGACGATGAGACGGGCGCGGGGACCGGTCATGATGCGGGTTTGGCAGCAAATTATGGTGCGGGACACCATACTGGCGTCACAGGAGTCTGTCCGGAGCGTTGGAGTTTGTGTGAGTGTCTCGCTGTCGCGCCTTGACGGCCCCGGCGACGCCGAGCTGATCGCGGCCGTCCGGGGCGGCGACGTCGACGCCTACGGAGAGCTGTTCGCTCGCCACGTGGACGCCGCCCGGCGCCTCGCGCGCCAGATCGCAGGGCCCTCGGACGCCGACGACCTGGTCTCCGACGCCTTCACCAAGGTGCTCCTGGTCCTGCAGCGCGGCGGAGGCCCCGACCTCGCCTTCCGCGCCTACCTCCTGACCGCCGTACGCCGGCTCCACGTCGACCGGATCCGGTCGGGGTCCCGCCTGCGACCGGTCGACGACCTGACGCCGTTCGACCCGGGCCTGCCCTTCCAGGACACCGCCGTCGAGGGGTTCGACAACGCCGCCGCCGCACGCGCCTTCGCCTCTCTCCCCGAGCGGTGGCAGATGGTGCTGTGGCACACCGAGGTCGAGCAGCAGAAGCCCGCGGACATCGCTCCGCTGCTCGGCATGAGCGCCAACTCGGTCTCGGCTCTCGCCTACCGCGCCCGCGAGGGCCTCCGCCAGGCGTTCTTGAGCCAGCACGCCGCCGACCCCGACGACGTCGACTGCGGGTGGACCCGCGACCATCTCGGCGCCTACGTGCGGGGCGGCCTGTCGCGTCGCGACGCCACCCGCGTCGAGGACCACCTCGAGAGCTGCCGCGGCTGTGCCGCCGTCTACCTCGAGCTCACCGAGGTCAACTCCGGGCTCGCCGCGATCCTCGCCCCGCTCCTGCTCGGCGGCGCCGGCGCGGCCTACCTGTCCTCCGGCGGTGCGGCCGGAGCCGGAGCCGGCCTGTCGGCTGCCTGGTCGGCGACCAAGTCGTTCGTCGGCGGTCACACCGCGGTCACCGCCGTGGGCGGCGTGATGCTGACCGCCGTCGCCTCCGTGGCCGTGTACGTCGGCGCCCAGGCCATGCTCGCGAACCCCGCCTCCGACACCGCCGGCGGACTCGACCGCCCGCTGCAGAGCGCCACCGGACCGGCCAGCCCGGGCGGGTCCGGGCCCGGCGGCGGTCCCGGCTCGCGCCACGGGCGGACCGGGACGCTCTCGCCCGGCACCGACCCGTCCCTGACCAGTGGCCCCAGCACGGCGCCCACGTCCGGCGTGACGGACGGCGCCACCACCCCGCCGACGGCCTCCGACTCCGCGACGGACCCGGGCACCGGACCCTCGTCCGACTCGACCACGGACCCCGGCAGTCCGACGACGTCCGACCCGAGCTCCGAGCCCACGGACCACCCGACGGACCAGCCGATCACCTTCTCGTCGACCCCGCCACCTCATCCGTCGTTCGGTGACACCTACGAGCTGAGGGCCACGGGCGGCTCCGGGACGTCGATCACGTTCTCGATCGACCCGGCGACCACCCGCCACGCGTGCACGCTCGCCGACACGACCGTCACGTTCCGTCATGCCGGCACCTGCGTCATCGACGCCACCGCGTCGCCGAACCGCAGTGCAGCGGCCCGGGCGAAGTCCGTGCAGCAGGTCATCGAGGTGCCGCAGGAGGCCCAGGTCGTCGGCTTCGCCGTCCCGAAGGGCGCCTCGGTCGGCGACCCTTCCTTCGACCTCCAGCTCACCGGGGGCCGCTCCGACAACCCGGTGACCGTGACGCTCGAGACGTCGCCGACCAACCCCGCGTGCTCGCTGCACGAGCACGGCGCGACCCTCGCCTTCGACCACGTCGGCTCGTGCACCGTCATCGCCACCCAGGCCGGCGACGACGACTATCTGGCCGCCGAGCCGCTCACCCGGACCGTGCAGGTCACACAGGGCGCCCAGTCGGTCACCTTCACCTCCACCCCGCCCGACTCCCCGCGCTTCGGCGACACCTACACCGTCAGCGCCACCGGCGGCGACTCCGGCAACCCGGTCACCTTCTCGGTCGACCCCGCCACCACCGGCAACGCCTGCACCATCGACGGCTCCACCGTCACCGTCCGCCACGCCGGCACCTGCGTCATCGCCGCCGACCAGGCCGGCACCGACGACTACGACCGACGCCTCCACCCGCGACCCAGACCGGTCACGGTGCCCAAGCGCCAGCCAGTCGATCACCTTCACCTC
This sequence comes from uncultured Actinomycetota bacterium, assembly GCA_963805345.1. Taxonomy (GTDB): domain Bacteria; phylum Actinomycetota; class Actinomycetes; order Propionibacteriales; family Nocardioidaceae; genus Nocardioides. The sequence goes on from CAWDUA010000008.1 coordinate 130,343, forward strand.
CAAGCCGCCCACCTCCCCGCGCGTTCGGCGACACCTACACCGTCAGCGCCACCGGCGGCGACTCCGGCAACCCGGTCACCTTCTCGGTCGACCCCGCCACCACCCGCAACGCCTGCACCATCGACGGCTCCACCGTCACCGTCCGCCACGCCGGCACCTGCGTCATCGCCGCCGACCAGGCCGGCAACGACGACTACACCGACGCCCCCACGCGCACCCAGACCTTCGACGTCTCACGCGCGACCCAGGCGATCACCTTCACCTCCACCCCGCCCGACTCCCCGCGGTTCGGCGACACCTACACCGTCAGCGCCACCGGCGGCGACTCCGGCAACCCGGTCACCTTCTCGGTCGACCCCGCCACCACCGGCAACGCCTGCACCATCGACGGCTCCACCGTCACCGTCCGCCACGCCGGCACCTGCGTCATCGCCGCCGACCAGGCCGGCACCGACGACTACCGACCGGCGCCCACCGAGACCCAGTCGGTCACGGTGCCCAAGGCGAGGCAGTCGATCACCTTCACCTCCAAGCCGCCCACCTCACCGGCCTTCGGCGACACCTACACCGTCAGCGCCACCGGCGGCGACTCCGGCAACCCGGTCACCTTCTCGGTCGACCCCGCCACCACCGGCAACGCCTGCACCATCGACGGCTCCACCGTCACCGTCCGCCACGCCGGCACCTGCGTCATCGCCGCCGACCAGGCCGGCACCGACGACTACGCCGCCGCGGAGACGCGGACCCAGTCGGTCACGGTGTCGAAGGTCAAGCAGTCGATCACCTTCACCTCCAAGCCGCCCGCGTCGCCGGCCTTCGGCGACACCTACGACGCCACGGCCACCAGCACCTCCGGTCTCCCGGTCACCTTCTCGGTCGCTCCCTCGACCACCAACAGCGCCTGCTCGGTGACCGGCTCCACCGTCACCTTCCTGCACGCGGGCACCTGCGTCATCGCCGCCGACCAGGCCGGCAACGACGACTACACCCCTGCGCCGCGGGTCACCCAGAGCGTGCTCGTGCACAAGGGCCCGCAGTCGATCACGTTCACCTCCACCCCGCCGTCGCCCGGCTTCGTGGGCACGACGTACGACGTGGCCGCCACCGGCGGTGACTCGGGCAACGCCGTGGCGTTCAGCTCCACCACCACGACCGTGTGCACCGTCTCGGGCTCGACCGTCACCTTCAAGGCCGCCGGCAGCTGCCGGATCGCCGCGAACCAGGCCGGCGACGCCGACTACGAGGCTGCTCCCACCGTCACGCAGTCGATGGACGTGAAAGCCCCGTCGGGCGACCTGTCCGTCACCGCCACCGTGTCGCCGCAACCCCCGACCAACGACCCGCACTGGCACCGGGTGGACGTCACCGTGCAGAACCTGGTCGCGGGCGCCACGGCCACGGTGGACGGGAGCAGCAAGACCTTCGGGGTGATCGTGCTGCCGGAGTTCAACTGCTGGTTCCAAAGGGACGGCATCTGCCACGTGACGTCGCCGCCGACCAACCCGACCGTGACCTTCTACGTATGGCTTCCGACCACCACGTCCTCCGCCCAGGTCACCTTCACCGTCGCGTCCGACACCAGCCCGGACCCCGACCCGAGCAACGACAGCGTGACGGTCGAGGTGCACCGCTGGAACGACCGGGAGTCATGACCTGAGCGAGATCGGGTAAGAAGTACCCATGACCGCCATCAGACTCATCGCCCGGCCGATGCTCGCGTCGGCGTTCTTCGTCGGCGCAGCCGGCGCCCTCAAGAACGCACCGAAGCTGGCTCCCAAGGCCTCACGGGTGACCGAGAAGGTCGTCCCCCTCGCCCAGCGCGCCGCGCCGGGCGCACCGATCCCGACCGATCCCGTGACCATCGTCCGGGCGAACGCCGTGATCCAGATCGCGGCCGCAGCAGCGCTCGCGACCGGCCGGATGCCACGTCTGTCGTCCACGGTGCTCGCGGTCTCGCTGCTGCCCACGACGGTGGCGGGCCACGCCTTCTGGCGTGAGCAGGACCCCGCGGTCAAGCAGACCCAGCGGCTCAACTTCTTCAAGGGCATCTCCCTGGTCGGCGGCCTGCTGATCGCCGGGGTCGACACCGAGGGCAAGCCCGGGGTGGCGTGGCGCGCCCGCCGGGCCGGCCGCGACGTACGCCGGGAGGCCAAGTCGCTCGCCCGCCAGGCGCGGAGCGAGGCCAGGATCGCCAAGGCCCACCTGAGCTGAGCCCACGGCCGCACCGGCTCGCTACGCTGCGCCCGTGACCAGCGGACCGTGGCGTGCCCCCTTCGCGCACGGACCCGTGCACGCCGAGGTGTCGCTGCCCGGCAGCAAGTCACTGACCAACCGGGCCCTGGTGCTGGCCGCCCTCGCCGACGGCCCCAGCGTCGTCCGCCGTGCCCTCCGCTCGCGTGACACCGAGCTGATGGCCGGCGCACTCGCCGCGCTCGGGACCGGGGTCGACACGTCGGGCGACGACTGGCTGGTCACCCCGCTCGGGCTCACCGGCGGGGTGGCGGTCGACTGCGGCCTGGCGGGCACGGTCACCAGGTTCGTGCCTCCCGTGGCCGCGCTGGCCGACGGCGAGGTCTCCTTCGACGGCGACCCCCACATGCGCACCCGACCGGTGGGCGAGGTCCTGACAGCGCTGCGTGCCCTCGGCGTGCGGGTCGACGGTGACCGTCTGCCCTTCACGGTGGTCGGAACCGGTCACGTGCCGGGCGGCCAGGTCGTGATGGACGCGTCCGGCTCGAGCCAGTTCGTCTCCGCACTGCTGCTCGCGGGCGCACGCTTCGAACGCGGTGTCGACGTCGTCCACGACGGCAAGCCGGTGCCGTCCCAGCCCCACCTCCACATGACCGTCGCGATGCTGCGCCAGCACGGGATCGAGGTGGACGACGCCGAGCCCAGCCGCTGGCGGGTCGCGCCGGGCGCGGTGAAGCCGGTCGACCACCTGATCGAGCCCGACCTGTCCAACGCAGCGCCGTTCCTGGCGCTGGCCGCGACCACCGCCGGCACCATCACCGTGCGTGACTGGCCGCACCCGACGACGCAGGCAGGCGACGTGCTGCGCGACCTCCTGGCCCGGATGGGGTGCACGGTCGACCTCACCGAGCGCGGGTTGACCGTCACCGGCCGTGGCCGCCTCGAGGGGCTCGACGCCGACCTCCACGACGTCGGGGAGCTCACCCCCGTGCTCGCCGCGCTCTGCGCCCTGGCCGACGGCCCGTCGTACCTGCGGGGCATCGCGCACATCCGTGGCCACGAGACCGACCGCCTGGCCGCTCTGGCCACCGAGCTGCGAGGCCTGGGCGCCGAGGTGACCGAACAGCCCGACGGGTTGGAGCTCCGGCCCTCCGCCCTGCACGGCGGACCGTTCCGGACCTACGCCGACCACCGGATGGCCCACGCGGCCGCGGTGCTCGGCTCGGCCGTCGAGGGCATCGAGGTCGACGACATCGGCGCCACGAGCAAGACCTTCCCCGACTTCCCGGGTGTCTGGGCGGACCTCCTGGATCCCCGATGACCGGCCGGTACGACGAGCACGACCACGAGCACTACGAGCGCCCACGTCGCCGGACCCGGCCACGGACCAAGGAACGACCGACGTACGACGACGCGGTCGAGGCGGTGGTCACCACGGTCGACCGCGGCCGGTTCACGCTGCTGGTCGACGGGGTCACGGTGTGGGCCGTCAAGGCGCGCCCCCTGGGTCGCAAGGGAGTGGTCGTCGGCGACCGCGTCCGGGTCGTGGGCGACGTGTCGGGCGTGGACGGAGCCCTGGCGCGGATCGTCGAGGTGACAGAGCGGACCACCGTGCTCCGTCGTACGGCGGACGACGACGACCCCGTCGAGCGCGTCGTCGTGGCCAACGCCGACCAGCTCGTGGTGGTCACCGCGTTGGCGGACCCCGAGCCGCGACCCCGCCTGATCGACCGCGCCCTGGTGGCGGCGTTCGTCTCGGGCATGAAGCCCCTGCTGTGCCTCACCAAGGCCGACCTCGCCGATCCCGAGACGCTGCTGTCGACCTACCGTTCCCTCGGCGTGCCCTGGGTGGTGACCAGACGAGGGGGCGACCTGAGGGAGCTGCGGGACCGCCTGCGTGGGCGTACCAGCGTCCTGATCGGCCACAGCGGGGTCGGCAAGTCCACCCTGGTCAACGCGCTGATCCCCGGCGCCCGGCGCGACGTCGGCATCGTCAACGCGGTGACCGGACGGGGTCGTCACACGTCGACGTCGGCGCTGATGCTCGCCCTGCCCGACGGGAACGGGGGCATCGACGGCTGGATCATCGACACGCCCGGCATCCGGTCCTTCGGGCTGGCCCACGTGCGCCCGGAGGACCTGATCGAGGCGTTCCCCGACCTCGACGAGATGACCGAGGACTGTCCGCGCGGCTGCACCCACGGAGCAGACGAGCCGGAGTGCGGACTCGACGAGGCGGTCGCCCGCGGCGACGCCGACCCGGAGCGGGTCGAGTCGTTCCGACGGCTGCTCGAGGCACGCTCCGGCCCGGAGTACTGACCGTCCAGCCGCGCCGACGGGGCAGGCGGGGCGGGGGCTACCCCCAGAGGCTGCGGGCGCCGGAGTCGCCGGTGAGGAACACGCAGACCAGGACCGCGAGCGCTCCGGCGACGAGCAGCACCTGCAGGGTGACAGCGACGGCGCCGGTGCGGCCCTCGCGCGCGCCGCCCCCCGACGTCAGGGCCGAAGGCCCCCCCAGCTGCCAGGCAGCGAGAGCCGAGACGGCGAGGAACGCCAGGAGCACCCAGCGCAGGATCCGGCCCCGGTGAGCGTGCACGGCCAGCTCGGGCAGCGACTGCAGGTTCCGGGCGGTCTCGAGCTGGAGGCCGGACTGCACCGCGATCACCCCGGCTGCGGCCGCGATGACCGCGGTCGCCACGAGGGGCCAGCGCAGCCACCAGCGCCACCGCGGCATCACCGCGTAGAGGATGCCGGCAACGGCCGTCAGCGGCGCGAACACGACCACGACGTGGACGATGAGCGGGTGGAGCGGCAGCCCGTTGAACTCCATGGGATAGGTATACGGGGCGGACCTGAGATCGGTTCGGAATAGCCTGTGCGCATGTCGCCCGCCACGTCGGACTTCACCGACGACCTCCGCCTCGCCCACGTGCTCGCCGACGACGCGGACTCGATCACCACGACGCGCTTCCGCGCGCTCGACCTCCACGTCATGAGCAAGCCCGACCTGACGCCGGTCACCGACGCCGACGAGGGCGTGGAGGAGTCGATCCGCCGGACCCTGTCGCGCGTGCGTTCGCGCGACGCGGTGCTGGGTGAGGAGCACGGTAGCACCGGGCACAGCCAACGACGCTGGGTGATCGACCCCATCGACGGCACCAAGAACTTCGTCCGTGGCGTCCCGGTCTGGGCCACCCTGATCGCGCTCGTGATCGATGAGCAGGTGGTCCTGTCGGTGGTGTCGGCGCCGCAGCTGCAGAAGCGCTGGTGGGCCTCGAACGGGAACGGCGCCTGGACCGGTCGTTCGCTGCTCAAGGCGACCCGCTGCCAGGTCTCCGACGTACGCCGGCTCGAGGACGCCTCGCTGGCCTACTCCTCGCTGCACGGCTGGGAGGAGCGGGACCGGCTCGACGACTTCCTCTCGCTGATGCGCCGCTGCTGGCGCACCCGGGCGTACGGCGACTTCTGGTCCTACATGCTCCTGGCCGAGGGTGCCGTGGACCTGGCGGCGGAGCCGGAGCTCCATCTCTACGACATGGCCGCCCTCGACGTGATCGTCCGCGAGGCCGGGGGCCGCTTCACCGCCCTCGACGGGACCGACGGCCCCTTCGGCGGGAACGCCCTGGCCTCCAACGGCCACCTCCACGACGCGGCGCTCTCCTTCCTCGGCTCGCTGCCCGACGGCGACGACGACCCCGACTCGCCGAGGCGGCTGACGGGTTCAGTCCACGATCTGCTCTCGCGGCGGGGCCGCGAAGAGGACTAGCCTGCGAGCCAAGCGTTCCCCGACCCGTGAGGAGAGCCATGCGGATCAGCGACGTACTCACGAGCAAGCCGAGTCAGCAGGTCGTCACGATCAGTCCCGACTCCACTGTCCGCGAGCTGCTCGGCCTGCTCGCCGAGCACAACGTGGGAGCGGTCGTCGTCAGCGGTGACGGTGAGCAGGTCGACGGTATCGTCAGCGAGCGCGACATCGTCCGCCGCCTCCATGACGACGAGGCCATCCTCGACGGCGCCGTCAGCGCGATCATGACCAGCGACGTCGCGACCTGCGAGCCGAGCACCTCGGTCGACGACCTGCGCGTGGTGATGACCGAGCGGCGCATCCGTCACGTGCCCGTCGTCACCGACGGACGGTTGTCGGGCATCATCAGCATCGGCGACGTGGTGAAGTCGTCACTCGACCAGCTGAAGTTCGAGCGCGACCAGCTCGACAGCTACGTCCACCAGACCTGAGAGACTGGGGCCATGAGCCTCGACAAGCCCGAGATCGACTTCCCCGACTTCGACCCGCCCGCAGACCTCGAGGTCACCGACCTCGTCGAGGGCGACGGCGCGGAGGCGACCGAGGGGTCCACCGTCAGGGTGCACTACGTCGGCGTCGCCCACTCCACCGGTGAGGAGTTCGACGCCTCCTACAACCGTGGCGAGCCGCTGCAGTTCCGGCTCGGCGTGGGCCAGGTCATCTCCGGTTGGGACACCGGCGTCCAGGGCATGAAGGTCGGCGGGCGTCGCCAGCTGGTGATCCCGCCGCACCTCGGCTACGGCGACCGCGGCGCCGGCGGCGTGATCAAGCCCGGAGAGACCCTGATCTTCGTCTGCGACCTGGTCGAGGTCCGCTGACCGACGGCCGGCCTCAGCCCACGACGACCCGTCGTCCGGCGCACTCCACGACGTCTCCGGTCACCAGCTGACGCCCCCGGCGCGACTCGACGTCGCCGTTCACGCGCACCAGGCCCGAGGCGAGCAGGCCCTTGGCGTCGGCACCGGTGTCGACGAGGTCGGCGAGCTTGAGGAACTGGCCGAGCCGGATCGACTCGTCCCGCAGGGGTACGACGGACTCACTCATGACAAGACCTCTTCTCGGTAGGGATCAGCCGACCAGGACGGCGACGGTGTGGATCAGGACGCCGACGAGACCGCCGACGATGGTGCCGTTGATCCGGATGAACTGCAGGTCACGGCCCACGTGGAGCTCGATCCGCCGAGCGGCCTCCTTGCCGTCCCAGCGCTCGATCGTGTGCGTGATGACCGCCGTGACCTCCGCGCCGTAGCGGGCCACGGCGAACACGGCGACGTCGGCGGCCGTACCGTCGAGCCGCCGGCGCAGCTCGACGTCCTCGCGCAGCTGCGCGCCGAAAGCGGCGAGCTCGGTGCACAGCCGCTCGCGGACGGCGCCGTCGGGATCGACCAACGACGCCTGGAGTGCGCGTCGCAGTGCGTTCCACAGAGCCACGCTCGACTCGACCACCTGCGGGTGCTCGAGCAGGCGGGTCTTGAGCCGCTCCGTGCGCTCCTGGGTGTCGGGGTCGTGCTGCAGGTCGTGCGCGAGCTGTGTCAGCACCGAGTCGAAGGCCTGCCTGGCCTGGTGGTGGGGGTCCTGCCGGATCTCCTCGAGCCAGGCGAGTGCCTCGGTGTGGAGCCGGCGGGTCACGGCGTCGTTCAAACGCGGCGGCGCCCACCACGGAGCCCGTTGCTCCAGCACCTCGGCGAACGTGTCGGGGTGCCCCACGAGCCAGCGGTGCAGCTCGTCGACGGTGAGGTCGACCAGGCTGTGGTGGGCGCCGTCGCGCACGACCTCGGCGAGCAGGCTCCCGGCCAGCGGCGCGAGCGGCTCCTCGCGGAAGCGTGGGATCAGCGCGTCCTGGACGAAGTCGGCGATGTGGTCGTCGCGGACCTTGCCGAGCCCGATCGAGGCGACCTCGGCGACCTCGTCCACCACCCGGCGCACGTGGGCGGGCTCGGCGAGCCACTGCCCGACTCGCAGCGAGATGTCCGCGGACGCGATCCGCTCGCGGATCACCGACTCCTGCAGGAAGTTCTCACCGACGAAGTCCTCGAGCCCCCGCCCCAGCTCGTCCTTGCGCCGCGGGATCAGCGCGGTGTGCGGCACGGGCAGGCCGAGCGGATGCTTGAAGAGCGCGGTCACCGCGAACCAGTCGGCGATCGCGCCGACCATCGACGCCTCCGCGCCGGCGTTCACGAAGCCCCAGAAGCCTCCCCGGCCGAGCGTGGCCAGGTACACCACGGCGGCGAAGGCCAGGAGCGAGACCGCGAGGGTCCGCATCCGACGGAGCCCCCGGCGCCGCTGCGCGTCGGCCCCGGGGTCGGGCGTGATCATCGCGATCGTCCCGACGGAGGTGGTGGTCATCGCCCGATTCTCGCCCATGCCCCCGCGGCGGGCCCTATCGGCCGGATGCCACAATGCCGCCCATGCGTACGGTGATCACCTTCGGCACCTTCGACGTCTTCCACGTCGGCCACCTCCGGGTGATCGAACGCGCCGCGGCCCTCGGCGACCGACTGGTGGTCGGGGTGTCGGCCGACGCCCTCAACCTCCGCAAGAAGGGCCGCGAGCCGGTCTTCACGCAGGGCGAGCGGATGGAGATCGTCGCCGCTTTGAAGAGGGTCGACGAGGTCTTCGTCGAGGAGAGTCTCGAGCTGAAGCGGCACTACATCGAGCGGTTCCACGCCGACGTCCTGGTCATGGGCGACGACTGGGCCGGCCGCTTCGACGAGTTCGGTGACGTCTGCGAGGTCGTGTACCTCCCCCGTACGCCGGCCATCTCGACCACCGCACTCATCGAGAAGATCTCCGCCACGGGCTGAACCGTCTGTCGGGTCGGTCGGGCAGGAGTACGACGCCGACTCGGCGAAGGATACGGGTTCGAGACAATTCCGTGACCCGACCGTTATCCGTGATCTTTCCGTGACATATCGAGGACAATTCCACCTCGATATCGATTTGTTATCCGGTCGATATCGATCGGCGATTGTCGCGCGGTTGCCCGACTGGTTGTGTGGACGGCAGGGCCGTCGCCGCGCCGACCGCGCGCCGCGTCCCCGGTGCACCTCGGCGAGCGGTCGCCGGGACGTTTCAGCTCATCGAAAGGCGCATACATGAGACTCAAGACCCCACTGGTCGCCTTGTCCTCGGTCGGTCTGCTGGCCCTGGCTGCGTGCGGCGGCTCGGGCGGTGGGTCCGGCAACGCCGGGACCACACCTTCTGACTTCAAACCCGGCGCGACGGGCAACGGCCAGGACCCGAACGCCAAGGGCCCGGTCACCATCGCCGGCGCTCAGAAGGGCGGCACCGTCACGGTGATGACCCTGACCGGCCTGCTGACCACGATCGACCCGAGCGAGTCGTACTACACGACACCTCGTCGATCCTCAACGGCCTGGTGACCCGGTCGCTGACGCAGTACAAGTACGACCCCAAGACCAAGCAGATGATCCTGGTCCCCGACCTGGCCACCGACCTCGGTCAGCACAACGCCAACTACACCACCTGGAAGTTCACGATCCGGCCCGGTGTGAAGTGGGGCGAGAACGGCAAGGAGGTCACCGCCCAGGACGTCGCCTTCGGGATGACCCGGTGCATGGACGCGGCGACGTTCCCGACCGGCGCCTGCCAGTACTACTCGAACGTCTACTTCAAGGGTGGCGCGGCCTACAAGGGCATGTACACCGCCCCCGACCAGAAGTTCAAGGGCATCACCGTCAACGGCAACACGATCACCATCAAGATGGCCAAGCCCTTCCCGGACATGCCGTACTGGGGCACCTTCCCGGCCAACGGCCCGATCCCGCAGGGCAAGGTCTCGGAGCCCAAGGCCTACAAGAACCACCCGTGGTCGACCGGCCCCTACATGATCAAGAAGTTCAGCCCGTCCAAGGAGCTGGTGCTCGAGCGCAACCCGAACTGGGACCCCACCACGGACCCGGCGCGCACCCAGTACCCCGACGGCTACGACTTCTTGATGCAGCAGCCCTCGGAGAAGATCGACCAGATCCTGCTGGCCGACTCCGGTGACGGTCAGACCACCTTGACCTACGACAACCTGCTGGCTCCGGACTTCAACCAGATGCAGAAGCAGTCGCCGGACCGCCTGACCCTGGGTCCCGCGCCGTGCACGTACTACTGGGCTCCCGACAACCGCAAGATCACCTCGAAGACGGTGCGCCAGGCGCTGCAGTTCGCCTACCCCTACAAGAACGCGATCCTGGCGGCGGGCCTGATCCCGGGCGTCACCGCCGTCCCGGCGTCGAACCTGATGCCTCCGGGCGTCCCGGGCCGTACGCCGTACAACACGACCGGACACAAGCCGTTCCAGACCGACCCGGCCAAGGCCAAGTCGCTGCTGAAGTCGGCCAACGCGCTGGGCTACGAGATCAAGTTCCTGTTCCGGACCGACGACCCGATCAGCGTCAAGGGCAAGGACGCGATCGTCAAGGCGCTGACCGAGGCCGGGTTCAAGGCCACCCCGGTGCCGGTCACCACGGCGAACTACCCGGCCGCACGCGACAACACCAAGGAGGACATCAACGTCCGCTCCGCGGGCTGGTGCTCCGACTGGCCGTCGGGTGCGACCTGGATGCCGCCGGTGCTCGGGTCGACGCACCCGGACAAGACCAACTCGCTCGGCTCCAACTACGCCGCATTCAGCAACGCCGCGATGGACTCCCGCATGTCGGCCATCCAGAAGCTGCCGATGGACCAGCAGGCCGCTGCCTGGAACGACCTGGACAAGCAGATCGCCCAGAAGTTCTTCCCGCTGTTCCCGACGTACTACACCGGCATCGCGATGGCTCACGGATCCAGGATCCAGGGCATGAACGACGACAACACCGTGGGTATGCCGACCTGGAAGGACATGTGGATCTCGCAGTAATCACACCATTCAGGGCCGTTCCAGTCGGTCCGAGATAAGACCCACCCGGGGCGGTGGGGCGCGGAATTCGACCCGCGTCCCACCGCCTATTCCCGCATGCTCGTGCCTCGATTATCGTGCCGTTATCCGCGCCTTATCACGTCGAATTCCAACTGGGGCCCGAGCGCGTCGCCGGCGGCGGACCGGCCACCTCCCTGTGGGCCGTGACCACCGGTGAGGGATGCTGTCCCTCGCACCGGCCGCGGTACCGGTGGAGGACTGCGAGGGGGGTAGGTGACCGGTTTCATCGTGCGACGGCTGGTGAGTGCCGCGCTGGTCGTCGTCCTCACCTCGATGTTCGTCTTCGTGCTGTTCTTCGAGGGCATGGGCGACAGCGCCGCCCGCACCTACTGCGACAAGCTCGGCACCGGTCGGTGCAGTGCGGTGAAGCTCGACTCGATCAGGCAGCAGATGGGGCTCGACCAGTCGGTGGTCCACAACTACCGGGAGTGGGCGAAGGGCGTCTTCGTGGGCCGTGACGCCGTCTACAGCGACGGCAAGCTCTACGACTGCCCCGCCCCGTGCCTCGGCATCTCCATCACCACCAGCGAGCCGGTGTGGAACGACCTGAAGCAGAAGTATCCGGCGACCCTCGTGCTGGCCGTCGGCGGCGCCACCATCTACCTGACGCTGGGCGTCTTCCTCGGCGCCTTGGCGGCCCGCTGGCGGGGGTCCTCGGCCGACCGGCTGATGGTGGGCGCCACCCTGGTCGTGTCGTCGGTCCCGTTCTACGTCATCGCCCTGCTGGCGTGGATCTACCTGTCCCTGAAGCTCAAGATCTTCCCGAACACGGGGTACTACCCGATCACCGAGAACCCCGTGAAGACGGTCAGCTACATGCTGCTGCCGTGGCTGGTGATCGGCTTGACCAGCTGCACGGACTACGCCCGGTTCACGCGCGGGCAGATGGTGGAGACCCTCAGTGAGGAGTACATGCGCACGGCCCAGGCCAAGGGCCTGCCGATGCATCGCCGGCTCTTCCAGCACGCCTTGCGCGCCGCGATCGTCCCGGTGATCACGATCTTCGGACTCGACTTCGCCACCTTGCTGGGTGGCACGATCTTCACCGAGCAGATCTTCAGCATCGACGGCATCGGCCACTGGGGCCTGCAGGCCCTGCACGACCCCATCGACATCAACGTCATCCAGGCCACGGTCCTGGTCGCGGCGGTGCTGATCGTGGTGGCCAACCTGGTCGTCGACGTGGTCTACGGGTTCCTCGACCCGCGCGTCACCGTCGGCTGACCGCGCCGGGCGATCCACCCGGCGTACACCGTAACGAAACCACGCCGAGACCCCACTGTCGGTGGTCGTGTCTAGGCTGGAGCGACTCGGTCCCGCAGCCGGACGTCCGTCACAACGAGGTGATCTTCCGATGACGACCACTAGCCCGAGCCAGACCCGCGACCCGCACGCGCTCCTCGAGCGCTACTCCCGGGTCCGCAGCGCCACCGAGAGCCTGGCCGCTCCCCTGTCCCCCGAGGACCAGACGGTCCAGTCGATGCCCGACGTGTCCCCGACCAAGTGGCACCGCGCCCATGTCACCTGGTTCTTCGAGACCTTCGTCCTCGCCGAGAGCGAGCCTGACTTCGAGCCGTTCCAGGACACCTACTGGTTCCTCTTCAACAGCTACTACGAAGCAGTCGGGCCACGCTACGCCCGGGCCGAGCGAGGTGTGATCACCCGCCCCGGAGCCCACGACGTCGGCCTCTACCGCGGCAACGTCGACGACCGCATGCGCGATCTCCTCGACCGCCTGGACGAGGGATCGCTGTCCAAGGTCGCCGACACCGTCGAGCTCGGCTTCCACCACGAGCAGCAGCACCAGGAGCTGCTGCTGATGGACATCAAGCACGTCTTGTCGCTCAACCCGCTGCGACCGGCGTACGCCGGCGTCCCCAGCGCGACGGCGACCACCGACCGGCTCGGCTGGGTCGACCACGACGGCGGCCTGGTCGAGATCGGCCACGAGGGCGGGGGCTTCTCCTTCGACAACGAGCTCCCCCGCCACCAGCAGTACCTCGCGCCCTACCGGCTCGCCGACCGGCTCGTCACCAACGCCGAGTGGCTGGAGTTCATGGCCGACGGCGGCTACCGACGCCACGAGCTGTGGCTCTCGGACGGCTGGGCCCGGGTCAACGCCGAGGGCTGGGACGCACCGCTGTACTGGACCGAGCTCGACGGCGAGTGGTTCGAGCACAGCCTGAACGGCACGTGGCCGGTCAACCCCGGCCTCCCGGTGAGCCACGTCAGCTTCTACGAGGCCGAGGCCTACGCCAGCTGGGCCGGCAAACGGCTGCCCAGCGAGGCGGAGTGGGAGCACGCCGCCACGCAGGGGGCCACCGGCGGCCGCGACGTCCCTGCCGTCGACGAGGGCAACCTCGCCGACGCCACCACCTTCCACCCGCGCGCGGCCGGGCCGGCGGACGGCCGGCTGCGCCAGATGTTCGGTGACTGCTGGGAGTGGACGTCCTCGGCCTACCACCCCTATCCCGGCTTCCATCCGGCGGAGGGCGCCATCGGCGAGTACAACGGCAAGTTCATGTCCAACCAGATGGTGCTCCGCGGTGGCTGCGCGTTCACCCCGGCCGGTCATGCGCGGGCCACCTACCGCAACTTCTTCCCCCATGGGTCGCGGTGGGCGCTGTCGGGTGTCCGCCTGGCCGAGGGGCAGGTGGCGTCGTGAGCCGCACCCGCGTCTCGGTCCTGCTGGAGCCGGGGTCGGCCGCCGCCGCCCTCGTGCAGGACGTCCGCCGAGGGCTCGGGTCCCCGCCCCTGACCCTCCCGCCCAAGTGGCTCTACGACGACGAGGGCTCCCGGCTCTTCGACGAGATCACCCGTCTCCCGGAGTACTACCCGACCGAGGCGGAGCGGGCGATCCTGCGCGACCACGCGGACGAGATCGCCGCATGGAGCGATGCCACCACGCTGGTCGAGCTCGGCAGTGGCACCAGCGACAAGACCCGGCTCCTGCTCGGTGCGTTCGCGGACGCCGGGCACCTCCACCGCTTCGTCCCCGTCGACGTCTCCGAGGGCACGCTGCGCGAGGCCGCCGAGCAGATCGCGGCGACCTACGACGGAGTGACGGTCGAGGCGATCGTGGGCGACTTCACGCTCCACCTGGCCCACCTCCCCCGAGACGACCGCAAGCTGGTCGCGTTCCTCGGCGGCACCATCGGCAACCTCTACGTCGAGGAGCGGCGCGCCTTCCTCGGCGCGCTCGCAGACTGCTGCGAGCCCGGCGACTGGCTGCTGCTCGGCACCGACCTGGTCAAGGACGCCGACCGGCTGATCGCCGCCTACGACGACCCCGGGGGCATCACCGAGCAGTTCGTCCGCAACGGTCTGCGGGTGCTCAACCGCGACCTCGGTGCCGACTTCGACCCGGGTGGCTTCACCTACGTGCCGTTCTGGGACCCCCACCTGCGCCGGATGGACCTCCGTCTACGGGCCGAGACCCCGATGGACGTGTCCGTGCCGGGAGCGGGGGTCGACCTCCACCTGGCCAGCGGGGAGGAGATCCGGATGGAGATCTCCACGAAGTTCACCGTCGACAGCATCCGCGAGGAGCTCGGGGCGGTGGCCTTCGACGTGGTCCGCACCTGGACCGACGTCCGCGACGACTTCGCCGTCACGCTGGCGCGCAAGGGCGAGGGCTGACCACCCCCTACTACGCTGCGGCCGTGCCCGATCCCGTCGCCCTGCCCGGCCTGCTCGACCTGAGTGGCCGGACGGCCCTCGTCACCGGAGCCGGGTCACCCGACGGGATCGGCTTCGCCTGTGCCCGGCTGCTGGGCTCGCTCGGGGCCTCGGTCGCGGTGGCCGCGACGAGCGACCGGGTCCACGAGCGTGCCGCCGAGCTGACCGACCTGGGCATCGACGCGCTGGGCGTGGTGGCCGACCTGACCGGCGAGACCGCCACCGAGGCCGCGGTCGCCCGGGTGCGCGACGCGCTCGGCCCGGTCGGTGTCCTCGTCAACAACGCCGGCATGACGAGCGTGGCCAGCCCGGTCCTCGGACAGGGCACAGGTGGCGACGAGTCCGGCATCCGTGCTCGCGATGTCACCGGAGGCCTGGCGGCAGTCGCTGGCCCGCAACCTCGACACGGCGTTCCTCGTGACGCGGGCCGTCCTGCCCGACCTGGTGGCCGCCGGCTGGGGACGCGTGGTCATGGTCGCCTCGGTGACCGGCGCCGCGATGGCGATGCGCGGGGAGGCGGCCTATGCGGCGGCGAAGGCCGGCATGGTCGGGCTCGCGCGAGCCGTCGCCGTCGACCACGCGGCCGACGGGGTCACCTGCAACGTCGTCGCCCCCGGCTGGATCGCCACCGCCAGCCAGACGGAGAACGAGGTCCGGCAGGCGGTGGTGACCCCGATCGGACGCGCCGGAACTCCCGACGAGGTCGCAACGGTCGTGGCGATGCTGTGCACGCCCGGCTCGGCCTACACGACGGGCCAGGTGCTGGTCGTCGACGGTGGCAATGCGGTCGCCGAGGAACGCGCCTGACGGCTCAGCGGCGGGAGACGCGCCGGGCCGGCCTGGTCTCACGTCGTCCGCCGGCCGCGGCCAGGGCGGCGACCGGCAGGAAGTACCAGTGGCCGGTCACGCACCGGATCTTGGCGTGCTCGATCGGCCCGTCCGTGCTCTCGAGCACGTGCCGCTGCTCGATGTGAGCCGGCGCTCCGCACTCGGGACACGTGGTCAGCTCCATGTGTCATCACCTCCCCCTCGGCACACACGGGTGTCGAGGGTTCAGGAGCCATGACGCGCGTTCCCAGATACCCTCGGGCGAGCCGGCCGTCAGCCGGGCCGGCCGTTCGGGTCCGACAGCTGCTGGAGATACCCGAAGGCTCTCAGCACGAGCGCGTCGACACCGGGGCTCGGGGTGCGCGGCGGACCCACGTCGGCGGCCGCATCCGGGAGGACGACCTCCGCCGGCAGTCCGGCCGAGCGGGCAGCGGACAGGCAGGTCTCGACCGCGACGCGGACGGCGTCGGGCTCGAAGCTGAAGATGGTCTCGAACATCCGGCCACCGTGCGCAGCGCCGGCCGGTGCCTCCCAGGCGGCCAGCACGGTCGAGAAGTCCGTCGACCGCACCACCACGGCCCACTCCCGCAGCAGCGGTGAGTTCCGGTCGATCGGTACCCGGATCGGGCGACCCTCGGGGTCGGCCGGGTCCCCGAAGTCAGCGAAGACGACGCAGGCCTCTGCGGTCCGCGCCAGCTCCTGCCAGTGCGGCGCGGACTGCAGGTAGAACTCCTCACGCTGGAACGCGCCGAAGACCAGGGGTCGGACGGCCCGGGCGAGGGCCTCGTCCTCGATCGCCCGCGAGATCGAGATCAGGACGTCACGACGCATCCGGCGGCTCTCGAGGTAGGGGAGCTGTCGACGGAGCTCGCCGTAGACCGACAGCTCGCGACCGTCCGCCTCTCCTTGCTGGACCACCCGGGCGATCGCCTGGGCGAGCCGCGACCCCGACTCCTTGAGGGTCAGCACCCGGGCGACCCGGTCGACGTCCCTGGCGTCGTACACACGCCGCCCCGACGGCGTCCGGCGGGGCTGTGGGAACCCGAACCTGGTCTCCCAGGCCCGGATCACCTGGGGCGTCAGTCCGGTACGCCGGGCCAGGTCGCCGATGCCCAGCTCGCTCATGCCGGGACCCTAGTCCGTCAGTCGTCGGCGTGCGCCCCGCCGCGCAACGGCACCGCATCGGCGTCGCGCAGCTGGTGGTCGTCGAACTGGTGCCCCTCGGCGGGGTGGTCGAGCCCCTCTTCCAGGTCGCGCGCGTGGACGGCGTGACGGCGCGACTCGGCGATCTCGGCCGGGGTGGGTGGCTGCACCTGCGCGGCGTACACCGCCCGCGCGACGCGACCGCGGGCCCGCTCGGCCCGAGACCCCGGCGCCGCTACGCCGTTCTCGTCGGTCTCTCGCGCGGGCACGAGGACGGGGTCTCGGTGCCGCGAAGCCAGGGTGAAGGCCTCCTCCTCGCTCACCGGGACGTGCCGCTCGGTGTAGGCACCGTCGGGCGAGCGCATGATGATGCCCGACTCGTAGCCGTGCAGCAGCCGGTCGTTGTCGGCGCGCTGCAGCCCGATGCACCAGCGGCGGACCACCACGAAGACGATCGGCGGGACCACGAACACCGCGGCCCGCATGAAGTAGGTGATCGAGTTCAGGCTCATGCTCAGGTGGGTGGCGATGATGTCGTTGCCGCCGGCAGCCCAGAACAGCCCGTAGACGGCCATCAGGGAGGCCAGGAACGCCGTCCGCGTGGGCGCGTCCCGTGGCCGCTGGAGCAGGTGGTGCTCCTGCCTGTCGCCGCTGACCCACGCCTCCAGGAAGGGCAGCAGCAGCACCACGGTGAACAGCAGCAGAGGCAGGACCTGGATCGGGATGAGCACGTTCCACGAGAGGGTGTGGCCGAAGGCCGTCGTCTCCCAGTTGGGCATGATCCGGAGCGCACCGTCGGGCCACCCCATGTACCAGTCGGGCTGGGAACCTGCCGTCACCTTGGTCGGGTCGTAGGGTCCGTACTTCCAGACCGGGTTGATCGACAGCAGCCCGCCCATCAGCGCGACGACCCCGAAGACCATGAAGAAGAAGCCACCCGCCTTGGCCATGTAGACCGGCAGCATCGGGTACCCCACCACGTTCTGCTCGGTCCGGCCCGGCCCCGGCCACTGCGTGTGCTTGTGGAAGACCAGCAGCAGCATGTGCGCGCCGATCAGCGCCAGCAGCAGCCCCGGGATCAGCAGCACGTGCACGGTGTAGAGCCGCGGGATGATCGAGTCGCCGGGGAACTCACCGCCGAAGAGGAAGAACGACATGTAGGTGCCGACCACGGGGGTGGCTTTGATGAATCCGTCTGCGGCGCGGATCCCGGTGCCGGAGAGCAGGTCGTCGGGCAGGGAGTACCCGGTGAATCCCTCGATCGTCCCGAGCAGCAGCAAGATGCTGCCGATCACCCAGTTCAGCTCGCGCGGCCGGCGGAAGGCCCCGGTGAACGCCACCCGCATCAGGTGGATCATCATCGCGCCGACGAAGATCATCGCGGCCCAGTGGTGCATCTGACGCATCAGCAGGCCGCCGCGCACGTCGAAGGAGATGTGCAGCGTCGAGGCGTAGGCGTCCGACATCGGGACGCCGCGCAGCTGCGCGTAGGTGCCCTGGTACGTCGACTCCGACATGCTCGGCACGAACCAGAAGGTCAGGAAGACCCCGGTCAGCAGCAGGACCACGAAGCTCCACAACGCGATCTCGCCGAGCATGAACGACCAGTGGTCGGGGAACACCTTGCGGAGGTTCTTGCGGGCCAGGGTGGCGAGCCCCAGCCGGTCGTCGGCCCAGGTCGCGAGCGCGCCGACCCGGCCGCTCCTCCCGGGCGTCGCCGCCGCGTCCCGGTTGGAGGTCGCGACCTTGCCGAGGTCCGTGCTCACCCGCTCACCCCGCTGAATCGGCGTCCCGGCTCGCTTCCGACGAGCAGCCCTACTTCTACAGTATGTCTAACTTGATCGCACAACAAGCGCGACAGCCCGTCTGGGTACCCTGGCTCCGAGGGGGTCACCCATGGCCGTACGACCAGCACGCGCGGTGGCTCTGTCCCGCGCCCAGCCGAACGCGTTCGCCCGCGAGCTCTTCGACGGGCTCCCCCGTCGTTACGACGTGCTCGAGGCCGTGCTGTCGTTCGGGCAGAACCACCGGTGGCGCACCGCGATGGTCGACGCCGTCGTGGCAGCACCGCGTCCGCCACGACGGGTGCTCGACGTGGCCACCGGGACCGCGGGTGTCGCCCTGATGCTGACCGAGCGCACCGGCGCCGAGGTGGTCGGCATCGACCTCACCGAGCAGATGCTCCGCGAAGGTCGCGAGCGCGTCGGCGAGGCCGGTCGCGGCGACCGGGTCGACCTGGTCTGCGGCCGGGCCGAGCAGCTCCCGTTCCCGGACGAGACGTTCGACGCCCTGACCTTCACCTACCTGCTGCGCTACGTCGCGGACCCGGCGGCCACGGTGCGCGAGCTGGCGCGGGTGGTGCGCCCGGGGGGAACGCTCTCCTCACTGGAGTTCTTCGTCCCTTCGCCGCCCGTCTGGCTCCCCGCCTGGCGGCTCTACACCCGCCTCGTGCTGCCCGCCGCGGGGTTCCTCGGAGGCGGACGGGCCTGGGCGACGGTCGGCCGGTTCCTCGGTCCGTCGATCGAGGAGCACTATCGCCACTACCCGGTCGACGCCCACGTCGACATGTGGCGCGACGCCGGTCTCGTCGACGTGCAGGCGCGACCGATGAGCCTCGGCGGAGGACTGGTGATGTGGGGACGCAGGCCGGATGGCTGAGCAGACGACCGCCCGCCCGGCCTTCTACGCCCGGAGCGGGGGTCGGGCCGCGGACTGGTGGACGCTGCTCCACCCGCCCTACACGATCTGGCACCTCAGCTACGTGGTCCTCGGCGGCGCCCTGGCCGCGTCGCTGGACTGGACCGCGCTCGGCGCGTCCGTGCTGGCGTTCTTCCTGGCCGTCGGGCTCGCCGCCCACGCCCTCGACGAGCTGAAGGGCAGACCGCTCGGCACGAGGATCCCCGACGGGGTGCTGGTCCTCGTCGCGATCCTGGCCACGGCCGGCGCGTGCGCCCTCGGGGTGGCCGGAAGCCTCCGGCACGGCAGCGTGAACTGGGGGCTGCTGGCCGCGGTCCCGGTGGGGGCCGTGCTGCTGGTCGGCTACAACCTGGAGCTCTTCTCCGGCCGCCTGCACACCGACACCGTCTTCGCCTGCGCGTGGGGCGGCTTCCCGTTGGTGGTCGGCTTCGTGGCGCAGTCGCCGCCGGCCGAGTGGTCGCGGTGGGTCGCGACGGCGACGGCAGCGCTCGCCGCGGTCGGCACGTCGTACGCCCAACGGCGGTTGAGCACGCCCGCTCGCGCCCTGCGTCGGCGGACGTCCACGGTCAGCGGCACCCTCTGGCGGCCCGACGGCCGGGTCGAGGAGCTCGACCGGGAGGGCCTGCTGGCGCCGCTCGAGGGTGCCCTGCGCGCGCTCTCCTGGGCCATCCCGGCGGCCGCGGTCGCCGCGGTGTTGGTGCACGTCTGACCCGGATCCGGCCCTTCGACCACCGCGCCGCACGGCAGGTCGGCCCTAGGCTGCCGCCAGGACACCCCACCAGGAGGCGGGCATGACCGACAGCGTGACCAGGATCGTCATCCTCGGCGCGGGTTTCGGGGGCCTGGAGCTGAGCGCCCGACTGTCGGTCGACCTCGGCGCGCGGGCGGAGGTCACCCTGATCGACCGCTCCGACGCGTTCGTCTTCGGCTTCCACAAGCTCGACGTGATGGTCGGGACGCGCACCCTGGAGGACATCCGCCTGACCTACGCCGGATTGGCCAAGCCCCACGTCGAGTTCCGCCAGGAGACCGTGGTCGCGATCGACCCGGTGCGCCGCCACGTCGTCACCGACCACGGCAGCCACCAGGCCGACGTGCTCGTCGTCGCCCTCGGGGCCGATCTCGCCCCCGAGCTGACACCGGGCCTGCTCGAGTGCGGCCAGGAGTTCTACTCCCCCGCCGGGGCGGCCGCCGTCCGCGAGGTGCTGCCCGACTTCCGGGGTGGCTCGATCGTGATCGGCGTGCTCGGCGGCTTCTTCAAGTGCCCTCCGGCGCCCTACGAGGCAGCGTTCATGCTGCACGACCACCTGGTCGGGCGCGGGTTGCGCGACGCCACCACGATCCACCTCGTCACGCCGATGCCGAAGCCGATCCCGATCTCCGAGGACGTCTCGGCCGCGGTCCTGGGGCTGATGGACGAGCGCGGGATCACCCACTCCCACCGCACCTGGGTGGAGCGTCTGGATCCCGACGCCCGCGTCGTCCGTCTGCGCGACGGCGGCGAGATCCCCTTCGACCTGTTCCTCGGCGTCCCGGTGCACGTCGCACCACCGGTGGTCGTCGAGTCGGGCCTGACGGAGGAGGACGGCTGGATCGCCGTCGACCCGGCCACCATGGAGACGAGGTTCCCCGGTGTGTACGCCGTCGGTGACGTCGCGAGCGTGCCCGTCCCCCGCGCGGGCGTGGTCGCCGAGGGCGAGGCGGCGACGCTGGCCGACGTGCTGCGGCACCGGCTCGGCGGCGGCCCGGAGCCGGCGCCGTTCCAGGGGCGGATCACCTGCTACATGGAGATGGGCGACGACACGATCGGCGTGGTGGACGTCGACTTCCTGTCGGGTCCGGCGCCCGTGGCGGCCTTCACTCCACCGTCGCACGAGGGTGCCGAGGCCAAGCGGCAGTTCGCGTCGGTCCGTCGGCAGCGCTGGTTCGGGCCCTAGGGCGAACGAGGTCGCGCCGGGCTAGGGTGCGAGCGGTGAGCACCGACGCGGCGGAGGCCCCCACGCGGACGCGACGGCGCCCGTCCTGGACGACCGCGCTGGGGCTCGCCCTGGTGGCGTCCGGGCTCGCCATCCTGGGCTGGCTGGCGTGGGAGTTCTGGGGCACGAACTGGGTCTCCCACCGCACTCAGGCGCGGGTGATCACCCAGATCGAGCAGGGCTGGAAGCACGGGCACGCCAGCACCCTGGTGCCCGAGGGACCTGACGGCGACCCGGTCGGAGCCGCTGCGATCGTGAGGATCCCGCGCTTCGGGGCGGGCTACGCCGTACCGGTGCTCGAGGGCACGTCCGACTCCGTCCTGGCCGCCGGCTTCGGACACTACGACGGGAGCGTGCACGCCGGGGGGGTGGGCAACTACGCCTTGGCCGCCCACCGGGTGACCCACGGCCAGCCGCTGCGCGACATGCCGGCCCTCCGGCCCGGCGACGCGATCGTCGTCGAGACCCGCCGGACCGTGTTCACCTACCGCCTGGACACGGGCGGTGACGACCTGGTCGTGCCGTTGACCGCGGCATGGGTGCTCGACCCGCTCCCGACGAACCCCGACGGCGGCGTGCAGCCACCCGACCGGTCACCCGGTCAGCGGCTGATCACGCTCACCACCTGCTCGGAGCTGTTCCACACCGACAACCGCTTGGTCGCCTTCGGGCACCTCGTGTCGCGGCGGCCCCGCATCTGAGCCGCCCGCCGTCCGGGGATCAGCCCCGGCGTCGCGACCGCGCCAGCAGGACGCCGCCCGCGGCCAGGCAGGCGAGGGCCGCGACCAGCCAGGCGAGGGCGGGACCGCCGGTGTCGGGCAGGCTCGGGCCGGTGGGGTTGGTCGGCTGCTCGACCGGTGGCAGGTTGCCGACCGCCACGTCGCGGGGATCGTGGTGGCCGCTGTGCCCACCGGTCACCACGACGACGTTGGCCACGCGCCCGGTCGTCCCCGCAGCCACGGCTGCCGTGAGCACGAACGAGGTCGTGTCTCCCACGCGGAGGGTGCCCGGATGGGTGCAGGTCACCGTCTGCCCAGCAGCCTGGCAGGTCCACCCGGGACCGGTCGCCTTCACGTAGGAGAGCTGGGCCGGCAGCTCGTCGACCGCCACGATGTCGGTCGTGGTGTCGTTGGGCCCGCGATTGCCGATCGTGATCCGGTACGTCGCGGTGCTCCGCGTCAGGCTCAGCTGGCGCTTGTCGACGGTGAGCTCGACCGAGGGCGTCACGGTGGCCGGGTCGGTGGCGGTGTTGTTGTCGGGGTCGGTGTCCTCGGCGTCCGAGGTGACCGATGCGGCGTTCACGACGCCGGGGTAGGCGGACGGCTGCACGTCCACGACGAGCCGGATCGTGCTGTGCTCGCCGACCTCGAGGCCGTCGGCGTCCGTGCAGGTGACCGTACTCCTCGCCTCGGTGCAGCTCCAGCCGCTCACCGGCGGCGCTGACGAACGTGAGCCCGTCGGGCAGGACGTCGACGACGCGGACGGGGCCCGGGTCGGCGGTGGGGCCGTGGTTGACGACGGCCAGCCGGTACGTCGCCTGGTGACCGACGCGCACCGGGTCGCGGTGGGACTTGGTGATCGCGAGATCCACCAGCGGCGGAACCGTCACGTGGTCGGTGGAGCTGTTGTCGGACGGATCCGTCTCCGGCGTGGCGCTGTCGACCACGGCGGTGTTGTCGACGCCGGGGAAGGCGCCGGGCTCGACGGTGACCACGAGTGAGATCGGGGTGGCCTCGGCGCCGGCTGCGAGCGGACCCGTCAGGTCGCAGGTCAGCACCGCGGCCGCCTCGGCACAGGTCCAGCCGTCGCCGTCCGCCGAGACGAAGGTCAGCCCGGACGGCAGGTCGTCGGTGACCTCGACCTGCCGGGCCTCCGAGGGTCCGTCGTTGGTGATCGCGAGCGTGAAGGTCAGCGGGTCGCCGACGCGGGCGCCCTGCGCGTGGGACTTGACGATCGACAGGTTCGCACTGGTGTCGATGTCGACGTCGTCGGTGTCGGTGTTGTTGCCCAGGGACCGGGTCGGTCGTCGGGCTGTCGACCGTGGCGGTGTTGGTGAGGACCCCCGGGTCGAGCGTCGGCGTCGGTCTGGACGGTCAGGTGCAGCGGCGGCGCATCCGTCCCCGCCAGCAGGCTGTCGGTCCCGTCCAGGGTGCACGTCACCTGCTGCCCCGACGCGTCCGGGGCGTCGGCGTCGCAGGACCAGCTGCCGGCACTCGAGGCGTAGGTCATCCCGACCGGCAGCTGGTCGACGACCGTGATCGGGGCCAGCGCGTCGGACGGGCCGGCATTGCTGACGGCGAGGTCGAAGGTCACCTGGTCGCCCGCGTGCACGACCCCGCGTGGGTGGGTCTTCTGCAGGCGCAGGTCGGCCACGGCCCGGACATCGACGGTGGCGCTGTCGGTGTTGTCGTCGGGGTCGTCTCCGGGGGTGCTGGTCGAGGAGCCGGCGGTGTTGGTGATCGTCGTACCGTCCGGCACGCCGCTCCCGACCCGGACCGTCACCAGGATCGGCGGAGCGTCGGTGCCCGCGCCCACGGTGTCCCGCCCGCACTGGAGCACGGTCTCGCCGGTGCAGGTCCAGCCGTCGCCGGCCACCGACACCAGAGGTGACGCCGGTCGGGAGCTCGTCGCTCACCGTGACGTCGTCGGCGTCCGAGGGCCCGTCGTTGTGGACGACGATCGTGAACCGGGTCGTCTCCCCGGCGCTCACCGGGTCGTCGCCGGTCGTGGTCTTGGTGAGCGAGATGTTCGCGCGGTCGGAGATCACGGTCGGGTCGTGGTCGGTGTTGTTGTCGGGGTCGACATCGGTGTCGGGCCCGGAGACGTCGGCGATGTTGACCACGGTGGCGGGGCCGGCGTCGGGCGCGACGTCGGCGACCAGGGTGATGTCGGGCGCGGCCGCTCCGGCGGCCAGCCCGGCGGCGCGCGTGCAGTCGACCGACTGGCCCGACCCGCTGCAGTCCCAGCCCCCGCCCGAGGCGGAGACGAAGGTCATCCCGTCCGGCAGGGCGTCGTGGACCTCGACCGGGCCGGCGGCCGACGAGGGTCCGTTGTTGCGGACGGCGAGCGTGTAGGTGACCTGCTGCCCGGCCACCACCGGGCCGACGTGGGACTTGGCGATGGCGAGGTCGACGTTGACCACCGACGCCGTCGAGTCGTCGTCGGTGTTGTTGTTCGGGTCGGGGTCCGTGGTCGGCGAGGAGACATGGGCGGAGTTGACGATGTCACCCGTCTGGCCGGGGTCGATGTCGACGTCGATCTCGACGACGGCCGTCGCGCCGTCCGCGAACCGTCCGGCCAGGGTGCAGGTGACGTCCTGGCCGACGGCCGTGCAGGTCCACCCGGGTGTGACGGAGGTGAACCCTGCGTAGCTCAGTCCCGTGGGCAGGGTGTCGGTGACGCGGACGGGTGCGTCGGCGAAGGACGGCCCGAAGTTGTGGATCCGGAACCGGTAGGTGCCCTGCTCACCCGGGACGAACTCGCCTTGCGACGTCTTGGCGATCGCCAGGTCGGCCTCCTGTCCGGGGGTACGGGTCACGGTGTCGGAGTTGTTGCCGGGCACGGGATCGGGAGAGGGTCCGTCCACGCGCGCGGTGTTCGTGACCGCCGTCGTGCGGTCGGCGTCGACGTGCACCACGAGGGTGATCTGGGGCGCGGAGGCACCCGCGGCGAGCCCCGCGGCCCGGGTACAGGTCACCTGACCGCCGGTCTGGGCGCAGGCCCAGCCCGGGCCGTCCGCACTCACGTACGACGTGCCCGTCGGCACCGCGTCGGTCACCACCAGCGGGCCGACCGTGTCGCTCGGTCCGTGGTTCTGCACGGCCAGCAGGTAGGTCGCGTCCTGACCGGCGACGAACGGTCCGCTCACCGTCTTGGTGAGCGCGAGGTCCACGGAGCGGCGGGCGACCGCGGTGTCGGTGTCGGTGTTGTTGGTGAGGTCGGGGTCGTAGGTGTGGGCGCTGACGCTCACCGCGTTGGTGAACGTCGCGCCCTCATCGGTGCCCGCAGGGATCCCGGTGGTCACGGTGATCGTCGGGAAGCTCGTGTTCGCCGCCAAGGTGTCCCCGGCGTTGGTGCGCGTGCACACGATCTGGGTGAGAGAGCCGCTGCAGGTCCAGCCGGGACCGGCGGCGGTGGCCGACGAGATGCCCGCCGGCAGGTCGTCGACGACCCGGAACGGCCCGGTCGCGGTGTCGGTGCCGTGGTTGGTGACCACGACCGACCAGGCGAGCGGCCGGCCGGGCACGGCATTGCCGGTGTGGGTCTTGGTGACCGCGACGTCCGCGGAGTCGATGAACACCGTGGCCGTCACCGGGGGGTCCGTGTAGGGGCCGTCGGCGTTCCCGGTCGCACCGGTCAGGTCGGCCGCGTGCACGTCGAGGGTGTTCGTGTGCGGCACCGCGTGGCCGACGCCGGGGTCGTCGACGACGGCGGGTTGTGGGGTGGCGGAGTAGGTGATGAGGACGTTCTGCCCGACCGGGAGGTCGAACAGGTCGGGCAGGCTCAAGGTCTGCACGTTGCCGTTGGTCACCACGTCCGGCTCGACCTGGACCGCGGGGCCGCCGTCCACGCTGACCATCGCGCTGCCGGGGTCATAGGTCCAGTTCGGCGGCAGGGTGTCGGTGCCGCCGATGTCGTGGGCCGTGGCGGCGCCGTCACTGGTGATCGTCAGCGTGAACGACTTGGACTCGCCGATGTACGCCGGCCCCGCGCTGGCTCGCTTCGCCAGGGAGATGTGGGGGAAGGCAGGAGTGATCGTGGCCGTGTCGGACGGCCCGACGTAGGAACGTCCGCCGCTCTCGAGGCTCTCGTAGTGGGTGATCTGGGCGGTGTTGGTGAGGGGGGCCGAGGTCAGCGTCGAGCTCGCGGCCAGGGTCGCGGTGTAGCCCACCGTGGTCGTCGCACCGGGTCGGATCGGCCCGGCCGCCGTCCAGGTGATGGTGCCACCACCGTTGGGGCCGGTGTCGGTGAGCTCGCCACCGTTGCTGATCGAGTCGGGGTCGACGACCACCCCCACCGGGACGGTGTCGACGAGCGTGTCGTTGAAGGCGTCGCTCGTGTTCGGCCCGACGAGGTTGGACACGTCGAGGCTGTAGCGGAAGGTCTCGCCGGGCGCCGGTCGCAGCGGGGAGACGCTCTTGTCGACGCTGAGCACCGGCTCCACGACCGTGACGTTCGCGCTCGCGTCCTCCGAGCGCTGGTCGAAGGGGTCGGTGACCGAGGTGGGCGCCGGAGCGGGTGCGAGGTCCCATGCCGCATGAGCGCTGTTGGTGATGAGGTCGTTGCGGTGAAGGCTCGGCAGGTCGGCCACCACGGCGGAGTAGGTGAGGTCCACGTCGCGACCGCTCGGGTTGGACAGCGCGTCGCCGAACGACCACCCGATCAAGGTGCTGCCGCCGGGGCCGGGCGCGGGGTCGAGCGCGACCGGGTCGACAGAGCAGGCGCCGTCGCCCTCGATGTCACAGGTCACCGACTCCAGCCGGACCGAGTCCGGCACGATGCTCGCGGGGAGCTGGTCGATGAGCGAGGCGTTGTAGAAGTTCACGTTCGGGTTCAGGTGGATCCGGATGGACCACGTGCCGCGCTCTCCGATGGTCAGGTGGTCGGGGTCGGCGATCTTGGTGATCGTGCCGGTGCCGACGACGATGGTGTTGCTGTCGGAGGAGGTGACCACCCGCTCGAGCGGGTTGTCGGGCGCCAGCGGGTCGGTCTTCCCGTCGTTGAGCGAGCTCCCCTTGGCGGTGGCGGTGTTGGTGTAGCGCTGGCCACCGGCTGCCGCTGGCGAGACCGTCGCGGTGTAGCGGAGGAGCTGGGCGGTCGTCGAGCTGTCGGGCAGGTTCCACGCGATCCGGGTGGTGCCCGCCGCACACCCGTTGCTGCCCGTGCCGGCCACCGTGGTCGCCGTACCGGGGTGCGGGTCGAGGAACGCGCCGAAGGTCAGCCCGCTCGGGACGCAGTCGACGACCCAGAGGTCGTGGGCCGGAGGACGGCCGCTGGTCCCGACCAGCCGGAGCGTGTACGTGACGACCTGGCCCGCCTCCACGATCCCGTCGGCGTCGTCGTCGCTCTTGTTGAGCGTGATCTGGGGAGCGACCACGGTGACCGTGGAGCTGCCGGTCACGGTGGGCAGGTCCGTACCGAGCACCGGCGCCGACTGGCTGTCGAAGCGCGAGGTGTTGACCCGCTGGACGCCCTGCCCGTTGCTGGACAAGGTGCTGATGCGGGCCCGGATGCGGACCTCGAACAGGTGGGGGTTGTCGTCGTTGTTGACGTAGCTCACGGGGAACCGCAGCGTCCCGTTCGCCGGGTCGAGCGTGAAGCCGGCCGGCAGCGGGTCGGTGGCGGGGGCGGTGTTCGTGGCCGAGAAGGTCGCGCTCGAGGAGAGATACGTGACGCCCGTGGGCATCGGGTCGGTGAGCACCCCGTTGAAGACCCCGGTGTGAGCCGGCACGCGCAGCTGGAGGGTGTAGGTCAGCGTCTCCCCGACGACGGCCTGGTTGGGCCCGTTGTTCGGTTCGGTGATGTCGGTGAGGTTGGACTTGGCGAGACTGACGCTCGGGGTGTGGACCTCGGAGTCGTCGGAGGCACGAGGGACGTCCCAGTCGAGGGGGTCGGTGGAGGTGTCCACGTTGCCGCGCGGCAGGTGCTCGGCCGTCACGCCGGGGCGGTTGGTCGCGGTCTCGAAGGACCGCACCGACGCGGTGTTCGGGTACGACGTGTTGACGCTGGCATCCGGGGGGATCGTCATCGCGTACGTCAGCGTGCGCGAGTCTCCCGGCGCCAGTGCCGGCGCGGGCGCCAGCCGCCAGCGGATGGCACTGTGCGTCCCGCTCCCGGAGAAGGACGGCTGGCCCGGGTCCCCGGGGTCGGTGCAGACACCGTCGTCGCTGATCGCCGAGATGTCGGTACACGTGATCCCGATCGGCAGCACATCCCACACGTCGGGCGAGAGCATGTCGACCGCGTTGAGGTTCGCCGGCGTGCCGTCGTTGTGGAGGTCGACCCGGAAGGTCACGACGTCTCCACCGCGCACCTGCACGTTGTCGGTGTCGGGTGGGTTGGCCGGGCCACCGTTGACGTTCGCCACGCCCTTGACCACCGAGATCGGCGGTGGCGCGGCGATCCGGAGGTCGACCTCGTCGCGCAGGGAGACCGTGCCGGCCGACGTGGAGTAGACGAACTTCGCGAGGTTCGAGGTCACGTCGGGTCCGGGTCCGGTCGCGGGGGCCGACACGATGCCCGAGAGCACGGCCTCGAACACCGTCCCCGGCGGGACGTAGCGGAACGTCGGCTTGGTGCGGGTGTCGCCGATCAGGAAGAGCGGGTTGGCCGTCGACTCGTCGACGGTGAAGTCGGCCGTGTTGGCGGACGTGGCCTGCGCCGAGCCCGGCTCGTAGGTGAGGCCGGGCGGCAGGAAGTCCTTGACGGCGGGGTTGCGGGTCGCGACGTCCGAGGGGAACTGCACACGGATCTTGAAGCAGACCCGGTCACCCTCGCTGAACGTGCTCTGCGGCGCCGTGGGGTCGTGCACGTAGCCGTCGCCGCTGGTGCCACAGTCCATCGGCGTCGCCTGCGGGAGCAGCGACTTCTCCAGAGCGGGCCCGCTCGCCGTCAACGTGACCGACGACTGGTCACCGACCGTCTCGGGACCCGTCGGGGCCGGCGGGTCGACGCCCGGCGCGGGGTTGGTGGTCGCGGTGAGATCGGCGGTGTTGGTGAACGTGTCGCCGGACGACGTCGGGTCGCCGGCGTTGTCCCCGCCGGTGTAGACCGTGCGCATCCGAGCGGAGTAGCGGATCTGCGTCGAGCCGTTCGCGTCGATCGTCAGCGGTGAGAAGGTCACGTCGAAGGTGCCGTCGGCATTCTGCACGACCCCGGTGATCGTGGCGTTCGTCGGGGCGAAGGCCGCCGACGGGTCGCAGTCGGGAGGCGTGCCGGAGACGTAGTTCGCGACGTCGTCGAGCGGACACATGCCGTTGGGGAGGTGGTCGGTCACCACGACATCCGAGGCGTCGGCGTACTCGCTGGTGTCGATCGTCAGCGTGTAGCGCCGGACCCCGCCCTGGTCGAAGATGTCCGAGTCGCTGGACTTGCGCATCCGCACGTCCTCGGAGGTCACCGTCTCCGTGTCGCTGGAGCTGACCTGGCTGCCGGTCCCGGGGGCGACCGGCCCGGTGTAGTCGCCGGTGACCGTGGCGTGGTTGGTGTAGCTCTGCTCGGTCGCCGTCTCGCGGGTGGACGGGCCGGAGTTGTTGTCGAGGTTCGCCGTCTGGTCGAGGCTGCCCGGGGTCGGGGTGGTCCCCGGCCACGTCGTGGTGTTCGCCCGCTGCGGGATGCCGGCGGCGTACCTGATGGTCACCACCTGGTCGGGGGCGAGGTCGCCGAGCGTCCACACCACGCGCGTGTAGACGCCGGCCGGGACGCCCGCAGGGTCGGTCACCGTGCTGACCGAGTCCGGCGTGGGACAGCTCGGGACGTCCGGGGTCGCGGCCAGGGACGGGGCGCCGGGGTACTCCGGACCGGTCGTCGAGTTGTCGACGCCACCACAGCCGAGGAACTCCAGGCCGGCGGGGATCAGGTCGACGACGCCCGCCCCGGAGGTGTCGGCGCCGTGGTTGTTGGTGACGGTCAGTGTGTAGACGGTCGTGTGGTCGTGCACCCCCCTCAGCAGCTCGCCTTCGGGACTGGGCTCGGACTTCTGGAGCCGGAGCGCGCTCACCCGTGTGGTGGCGAGGTCGGAGGCGGTCTCGGTGTAGCTGAGGGGGACCGGCTCGCCCGTGCCGGTGAACTTCGGCACCTTGCGCGGGTCGGAGTTGCTGTAGACGTCGGCGTTGTTGATCGCGTCCGAGCCGACCGGGTAGTCGGCTGCCGAGAGGGTGGCGCCGAAGGTCAAGCGTGACGGCGGATCCCGGCGCGATGTCAGCGACGTTGGACCAGATCAGGGTCTGCTGGCCGGTGTCGGGGTCGGTGATCACCTGCGGCTCGCCGAAGCCCGCCGGTGACGTGCTGCCGCCGTCGTAGGTCACGCCGACGGGCAGGACGTCGCGGAACGTGACGTTGTACTCGGGCACCGCGTCGGCGTTGGCGCTCGGGTTGGCGGCGCGCAGGGTGTAGTCGACCGACCCACCGACGAGGACATCGGCCGGAGCGCTCTTGTTCAGCGTGATCGCCGGGGCCGCGAACGACGGGGTCTGGGTGACGAGGACCAAGGAGAGCGAGGCGAAGACCAGCGCGCAAACCATCCGGAGCGCGCGCGCCCACGGCCTGATCCGCCGCGCACCCGACGCGCTGCGATCCGCCATCTGACCGGCCTCCCCATCGGCACGCCCGACCCCCGACAGCCCGAGACGGAGTTGCCAGGCACCTCACCGTAAACGAGATGGTCGTCAGCGGGAAGAGCCGTCCGCCCGCCGCCGGCCTCCGTCGACGTCCCGGAGGAAATACCCCGCTGGGGTAGGGACGTTCGCCCCTGTGAGCCGGCGTCCCCGGCTGCCTAGCGTGAGATCGGACCCAGGGACTAGGAGGGGACCATGAGGACACTCCTCGTGCTCGGCGGAGGCACCGCCGGCACCATGACCGCGAACCGGCTGCGGCACCGTCTCGACGTCCACGACTGGCGCATCGTCGTGGTCGACCAGGACGACGAGCACCACTATCAACCCGCCTACATCTTCGTGCCGTTCGGCGACGCCACCCGCGACCAGGTGGTCCGCTCCCGGCACCGGTTCCTGGGCGACGGCATCGAGCTGGTGCTGGCCGAGATCGACCGGGTCGACGCCGAGGCGAGGACCGTCGCGCTCGTCGGCGGCCGCGAGCTGGCCTACGACTACCTCGTGATCGCCACGGGCACGACGCCGCGCCCCGACCAGACACCCGGGATGCTCGGGCCCGAGTGGCACCGCACCGTCTTCGACTTCTACACCCTCGAGGGCGCTGAAGCCCTGGCGGCCGCGCTCGCGACCTTCGACCACGGCCGGCTGGTCGTGCACATCACCGAGATGCCGATCAAGTGCCCGGTGGCGCCCCTGGAGGTGACCTTCCTGGCCGAGGCCTGGCTGCGCCGGAAGGGGCTCCGAGACCGGGTGGAGCTGGTCTTCGTCACGCCCCTCGACGGAGCCTTCACCAAGCCGATCGCGGCGGCGCACCTCGGGACGATGCTCGAGGAGCGCAAGATCCACGTCGAGACCGACTTCATGATCGAGCACGTCGACCAGGAACGCCGGATGCTGGTGTCCTACGACGAGCGCGAGATCCCCTTCGACCTGCTGATCACCGTCCCGCTCAACATGGGCGCGGACTACGTGGCCCGGTCGGGGCTGGGCAACGAGCTCAACTACGTGCCGGTCGACAAGCACACGCTGCTCTCGACGGCGTACGACACGATCTTCGTGCTGGGTGACGCCAGCGACATCCCGACCTCCAAGGCGGGCTCGGTGGCGCACTTCGCGGTGGACGTGTTCGTGGACAACTTCCTCGAGCACATCGAGGGCCGGCCGATGACCGGGAGCTTCGACGGGCACGCCAACTGCTTCGTCGAGGCCGGTGACGACAAGGCGGTGCTGATCGACTTCAACTACGACGTCGAGCCACTGCCCGGCCACTACCCGATCCCCTACGTCGGTCCGATGACCCTCCTGAAGGAGACCCGGGCCAACCACCTGGGCAAGCTCGCGTTCCGCCACCTCTACTGGAACGTGCTGCTGCCCGGGCGTCCCGTCCCGCTCCCCGCCCACATGTCCATGGCCGGGAAGCACCGACCCGCCGATCCCGACCGGCACCCCGAGGAGGCCTGACGCCATGCCCATCACGACCATCGACGGCCACGAGATCCACGTCAACGACGAGGGCTTCCTGACCGATCCCGACGAGTGGAGCGAGCCGCTGGCGACGACGCTCGCCGCCCAGATCGGCATCGAGCTCACCGACGAGCACTGGCAGGCGATCCGCTTCCTGCGCGACGACTTCGCGAAGGAGGGCGAGACGCCGACGCTGCGACGCATCAGCGTGGTCGGCGGAATCCCGACCAAGACGTTGTTCCAGCTGTTTCCCCAGAAGCCGGCCAAGAAGCTCGCCTACGTCGCGGGCCTGCCCAAGCCGCACGGCTGCGTGTGACCCGGAGTGAAGGAGAGAGAACCATGACTGTCACCGAGACCCAGCCGCTGGTGCCGTCGTTCGGCGGCGACCACACCGACCGGAAGCTGGCCATCATCTGTTCCAAGGGCAACCTCGACATGGCCTACCCGGCGCTGATCCTGGCGAACGCCGCCCTGGGCGAGGGAGTCGAGACCCATGTGTTCTTCACGTTCTGGGGCTTCGACATGATCAACAAGAAGACGATGGGCGATCTGAAGTTCACGATGCTCGGCAACACCGCGACCCACATGCCGCAAGGGCTCGGCGGCCTGCCCGGCATGACCGCGATGGCGACCCACCAGCTGAAGAAGTCGATCGCCGGCCTCGGCGTGCCGGAGGTGCCGGAGTTCCTCCAGCAGATCGTCGACTCGGGAGGTCATCTGTGGGCCTGCCGGATGTCGGCCGACATGAACCACCTGACCGAGGAGGACCTCTACGACGAGGTCGAGGCGATCATCAGTGCCTCTGACTTCATCGAGATGACCGAAGGGGCTCAGCTGCTGTTCATCTGACGCGTGGCGCGAGATCGACGGCCGCCTGCGGGCGGCCGTCGGTCTGCGATCTCACGCCACTTCCTTGGCCGCCTCGATCCGGCCGGTCCGTACGGCGTCCACGAACGCCTCGTAGTCCCGCTCGTTCTGGCGGGCGTAGTCCTTGGCGAAGTCCGCGATCGCGCTGTCGAAGGTGTCGGTCTTGCCGAGGTACTTCGCGAGGGCGACCGGGTCGCCGGACCGCGCATGCGCGCGAGCCAGGGTCCAGCCGCACGTCGAGGCGTAGAAGGTCATGCCCTCGGGCGTCATCACCTCGACGTCCACCGAGCCCTTCATGTCGCGCAGCTGTCGCCAGTAGTAGCTGCGTGTGACATCGGCCCCCGCCGTCCAGCCGAGGAAGATGTCGCTGGTCGCCTGCATCATGCGCTGGCCCTGCACGACGCGTTGTCCGGGCTGCCGGTAGCGGCTCTTGGGGAGATGGCTCTCGAGCACGGACCTCGTGGCTTCCTTCATCTGCAGGAACAGCGGGTCCTGCTCGTCGCGGCCCTGGAGGAGCGCGATGAACGCGCGGGTCCCGACGCTGCCGACCCCGACCACCTTGCGGGCGGCGTCGACGAACTCGAACTGCTCGATCAGGTGGCGGCGGTCGGGCTGGAGCGTCCGTCCGTACGCCGCGAGCTGGCTCACGATCAGCGCACCGGCGTCGTCGGCGGTGAACGATGCCTCGACGGTGTGCCAGTCACGGAGCGGGAGGATGAAGGGCGGCTGGCTGACGATCCGGTAGCGGCCGTCGACCAGCTCCGCCAGCTTGGCCAGGGCCTGGGCGCTGTCGCGGGTCTTGGCCTTCCGAGCCACTTCCTTGGCGCGCTTCTCCTGCTTCCTCAGCAGCTTGCGGTCCTTGCCGGCGACCGTGTAGCCGGAGACCGCGGCCTGCACGGACCTCATCAGGTCGTCCTCGGACAGATGCGCGTACCAGACGTCGAGGGTCTTCATCCCCGCGAACTCCGCCATGGCCTCGCGGTAGGCGGCGGCAGCAGCCCGCGTCACGGCACGGACGTCGTCCTTGGCGAAGCCGCGATGGCGGGCCGCGATGGTGAAGCTGGCCGCGAGCCGCTTCACGTCGTACTCGAAAGGCCCGGCCAGGGTCTCGTCGAAGTCGTTGATGTCGAACACCAGCGACCGCTCGGGTGAGGCGAAGATCCCGAAGTTGGACAGGTGGGCGTCCCCGCACAGCTGCACGTCCAGACCGGCGGTCGGCGTACGCCACAGGTCCTCGGCCATGATCTTGGCGGCCCCGCGGTAGAAGGTGAACGGGGAGACCATCATCCGACCGTGCCGCACGGGGACCAGGTCGGCGTCGCGCGTGAGGTTCTGCTCCTCCAGGAGGGCCACGGGGTCTGCCCGGTCCGGCTGCGGGGCCCAGCCCCGATGGGCGTCCAACGGCGTGCGCGTGCGGGCCTGCCTGCCTGCCGCGCGCCGGTCCGCCAAGGTCGGGCGCTGGACATGGGTGATCGTCATGGGTCCACTCCGTCGTGAGGTCGTTCGATCCCGAGCGGCGTTTCGCACGCTACGCCACCCGAACCAGCGGCACGGGCGGGATCAGAAGATCGCGTAGACCTTGCGGACGGTCTCGTGGATGGTCCACGAGCCGCTCCAGCCGCGGGGGAAGACGGCGACGTCGCCGGCGGCGATCTCCACGGGCTCGCCGCCGTCGGGTGTGACCGTCATCCGCCCGGCGACGAGGTGGATCACCTCGTGGGTCTCCAGCGTCCAGCGCGACGGGCCCGGGGCACACTCCCAGATGCCTGCCGACACGTCGCCGTCCTCCCAGAGGGTGATCCCGGCCGTCGCCATCGGGTGACCGGTCGCCTCCTCGAGCGGTCCCCAGTCCTCGAGCGCCGCAGTGGCCGCTCCGGCGAGGTGGGGCGTCAGCACGGGGACAGGGGTCATGGCGGATCCTCTCGGAGCAGGTCGGGACACGAGGGTAGCCGACTGAACAGTCAGTCAACGCTCTACGGCGCGACCGGCTCGAACGGCCGCAGGTCCTCCCCGGCACCGTGCACCGCGACGTACGACGACTCCGGGACCTCTCGCCAGGCGCCCTGGAGGTCACCGAGCGGCTCGGAGACCACCAGGCGTGCGTCGTCGGAGAGGTCGTGCAGCACGGGGTTGTCGGGGTACTGGTGACGCAGCGTCGACATGTCGGTGCTGTGGAACAGGGACCGCGACTGCCGGGCAGTGGAGTATCGGAAGGCCCAGGTGGCCTCGCCGTTCGTGGTCGCGACCGTCATCTGGACCGGATCGTCGATACCGTGTCGGCGTCCGGTCTCCTCCACCAGACCGACGGCCCGGGCGACCGCAGCGGGCGGGTCCTCCTCCAACCCGAAGGTGAGTGCCAGGTAGAAGAGCATCTCCGAGTCGGTGGAGCCCTCGATCTCCGGGAACAGGTCGGGATCGACCGCCAGGGCGAGGTCGCGCTTCATCGTCGCGAACGAGGCCAGCACACCGTTGTGCATCCACAGCCAGCTCCCGTGCCGGAAGGGATGGCAGTTGGTCTGCTGGACCGCAGAACCCGTGGACGCCCGGATGTGGGCGAAGACCCGTCGCGAAGAAGCCAGCGCCGACAGCTCGCGCAGGTTGCGGTCGTTCCAGGCCGGCTCGGTGCTGCGGAAGATCCCGGGCGTCTCACCGACGCCGTACCAGCCGACCCCGAAGCCGTCACCGTTCGTCGTGGTGGCACCCATCCTGGAGTGCTTGCTCTGGATCACCAGCGAGTTCGTGGGCTTGAACAGCAGCTCCTCGAGGTTCACCGGGGCACCGGAGTACGCGAGCCAACGACACATGACCGTCCCTCTCTCCTGGCTCGGGTCAGCTTCCCTGGAGCGCCTTGGCCTTGCCGGCTTGGAACTCGGCCTCGTCGATGACGCCCTTCTCCCTCAGATCGGCCAAGCGCGCGATCTCGTCCGCCGGGCTGGCTGCCGCGCCACCGGCCACGTTCTGGATGTACTGCCGCTGGGCCGCCTCCATCGTGCGCGCGTCGTCGAGGGAGTGCTGAGTCATCTCCTTGCCGCGAGCGATCAGGTAGACCAGTACGCCGAGGTAGGGCAGCACGACGACGAAGACGATCCACAGCGCCTTGGCCCAGCCGGACAGCTCGTGGCTGCGGAAGATGTCGGAGAACACCCGGATCAGCAGCCAGATCCAGATGAAGAAGCAGAAGAACCACAGCATCGACCAGAACACCTGACCGGTGCCGAAGGACTCGAGCGGCGTGATCGCCAACGGTGACATGGAACGTCCTTTCCTGGGTCGCGCCGAGGCGCCACCACCTGGTGCGTGCCGGCGCGCGCTGTCGAGCCCGGCCTGATGGGCCCAATCTGCCGTGGTTGCGCCGTGCCTGCTAGGGCCGATGGCCCCGAGACCCGACCCCGGTCTCCTCGGCGCCCGGGTCCTTCGCGGACACCTGATGAGGGAGGTCCCTGGTGAAGGCCATCGAGAGCAGGGCGAGGAAGGCCGCGGCCAGCAGTCCGGTCTTCAGCGCCTGCAGCTGGGCCGACTCGTAGTCGTCGACGAGCGCCGTGGTGGTGGGTTCGTCCAGACCCGCGTCCTGGGCGGCGGCTTGGATCTGGTCGGCGGACACGAAGTCGATCCCGGAGCCGGCCGCCACGCCGACCTGGTCGGCGACGGCGCTGCTGATCCGCTCGTCGGAGGAGATGTTGGACACGAACGCGCTGGTCAGTCCGGACAGCACGATCGCTCCGAGCAGGGCGACGCCGATGGACGACCCGAGCTGCTGGCCGGTGAACTGCAGGCCTCCGGCCTCACCGCGCCCCGACGCGTCGACCGAGGACTGCACGACGTTGCCGAGCTGGGAGGCGAGCAGGCCCATCCCCACCCCGAGCACGGCCATGGCCCACGCGAAGCTCGACTCGTCGAGCTCGGGTTCGATCGTGGCGAGCAGGAGGACGGCGGCCACCATGGACAACGCCAGGCCTGCGCGCACGATCGTCCGGATGGGGTAGCGGCCGGACAGGCGCGACCCCGCCGCCGAGGCGAGGAACATGGCGATCGAGACGGGCAGCATCTTCAAGCCGGTCTCCAGGGCGTCGAGGCCGATCACGAGCTGCAGGTACAGCGGGATGGTGAAGAAGACGCCCATCAGGATCAGGTTCTGGCTGAACAAGCCGATCAGACCGGCCCGGAGCGAGTCGATCCTCAGCAGCGCCAGGTGCACCAGCGGGTCCCGTCCACTGGTCTCGCGGCGTCGCTGCCAGACCGTGAACGCCCACAGCAGGACCGCGCCGAGACCGATGACGAAGAGCGTCAGGGAGAAGCCGAACGGCTCCACCGGCGAGTCCTCCTCGGGCTTGACCCACCCCCAGGTGCTCGACTGCAGCACCCCGAGGACCACCAGGCCCAGGCCGACGGCCGACAGGGCGGTGCCGACCAGGTCGAGCCTCGGCGGCGAGCCGGTCCGCACGGCGTCGCCCACCTTCGGGGTCATCACCAGGATCACGGCCACCAGGAGCACCTCACCGGCGAAGATGATCCGCCAGGAGTACTCGGTGGTCGCCCAGCCACCCAGGATCGGACCGACGGCGATGCCCGCCCCCGCCACCCCGCCGATCACGGCGTACGCCACCTTGCGCGAGGTCCCCTCGAAGTTCCCGGCGACCAGCGCCACCATGGCGGGGAGGACGAGGGCGGCACCGAGCCCCTCGAGCACCGACCAGCCCAGGGTCAGGATCGCGACCGAGGGCGCCACCGCCGTCACGGCGGAACCCAGCGCGTAGATCACCAGCCCGATGACGAACGTCCTCCGCCGGCCGACGATGTCGCCGATCTTGCCGCCGGTGAGCATGAACATCGCCATCACCAGGCAGTAGAGGGTGATCACCGCCTGGATGGTGGTGACCGTGGTGTCGAAGTCGTCGACCAGCGCGCTGATCGAGACGTTCATGGCCGACTGGTCCAGGACCATCACGAACTGCGCGATGGCCAGCGCCACCAGGGGCAGCCAGTTCACCTTCGGCGCGGGGGCAGCGGGTGCCTCGAGGGCTTCACCGGTGGTCACGGATGCTTCTCTCGTCGTCGCGACGAGTGGCCCGAGCCTCGCCACGCGGGTGGTGATGTCGGCGCGACCGTAGCACCGAGCGGCAGCGACAGGACGGACACGGCCGCCGGCTCACCCCACCCTGGTCTCCAGGGTGATCGCATGGTCGTCGGCGATCAGCTCCGCCGCCCGCTCCCCGATCATGATCGTGGCTGCGTTGGTGTTGCCGCTCACCACCGTCGGCATGATGCTGGCGTCCGCCACTCGGAGCCCGGCCACCCCGAGGACGCGCAGCTCCGCGTCGACGACGCTTCCCATCCGGCAGGTGGACGTCTCGTGATACACGGTCAGCGCGTAGTGGCGGGCCAGGTCCTCCAGGAGGGCGTCACTGGGTGGGTCGCCCTCCGCGTACCCGTGCGCCTCGGCCAGGGCCGGTGGCACCATCAAGGGACCCAGGCCGTCGCCCGGCCAATGGTCGACGACCTCCAGGGCACGGCGCATCACCGCCACCATCACGGTGACGTCGTGGGGGTCGGCCAGGTAGTTCAGGTCGATCCGCGGCGCATCCCCGACATCGGAGCTGACCAGGCACACCTCGCCCTCGGAGTGCGGCTGCACCGGGTTGGGCAGCACCACGACGGTCTGGGCACTGGGCGACAGCGCAGCGTCCGGATCGGCGAAGTAGTCCGAGGGCTCGACGCGGAAGAGATGCCGCCAGATGTCGGGCGTGTAGCCGCAGGCCAGCAGGCCGATCTGGGCGTCGTGGGTGTGGAGGTCTCCCAGGCCGGTGGAGAAGAAGGCGACGGCGTCGTAGAACGACGACGACGCCAAGCCCTTCCCCGTCGTCGCCCACTCCATCACCTGTCGCTCGGCCTCGGCCTTGAGCCCGGCCAGCTCGGGCGGGAGGGCGGCGTCGTCGGCCGGGTCGGCGGGCAGGGGGCCGGCCGGAGCCCGCAGCGCGTCGGGCCCGAGCGCGATCGCGATCTCGGTCATGGTCAGCGCGACACCCGGAGCGGGGAAGACGAGTGGCACATGGAGATGGTCCTTCAGGTGCTTGCCGACGTGGGGGTTGTCCACGACGCACTCGACGCCGACGGAGGCCAGCTCGTCGTGCGGGCCGATTCCCGAGAGGAGCAGGAGCTGCGGCGATCCGATGGCGCCCGCACTCACCACCACCTCGCGGTCGGCGCGGAGCTCCGTCGTACGGCCGTCGGCGTCGCGGTAGCGGACACCGGTGGCCCGAGGGCCCGACCCCGTCTGCTCGAGCAGCACCTGCTCGACCTGGGCATGCGTGATCACGACCAGGTTCGGTCGCTCGAGCGCCGGCTCGAGGAACGCATGGTAGGTCGACGCGCGCTTCCCCTCCCGGGTCGTGGTCTGGAACAGGGAGGCGCACCCGGTCGGGCCCCCTCGATCGCGACCGTTGTAGTCACCCCTCGGGATGCCGGCCGCCTCGGCGGCCGCCACGAACTGCTCGGCCGCCAGCGTGCGCGGTGAGCGGACCGACACGCCGAGTGGCCCGCCGGTGCCGTGGACGTCGTCCTCGATCACGACCCCGTCGGGCGGGTCGGGTGGTGCGAGATCCTCGCTCTTGGCGAAGTAGGGCAGGACGTCGGCGTAGGCCCAGCCCTTGCCGCCCTCGGCGCCCCACGCGTCGAAGTCGCCGGGATGGCCCCGCACGTACGCCATGTAGTTGAGGCCCGACGAGCCGCCGAGCATCTTGCCGCGCGGCACCATCATCCGGCCGTCGGTGAGGCCCTTGCCGGCCCCGCCGGGGTCGCCGGTGTACATCCAGTCGACGTCGGGGTCGAGCTGCAACGACGCGACGGCGGCCGGCATCACCTCATGCGGTGGCGGCGTGCCTCCCGCCTCCACCAGGGCCACCCGGAACGACGGGTCCTCGGTGAGGCGAGCGGCGATCACTGCGCCTGCCGACCCGCCCCCCACCACGATCACGTCGAAACGGTCGGACGCGTTGGCTGCTTGGCTCATCGACGCCACCTCTCAGGTCGTCGCGATCCCCGCCCGGGGCGACCCGTGATGTCTATCACCCGACCCGTGGGTGACGACAGGGTCACGCCGGCACCGGTGCTGGCTCCTTCGGCCCAGGAGTGGGGAGCAGGCTCGTGAGCACGAACCCCACCACCACCGCCACGATCACCTCGGGCGTGACCGAGGCACCGTCGGCCCCGAG
Source organism: uncultured Actinomycetota bacterium (assembly GCA_963805345.1). Lineage (GTDB taxonomy): Bacteria > Actinomycetota > Actinomycetes > Propionibacteriales > Nocardioidaceae > Nocardioides. Next base: position 170,461 of record CAWDUA010000008.1, read on the forward strand.
CAGCAGCACAGCCAGGAGCGCCGAGGTCAACGGCAGGCGCAGCATGGCGACGCACATCGCCCCGATGCCCATCGCGATCGCCGGTGCCGTGCTCATGCCGGGCAGTCCGGCCATCGCCATCCCGAGCACGGCGCCGACCAGCATGGCCGGGAAGATCGGCCCACCGCGGAAGGCGCTCAACGAGAGCCCGTACATCGCCATCTTGCAGACCCCGAGCAGGACCAGCGTTCCCACGGAGTACTCGGCGGTGTGCGCCACCAGGTCCGGCAGGGCGTCCTGGCCGGAGAACAGCACCTGGGTCGCGCTGTGGTCGGAGACCAGCTGGTAGACCATGGCCACGAGCCCGATGACGGCGCCCAGCGCGGTCGTGACGACGACGCGGTTCAGGTGTACGACGGGTCGCAGCGACAACCCCACCCATCGGATGCCCCAGCCGAGCACGGAGGCCACTGCGCCGACGGCCACGGCCCAGGCCAGCAGGCCGACGGTCGGTGCCACGCTCGGCGGCACGGACGTCAGGGCGAGCGAGAAGGTGCCGAGCCCGGTCCAGTTGCCCAGGCCGACGAAGACGAGGGCGCCGACCCCGGATGCCAGGAGGCCGGGCAGGGCGACCAGGCTCAGGGTCACCCCACCGATCCCGGCCACCTCCATGATCAGGAAGGCACCGAGGATCGGCGAGCCCAGCAGGGTGCTGATGGCCGCGAAGCTGCCGGCCGACGCCATGATCGTCAGCGCCATCGGGGGCGCGTCCTTGTTCAGCAGGTGCACCACAAGCGCGGCGAGACCGCCGCCGATCGCGATCAGTGGTGCCTCTGGCCCGAGGACCGCGCCGAGGCTCAACGTGGCCAGCGCTGCGAGGACGATCCCGGGGAGCTCCCGGTCGACCGGCGTACCCCCCGTCTGGAAGCCCTTGGCAGGCGAGTGCCCGGCGTTCCCCGGCAGGTAGCGGATGGTCGCGCCGGTCAGGAGCCCACACAGCGCGAGCCACGGCACCGGCCACCAGGCAGGCATCCCACCCGAGAAGAGGTCGTCCGGCAGGTCGTTGAAGATGAGCTCCTGGAGCTTGGTGACCAGCGCCAGGAAACCGTAGGCGGCGGCGGAGATCGGGATGCCGAGGATGGCGGCCAGCACGAGGGCGGAGAGGTACGCACGGGAGCGCAGGACCTCCACCGGGTCCATCGCGGCCGCTGCGGGGGTCGGTGCCGGTGACACCGGCTGGGCCAGGTCGGGTTGCGGTTCGGTCATGGTCCGGCCACCTCCGAGGCGAACAGGTTGAGCCCGAGGCGCTCTGACAGGTACTTGGTCACCAGCTGTCCGCGGACGCTGTTCCCGGCAGCGTCCAGCGGCGGCGAGAAGGTGGCCAGGCCACCCTTGCCCGGCGCGACCGTGACGATGCCACCACTGACGCCGCTCTTGCCGGGGACACCGATCTCGTACAACCAGTCGCCGGAGAGCTCGTACAGCCCGGCCGTCGCCATCACCGCGAGCACCCGTCGGCAGACACCGGGGACGATGACGGTCTCGCCCGTCTGAGGGTTCACCCCGCCGTCGGCCAACGTCGCAGCCATCACCGCGAGGTCGTGGACGGTGACCTCCAACGAGCACTGTCGCGTGTAGACGTCGGTCGCCTGGTCGGGGTCGAAGTAGAGGCGCCCGTAGCTCTGCAGGAGGTGGGCGATGCCCTGGTTGCGCAGGTTGGTCGACGCCTCCGACTCGTAGACCTCCTGGCTCATCGTGAGCTCGCGGCCTGCGAACCGCGAAAGCCCGTCGCGGATGCGCTCCCACTTCTCCTCGGCCGTGCGGCCGGGCACCAGGCTCGTGGTGGCCATCGCACCCGCATTGACGAGCGGGTTCATCGTCCGGTCGTGGTTCAGCTCGACGGCCATCAACGAGTCGAAGGGGAAGCCGGTGCTGTTGACACCGAGGGCGCGCCGAGCCTCGCCGTACCCGATCGCCTCGCACACCAAAGCGAACACGAACGGTTTGGAGACGCTCTGGATCGAGAAGGCCGTGCCGACGTCCCCGACCTCGAAGGACCGTCCGCGGACGCCGCACACCGAGATCCCGAACAGCCCGGGGTCCGCGGCGGCGAGGACCGGGATGTAGTCGGCCACGGCGCCCTCGGCGTTCGTGCGGTAGCGCTCGTAGGCCTCCGTGACGACGTCGCGCACCTCTTCGGGTGACGGCAGGTCGCCCGTCGACACCCGCGGGGGCGTCGTCGCCTCGTCGAACGGGAGGCGCTCGTGCATGGGGAGCGTGGTCATGGGTCGCCTTCGGTGCGGGTGCGGGCAGCCTAGAGCACGACTGTTCCCCGCCCGCCGACGCGGCACACCGAGCCCTGGCGCGGCCGTCGGAAGTGGAGGATGGTCTGGACGCGGACGGCCCTCATGGTCGAGGAGGAGCGCCGATGGCCAAGAGACTCGTGGTGTGCTGCGACGGCACCTGGAACACGCCCGACTCCAAGATCGGCACCGTGCCGCGGACGACGAACGTGACGAAGCTCGCCCTCTCCATCGCGTCGACGGATGCCGAGGGGATGCGGCAGTGCACCTACTACCACCCGGGGGTCGGCACCAGCCGGTGGGACCACATCCGCGGAGGGGCGTTCGGCGCCGGCCTGTCCGCGAACGTCCTCGACGCCTACGAGTTCCTGATCGACAACTACGAGGACGGTGACGAGCTGTGGTTCTTCGGCTTCAGCCGGGGCGCCTACACGGCGCGCAGCGTCGCCGGACTCGTCCGCAACTGCGGGGTGCTGCGCCAGCAGAACCTGGACCGGATGCACGAGGCCTACGACCTCTACCGGAGCCGCGCCGAGAGCCCCCGGGGTACGGCGTCGACGCTCTTCCGGCATGCCTACTCCTACGAGACCCGGGTGCGCTTCATCGGCGTGTGGGACACCGTCGGAGCCCTGGGCATCCCGGTCCCCACGACCCGCGCCCTGCAGAAGGCCGTGGCCACGTTCAACCACCGGTTCGCCTTCCACGACACCGACCTCTCGACCCAGGTCGACGGCGCGTTCCACGCCCTGGCCATCGACGAGAAGCGCAAGGCCTTCGTGCCGACGCTGTGGAGCCAGCAGCCCCACGCCGGTAACCAGGTGCTGGAACAGGTGTGGTTCTCCGGCGTCCACTCCGACGTCGGCGGCGGCTACGCGTCGAGCGGCCTCTCGGACATCGCCCTGCTCTGGATGATGGCCAAGGCCGCCAGCTTCGGCTTGCACGTCCGACAACCGCCGCCCACGACCGAGCACGTCCAGGACGTCAGCCCGAACGAGAGCGCCGAGGTGACGGTGGCGCCGGACCCCCTCGGAGTCGTCCACGAGTCGAGGAAGAGCTTCTACCGCCTGTTCAAGCCGGTCCACCGACCCATCGGCCTGAGCCGGGGCGGTCACGAGCTGCTCAGCTCGTCGGCCGCCACCCGGCATGCCCAGGACCCCGACTACGCCCCCGGCAACCTGATCAGCTACCTCGACTCCAACGCCGGAGGCACGGTCGTCCGGGTGTGACGTGACCGCATCGAGCCCTCCGGTCAGAGCACGGGCGTGAGCAGGGTGCTCGTGGTCATCCCCACCGTGTGCGCGAGGCCGTCGAGGTAGCGGTCCCGCAGCGGGCCCAGGTCACGGAGGGTCCAGAGCGTCTCGGCCGACACCCAGGCGACGTCGCGGGCCCGGCCGATGCTCCAGCAGCTCACCAGGTGGGCCAGTCGACGCATCCCGTCGTCAGCCGCACGGCCGACCTGGTCGAGGAACGACCTGCGGATGTCCGCCTCGACCTGGGCGAGCACGCCGTTGACCGCCTCGAAGTCGGGATGGAGGTCGTCGGGCACCAGAGCCCGGGCGCGGCACGTGTCCACCACGGCGACCGGGAGGTCGTGCTCGATGTGGGTGTTCATCCCGGCCAGGGCGTACTGCACCGCGACCCGGCCGGCGGCACGGGCCGCGAACAGGGGCCTCCACGCCGTGGGAACGGTGCCGCCACCCTCGGAGGCGTCGTACGCCGTCAGCCAGAGGCAGGCGAACCGGACGTCGAGATCCGTCATGGTGTCGGGGCCGCGGAACGTGCCGGCCGCGATCGTCGACGCGATGCGCTCGGTGACGGTCAGGTACATGCCGTTGAAGACGGCGACCCCGTCGTCGGCCGGCAGCCCGGCCTGGATCTCGCGCAGCCGGTCGATCACGCCCTCGACGCTGGTGGGCAGGCTCATGACCCCTCCTGACCGGCCACGGCCCGGTCGAAGCGGCGTACCAGGTCGTGGCACAGGTCACCGACCTCGGCCGCGTCGTCGACGAACATCGCCGGCTTGAAGCAGAACGTCGAGAAGCCCTGCGCCAGCTGGGCAGGGACGTCGGTCATCGCGAGGTCGAGGTCGGCGAGGTCGTCGGTGCCGTGGAACGTCCCGCGGATCCCGCCGACCAGCTCCAGCTCCTCGAGGCCGCGACCGTGCTCACGCAGGACGTCGGCCAGCAGGCCCAGGTCGTCGGACGTCAGGGGGCCGAACGGGTTCAGCCCCTGGCCGTAGCGGGCGATCCGTCGCGCCAGTCGCGGGTGCATGCCCTGGCCGCCGAACCACATGGTCGGTCCGGCGGTGGTGAACGCACCCGGCTCCAGCCAGACATCGGCGAACGGGAACCGCGGCCCGTCGTGGCGGATCGGGAACGGCCCGTACGCCGTCGCCAGCACCTCCAGCTGCTCATCGAGGATCCGACCGCGTTCGGTGAAGGGGACGCCGAGGGCGGCGTACTCGTCACGCGACCAGCTGACGGTGGGCAGGACGACCAGCCGCCCGCCCGAGAGCAGGTCGAGCGTGCCGAGCTCCTTGGCCAGCAGGAGTGGATGGCGCAGCGGCGCGATGATCGCGCCGGCGACCAGCCTCAGCGTGCTGGTCGCCTGCGCGATCGCCGAGAGCAGGACGATGGAGCTCGGCCATGACGTCGTGGGCGGTTGGTTGCCGGGGGCCGCATAGTCGCGCGGGTTGGCCATCTCGCCCGCGGCGCCGGCGTCGGGGCCGAGGACGACGTGCTCGCTGAGCATCACGGCGTCGATGCCCGCGGCCTCGGCCTCGACGGCCATGGACACGAGCCCGCGCAGGTCACGATCATCCACGAGGGTCTGGTTCTCGGTCAGGACCATCACGAGCCTGGTCGCCGGCACGGGCGTGCTCACCGGGCTCGCAACGACGTGGTGACGGCCCGCGGGAGCCCGAGCGCGGCGGTGTAGAACAGCGTCGACTTGATGTCGTGCGGGACGCGCCAGTACCCGCCGTGGACGCCGTTCGCCGAGATGGCGAGCTCGGGGTGACCCACGTCCTGCTCCTGGTGCAGATCGTGGACGAGCAGAGCGCTCATCACGGCCTGCATGGTGTCAGGAGGGAAGACCTCGAGCCCGGCGAAGTGGGCGCCGTGGTAGCCGGCAGCCAGGATGCGGTTCTTGGTGACCGACGTCGTCCAGGTGGGAGGAGCGACGTTGAAGGACCCGGCGCGCCCGTTCGCCCAGCGGTCGATGGTGCTCCACCGTTGCAGTCGCTTGGCGAGGGCGTAGTTCGGGCCCTGCTGCCCGACCAGAGCGTCGGCCACGCCCATGGTGACGCCGTCGTCGCTGTCCACCAGCCGGTCGCGGTACGCCGGCCGGTACAGGCGGCCGGCGCTGGCGCCGCGCACGGCCAGCTCGAACGCACGACGCGGCCGCAGGCGTCGCCGGGCGTTGCTGTCCTCGACGACGTCGATCGGCACCAGATAGCAGTCGCTGGGGGTCCCGGCGAAGGCGGTCGTCACCTGCGCACCCTCGTCGGTCAGCCTGGTCGCCAGCAGATCGGCCGCCACGGTGGCCTGCACATGGAGCGGGCCGTCGGCGTAGATGTAGAAGCCGAGCACCAGCGGGCGGTCCCCGAACCCGCCCAGCCAGCCGCTCAGGGTCGGCACGTCCTCGATCAGGTTGGCGCCCGTGCTGGTCCCGACCGCCGGGAGGTGCACCGTCCCCGCACCGGCGGCGGCCGTGCGAGCGATCCGCTCCTGGACCTCCACGACCGGGAGGTCGACGGCGATGACCTCCGCTCCCCACGACGCCAGGATCTCCAGGGGGCTGGTCTGGGCGCCCGCGCCGAGCACGACCACCCGTCGCCCCTCGAGCCTGAGCCACTCGGGATGATCGATCACCCGTCCGAGGGCCGCGGCGGCGGACGGCTCGACCACGCCGCGGGAGACCCACACGGCGAGCCGCCGGCGCAGGGCATCCCCGTGGAGGCGGTCGCCGAGGTAGGGCACCTCGAGCCGGGCCACCCGCTGGCTCTCCCCGACGATCGTGCGCGTCGCCAGGTCGCCGGGGTCGGTGTCGAGGGCCGCCGTCAGCGCCCGGTCGTCCCCGTCGACGGCGAGCGCCATCCGGGATCGCGCTGCCGCCAGCCCGGCCGCGGCGATCCGGTCCGCCGTGTCGGCCGACCGACCGCCGAGCTCGGTCAGCTCGCGCACCGCGCCGACGTAGTCGGAGCGCCACGCAGCGCTCTGGCGGATCCGGGCGGCCAGGGCCTGGTCGGCCGCAGCGGCCGCGTCCGCCCAGATCTCCTGGTTCACCCGCAGGGACGGGCGTGCGCCGTCGCCGGAGCGGGGGAACTGCACACCGTTGTCGCCCATGACCGGTCCCTTCCTCGTGCTGAAGATAACGCCCTGGGTCGCGTGGGGGCAGCGAGCGGGACGCGCACACCGCGGCCGGGCTAGCCTGCCGCGGTGACCACAGACTCCGGGCCGCTCGCACGACGACGAGCCGGGGTACTGCTGCACGTCTCCTCGCTGCCGGGCGGCACGGTCGGGCCGCCCGCGTACGCCTTCGTCGACTTCCTGGCGGCGGCGGGGTGCAGCGTCTGGCAGGTGCTGCCCCTGGTCCCGCCCGACGAGGAAGGGTCGCCGTACCGGGCTCTGTCGGCCATGGCGGGTCACGCGGGCCTGCTGGATCCGTCTGCGCCAGGGCCGCAGCCCGACCACCCCGCGTACCGCGCCTGGTGCGAGCAGCAGGCGGACTGGCTCGACCCCTACGTCGAGTACCTCACCGTCCGCACCACGTCGGGCGGCCGGCCATGGCCGGAGTGGGAGCCGGCCCTGCGCGACCGCGACCCGCGGCGCGTCGCCGACGTCGTCGCCGGGGCGGCCGACCTGGCCGACCGGGTGCGCAGCGACCAGTGGCGCTTCGCCGAGCAGTGGGGAGCCCTGCGCGAGTACGCCGCCGATCGAGGTGTCCTCCTGTACGGCGACCTCCCGATCTTCGTCGCTCACGACAGCGCGGACGTGTGGTCCCATCGCGACCTCTTCCTGCTCGACGCGTTCGGCCGACCGACGACCGTGACGGGTGTCCCACCCGACTACTTCGCCGCGGACGGCCAGCGCTGGAACAACCCCCACTACGACTGGGCGGCGATGGCGGCCGACGGCTACGCCTGGTGGCGACGGCGGATCACACGGCAGCGCGACCTGTTCGACCTGGTCCGGATCGACCACTTCCGCGGTTTCGAGGCCGCGTGGCACGTGCCGGTCGAGGCCCCGACCGCGAGGGACGGCTGGTGGGAGCCCGGCCCCGGCCTCGACCTCCTCCGACCCCTCGTCGACACCGCCGGCCCGGGCTCGCTCGTCGCAGAGGACCTCGGCGTCATCACGCCGGGCGTCGAGCGGCTTCGGCACGACGTCGGGCTGCCCGGGATGAAGGTGCTCCAGTTCGGCTTCGACGGCGACCCGGCGAACGCTCATCTTCCGTCGCAGCACGAGGAGTGGTCCGTCGTCTACACCGGGACCCACGACAACGACACGACCCTGGGGTGGTGGCGCTCGCTCGACGACGGCACGCGGGACCTGGTCCGCCGCGTGCTCGTCGACCCCGACGAGCCGATGCCCTGGGCCCTGGCGCGGCTCGCCTGCACGTCGCGGGCACGACTGGCCGTCCTACCGGCGCAGGACCTGCTCGGGCTCGGCAGCGAGGCCCGGATGAACACCCCGGGAGTCACCGACGGCAACTGGGCCTGGCGGGCCGCCGACGGAGCGTTCGACGACACGTTGGCCATGCGGCTGCGTGGGGTCGTCGCGGCCACCGGGCGAGCCTGAGGCGTCGGCGGCACGTCGGTCGGCGAGGGCGCAGCGGCGACCCCGACCGGGACCGCGACCCGGTTCCCAGGAACGGCAACTTCCGTGGCTCGTCGACCCGCGCCCGAGCACGCTGCAGGAGCACTGCCCGCCCCGCACCTCGCGCCGACGCCGCGACCGACCCCCAGGAAGCTGCCATGTCCACGAGCACCGCCGCCCGACCCGCTCTCTCCCCTGCCCTCCCGCTGTATCGGCTGCACCTGATGCGGGCCGGCTACCTCTTCATGGGCCTCGGTCTCGCGGTGGTGAAGTGGCCGCTGATCGTCCATGGCGCGAGCACGCTCCCGCTGTTCGAGGGCGTGGTCGCGTGCATCCTGACGACGATGTCGCTGCTGGCCTTCCTGGGGCTGCGCTATCCGGTCGCGCTCCTGCCGCTGCTCCTGTTCGAGTCGGGGTGGAAGGTGCTGTGGCTCGCCGCGGTGGCGCTGCCCCAGGCGGCTACCGGCGAGCTGGATCCGGCCACCCAGGAGGTGGTGGTCACCTGCTCGCTGGTGGTCGTGATCGTGGCAGTGACGCCGTGGACGCATGTCTGGCGCCGGTACGTCGTGGCACCGGGTGAGCCCTGGCGCTGAGCAGGCCGTCGGGACGGTCCGGACGTGGTCGCGCCCCGCGGGCTGCGTGAGCGAGCGGGGCGCTGTCCTCGGTCGTCGTGATCATGCGACCCGGTTCTCGAGGAGTTGTCCGGATATTAACTCCCGGACCCGGACATATCGCTACCCCCGGAAGGGTGCACCGACGGCGAGACGAGCACGAGCACGCCGCGAGCACCGAACGTCCGGGTCTCCGCGACCCGGAGCCCGGCGGTCCGGAGGTCCTCGCGCAGCCCGTCCGCCTGTTCCGGCGACCCGAGCTGCAGCAGGGCGTACCCGTCGGTGGTGAGATGCCGGCCGATCACCCGGACGCAGTCCTTCGCCACGTCGAGGCCGGCACCGGGACCTCCGTCGATGGCCCGGACCGGGTCCTCGGGGAAGCGGCCGACCTCGTCGCGCGGCACCCAGGGAGGGTCGGCCAGGATCAGCGGGAACCGCTCGTCGACACCGATGGACTCCCCCAGCGGGTGCACCCGCATCTCGACCCGGTCCGCGAGGCCGGCTGTCCACGCGTTGTGGAGCGTGTACTGAGCAGCCACCGGGTCGACGTCGACGCAGACCAACCGGCGCGTCGTCCTGGCCGCGACCACGAGCCCGATCTGGCCGGCGCCGGAGCACAGCTCGAGAACCGGGCCCTCCGCAAGGCCCGGGAGCAGCTCCAGGGCCCAGTGGGCCTGGTGCACGGTCCAGCGCCTGGGCCGCAGCACCCGGTCGTCGTGGGCGATCGAGAGTCCGCCGAACGAGAGCGTCTGCACCGCGGGCCGCCTCATCCCGAGGCCACCGGCGAGGTACCGGGTACCGACTTGTGGGTGCTGTCGCACCACGGCTTGCGGGCGGACTTCCCGCAGCCGCAGAGGGCGACGACGGGCCGTGTGGGCGCATGGACCACGCCCTGCTCGTCGACCACGGCCGCGGCGCCACGGACCAGGATCGGTCCCTCGGGGCAGATCCGTACCCGGGCGTCGGTCATGAGGCGGCGCTCAGCCCGTCGCCCACCCAGCGGCCCATCAGGTCCTGGGCGGAGAGGGCGTCGAGGTGCAAGGCCGCCGCGGTCCCGAACAGCACGTCGCCGCGACGGTCCGGGTGCTCGGCCACCCACGCCCCGCACAGGTCCCGGGCCGCGACCTGCTCGTGCACCGCGTCCGCCTCCACGTGCTCGTCGAAGTAGGCGGCCACGGTCGGCCCCAGACCCACGCGCTCGATCGCGGACGCGACCCGGCGGGACGGCACGGAGCTGGAGGCCTCGAGCGCCGCGAAGTGGCCCAGCGCAGCGCCGCGGAGCCTCCGGTTCAGGCAGAGCAGGGACATCACGTTGGCGGACGCCAGGGAGATCGCCGAGATCTCGTCGACGTAGGCCCCGTACGACGGATCGAGCCCCGCCGCCGCCAGCGCCTCGGCGTAGAGATGCTGGTGCAGGCGCGAGGGGTCGCCGGCGCCGTACTCGTCGTACTGGATCTCGGCCAGTGCCACTTTGGCCGCCCCGGTGAGCCGCGCCAGGACGAACGACTGAGGATCCGACTCCTTGAGCTGCTGCACGCTGCGCTCGCGCAGGTAGTCCAGCACCTGCTCGCGCGTCGCCTCCCGGCGCAGGAAGCTCGACAGGCTCACGCAGTCCGCGCGGTCCACCATCGCCAGGACCTGCTCGCCGGGGTCCTGCACGTCGCCCACGGAGTCCACGAGCCCGACGGTCGAGCGGCGGAGCGCGTCCTCGAACGCGATCTCCAGCGTCCCTCGCAGGGCCAGCAGGTGCGGGTTCCACTCGAGCTCGTCCGGGACGCCGTCGAAGCCCCGGTAGGCCAGCTCGTAGAGGATCCAGAGCGTCAGCTGAGCGTCGGGATCCTCGATCGCGCCCGCCGACCTCGGCGGACGAGTCGCCGCGGGTCGACCGTCCGCGAGCATCGCGACCACCCGGGTGCTGAGGGGACCTCGTGGACGCGGTAGCAGCATGTGTCGAGCCGTACCCCTGCCTCGGTCCGGGCAATCCCACCCCAAAGGCGGTTCCGGGGACACTGATCCGGCTCATCCCCCGTAACGCCTGCGGCGGCGCCGCGTTGCACCGTGGTGGGCCGTGCGGCTGGACCGGTCAGCCTCGTTGCCATGACGGCCGGCCGCACGGCGCACACGCGCTCGCCGCTCACGCGGTCAACGTGGTCTCGTCCGGTCGCGGCCTGACGTTGTGGTTGCCCGCGAACAGGTTGCCCGGGTCGTAGCGCTCCTTGACCGCCGCGACCCGCCGCAAGGTGTCGCCCGGGTAGATCGCGGCGACCTCCTCTTCCGTGGCCGAGGTCAGGAAGTTCGCGTAGGCCCCGCTGACATGTGGCGCGAGCCGTGACCAGAGCGCCCGCAATGCCGGGTCTGCCGCCTCGACGACCGACTCGGGACCGGCGGTGATGGTGACGAACACCAGCTCCGCCTGGCGGTGCGCGTACGCCGTGGCGTCCGCGGGGACTCGCGACACCGCGCCGCCGAGGCCACGCACGCCGATGATCGGAGACCCCGGCGACGTCGCCGCCTCGGCCAGGATCCGGAGGACCGCGAGCGACGAGTCCCGGTCGACGAACGCGCTCCGGGTGACGAAGCGGATGCCCGGGGGCGGCGTCGCGCCCTCGACGAGGGTGTCGGCGTACGGCATCAGGACGACCTGGTCGTCGAGCAGGGTGCCGACCCGACGGAGGGGGTCGAGCACCTCGGCCGCACGACCGGGGTCGTCCGTGTCGACGACGACCTGGACCTCGACCGGCGCCTCCGGCCCGCCCGCGAGCGGGTTCGCGAGGTTCACCACCGAGGTGAGCTCGTCCGGTGCCGAGCGGAGGTGGGCCGCCCAGCCCCGCAGCACGCGCCCCGCCTCCGAAGCGGGGAAGGTGATGCTGCCGTGGAAGACCTCGGTCGTGGGGTGTGCCCTGAAGTCGAACGAGGTCACCACGCCGACGTTGCCACCGCCGCCGCGGATCGCCCAGAAGAGGTCCGCGTGCTGCTCCGTGCTCGCGCGGACCACCTCACCTGCAGCGGTCACCACCTCGGCGCCCACCAGGCTGTCCAGTGTCAGGCCGTGCTTGCGCACCTTCCAACCGATGCCGCCCGACAGGGTGAGTCCGCCGACGCCGACACTCCTGGTGTCCCCGGAGGAGATCGCCAGGCCGTACGGCGACAGGGCGTCGGCGACCTGGCCCCAGGTCGCGCCACCGCCGATGCGCACGACCCGTCGCTGCTCGTCGACGACCGTGACCTCGGCGAGCCCACCCAGGTCGACGACGAGGCCGCCGTCGTTGGTCGCGAAGCCCTGGAATCCGTGGCCTCCCCCGCGCACCGACAACGCGAGCCCCGTCTCGGTGGCGAACCGGACCGCCGCCTGTACGTCCCGCACGCTGGCCGGCCGTAGGACGTGACGCGGGCTCCCGGTCGCGAAGACGGACCGTCTGGCGGACTCGTACTCCGCCTGGCCGGGTTCGATGATGTCGCCGCCGAACTCACGACGGAGCGTGGTCAGTGCTGAGCTCATGGTGCCTCCCCAGTTGCTGGATGTCGGTCTGCCGCGGCCGGACCGGGGCCGCGGCCGTGCTCCCTGATGACGGAGGAGGGCGGCCAGACCTGACCGAGGTTCCTTGACGACTCACGGCCGCACGGAGGACCGTGGACGCTGGCGACCAGCAGGGCCGAGTCAGGACGGGTGCGGCAGACCCTGCTCCTGGGGCACCCCGAGGACGCGCCGCGAGGCGACCACGGGTGCGAGGAGGTCCGGGCGGCTTCGCTCTGCGCTGGCGCCGTCGACCGAGGGAGGTTCAGATGAACAGCGTCGACACCACCACGGACACCGCGATCGCCAGCCCACCGGTCAAGCCCGGCGAGATGAGGCTCGAGGTCGTGGTCCTGGGCGTCTCCGACGTGGATCGCGCGAAGGGCTTCTACGAGGGGCTGGGCTGGCGGCTCGACGCGGACCTCGCCGTCGACGACGGCTATCGCGTGGTGCAGGTCACGCCGCCGGGCTCCGGCTGCTCGATCATCTTCGGCACCGGGCTGACCTCAGCGGCACCCGGCTCGGCCGAGGGACTCCAGCTCTCCGTCTACGACATCGACCAGGCGCGCGCCGACCTGCTCGCCCGTGGCGTCGACGTCAGCGAGCCCTTCCACGACGTGACCGGCATCTTCCATCACGCCGGTACCGACGGCCGGGTGGACGGCGCTGCCCCGGAACACGCCGACTACGGCTCGTTCGCCTCGTTCGCGGACCCGGACGGCAACGGCTGGCTGCTCCAGGAGATCAAGACCCGGCTCCCGGGCCGGTGAAGGAGGGCCGATGGGCACGACGTACGAGTCGGTGAGCGATCTCAGGGACGCCCTGAAGCGCGCCGCGGAGGCGCACGGGCGGCACGAGGAACGGACGGGCGAGGCGGATCCGGACTGGCCCGACTGGTACGCCCTCTACATGGTCCGGGAGCGCGCCGGCGAGGAGCTGCCGACATGACCAGCGACTTCGACGTGATCGTGCTCGGTGGCGGGTCGCCGGGCGAGCACTGCGCGGGCGCCCTGGTCGAGGGCGGCCTGCGCGTGGCGGTCGTGGAGCGCGAGCTCGTCGGCGGGGAGTGCTCCTACTGGGCCTGCATCCCGTCCAAGTCGCTGCTCCGCCCGGGTGAGGCGGTCCAGGGCGCGCGAGACGCGGCCGCCACCGCGGAGGTGGATGTCGAGGCCGCCCTCGCCTGGCGCGACTTCATGGTCTCCGACTACTCCGACGCCGGTCAGCAGCGATGGCTGGCCGACCAGCAGATCACCCTGTTGCGCGGCAGTGGTCGACTCGCGGGCCCGGGCGTCGTCGAGGTCGACGGCACCCGCCACACCGCCGACCACGTGGTGCTCGCGAACGGCGCCGACCCCGTGGTGCCGCCGGTGCCCGGGCTCCGCGACCTCGACGGTGTGTGGACCAGCCGCGAGGCCACGTCGATGAAGGCCGTGCCACGCCGCCTGCTGATCATGGGCGGCGGCCCGGTCGGGGTCGAGATGGCTCAGGTCGTACGCCGCCTCGGTGGCGAGGTGGTCGTCATCGACAAGGCCGAGCACGTGCTCGCCCGCGAGCCGGCCGCCCTCGGCGAGGCGCTGGGCGAGGTCCTGACGCGAGACGGCATCGAGCTCGCCCTGTCCGCTGGGGTCGATGCGGCCCGGCGCGACGGCGACGACTTCGTCGTGCAGCTCGACGACGGGCGGGAGCTGCGCGGCGACCGGCTGCTGGTCGCCACCGGACGGCGACCACGGGTCACGGGGATCGGCCTCGAGTCCGTGGGCGTCGAGCCCGACGCGCACGGCGTCCCGGTCGACGGTCGGCTGCGCGTCGCAGCAGGACTGTGGGCGATCGGCGACGTCACCGGGCTGTGGCCGCTGACCCATGTCGGCAAGTACCAGGGTGAAGTGGTCGCGGCGAACATCCTCGGGGGGTCGCGCGAGGCGAACTACGAGGCCGTCCCGCGCGTGACCTACACCGACCCCCAGGCCGCGGCGGTCGGGGAGCCGGAGGGCCGCTTCAGCGGCACCGCGAAGCTCTCCGAGGTGGCGAAGACGGCGACGTACACCCACGCCTACGCGGAGAGCAACGGCTACCTCACGCTGGTCAGCGACGGGCGGCGACTGACCGGCGCCCACGGTCTCGGCCCGGAGGCGGGTGAGTGGATGCAGCAGGCCACCCTCGCCATCCGCGCGCACGTCCCCCTCGACGTGCTGGGCGACACCATCCAGCCGTTCCCGACGTTCTCGGAGATCTACGTCGGTGCGCTGAAGGCGCTGCGGGACGAGGTCGCGCGAGCGCCACAGGCGACCGGCGCGACGGCGACCTCGTGACCAC
>CAWDUA010000009.1:0-85266 GCA_963805345.1 uncultured Actinomycetota bacterium
GCCGTGGTCGGACACAACGAGGCCGACCATCACCCCGATCGCTCGCTCAAGGAAGCTTCCCGCTCAGGGGCGCCATCGACGGATGTGCGGGCAACCGGCTCCTTCGGGCCCCGTGCCCAAAGCCAAGCGAGTAAGGCCCCGAGAAACGCTCCCGCGGTCTGCATGACCATGTCCGTGACCTCGGTGTGACGACCCTGGAAGAGGAACTTCCCGGCGCCGAGGGCCAACGCCAAGGCGGCTGCGAGGAGCGTGGCTGGAACGGGCCGAACTGGTTCCCGTCTTGCCCAGACAATCAGAAAGCCGACCGGAACGAAGCTTAAGGAAGCGAAGGATGGTAGCACCCACTCACTTCGCCCGCCAGGGGAGGAAACGGCCCGACATGGTCGGGAAGGAAGCAAGAAGTGAGCGGGGGGAGACCCCCCACCGGGCTGTATGTAGTTGATCTGAATCTCCCGGTCGTCTGAACCTGATGCATGCCGAATCTGACCCTGCCAGGAACCACCACCATGAACTTCACCGCCGAGCGCAAGCTGGCCAGCGGACCAATTCCGGAGGGGCTATCCAAGGAAGTCGCGCGGTCAGGCGACGTGTGTGGTTGACATCGATGCTGATGCCTTGTCCGCGCACCCTCACATCGATGCGGTTCCAATGACCCAAGCGCAGCGCATCGTGGATGTCGAACGTGGGATTGCCATTCAGGTCCGACCCGGCGGCGAAGCGAGACGATCACGTCAGAGTGATCCTGGCCGATGGCGAAGTCTGTATGCAGAAGTCCTGAGCAGTATCACGACGGATGCGGGGGACCGCCCTTGGGAAGTCTGGAGGGTTCATGTCGTAGTGGATATTGAGGCTGCTCGAGGTGCGCGCGGAGGCGAGCCAGTCCGGCGCGCCAGTGGTACGCGCCGGTTCATCTCGCCGAAGCAAAGCGCCGCTCGCTCCCGGCTCGACGTCGTCGCGCACGAAAAGCCGGGGGGATCCCAGTTGGACGGGTAGCAGGCCGTGATCATGAGCAACAACATCAACCCCGAGAGTGCGGCGAACGCTGTGGTGGCGTGGATCTCCGGGGCCCCCAGGGCCGCTCGTCACCATGTCTCGCCTCGCGTCCTGGAACCTGGCCATCGACCTGCCACCCGCCCGCGCTCTTGCCGCCGACACCACATCCACATAGCCATCGACCGCCATCGTGGCAGCGCGTCGAGCACCCTCGGCCGAGCCGACGTCCCGGACGCGTGGGACTGCTCCGACGGCGTCCCAGGTGGCGGCGAAAAGACCGAGGCGAGCATAATTTTACCCCATCATGGTCGATGCCTGCCCTACTCTGGAGCAGGGTGTGGAACGGCGTCGGGGGACGTCGGCACATCGCTCCTGGAAGGCGGGGGACGGATCGTGGTCGACGCTTCATGCGGTCTACTGACGACCTCGTGGTACCCGGGTGTAGGCGGGGCGCAGTGCTGAACCTCGAGCTCAACGGGTTCCTCGTCGGTCCTACGCCACCGGTGCTCACCCCGACGACATCGAGATCGGGTCCGGCGGCACCGTCCTCGCCCTCTCCGGCCGCGACGAGTCGACCTGGCCGCGCTGGTCCTGACCGGCTCCGAGGACCGTGCGGCCGAGAGCCAGGCCGCGCTGAGCGACCTTGCCGGGACGATCGACACCACCATCCTCGACCTGCCCGACGGTCGGCTGCCGAGCGTGTGGAACGACGTCAAGCAGGTGTTGGAGGAGCACGCCCGCTCCTTCCGGCCCGACCTCGCGCTGGCTCCGCGGGTCGACGACGCCCATCAGGACCACCGACTCCTCGGTCGCCGGGCGGCCACGGTCTGGCGCGCCGCCCTGGCGTCCACCACCCGCACCCCAAGCGGAACGGCGATTCGGCGCGCCCGAGAGATTACGTCGGGCTCACCGAGGAGCAGGGGACCAGGGTCGAGCTGCCGAACGCCACTTCCCGGCCAGCGCGAGCGCGCGGTGGGACGACGAGCTGTTCCTGGGTTCACGGTGGTCCGCGGCGTCGAGTGCCGGAGCCGCAATGCCGAGGTGGATTGCCACCAGGGTCGCAGTGGACCTTGTCGGGGACGGCATACGGCACCCCAGCATCGAGTCAGCACGCCACAGCGGAAGTGCACGAAGGTGCGTGATCCAGGCACCAGCGAAGTCGCCGTCCGGGTCGAGCGGTCGAGGTGACGACGATGGCACAGGGTCCAAGCGTCGCTCTCGTCACAGGCGGCAGCGCCGGTATCGGTCGAGCAGCCGCGTCCGGCTTGGGTGCCGCCGGTCATGCGATCGCCATTCTCGCGCGTTCGCGCAGCGCTGGCAGAAGCCGAAGCCATGCTCGAGGCGAGCGGGGTGTCCGTCGTCGCCTGTGTCGTGGACGTACGCAACGGCGCGGCCGTGGCCGACGCCGTCGTCTGGATCGAGGGTCCAGCTCGGACCCATTTCCACTGTCGTCAACGGCGCGGGGACGTCGCTGCAATAGGCCCCCTGTGGGAAGTCCACCAAGCCGACTGGTGGACTGACGTCGAAACGAGCCTGGCTGGTGCGAAACGCGTGCCGGAGCGTGATACCGGCCATGATGGCTCGTCGGACGGCCGGATCATCAATGTGTCGAGCTATGCCGCGCTTTGTCCGGCGCCCGATGAGACCGCCTACGGAATTGCCAAGGCTGGTTTGGCTAGCATGACAGAGTCGCTCGCTGCATCTCCCGAGCCGTATGACGTGCGTGCCTTCGCCGTGACCCCGGGCTTCGTGTCGACCGGAATGACGCAGAGGCTCGTCGACTTGCCCAAGGGGCGATGCTGGTTGCCGGACCTGTCACGTCGCCGCCTTCTCCACCCGGCTCTCTTCGTGGAGCTCGTCGTCAGGATCGCGCGTGGTGACGCGGACGACTCAGCGGGCGGAACTTGCATGCCCTCGATGACCTCGACGGCTGGACCTCCGGCTCGAGGAGATCGAAGCGGACGATCTCTATGTTTCACGACTGCGCAGGCTCCTAAGGCGCCCGGACCTCGTCGGGGACAGCCTCGACCTCGGCGCCGGACTACCACGCCACAGGGGGAAGTCATGAAGATCCTGGTCGCGGGCGACCGCGGTTACATCGGAGCGGTTCTCGTGCCGCTGTTCCGCGGGGCGGGGCACGAGGTGGTCGGTCTCGACGCCGGCTGGTACGACGGGTGAGACTTCGGTCCCTACACCCTCGACTACGAGTCGCGGACCGGTGACATCCGCGACCAGCAGGCCGAGGACGTCGCCGGCTTCGACGCCGTCGTGAACCTGGCCGCCATCTCCAACGACCCCGTCGGCCACCTCAACCCGGAGGCCACGTACTCGGTGAACGCCCACGGTGCCGCGCACCTGGCCCGCGTCGCCAAGGACGCCGGGGTTCCCCGCTACGTCTTCTCATCCTCCTGCTCCCTCTACGGCGCAGCAGGCGATGCCCCGGTCACCGAGGACAGCGACTTCAACCCGGTCACGCCGTACGGTGAGAGCAAGGTGATGGCCGAGCAGCTCATCTCGCCGCTCGCCGACGACGGCTTCAGCCCCACCTACCTGCGCAACGCCACGGCGTACGGTTCCTCGCGCCGGCTGCGCGCCGACATCGTGGTCAACAACCTGACCGGCACGGCGTTCACTCGGCACGAGGTCCGGCTGCAGAGCGACGGATCGCCATGGCGCCCGTTGGTGCACGCCGAGGACATCTCCCGCGCGTTCCTGGCGGTCGTCGAGGCCGATCGCGAAGCGGTGCACGACCAGGCCTTCAACATCGGCCGGGACGAGGACGTCGTCCAGGTACGGGACATCGCCGAGACGGTGGCCCGGCGGTTCGACGTACCGGTGACCTTCGCCGAGGGTGCGTCGCCCGACAGCCGCGACTACCGCGTCGACTTCGGCAAGATGAGCCGGGTGCTGCCGGCCTTCAAGCCGCACTGGACGGTGCCGGACGGCATCGAGGAGCTGGCCGCCGACATGGGACGGTTCGGCCTGTCCACCCAGGACTTCGAGGGCCCGAGGTTCGTGCGACTGGCCAAGATCCAGCAGCTCATCGATGCCGGGAGGCTGGACACATCCCTGGTCATGACGAGATGACGGGTCGCGACTCCGGCTCGGCGCGCACCCGCATGCGCGCCCAGATGGAGCGGCTCTACCCCCTGTGCCGCAGCATCACGGGGGACGGCGTCCGCCGGACCCTCGACATCGTGGCGGAAGACGTCCCTCTCGTCGCGCACGAGGTGCCCACCGGCTCGACCGCCTTCGACTGGACCGTCACTGACGAGTGGAACGTGCGTGACGCCTACGTAGCCCTCGACGGCCGGCGGGTGGTCGACTTCCGCGAGCACAACCTGCACCTGGTGAGCTACAGCGAGCCGGTGCGAGCCTCACTCTCGCTGGCGGAGCTGCGACCGCACCTGCACTCCCTGCCCGACCGGCCCGACTGGATCCCCTACCGAACGAGCTACTACACCCGCGACTGGGGCTTCTGCCTCCGGCACCGCGACCTGCAGGAGCTGCCGGAAGGAACCTACGAGGTGGTGGTGGACTCGAGCCTGGAGCCGGGCTCGATGACCTACGGCGAGGTCTACCTGCCCGGCGAGGTGGAGGACGAGGTGCTGCTGTCGGCGCACGTCTGCCACCCCTCACTGGCCAACGACAACCTGAGCGGCATCGCGGTCGCCACCGAGGTCGCCAGGGCGCTGGCCGAGAGACTCATCGGCTCTCCTACCGGCTGCTGATGGCCCCGGGCACCGTGGGCTCGGTGGTCTGGCTGAGCCGGCACGAGGCCGTGCTGCCGCGGATCAGGCACGGCCTGGTGCTCACGGGGCTCGGTGGTCCCGGCCCCCTCACCTACAAGCGGACGCGTCACGGCCACCGGTCGATCGACGCAGCGGCGAGCGCCGTGCTGAGCAGCCGTGCCGGCGAGGTGCGCGACTACTCGCCGTACGGGTACGACGAGCGCCAGTTCGGGGCACTCGGCTTTGATCTCGCGGTGGGACGCCTTTCCCGGACGCCTCATGGTGAGTACCCCGAGTACCACACGTCCGCCGATGACCTGGACCTGGTCGATGACGACCGCCTAGAGGAGGCCCTGGCAGCCGTACTGGAGACGATCGCGCTCCTCGAGGAGGACAGGGGATACCGCAACCTGAGCCCGTACGGCGAGCCTCAGCTCGGTCGTCACGGCGTCTATCCCGCCATCGGCGGCCAGGCAGCCAGCGACGAGGTCCTCTCGATGCTCTGGCTCCTAGGACTCTCGGACGGCGCCACAGGTCTCCTGGGCATCTCCGAGAGGTCCGGTGTACCCGTCGCCCGATTGCGTGGCTCCGCCGGAGCGCTCGCCGAGGCGGGGTTGTTGGGCCGGGAGTGGTGAGCGGACTCAGCGGCCCGCGCGGGAGACGCGAACGTTGAACCTGTCGACCTTGAAGGGGTCGGAGGTCCGCGCCGCGACGAACTCGATACCAAAGTCGATCTGGCCGAGCGTCGAGCCGCGGGGCAGATAGCCGTGCTTGGTCAGGTAGGTGAACCGGGCCTTGAGTGGGATCATGCCCCTGTCCAGCGGCTTGTTCGGGACGAACGCCAGGTAGGAGTTGTCGCCGCTGGCCCACAGCTTCCAGGTGCGGTGGGCGAACCGGATGTGACGCTTCACGACCGAGCCGGCAGGGGTCTGCCGGTGGTTGTGGGTCCAGATCATGAGCTCCGTCGAGCCGCTGCTGGCCACGCCGTTCAGCCAGATGTCGTACGCCGTGTCGTAGATGCCGGACTTGGGAGAGCGTGCGGCGAACGTGCTCCTGATCGAGTCGAAGGACGAGATCTTCGGTTCGTGGCCAGTCGACCAGTTGTGGAAGTCACGGTGGATGTTCGGGTAGGTCTTGACGGCGCCGTCCCCCGAGCTGTTGTTCGCCGACGCCCTGACCGACCAGTTGCCAGGGGAGCACGCCCGCAACCGCTGGGTGACGTGGTACCCGCCCGCGTTCCACATGTTGTTGGCGACGTAGTACCTGCCCATCGACGTACCACCATTGGGGTCGGTGGTCACGAAGTGTGGGTGACGGCATGCTCGCGCCGTCGTGGCGGCCTGTGCGCCAGCGATGTGGAGCGTGAGCACCGCCAGAGCGAGGGCCAGTGCACTGACGAGGGTCTTGGGCGAAGGAGAGGCTGTCATCGGTTCCCTGTCGTTGTTTGGGTGTTCGTGCGGCCCCCCGGCTCGCTCACCTTGCGACTACCGCCCCCGCCGACCAGTGTTTGGTGGCGGAATGACCGCCGAGGCTGTCTGGGATCGCCGACGATGTCAAACCGGTGTCGCGAAACGGTGGTTGCGCGGTCGCCGGAGGGCGGCGAGCTCGCGGAGGTTCGCATGGCGTCGCGCGTCTGGTCACAACCTCTCTCGTCGAGTCAGGGCCGGTCCGAGCTGCTGCTGGACACCCTGTCGAGATCGGAGGGATTGCGACGCGGCGGCGCTCGTGCCTGCTGGCGGCGCCCGCGACTGCTGGCGGCGCCCGTGTCGCTCGCTCGTCGCGGTACCACACCAGGCCGCCGACCGGGCCGCACCCTTCAGCGCCAGACGCTTCCAGCGGGTCGGGTGCGCCAGCGCGCGGCGCTGCTGGGCGAAGGGGGACCCGCGTCGGTGATAGCTCCGCCGACAGGTCATCAGCCGCGTCGTCGGCGTCTGCGGTCCAGCCGGGCGCGGCGTACGCGTCGCTCGGCGCGGGTGAGTGGTGGTGGGGAGCGCAACCGGCGGAACGACGGCAGTCCGCTCGACCGTCGCGCTCTGGCCGCATCGGGCGCACACTGGACCCATGTCGTCGGCGACGGAGCAGCCCGATCCCGGGCTGCAGTCTGAGCTGCTCGGCGACGAGCCCGTCCGCAGGCGACGGGACGAGCCCGAGCCGGAGTGGATCGAGGTCCACGACCCGAGGCCGCCGTGGCACCCGCCGCGCTGGCTGTGGTGGGCGGTCGCCATGGCGCTCGTGGTCGGTGGGGTCGCCTGGTACGCCGACCACCGGGTACGCGAGCGCGAGGTGGAGGCAGTCGCTCGGTGCGAGCATCGGCTGAGGCGAGGCGTCGGCGATGTCGGAGATCCGGATGGGCGCCATGGAGAACTACCTGCGCCCGGCCCTGGCCATGATGCACGGGGTCGCGGCAGCTCCACCTGGCCGACCTGATGTCGGGGCCTGCCAGGCGCGTCCTCCCCGGGCGTGCAACGCGCCGACCAGGCGTGCAACGACGCGAAGGTCAAGCCGTGGCACTTCTCCCTGGTCGCGCGGCACAACGCCGCTACGGCGTACTCCGGGGCCCTGCTGATCCTGCTCCAAACCGTCGCCTCGCAAGGGCGCGCCTACTTCGACCACTATCCCGCCCTGGTCCGGCTCCAGGAGGCGGCCGGCCTCGACTCCAGCCTGCGCTGAGCCGTTCGCCCGGGCACCGGCTGTCCCCGCGCCCGACTAGGCTGGAGACTGCACCCCCTCCCGTCGCCGGTTGGGGGCCGTCGTGCTGTCCCCTCCCACGTCCGTGAGGTGTCCGTGGTCCTGTCCACCCTGTCCGACATCGTGCTCGGCGACCGCGCTCTGGCGGCCTCGCTGGCCGAGGCACCGCGCCTCGGGCTGCTCGACCTGAGGGCCCCCGCCGGGCTGCGGCCGTTCCTGGTCGCGGGGCTGGTGCGGGCCGAGCGCACGGTGCTGCTGGTGACGGCCACCGGGCGCGAGGCCGAGGAGCTGACCGAGGAGCTGGGCTCGCTGATCGACCCTGCGTCCGTCGCCTACTACCCGAGCTGGGAGACGCTCCCCCACGAGCGGCTCAGCCCGCGCAGCGACACCGTCGGTCGCCGGCTCGCGGTGCTCCGCCGGCTGCGTCACCCGGAGCCGGGCGCCGGCTCGGGTCGGCTGCGCGTCGTGGTCGCACCGGTGCGGTCGATCCTCCAGCCGCAGGTCGGCGGCCTCGGTGACCTCGAGCCGGTCGAGCTCGCCCCGGGCGACACGGTCGCGCTCGACGACGTCGTACGACGGCTGGCGGACGCGGCCTACACGCGGGTCGACCTGGTGGAGAAGCGCGGCGAGTACGCCGTGCGCGGAGGACTCGTCGACGTGTTCCCGCCGACCGAGCAGCACCCGGTGCGGGTGGAGTTCTGGGGCGACGACGTCGACGAGGTCCGGTCCTTCGCGGTCGCCGACCAGCGCACGATCGACCAGCTGCCGAGGCTCTGGGCACCGCCCTGCCGCGAGCTGCTGCTGACCGACGACGTACGCCGCCGCGCGGCCGCGCTGGGCGAGGCGCATCCCCAGCTGGCGGAGATGACCTCGAAGATCGCAGCCGGGATCGCCGTCGAGGGGATGGAGTCGCTGGCCCCGGTGCTCGTCGACGAGCTCGAGCTGCTGGTCGACGTGATGCCCGACGACACGCAGGTCGTCGTGGTCGAGCCCGAGCGGGTCCGCAGTCGCGCCCACGACCTCGTCGCCACCAGCGAGGAGTTCCTCGGCGCGTCCTGGGCGGCGGCCGCTGGCGGCGGCACGGCGCCGATCGACCTCGGCGCGGCGTCGTACCGTGAGCTCGACGACGTGCGCGCCCACACCCGCGAGCTGGGGATGCCGTGGTGGACCGTGAGCCCGTTCGGCCTCGACGCCGAGCTCACCGAGGGTGCCGCCCAGGGCGTCGGAGCGGAGCCGATCGAGGGCTACCGCGGTGACCTCGAGCGTGCCGTCGCCGACATCCGCGGCTGGCTCGCCGCCGGCCATCGTGTCGTCGTCGTCCATCCCGGCCACGGTCCGGCGCAACGCATGGTCGAGGTGCTGGCCGACCACGACGTCGCAGCGCGGCTCGTCGAGCCCGACGACGACGCGCCGCTCGAGCCCGGGCTGGTCACGGTCACCACGGCGACCCTGGCCCACGGCTTCGTCGACGCGTCCGTCGGGCTGGTGCTGCTGACCGGCGACGACGTGTCCGGGCAGCGCTCGTCCGGCCGCGACCAGAGCCGGATGCCCACACGGCGCAAGCGCCAGATCGACCCGCTCGAGCTCAAGGCCGGCGACTACGTCGTCCACGACCAGCACGGCGTCGGCCGGTTCGTGGAGATGCGGCAGCGCGAGGTGCAGGGCGCGACGCGCGAGTACCTCGTGCTCGAGTACGGCGCGTCCAAGCGCGGCGGACCGGCCGACCGGCTCTACGTGCCGGCCGACAGCCTGGACCAGGTGACCCGCTACGTCGGCGGCGAGCAGCCAAGCCTCGACCGGCTCGGCGGGTCCGACTGGGCCAAGCGCAAGGGCCGAGCGCGCAAGGCGGTGCGTGAGATCGCTGCCGAGCTGATCAAGCTCTACGCCGCGCGCCAGGCCACCCAGGGCCACGCCTTCGGGCCCGACACCCCGTGGCAGCGGGAGCTCGAGGACGCCTTCCCCTTCCACGAGACCCCCGACCAGCTGACCACCGTCGAGGAGGTGAAGGCCGACATGCGCCAGACGGTTCCGATGGACCGGCTGGTCTGCGGCGACGTCGGCTACGGCAAGACCGAGATCGCCGTTCGCGCGGCGTTCAAGGCCGTGCAGGACGGCAAGCAGGTCGCGGTCCTCGTCCCGACGACACTGCTGGTGCAGCAGCACTACTCGACGTTCGCCGAGCGGATGGGCGCGTTCCCGGTGACGATCCGCTCGCTGAGCCGCTTCCAGACGGAGAAGGAGGCGCGCGAGGTCGCCGAGGGCCTGCGTGAGGGCTCGGTCGACATCGTGATCGGCACCCATCGACTGCTCAACCCCGACATCCGGCTGAAGGACCTCGGCCTGATCGTGGTCGACGAGGAGCAGCGCTTCGGCGTCGAGCACAAGGAGCAGATGAAACGGCTCCGCACCAGTGTCGACGTCCTGTCGATGAGCGCGACACCGATCCCACGCACCCTGGAGATGGCGATCACCGGCATCCGGGAGATGTCGACGATCACCACGCCGCCCGAGGAGCGCCACCCCGTGCTCACCTACGTCGGCGCCTACGAGGACCGCACCGTGACCGCGGCGATCCGACGCGAGCTGCTGCGCGAGGGACAGGTCTTCTTCATCCACAACCGGGTGCAGTCGATCGAGAGGGCCGCGGCCCGGATCCGCGAGCTCGTCCCCGAGGCGCGGGTCGCCGTGGCCCACGGCCAGATGGGGGAGCACCAGCTCGAGCAGGTGATGCTCGACTTCTGGGAGAAGCGCTTCGACGTCCTGGTCTGTACGACGATCGTGGAGTCGGGTCTCGACGTCTCCAACGCCAACACGATGATCATCGAGCGCGCCGACACCTTGGGCCTGTCCCAGCTCCATCAGCTGCGCGGGCGCGTGGGCCGGTCCAGCGAGCGCGCCTACGCCTACTTCCTCTATCCCGCCGAGAAGCCGCTCACCGAGACCGCCCACGAGCGGCTGGCCACCCTGGCCCAGCACTCCGACCTCGGCGGCGGCATGGCCATCGCGATGAAGGACCTCGAGATCCGCGGCGCGGGCAACCTGCTCGGCGGCGAGCAGTCCGGGCACATCGCCGACGTCGGCTTCGACCTCTACGTCCGCCTCGTCGGCGAGGCGGTGCAGGAGTTCCGCTCCGACGGCGCTCCGACCGACGACCTCGGCGAGGTGCGCATCGAGCTGCCGGTCGACGCTCACCTGCCCCACACCTACATCCCCAGCGAGCGGCTGCGGCTCGAGATGTACCGGCGCCTGGCCGAGGTCCGCACCGACGACGACGTCGACCAGATCCGCGACGAGCTCGACGACCGCTACGGGGAGCCGCCCCTGGAGGTCGCGTCGCTGCTGCTGGTGGCGAGGTTCCGGGCACGGGCCCGTCAGGCCGGCATCTCCGAGGTCACCATCGCCGGGCGCAACGTGCGCTTCGCTCCGGTCAGCCTGCCGGAGTCACGCGTCGTACGGCTGAACCGGCTGTATCCCCGCAGCATCGTGAAGACCCAGCTCGGCACGATGCTCGTCCCGCGGCCGCACGTCGAGGGTGCCGGGGCGCGCCCGATCGATGGGGTGGCCCTGCTTGAATGGGCGCGTACGGTCGTCGACACCGTCATCGATCCGAGGGAGTCATCGTGAGCGAAGCGAGAGCGCGCGTGGGCGTGCTCGCTGCGTGGGGCCGTGCGGGCGAGCTGCGCCCGCAGGAGGGCAGCGTGATGTCGTCGCGTCAGCCGCGCCGTTCGGTCGGCCGGTCGGTCGGCCTGGCCGGTCTCGCCGCCGCCGGGCTCGTCCTCAGCGGGTGCGGCGCGTCCACGGGGATCCACCCCGGCGCGGCCGCCGTCGTCGGCGACGAGACGATCTCGATGAGCAGGATCGACACCACGGCGACGCGCTACTGCCAGGCCTACGAGCCGCAGATCACCCAGCAGAGCCAGCGCGTGCCGATGCGCTACCTCCGGCAGTTCGTCGCCGCGAACCTTTCGCAGCGCCTGCTCGGCCAGCAGCTCGCGGAGGCCTACGACGTGCAGCCGACCTCGCAGTACGACCAGCAGGTCACCAAGGTCGAGCAGCAGTTCGCCTCGGCCTCGTCGCAGCTGCGCGAGGCGGTGGTCGACGTCGAGGCCGGCGGTGCCTACCTCTCGACCGTGCAGGTGGCGGTCGGCCAGAAGCTGCTCGCGGAGTCCGGCAACGCGAACCCGACCGCCAAGGAGGCCCTCCAGCGCGGCCAGGTCGCGACCCAGGACTGGCTGAAGGACCACTCGATCAGCATCGACCCGGTGTTCGGCCTCGCCGCCGACGGGGGTCAGTTCAAGGCCGCCAGCGACCAGACGTCGTACCCGCTCAGCCCGCTGGCCTCCCAGGGCGTGGCCGCGGCCGGCGCGTCGCAGCCCGATCCCGAGTACACCGCGGCGCTGAGCCCCTCGCAGGTCTGCGGCTGACGGTGGCTCGGCGATGACCGGGGAGCCGCTGCTCGACTTCCTGGCCGACATGCGCCGGCTCCGTCGCGACTGCCCCTGGAAGAGCGAGCAGACCCACCGGTCGCTGGCGCGCTACCTCCAGGAGGAGACGTCCGAGGCCCTCGAGGCGATCGACACCGGCGACACCGATCATCTCCGCGAGGAGCTCGGCGACCTGCTTCTCCAGGTCTACTTCCACGCGGTGATCGCCGAGGAGTCGGGCGAGTTCACCCTCGACGACGTCGCGCGGGGCATCGCCGACAAGATGCACCGGCGCAACCCTCACGTCTTCGGCGCCGACTCCTCCGGCCCGTCGGCCCTGTCCGCGGCGGAGGTCAACCAGCAGTGGCAGGAGATCAAGGCGTCGGAGAAGCCGCGCACCTCGCCGTACGACGGGATCGCGGGCATGCTGCCCGCCCTGCTGCTGGCGACGAAGATCCTCGAGCGCGTCCCCGACGCCGCCACCGGACTGCCCTCGGCCGACGACCGCGACGCCGACCTCGGTGACCGGCTCCTCGCCCTCGTCGCCGAGGCCACCGCCTCGGGCCTCGACCCCGAGCAGTCCCTCCGCGACGCCGTCCGCCGGGCCGCCCCACGCTGACCCGGCTCGTGTTGACGTGTACGAGCGCTGACCCGGCTTGTGTTGACGTGTACGAGCGCTGACCCGGCTCGTGTTGACGTGTACGAGCGCTGACCCGGCTCGTGTTGTCGGCGTCGTGCGGCGTGAACAGGGGCCGGGTCGGCGTCGTACGGCGTGAACAGGGGCCGGGTCGGCGTCGTACGGCGTGAACAAGGGCCGGGTCGGCGTCGTGCGGCGTGAACAAGGGCCGGGTCGGCGTCGTGCGGCGGCCGCTCCGACCCGACTGCGTCGTGTCGGAGCGGCCTTGCTCGGGCACGCGGATAGTCTGACCGGCATGGCGATCATCGAAGCTGTCGGCGCCCGCGAGATCCTGGACTCCCGCGGCAACCCCACCGTCGAGGTCGAGGTCATGCTCGACGACGGTTCGTTCGCTCGCGCGGCCGTGCCGAGCGGTGCGTCGACCGGGGCCTTCGAGGCGGTCGAGCTGCGCGACGGCGAGAAGCCCTACGGCGGCAAGGGTGTGCAGAAGGCCGTCGCCGGCGTGGTCCAGACCATCGGCCCGGCCCTCGAGGGCATGGACGCCGACGACCAGCGCCTCGTCGACCAGACGATGATCGACCTCGACGGCACCCCCAACAAGGCGAACCTCGGCGCCAACGCGATCCTCGGCGCGTCGCTGGCGGTGGCCCGCGCCGCGGCGGAGTCGGCCGGGCTGCCGCTCTACCGCTACGTCGGCGGACCCAACGCCCACCTGCTCCCCGTGCCGATGATGAACATCCTCAACGGCGGCTCGCACGCCGACTCCAACGTCGACATCCAGGAGTTCATGATCGCGCCGATCGGCGCGGCCACCTTCCGCGAGGCGATCCAGTACGGCGCTGAGGTCTACCACGCGCTGAAGTCGGTGCTCCACACGAAGGGCCTGGCCACCGGCCTCGGCGACGAGGGCGGCTTCGCGCCCGACCTCGAGAGCAACCGCGCGGCCCTCGACCTGATCGTCGAGGCCGTCGAGGCGGCCGGCCTCCGGCCCGGCACCGACATCGCGTTCGCGATGGACGCGGCCGCCAGCGAGTTCTTCGACAACGGCTCCTACGCCTTCGAGGGGGGCATCAAGTCGGCCGACGAGATGACCGCGTACTACGCCGAGCTGGTGTCGTCGTACCCGATCGTCAGTCTCGAGGACCCTCTCAACGAGGACGACTGGGACGGCTGGAAGACGCTGACCGACGAGCTCGGTGAGTCGGTGCAGATCGTCGGCGACGACCTCTTCGTCACCAACGTCGAGCGGATCCAGCGCGGCATCGACGGCGGGCAGGCCAACTCTCTGCTGGTCAAGGTCAACCAGATCGGATCCCTCACCGAGACCCTCGACTCCGTCGACCTCGCCCACCGCAACGGCTGGCGCTGCATGATCAGCCACCGCTCGGGCGAGACCGAGGACACCACGATCGCCGACCTCGCGGTGGCCACCA
The DNA here is from genome assembly GCA_963805345.1 of uncultured Actinomycetota bacterium. Taxonomy (GTDB): domain Bacteria; phylum Actinomycetota; class Actinomycetes; order Propionibacteriales; family Nocardioidaceae; genus Nocardioides. Next base: position 13,907 of record CAWDUA010000009.1, read on the forward strand.
ACTGCGGCCAGATCAAGACCGGCGCGCCGGCCCGCTCCGAGCGCGTGGCCAAGTACAACCAGCTGATGCGGATCGAGGAGGAGCTCGCCGACGCGGCACGCTACGCCGGCGCCCGCGCCTTCCCGCGCTTCGGGGTCTGACGAGCGATGCCGCAGCAGCCACGCCGCGCTCCGAGCGGACGCCCGGGCTCACGCCCGAGCGGACCGCGGCAGCGCCCGCGTGCTCGCGCCGGCGCGGCTGCGGCTGCCGCCACCCCGACGTCCCAGCCGCGCCAGTCCCGGTTCACGGGCCGTGCGATGGTCCTCGTCCTCGTGCTCTCGGTGCTGACCATCTCCTACGCGTCGTCGCTGAAGGCCTACTTCCAGCAGCACAGCCAGATCCAGTCGCTGCGGGCCCAGATCGCGTCGAGCCAGTCGAGCATCCAGGAGCTCGAGAGCGAGAAGCAGCGCTGGCAGGACCCGGCCTACGTCAAGGAGCAGGCGCGAGCCCGGTTCGGCTACCTGATGCCCGGCCAGACGTCGTACGTCGTGATCGGCGCCGACGGCAAGCCCCTGGCGGCGCAGGCCACGCTGAGCGACCCGCGGACGACCAGCACGACGACGCCCACGGCCTGGTGGACCGCGGAGTGGAAGTCCGTCGAGCTGGCCGGCAACCCCCCGGTCGCGCCCAAGCGCCAACCCCTGAAGTATCTCGGTGGCAACGCCCACTGAGCCGGTCGCCGCGGCCGACCTGGCCGCGGTGGAGGTCCAGCTGGGGCGGCCTCCTCGCGGCACCCGTGCCGTCGGTCATCGCTGCCCGTGCGGGCTGCCCGACGTCGTCGTCACCGGGCCCAGGCTGCCCGACGGGACCCCGTTCCCGACCACGTACTACCTCACCTGCCCGCGCGTCGCATCGCTGATCGGCACCCTCGAAGGGCTCCGGCGTGATGCGCGAGATGGAGGCCCGGCTCACCGAGGACGCCGACCTCGCCGCGTCGTACGCCGCCGCCCACGAGGCCTACCTCGCCGCTCGGGCCGAGCTCGGCGACGTGCCCGAGATCGCGCAGGTCTCGGCCGGCGGGATGCCCGACCGGGTCAAGTGTCTCCACGCCCTCGCCGCGCAGGCACTGGCCGCCGGGGCCGGTGTGAACCCGCTCGGCGACGAGGTCGTCGAGCGGCTCGGTGCGTGGTGGGCCGAGGGACCCTGTGTCTGAGATCGCGGCGATCGACTGCGGCACCAACTCCATCAAGCTGCTGATCGGCGACCTGCCGGAGATCTCCGTCCGCGAGTCGCGGATGGTGCGTCTGGGGCAGGGCGTCGACGCGACCGGCTCGCTCACGGCCGAGGCGCTGGCGCGTACGTTCGCCGCCGTCGACGAGTACGCCGCGCTGATCGCGGCCCACGGCGTCGACCGGGTGCGCTTCTGCGCGACGTCGGCGACGCGCGACGCCCGCAACGCCGAGGTCTTCACCGCCGGCGTCCACGAGCGCCTCGGCGTGGTGCCGGAGGTGCTGTCGGGCGACCAGGAGGCGACCCTGGTCTTCGCAGGCGCCACTCGGGCGCTCCGCGACCAGCTGGAGCCGCCGGTCCTCGTGGTCGACATCGGGGGCGGCTCGACCGAGCTGGTCATCGGCGCCGAGCACCCCGACTCCGCGACGTCGATGGACATCGGAGCCGTGCGGCTCCACGAGCGGCACCTCCACGACGACCCGCCGACCCCCGACCAGGTCGCCGCCTGTGTCGCCGACATCGACGCTCACCTCGACCGTGGGCCGGTGCCGCTCGCCCGGTCGCGATCAGTGGTCGGGACCTCCGGGACCATCAAGACGCTGGCCGCGGCGATGCTCGACCTGCCGTGCTACGACCGCGACGCGATCGACGGCGCGGTGCTGGGCGCCGCGGCGACGCGCGCGTACGTCGAGAGGCTGGTGGGGATGACGGTGGGCGAGCGGCGGGCCATCTCGTCGATGCATCCCGGCCGCGCCGACGTGATCGGGGCGGGCGCCTTGATCTGGTCGCGCGTGCTCACGGCCTCCGGCGTCGACGACTACCGGGTCTCCGAGGCCGACATCCTCCACGGCATCGCCTGGTCGCTGGCGGACGGCGCATGACCCTGCTCCCGCACCCGGTGACCGGTGAGCCGTTCGCCAGCCCCGTACCGCCCGGGACCGGTTGGCCCGATGACCCCGCCGGCCCGACGACTCCCGTCGGCGCGCACCCCGGCCGCCGTACGACGGCTGGCGGGCACCGACGACCTGACCGAGCTCGAGGCCCGGACCAGCGTGTGCTCGGCGTGCCCTCGGCTGGTGCGGTGGCGCGAGGACGTCGCCCGCGACAAGCGGGCGTCGTTCGCCGACCAGCCCTACTGGGGCCGGCCGATCGCGGGCTGGGGCGCTCCGACGACCGGGGTCGGCGAGGCGCGGATCGTGATCGTGGGTCTGGCCCCCGCCGCGAACGGCGGCAACCGCACCGGCCGGGTCTTCACCGGCGACTCGTCCGGTGACTGGCTGTTCGCCAGCCTGCACCGGGTGGGTCTGGCCGCGCGGGCGGCCAGCGAGCACGCGGGGGACGGTCAGACCCTCGTCCACACCCGGATGGTGGCGACGGTTCGCTGTGCGCCGCCGGCCAACAAGCCGACCGTCGCCGAACGGGACGCCTGCGCTCCGTGGATCAACCAGGAGGTCGCGCTGCTGGCGCCGTCGCTCCGGGTGGTGGTGGCCCTGGGTGCCTACGGGTGGGACGGCGCGCTGCGCGCCCTGGCCGGCGCCGGGTTCGCCGTACCGAAGCCGAAGCCGAGGTTCGGCCACGGCGCCCGCGCGGCCGTGGCCTCAGGCGTGCACGAGGTCACCCTCCTGGGGTGCTATCACCCCTCGCAGCACAACACCTTCACCGGACGACTGACCCCCGCGATGCTCGACGAGGTGCTCGGCTCGGCCCGCGACGTCGCCGGAGTCTCCCTATAGTCGTGGCGCCGGGGGCCCCCGTATCCCAACCGGTAGAGGAAGCCGCCTTAAAAGCGGTTCAGTCTGGGTTCGACCCCCAGCGGGGGCACCTCAGGCACGCTGCGGCTAGGCAGCTCGTCGAGTCAGCCCTCCTTCGAGCGCTGCGCCGTCGTTCGTGTGACGCGGCTTGGGAGACGACCTGGACTGGCAGACGAGTGGAGAGATGTCTCGCGGCGCCGCTCTTGCAAGGAGGTTGTTCCGGTTCCCGGGCAAACAGGGCATGATGGCCCATCGAGAGGAGCGCCCCGTGGGGAGTACCCCGTTAGCTCAGGCGCTCGGACCGGATGACCCGACCACTCCGCTGCCTGATCCTCTCGGCACCCCTTCGCGGTGAAGTGCGCCCCTCATCGTCGGCACCACGTGCGGTCCGACACAGAGCGTTCCTGGAGGCAACAGATGACAACACAGTCTCGCCGTCCGCGACACCTCACCGTGGCCGCCGCAGTGGCGGGACTCGCGCTCGTCGTCGCCACGGTCGCCGAAGCGGCCGCATACGGGAGGCCGACGACGGTGACGTCGGCATCGCCGACGACGAGCACCGCGTACGCTTACCCTAGCGGGGCACCTCAGGCGGGAGGCGACGCCGCGAGCTCGTGCAGCTCGTCTAAAGAGCCAGCGCGTCCTCCGAAGCCAGAGTCGACTGCATCAGCCAGGTGACGCCGACGAGCCGCGAACTGCTACGCGGGTACGTTGGGTTCATTACAGATTAGGTCTTCACCGGCGACTCTTCCGGTGACTGGCTGTTCGCCAGCCTGCACCGGGTGGGTCTGGCCGCGCGGGCGGCCAGCGAGCACGCGGGGGACGGTCAGGCCCTGGTCCAGACCCGGATGGTGGCGACGGTTCGCTGTGCGCCGCCGGCCAACAAGCCGACCGTCGCCGAACGGGACGCCTGCGCTCCGTGGATCAACCAGGAGGTGGCGCTGCTGGCGCCGTCGCTCCGGGTGGTGGTGGCCCTGGGTGCCTACGGGTGGGACGGCGCGCTGCGCGCCCTGGCCGGCGCCGGGTTCGCCGTACCGAGGCCGAAGCCGAGGTTCGGCCACGGCGCCCGCGCGGCCGTGGCCTCCGGCGCGCACGAGGTCACCCTCCTGGGGTGCTATCACCCCTCGCAGCACAACACCTTCACCGGACGACTGACCCCCGCGATGCTCGACGACGTGCTCGGCTCGGCCCGCGACGTCGCCGGAGTCTCCCTATAGTCGTGGCGCCGGGGGCCCCCGTATCCCAACCGGTAGAGGAAGCCGCCTTAAAAGCGGTTCAGTCTGGGTTCGACCCCCAGCGGGGGCACCTCAGATCCTGATCCTCCGCAAGGGCGTGGTGCGGCCGGGTGCCGAACACCCGCAGGTCAACCGAACTGGGCGAAGTAGGGCTGCGAGATCTTGCCGAAGTTGAACTTCGTGAACTGGCCACCCACTGCGATCCGGCCCGTCGCCGGGTCGGACGCCATCGAGAAGGCGCCGAGGTTGGAGTTCGCCTGCGGTGCCCACGAGAGCAGGTTGCCGTTCATGTCGACGGAGATCATCTTCTGACGGCGCACGCTGCCGTCCAGACATGCGCCGTGGGCGCCCGTCCGCAGGGTCGAGCAGACGTTGGTGAAGTGCCCACCGGCGTAGATCGTGCTGCCGAGCACGGTCACCGCCTGGAAGCCACCGTCAGCGGTGAGGATCCACTGCTGACTGCCGTTGAGATCCGTGGCCACGAGGTGTCCGCCCGATCCGTCCGCCGCGGCGTAGACGTGCGTCGACGTTGCCGTCACGTTCATGACCCGGTAGCCGACGGGCGACGTCCAGCCGGACGGAAGCGCGCCCGTGGTGGGGTCGATCGAGGCGAGATAACGGCCACGCCACAGGCCGTTCATCGAGTTGAAGTCGCCGCCGACGTAGATCCTGTTGTTGGCGGCGTACAACGTCCGCACGGTGCCGGACGGTACGGCGCCGAACGCGGTCCGCAGAGCGCCGGTCTGACCGTCGAACGCCGCGAGGCGAGGCTTCGACCGACCGTCGGCCACGCGGAAGCTGCCGCCTGCGTAGACCGTCGAGCCACTCACGGTCAGGGCCTTCACGCCTCCGCTCGTGGCGCTGGCTGTGAACTGCGCGTACACGCCTCCGGTGCCGGCGGTGGCCACCCGCGCGAGGTTGGCGTGCGTGGCGCCGCCGACCTTGCCGAAGGTGCCCCCGATGTAGGTCGCCGAATCCGTGACGGCGAGGGCGTACACAGCACCGTTGGTGTCGGGGTTCCAGGGCAGGACGGTCCCGGTGGCCTCGTCGATGGCCGCCACGTGGTGACGGGTGATCGACTGGCCGTTCTGGATCGCGGCGGTGAAGTTCCCACCGACGTAGATCACGCCGTCGTGGTAGGCCACGGCGTTGACCTGCCCGTTGAACGACGCGGTTCTGTCCGGCACATTGGTGATCCCAGCCGCGTGTGCGGCCGGCATCGCGGCCTGCGAGATGCCGAGCGCAAGGGCGGCCGCGGCCATGAGTCTGAGCGCTTTGGCTCCGGAAGCCACCACGTTGTTTCCCCCGACGTCGAAACACCTGCAGCTTCGAGGGTAACCACTGCGCCAGCGGGCGCCTCACCAAATTCAGCGATCCCCGGGCGAGCGACCGGGACGTCGGTGGATGCAGAGGAGGCTCACGCGGGCGGTGCCGACGCGAGCGTCTCCAGTTCGTCGAGCCAGCCGTCCTCCGAGGCCAGGTCGACTGCATCAGCCAGGTGACGCCGACGGCCGCGAACTCCTCGGCGGGTACGCCGGGGGTCCACTGCGCGACGAGGTCCCACCCGTCGCGGGGGTGCTCGCCGACGTACGCGGCCAGGTCGCTGGGCGAGAGGAAGGGGTCGGCGATCGGGACATAGCCGTCCCACCGCTTGGCGCGTTCGAGCGGACGGGTGTGGGGCGCCCGGCCGGCCACCCAGATGGGGATCCGCGGTCGTTGCACCGGGAGGGGACGCACCGACGCCTCGACGTCGAAGTGGCTGCCGTGGTGGGAGGCGTGACCGTCGCCCAGCAGGCCACCGAGCACGCTCAGGGCCTCGTCGGTGATCGCGGCTCGCACCCGGTAGGACGGCTCGTCGCCGAAGTCGGAGAAGTCGAGGTCCGGCGGGTCACCGAGGCCCACGCCCAGCACGGCCCGGCCGCCGCTGAGGTGGTCGAGCGTCGTCAGGTGCTTGGCCACCATCTGCGGCCGACGACGCGACAAGGGCGTGACCATGGTGCCGAGCCGGACCCGCTCGGTCTCCTGGGCGATCGCGCCCAGGAGCACCCAGGGGTCGTGCGCGTCGACGGTGCCGTCCCAGCTGAGGTGGTCCCAGAGGAAGAAGCCGTCCCATCCGGACGCCTCGGCGCGGGTCGCCAGGGCCACCACCGCGGCCGGGTCGGTGAACGGCGGCACGCTGAGCCCGAATCGCATCCGGCGAACCTAACAGCGACCACCGACCGTCCACCCCGACCGAGCGCTCCGCTCGGCTCCGGTTCCGAGGTGGGAATCGGTAGGATCGGTCCCAGCGGTCCGTCAGAGCGACGGCCGTGGCGGCCTCCGAGGAGAGACCATGCAGAGCAACAACCCCGTCTTCCGCAACTCCGACGAGTTCAACGGACGCGCGAACGCGTACGGCAACCAGGTGTACGACGCAAACGGCACCGCGACGCCGGGCTACGGCCAGGCACCGGTCAGCGACCCGTCCACCTGGAGCACCGGCAGCCCCACCACCCACACCGGGGCCGGCACCGGCCGGATGACGATCGACAGCGTGGTCCAGAAGACCGGCCTGTCCATCCTCATCGTCGTCGTCGCCGCCTTCATCACCTGGGTGATGACCCCCGACCTGGGCGCCTCCGGGAGCACGCTGTCGCAGAGCGACATCTCCACCCTCTACGCCTGGATGGCGATCGGCTCGCTCGGCGCCTTCGGGTTGTCGCTGGTCAACTCGTTCAAGCGCGTGATCAGCCCGGCCCTCGTACTGGCCTTCGCCGCGCTCGAGGGTGTGGCCCTGGGCGCGCTGAGCAAGTGGTTCGACTACGCCTTCGGCGGCGGCATCGTGATCCAGGCCGTGATCGGCACGTTCGCCGCGTTCGCCGGCACGCTCGCGGCGTACAAGTTCTTCAACATCCAGGTCAGCAACAGGTTCCGGATGTTCGTGATCGGCGCCATGTTCGCGCTGGTGGGTCTGAGCGTCCTCGAGCTGGTGCTGAGTGCGTTCGGCAGCGCCATCGGGCTGTACGGCTTCAGCGGGATCGGCCTGGTCTTCGCGATCCTCGGGCTGGTGCTGGGCGTGTTCATGTTGATCCTCGACTTCGACTTCGTCGAGAACGGCGTGCGGGCCGGGCTGCCCGACCGCGAGTCGTGGCGGGCCGCCTTCGGCCTGACGGTCAGCCTGGTCTGGATCTACACCAACCTGCTGCGCATCCTGGCCATCATGCGTCAGTGACGACCTCGTCGTCCGAGGGGGCCTCTGGGACGGAGCGGAGCCGGGCACGCCGGCGTACCTCCACCCAGAGGCCCTTCTTGTCTCCCAGCTCCGTGCCCGGCGTCTTGGCCGAGCGGACCGCCGCGGTGGCGACCGGCATCGTGCCCTCGCCGCGCGCCCGCAAGGGCTCGTCCTCGCCGAAGCCCAGCGTGCTCAAGGCGCTGGGGACGAGGACCTCCGCGAGGGCGCGGTAGCCCTCGGCCGACGGGTGGAACCGGTCGGGACCGAACAGCAGGGCGGGGGCCGCCTCGAAGTCGGGGCCGAGGATCGAGCCGAGCGAGACCGCCACACCGTCCTCCTCGACGACGGCGATCGCCTGCGCGGCCGCCAGTCGTCGCGACCAGGAGCGGGCGACCTGCTTGAGCGGGGGCGGGATCGGCTTGACGGTGCCGAGGTCGGGGCAGGTGCCCACCAGGACCTTGGCACCCGCTTCGCGGAGCCGGCGTACGCCGCCGCCGAGGTGGCGCACCGACTGCGAGGGACGCACCTGGTGGGTCACGTCGTTGGCGCCGACCAGGATCACGACGAGGTCGGGGTCGGTGGCGAGGGCGCGGTCGATCTGGCCGGTGAGGTCGGAGGACTGCGCGCCGACCCTGGCGAAGGCGCGCAGGTGGACCCGGCGGTCGGCCCCGGCGGCGATTCCGCTGGCCAGGTGGGCGCCGGGTGTCTCGACGGCTCGGTCGACGCCGTAGCCGGCGGCGCTGGAGTCGCCCAGGAGGGCGACCTTGATCGCGGGACCGGGTCGGCCGCGGCCGTACCAGCCGGTGGAGTCGGGCGGCGGCTCGTCGCCGGCATTGCCGATCGCGTGCCGCGCGAGCGTGGCCTCGGCGCGGAGCACGCCGTAGAGGCCGGCGCCCAGCACGGAGAGACCTCCGCCTCCGAACGCCGCGGCGGAGGCCAGCTTGCGCGCCGCAGCGGCCTTCCCCATGGAGACAACCTAGCGAGGCGCGCCGAGGGTGGAACCGGGCGCCCCCGGTCCCGCCGGACGACCGGCGCGGCCGGGTGCGTGACCCGGGTCTCACCAGAAATTGGAACGATCTAACGTGCCCGAAACATTGCACCAGGAGAGTGGACTCGACGGGCCGGACGGAGGCCCGCGCACGGAAGGAGACGCACCATGAACGGCACCACGTTCCGCGCGGTCGGCCGGCAGCTGCTGCGCCGCGCCAACCGCTACACGCTCTGGGCCTTCAACCCGCAGCCCGAGCTGACCAGCCGCTACCGCCGCGGCTGACCGGACGGCGGCCACCCGCGGGTGGCCAGGACGAGGTGTGAGGGCCGCGGTGGGCGCTGACTGTCGGGGGGCGTCAGGCCCAGACAACGGCGGATCGTCGCACCCTCGTCCTCCGGCCGCACCTCGGTGAAGCCGGACCGACGCACGACCTCGGCGAGCTCCGGGTAGGCGTAGGCGCTGACCCAGGGCTCGCCGAGTCGGGCCACCGCCTCCCGGCGCCGTCGCCCCGGCCCGGTCGACTCGGTGGCATCGTCCAACGGCGTCGCATGGTCGAGGACGACGGCCGACGAGCGCAGCGAGCCCAGCAGGCGGAGGGTGGTCTCGACGGCGGGACCGGTCAGGTACGGCGTCACGCCGAGCCACCAGAACAGCACCGGGCGGTCGCGGTCCAGGGTCTGGTCCAGCACCGCAGGGAGCTCCTGCCGCTCGAAGTCGACGGGTGCGTGGACGACGGTGTCCGGCACCTCGATCCCGGCCCCGGCCAGTCGCTCGAGCTTCCAGGCCTGCGTGGCCGGATGGTCGACCTCGACGACGCGCAGACCGTCGTACGGACTGCGGTAGGCGAAGGTGTCCAGGCCGGCGCCCAGGACGACGAGCTGGTCGACCCCGGCCGTCACCGCATCGGCGAGGACCTGTTCGGCGAACCTGCTGCGCGCGCACACGAACCAGCGCATCCGGTCGTCGCCGCGCTCGCGGGCCCGGGCGACGAGCGTCGTCCGCGTCGTCGCCCGTCACCCGCACCGCGAGCGGGTCGTCGAGGATCGATCCCGCCTCGATCAGCTGGTGGACGGCGCGGTGCCGGGCAGCGCCCAGCGCCGTACGGCTGGCGGGGCTGTCGGCGTCCACGAGGACGATTCTCGCCGATGTGAAGCGACCTCCGGACCGCGGCTATGTTGACGGCCATGGACTACGTGGAGTCGATGCTCGACCTCGTCGGCAACACCCCGCTGGTGCGGATGCACGGCACTCTCGACCTGCCCGAGGGCGGCGGCGCACACGGCCCGCTCGTGCTCGCCAAGGTGGAGTACCTCAATCCCGGCGGCTCGGTGAAGGACCGCATCGCGACGCGGATGATCGACGCCGCCGAGGCCTCCGGTGAGCTGCAGCCGGGCGGCACGATCGTCGAGCCGACCTCGGGCAACACCGGTGTCGGGCTGGCCATGGTCGCGCAGTCGCGGGGCTACCACTGCGTCTTCGTCTGCCCCGACAAGGTCAGCGAGGACAAACGCAACGTGCTCAAGGCGTACGGCGCCGAGGTCGTCGTCTGTCCGACCGCAGTCGCGCCGGAGCACCCCGACTCCTACTACAACGTCAGCGACCGGCTCTCCAGGGAGCCCGGCGCCTGGAAGCCCGACCAGTACTCCAACCCGAACAACCCGCGATCCCACTACGAGACCACGGGTCCCGAGATCTGGCGGCAGACCGAGGGGCGGATCACGCACTTCGTGTGCGGCATGGGCACCGGCGGCACCATCAGCGGCGTCGGCCGCTACCTCAAGGAGCAGAACGCCGCGGTGCAGGTGATCGGTGCCGACCCGGCCGGCTCGGTGTACTCCGGCGGCACCGGTCGTCCGTACCTCGTCGAAGGCGTGGGCGAGGACTTCTGGCCCGAGACCTACGACCGCTCGGTCGCCGACCGCGTCATCGAGGTCTCCGACGCCGACTCGTTCGCGTTCACCCGCCGGCTGGCACGCGAGGAGGCCATGCTCGTCGGCGGCTCCTCCGGAATGGCTGCCTACGCCGCGCGTCAGGTCGCCCAGGAGCTCGCCGGCACGCCGAACGGCGACGACGCCGTGATCGTCGTACTCCTGCCCGACTCGGGGCGCGGCTACCTGACCAAGGTGTTCAACGACGAGTGGCTGGCCCAGTACGGCTTCGCCACCGGCCTCACCGCGAGTGACCAGACCGTCGGCGAGGTGCTGCGCGGGAAGTCCGGCCGGCTGCCCGACCTGGTGCACACCCACCCGGCCGAGACCATCGCCGAGGCGGTGGCGATCCTGCAGGAGTACAGCGTCTCCCAGATGCCGGTGGTGCGCGCCGAGCCGCCGATCGTGGCGGCCGAGGTCGCGGGCTCGGTCTCGGAGCGGACCCTCCTCGAGGCGCTCTTCACCGGCGCCGCTCACCTCACCGACCGGGTCGAGGACCACATGTCCCCACCGCTGCCGACCATCGGCTCCAGCGAGTCGGCGCACGAGGCCGTCGCGCTCCTGGAGGACGCCGACGCCGTACTGGTGCACGAGGACGGCAAGCCCGTCGGCGTCCTCACCCGCCAGGACCTCCTGGCCTTCCTCGCCGGCGCCTGACGGCCCGCCCGCTGAGCGCCGCGTCGCTCGTCGTCCGCCGGAGGTTCACTTCTAGGTGACCCTCAGGCGGACGACCCAAAGGCCTCACCGCCGGATCTGCCCAGACGACGGTGAGGCCCAGCCCCGGGCGACGGGATGCCCGGGAGTCGGAGTGCGCCATCCCGAGGACGCATCCCGACCCTAGGAAGCAGCGGTGCTCCGGGGCAGGGCCGTAGGGCCCGCGCAGATCGAGGACCAAGGTCCCGAAAGTGCGGGCCACTCGGGCTTACCCCGCGCGTCGGGCTCAACCAGACTGTCCGCGTGGACCCACTTGACCTTGCCCGCTGGCAGTTCGGCATCATCACCGTCTACCACTTCCTCTTCGTCCCGATCACGATCGGTCTCTCCGCGATCGTCGCCGGCTACGAGACCGCGTGGGTCCGGACGCAGAACCCGCAGTGGCTGAAGCTGACGAAGTTCTTCGGGAAGCTGTTCCTGATCAACTTCGCGCTGGGAGTCGTGACCGGGATCGTGCAGGAGTTCCAGTTCGGGATGAACTGGAGTGCCTACTCCCGCTTCGTCGGCGACATCTTCGGCGCGCCGCTGGCGGTCGAGGGTCTCCTGGCGTTCTTCCTCGAGTCGACGTTCCTGGGTCTGTGGATCTTCGGCTGGGACCGACTCTCACCCAAGCTGCACTGCGCCACCATCTGGCTGACCCATGTGGGCACGGCCTTCTCGGCGTACTTCATCCTGGCCGCCAACTCGTGGATGCAGCACCCGGTGGGCTACACCTACAGCCCGAAGACCGGCCGCGCCGAGCTGAACGACTTCTTCGCGGTCCTGCTCAACAAGGTCCAGCTCGTCACGTTCCCGCACGTGATGCTCTCGGCGTACCTCACCGGCGGCGCCTTCGTCGTCGGGGTGTCGATGTGGAGCATGATGCGCAACGAGGGTGCGGCGCGGGAGACCTTCCGTCGCAGCGTGCGGGTCGGAGCCTCGGTGCTCCTGGTCGCCGGCATCGGCGTCGCCATCAGCGGCGACGTCTCCGGCAAGATCATGACCGAGGTCCAGCCCATGAAGATGGCGGCGGCGGAGGGCCTCTACACGACCCAGACCAACGCCCCGTTCTCGATCCTCACCGTCGGGAGCCTGAACGGCGAGAAGCACCACGCGATCATCGAGGTCCCCGGCCTGCTGTCCTTCCTCGGCACCGGCAGCTTCAACGGTGAGATCAAGGGCATCGACGACCTGCGTGCGGAGTACAAGGCGACGTACGGCTCCGACCCCGGCCAGGCCTACTACTCGCCCGGCGACTACACGCCGACCATCTGGGCCACCTACTGGAGCTTCCGGCTGATGATCGGGCTCGGCCTGCTGTGCGCGGCCGCGGCGATCGCCATCCTCTACGTCACCAGGAAGGGCCGCGCACCGACCAACAAGTGGTGGGGACGACTCGCGATCCTGGTCCCGCTGCTGCCCGTCGCGGCCAACTCCTTCGGCTGGCTCTTCACCGAGCTGGGCCGGCAGCCCTGGGCCGTCTTCGGGGTCATGACGACGGCGAACGGCGTGTCCCCGAGCGTCGGAGCCGGCCTGGTCGCCACCTCGTTGATCACCTTCACCCTGCTGTACGCCGTGCTGGCGGTGATCGAGGTGAAGCTGCTGCTCAAGGCCATCAAGGCCGGCCTGCCGGACGACCCGCCGCCACCATCGGACGACGTGGACGACGCCGACCGACCTCTCGCCTTCGCGTACTAGGAGACTGCTGTGGAGCTCACCACCGTCTGGTTCGCCCTCATCGCCGTCCTCTGGATCGGCTACTTCACCCTCGAGGGCTTCGACTTCGGAGTCGGCATGCTGCTGCCCGTCCTGGCCGAGGACGAGACGGAGCGCCGCGTCATGATCAACACCATCGGCCCGGTCTGGGACGGCAACGAGGTCTGGCTGCTGGTCGCGGGGGGCGCCACGTTCGCGGCCTTCCCGGAGTGGTACGCGACCCTGTTCAGCGGGTTCTACCTGCCGCTGCTGCTGATCCTGCTCGCGCTGATCGTGCGCGGCGTGGCGTTCGAGTACCGGGCCAAGGGCCACTACCCCCAGTGGCGGAGCCGTTGGGACGCAGCGATCGTGATCGGCTCGTTCATCCCGTCGCTGCTGTGGGGCGTCGCCTTCGCCAACATCCTGCGGGGCGTCCCGATCGACGCGGCCAAGGAGTACACGGGTGGGTTCTTCAACCTGCTCAACCCCTACGCGCTGATCGGCGGACTCACCACCCTCACGCTGTTCTTGACACACGGGGCGATCTACATCGCCCTGAAGACCGACGGTCCGATCCGGGTGCGGGCCCGGGCGTTGGCGGTCAAGCTGGGCCTGGCTGCCGCCGTCATCGCGGTCGTCTTCCTGATCTGGACCCAGGTGATGACCGGGAACGTCGGCTCCGCCGTGTTCTTCGTGCTCGCGGCCGTCTCGCTGCTCGGCGGGCTGTTCGCGGTCCTCAAGGGGCGCGAAGGCTGGGGTTTCATCGGGACGTTCGTCTGCCTCGCGCTCGCGGTGGCCGGCCTGTTCATCGCCCTGTTCCCCGACGTGATGCCGAGCTCGACGGCCGCGGCCTTCAACCTCACCACCAGCAACGCCTCGTCGACGCACTACACGCTGACGGTGATGACGATCGTGGCCGTGATCATGACGCCGATCGTGTTGGCCTACCAGGCCTGGACCTATTGGGTGTTCCGGCAGCGGATCACGGTGCAGCACATCCCCCAGGAGCGCCTCGAGGCGCCCGTCGGATGAGACCGACCGATCCTCGGCTGGTGCGGCGCCTCGCCCCGGCGCGGCGCCCGCTGGCCGGGGTGATCTCGGGCGGTGTCGTCACCAGCCTGCTCGTCATCGGTCAGGCCTGGGTCGTCACCGCGCTGATCGTGGCCGTCGTCGACCACCACCGTGTCCAGCCCTGGGCGGTGGCGGTGGTCGGTCTGTTCGTGGCCCGTGGCCTGGTCGGGCTGCTCACCGAGCTCTTCGCCGCCCGGGCCGCCGGCGTCGTCGGGACCGACGTACGACGGGAGGTGCTGCGGGCGGTCCTCGCGTCGTCGTCCGCCGACTCGCCGCAGGCCGGTGAGACGGCGGTCCTGGTCACGCGCGGCGTCAGCGCTGCCGAGCCCTACCTCACCCGCTACCTCCCCGCGCTGGTCCTCGCCTCGGTCCTGCCCCTGCTCACGGTCGTGGTGATCGCCACCCAGGACGTGACGAGTGCGGTGATCGTGCTCGCCACCCTGCCGCTGATCCCGGTCTTCGGAGCGCTCGTCGGGTTGGCCACGCGCGACCGCGCGGAGCGCCAGTGGCGCGCCATGTCGTCGCTGTCGGGCTACTTCCTCGACGTGATGCGCGGCCTCCCCACGCTGGTCGCCTTCCGCCGCGCGGAGGCCCAGACCTCCCGGATCCGTGAGGTCACCGAGCGCTACCGCAAGGCGAGCCTGGAGACTCTCCGCGTCGCCTTCGCCAGCTCGGCCGTCCTCGAGCTGGTCGCCACGCTCTCGGTCGCGCTGGTCGCGGTCACCGTCGGCGTACGCCTCGACGGCGGCCACCTGGGTCTGAGCACGGCCCTGGTCGTGCTGCTCCTGGCGCCGGAGGCCTACTGGCCCCTGCGCCGGGTCGGCGCCGAGTTCCACGCCGCGGCCGAGGGGGTCGCGACCTTCGAGCGGGTCGACGAGCTGCTGTCCCGCCCGGTGCCCGACCGCGCGCTCAGCGGTGGCGGTGACGGCCACCTCGTGGTCGACGACGTGACCGTGACCTATCCCGGTCGGATCGTGCCGGCCCTCGACCGCGCGTCCCTCGTCCTGCCCCGGACCGGTGTCACCGCGGTCACCGGCCCGTCCGGTGGCGGCAAGTCCACTCTGCTCTCGGTCGTGGCCGGGCTGCGGACCCCCGACAGCGGCCGGCTGAGCATCGACGGGGTGCCGGTCGGCGGCGAGGCCTGGCGCTCACGGGTGGCCCTGCTCCCTCAGCGACCGCTCTTCGTGGCCGGGAGCATCGCCGACAACGTCCGCCTGGGAGCGCCCGACGCAGACGACGCGGCCGTCTGGGCGGTGCTCCGCCGGGTGGCGCTCGAGGAGCGCGTCCGGCAGCTGCCGCAGGGCCTGGGCACCCCGCTCGGCGAGGACGGCACCACCCTCTCGGCCGGCGAGCGGGCCCGCCTCGCCCTGGCCCGGATCGTGCTCAGCGACCGACCCTGGGTCCTGCTCGACGAGCCCACCGCCCACCTCGACGCGCTCACCGAGCACGTCGTCGCCGACACCCTGGTCGAGCTCTCGCGCGACCGCGCCGTCGTGGTGGTCGCCCACCGGCCGGCCCTGGTCGCCCTCGCCGACCACGTCGTCCACCTGGCCGCGCCGACCTCCTCCGCGCCCGAGGACACCGAGCGGCGGTCCACCCCGGCGAGCCCCGTCGTCCCGCTCACCCCGTCCGCGTCGTACCCCAAGACCCGGATGGTGCTCCCGACCGTCCTCGGTGGCCTCGCCTCCGCAGCGGGCGTGGCCCTCACCGCCGCCTCTGGCTGGCTCATCGTGCAGGCCTCGAGCCGACCGGCCGTCCTGACCCTGCTCGTCGCCATCGTCGCCGTCCGCACGTTCGGCCTGGCCCGGCCGGTGCTGCGGTACGCCGAGCGCGTGCTGTCCCACGACTCCGCCCTCGGCCTGCTCGCCCGCCGCCGCGCCGAGGTGTACGACGCGCTGGTCCCGCTGACTCCCGGGCGACTCGGTCCGCGTCGCGGCGACGTCCTCGCCTCGGTCGTCGACGACGTCGACAGCGTGCTCGACCGCGAGCTCCGGAGCCGGATGCCGGTGCGCGGACTGGTCCTCGTCGCGTTGCTGGCGGCCGGTGCCTCCGCACTGCTCGACCCGGTCACCGGCCTGGTCGTCGCCGCCGCCTGCATCGTCGGCGGCGTCGCCCACGTCATCGCCCGGGTGGGCGCGGCTCGCAGCCAGCGCGGCAGCGTCGCCGCCCGTGCTCGTCTGTCCGAACGCGTGGTCGAGACCACCCAGGTCGCCGACGAGCTGGTGATGTGGCAGGCCGGCGAACGCGCCGTCGCCGCCGTCGCCGAGGCCAGCGACGAGGTCGCCCGATACACCGTGCGCAGCGCCTGCTGGCTCGGTCTGGGACGCCTGCTCGCGCTCGTCGGCTGCGGCGCTGCCGTCGCCGGCGTGGCCCTCGTCGTCGGACCACAGGTCGCGGCCGGCGACCTGACGGCGCCGATCGCCGCGCTGCTCGTGCTGCTGCCACTGGCGCTCGCCGAGGTCATCGTGCCGGTCGTCGACGCCGGCACCGCGTCGGCCCGAGCCCGGGCCGCGGAGGACCGGCTCGACGCCCTGCTCGCCCTTCCGCCCGCGGTCCTCCCGCCCCGCGTCCCGGTCGCCGCGCCCGACGACACGGAGGTCGCGCTCGCCGGTGTGACGGCCGGCTGGGACGACCACCCGGCCCTGGCCGACCTGTCCCTCTCCGTGCCGGTGGGTCGCCGGATCGGCGTCGTCGGTCCGTCCGGCTCGGGCAAGAGCACCCTCGCCTCGCTGCTGCTGCGGTTCGTGGACCCCGAGAAGGGGGCGGTCCGGCTCGGCGGCGTGGACCTGCCCCGCCTTGCGCTCGACGACGTACGCCGGACGGTCGGGCTGGTCGACGACGACCCGCACGTCTTCGCGACGACCGTCGCGGAGAACATCCGTCTCGCCCGGCCGGACGCCACCGACGAGGAGATCGATGCCGCCCTGCGCGGAGCCGGCCTCGAGGTCTGGCTGGGCGGTCTGGCGGACGGTCTCGCCACCCGGCTCGGGGACGGTGCGTCAGCCGTCTCGGGCGGCGAGCGCGCCCGCCTGGCCGTGGCACGATCGCTGCTGGCCGACCAGCGCGTGCTCGTCCTCGACGAGCCGACGGCCCATCTCGACCACGCCACCGCCGAGCACCTGGCGGCCCAGGTGCTGTCGGGTGACGGTGACCGGGCCGTTGTCTGGATCACGCACGAACCAGTCGGGCTCGAGCATGTCGACGAGGTCATTCACCTCCCCGCCGCGCTCGGTGCTAGACATACCCCATGACCGACGCTGCCACGCCCATCCGGGTCTTCCTTCTCGATGACCACGAGGTCGTGCGCCAGGGCCTGCGTGCGCTGCTGGAGTCCAGTGGCGACATCGTGGTCGTCGGCGAGTCCGGGCTCGCCCAGGAGGCTGCGGCGCGCATCCCCGCCCTGCGCCCCGACGTCGCCGTCCTCGACGCGCGGCTGCCCGACGGCTCCGGGATCGAGGTGTGCCGCACGGTCCGTGGCGTCGATCCGGCGATCAAGGCCCTGATCCTCACGTCGTACGACGACGACGAGGCGCTGTTCGCCGCGATCATGGCCGGCGCGGCCGGCTACGTGCTCAAGGAGATCACCGGTCAGGACCTGATCGGTGCGGTCCACCAGGTGGCTGCCGGCAACTCCCTGATCGACCCGGCGCTCACCGCCCGCGTCCTCGAGCGGGTCCGCAACGGTCCCGGCACGGCCCCCGAGCTGGCCGGCCTGACCGAGCAGGAGCTGAAGCTCCTCGCCCTGATCGCGGAGGGCCTGACCAACCGGCAGATCGGCGAGCGGATGTTCCTCGCCGAGAAGACGGTCAAGAACTACGTCTCCAGCATCCTGGCCAAGCTCGGCCTCGAGCGGCGTACGCAGGCGGCCGTGCTCGCCTCCAAGCTGCTCGGCCCCGAGAGCCACGCCTGACGCGCGGCCCCGCTAGTCCTCGGCGAGCCCGGGCTCCAGCGGAGCGTGCCAGTGGAGCACGAGCCCGTGCGGCCGGGCGGCCGTCAGCTCGAGGTCACCGCCCAGCAGGTGGGCGCGGTCCCGCGCGTTGCGTAGTCCGCTCTCGGTGACCAGACCGGGCAGCCCGATCCCGTCGTCGAGGACGGTGAGGCGCAACGTGTCCGCATCGACGACCACCTCCACCTCGACCCGGGTCGCGTGCGCATGGCGGGCGACGTTGGAGAGAGCCTCACGCAGCACCGGGAGCAGCTGTTCTCGGAGGACGTCCGGGACGATGGTGTCCAGTGGACCGCTCGTCCGCACGCTCGGCGTGTAGCCGAGGATCGGTACGTACTCGCGAGCCAGGGCCTGGAGGTCGCCGCGCAGGGTCTCCCCGCCCTGGGTCTGCAGCTCGAAGATCGTGGCCCGGATGTCGCGGATGGTGCTGTCGACGTCCTCGACGCTGGCTCGCAAGCGCTCGCTGAGCTCGGGTCCACCGGTGAGGGCGACGGCCTGAAGCTGCATCCCGACCGCGAACAGCCGCTGGATCACCGTGTCGTGCAGGTCGCGGGCGATGCGCTCGCGGTCCGACAGCACCGCCAGCAGCTCCCGGTCGCCCACCGCCAGGGCCCGGTCGAGCGCGAGAGATGCATGGTCGGCGAAGCTGATCAGCAGCTCGCGCTCGTCCACCTCGCGCAGCCGCGCCTCGTCGGCGTCGAACAGCGCGACGAGCGTGCCGCCCTCCGCCAGCCTGACCCGCAGCGGGACCACGAAGGCCACGACGTCGTCCGACCGCCACGTCGACGGCGTCGACCAGTGGGCCGTCGCCGAGGGACCGGACGGCCTCGTCGACCAGGGCGAGCGCGCGCTCGACGTCGCGTGGCTCGCAGGACAGGGCCCGCACCTCGTCGTCCGAACCCGGGCTGACGACGGCGGTGGCCCAGGCGTTGCCGATCCGCCGGGCCGTCGAGCTGATCTGCTCGAGCGCGAGGTCCCACTCCACCGGAGGTTGCAACGCGTCCGTGAGAGCGGCAGACGCCTCGAGCCATTGGCGCCGGCGTTCGCTCAGGCCGTAGGCGCGCGCATTCTCGATGACCAGTCCCGCGGCGTTGGCGAGCGCGACCACGAGTCGCTCGTCGGTCTCGGTGAAGTCGCCCCCACCCGCCTTCTCGGTGAGGTAGAGGTTGCCGAAGACCGTGCCGCGGATGTGCACCGGCACGCCCAGGAACGACGTCATCGGTGGGTGATGCGGGGGGAAGCCGTACGACGCGGGGTGCGCGGTGAGGTCGTGGAGCCGGAGCGGACGCGGCTCGGTGATCAGCAGACCGAGGATGCCGCGTCCGTGCGGGAGCTCGCCGACGCGTTCGTGCTCGTGCGTGGTCAGCCCGGTCGTCACGAACTCGCCGAGGGTGTCGTCGCGGCCCAGGACCCCGAGTGCCCCGTAGCCCGCGTCGGTCAACGCCGTGGCGGACTCGACGATCCGCGCCAGGACGCTGTGCAGGTCGAGATCCGACGACAGTGCCATGACGGCTTCGAGCAGCATCTGACTGGAGCCGGGAAGCTCGTCGGACACGGGTGGTCCCCTTCGGGTCGGGGGCACGACGGGTCGCGCCCCGGCGGGTCAGTCGGCGTCTCGGAGTCGTCGGGGTATGCCGGCGTCGACGGGCGAGACGTGGTCGAGGCGGAGCTTCACGTCGACCAGCTCGGCGCCGTGCGGGGTGGCCACCACCGGGTTGAGGTCGGCTTCGACGAGCTCCGGTACGTCGACGGCCAGGCGGCCCAGCGTCACGATCAGGTCGACCAGGGCCCGCTCGTCGACGGGCTCGCTCCCGCGGTAGCCGGCCAGCAGCGTCCAGATCCGGAGCGAGCGCAGGGCGCGTGCGGCGTCCTGCCCCGACACCGGGGCGAGCAGCAGACGACGGTCGTCCCAGACCTCGGTGGCGGTGCCGCCTGCGGCCACCATGACCAGCGGCCCGAGACCGGGATCGCGGACCACGCCGAGGGCGACCTCGATGCCGTGCGCCATCGGTTGCACCAGGACCTCGAGGTCGGGGTCGCCGGTCTCCGCACCGAAGGCCTCCACCGCGGACCGTACATGGTCGAGGTAGGGGAGGTCGGCCTTCACCAGACCCCGCTCGGTCTTGTGGACGACATGCGGGTCGGCGACCTTGACCGCCACCGGGAGGCCCACCTCCGCCGCGGCTGCGGCCGCCGCGGCCGGGCCCTTGGCCAGGACCCCGGCGGGAGCCACGTCGTAGGGCGCGAGGAGCGCCGCGGCGTCAGCAGGGCCGAGCCAGCCCGCCTCGGCGCGCTGCAGGTGCTCGTCGACCCACCGGCGTACGACGCCGAGCCGGGCCGGCTCGGTGACCGGCGCGGCTGTGCGCGGCGTGCGCAGCCACGTCCCGTACCCGACCGCATGGGTCAGCGAGCGGATCGCCGAGTCGACGGACGGCAGGACCGTCACGCCGGGCAGAGGGTGACCCTCCAGCCCGCCGAGGAGGACACCGAGCATCGGCTTCTCGGGGTGCGCCCGCCTGGCTCGGGCGAGCGCCTGGAACGTGGCCTCCGGATCGAGGGTGCGCGTGGCCGCGAGCACGAGCAGCACCGCGTCCACCTCGTCGGTCGCGAGCAGGCGAGCGGCGATCCGGCCGAGGTCCCGCGCGCTGCCGCCCGCGCCGGCGTCCACCGGGTTGGCGGTCCCGACAGTGCCGGTGACGTAGCGGGTGATCTGCGACCGGAGAGCGTCGGACAGGACGGGCACCTCGAGGCCGTAGCGGGTCGCCGTGTCGGCCGCCAGGACGCCGAGGCCGCCGGCGTTGCCGAGGACCGCGAGACGGGATCCGGTCGGCAGGGGCTGCTCGGCGAGGAGCAGCGCGGTCTCCGTGAGCTCCTCCGCGTCGCGGCAGGCGATGACCCCCGCCTGTGCGAAGAGGGCGTCGACCCGGACGGCGGCGGTGGCGGCGGCCGCCGTGTGGGAGGCGCCGGCACGCTGCCCACTTCCCGAGCGGCCGCCGACCACCGCCAACAGGGGCTTGGACTCCGCGAACCGACGTCCGATCCGGGCGAACTTCGCCGGATTGCCGAACGACTCGAGGTAGAGCGCTGCGGCGGTGACGTCCGGGTCGTCGAGCCAGGCGGCCAGGAGGTCGTTGCCGGAGACGTCGGCCTTGTTGCCGAGCGACACGAAGTGTCCTACGCCGAGGCCGAGGCGGCGCGCCAGGTCGATCACGACGATGCCCACGCCGCCCGACTGCGACGCGATGGCCAGACCTCCGGTGGGCGGGTTGGCGCCGGCGAAGGTGGCCGAGAGCCGCACGTCGGGCTGGTTGTCGAGGAGACCCAGGCAGTTGGGCCCGACCACCCGGATCCCGCGCTCCCGCGCGGTGCGGACGAGCGCGCGCTGCAGGGCGGCGCCTGCGGAGCCCATCTCGGCGAAGCCGGAGGTGATGACGACGGCCGCGCGAGCCCCGGCGTCGGCAGCCTCCTCGACGCAGGCGGTGACCTGCTCCGGTGGCACCGCCACCAGGACCAGGTCGATCGGACCGGGAGCCTCGACGAACGAGGGGTACGCCGTCACGCCGCAGACCGTCTCGGCGGACGGGTGGACCACGACGAGCTCGCCGACGAAGCCTCCCTGGACGATCGACTCGATGACGGACGCGCCGACCCCGGTCCCGTCGTGGCGCGCGCCGACCACCGCGACGCGCTCGGGTCGCATCAGGGCGGTCAGGGAGGCGGCCTCCGCCTGCGACTCGCGGCTGTCCGCCGCGCGGAGGGCGCCCTCGGAGACCTGCGTGTCCATCTCGACGGTGACCACGCCCCGGTCGAGATGGCGGGTGATCTCGAAGCCCGCGTCGGTGAAGACCCGGATCATGGCGCCGTTCTCCGCCAGCACCTCCGCGGTGAATCGTCGTACGCCGGCGGTCCGGGCGGCGGCAGCGAGGTGCTCGAGCAGCAGGGTGCCGACGCCGTGACCCCGGAGGTCGTCGGCGACCAGGAAGGCCACCTCGGCCTCGTCGCCCAGACGCTCGGCGGTGGCCAGCCCGCCCAGCCGGTGGTGCTGCCACAGGCCCAGGGCCAGCACCTGCCCGCTGTCGTGCTGGGCCAGCAAGTGGTCGACGTAGGCATGCCCCGCCTCGCGGCTGGGGCTGAAGAACCGCAGGCGCAGGCTCTCCAGCCCGACCTCGTCGTGGAGTGCGAACAGGGAGTCGCGATCGGTCAGACGCAGTGGCCGGACGACTCCGACCGAGCCGTCGGCCAGGAGGACGTCGGCCGGCGCGGTCGGTGGCGCACCCGGCAGATCCGGATGTGCGCGCGAGATGCTGCCGGTGACCATGCTTCCTCCCTGGGGCCATCGTCAGCGGCGCGGGCGAGGCGACGGCAGGGTCCTAGTGCCCGGGCCGTTGGGCCCTCGGCCCCTGCCCACGGCTGCTCGTGGAGACTCTGCTGGAGGTGAGGGCTCCGGGTGCCGGAGGAGGGCGGAACGATGTTGGTACGAGACGTGATGACGACCCAGGTCGTGAGCGTGCGACCGGACGCGCGGGTCAAGGAGGCCATCCAGCTGCTCGACGACCACCAGATCACCGCCATGCCGGTGGTCGACGCCGACGGACGTCTGGTCGGTGTCGTGAGTGAGGCGGACGTGCTGCGGGACGCGTTGCTGCCCGACCGCCGTACGCACGAGATCCCGGTCGCGATCGAGGGCCGGACCAAGCTGCTCACCGTGAACGACGTGATGACACACCTGCCGATGAGCGTCACCGCCGACGCCGACCTCTCGGTCGCCGCCTCGGTGCTGGTCGACACCGCCATCAAGAGCCTGCCCGTCGTCGACGGCGACCGCGTGGTCGGCATGGTGAGCCGTCGCGACGTGATCGCCGTCCTCGCCAAGCGCGACCCGTTGATCGAGGCCGAGGTCGACGAGCTCCTGCGCTCGGCCGACGTCGAGTGCGAGGTCGAGGTCGTCGACGGCGTCGTCCGTCTGACGGGCCCGACCGAGTCTCACGCCCGCGAGATCGCCCGGGTGCTCGCCTCGACCGTGCCGGGCGTGGTGGGCGTCTCGTTCCACTGAGGTCGCCGTAGGCCAGGCGGCGTTCAGACGGAGCGGTGGACCGGCAGCGACGACAACGGGTCCCAGCCCTGGCCCAGGCGGCGACCGGTGAGCTCGGTCCAGCGCAGCCGGAGGTAGAGGGTGCGCCCGCCGGCGGCCCATGCCGCCGGGTTCCAGGTCTCCCGGATGTGCTCGAGCTCGGCGGCGTCCACCACGACCTTCGCCCGGCCGCGGGCCACGACGCTCCAGCCGCGGTGGTACTCGTAGTCGAACTGGTCGACCTCGAGGGCGAGCACCGTGCCGCTCGCCTGGCTGCCGAGGAGGCTGTACGGCGTCGTCCGCATCACGATCGCGTCGTCGACCACGGAGTAGTTGACAGGGATGATGTGCGGCCCGTTGGGGGTGCACGCCGCCACGCGCCCGACCAGTCCGGCGCGCAGCAGCTCCTCGCACTCGGTCGTGCTCAGGTCGAACGACTCGTTCATCGCGGACACCTCCCGGAACCGTCTTGCGCCCTCTGTGCCGTCCATGCTGCGTCGTCGCCGGGGGGCGGGTCAGGGCCGATGGTCCCGAAGTCCGGGTCCTCTGCGACTGACGTCACGCAACGGCGCGAGAGAGTCTGGAATCGAGCCCTCGGGCGCCGAGGGTCGCGGGTCCCGAAGGAGGCTTGCGATGTCCCCCACAGAGGTCACACCCTTCCCTGCCGGCAGCATCGTCGTCGGCGTCGACGGTTCGCCGTCGTCCACGGAGGCGGTCGCCTGGGCAGCGGTCCAGGCCGGCCACGACCACCGTCCGCTCGTCCTGGTGCACGCCTACCACCTGGACAACCTGTACTGGCTCGGGAGCGCCGGCATCGAGGACGGCGCGCTGATCGAGGAGATGCGGACCGAAGGCCTGCGTCTCCTCGGCGCCGCCAAGGCCGCCGCTCTCGAGCTGGCCCCCGACCTCGACGTCCACGAGGTCGCCTACCGCTGCGACGCACGGTCGGCACTCATCGAGGCGGCGAAGACCGCCTCGATGGTCGTGCTCGGTTCGAGGGGCCGTGGCCGGGTGGCCAGCCTGCTGCTGGGCTCGGTCGGTGTGGCCGTCGTCAACGAGGCCACCTGCCCGGTCGTCGTACGCCGTCCCGAGGGCGACGTGCCCCGTCGGGGCGTCCTGGTGGCGACCGACCTCAGCGAGGTATCGCGCCCGGCGGTGGAGTACGCCTACGAGCTGGCCTCGAGCCGCCACCTGCCGGTGACCGTGCTGGTCCTCCGCGGTGAGCCGTCCTGGTGGGGTCGCGACGAGACCCAGCCACGCGACTGGGCGGAGCGGGAGCGGCTCGCCCGGTGGATGACCGAGCTCGGAGTGAAGTTCCCGGACGTCCGCGTCAGCGAGCAGGACGTGCACGAGCCCGAGGCCCGGGCGCTCGTCACTCGTGGTGCGCAGCACGAGCTCGTGGTCGTGGGCAGCCACCACCACAGCGCAGTCGCCTCCGCACTCGGCCGGGCGCTGGCCGTGTCGGTGGTCGAGCACGCACCGACCACGGTGGTCGTCGTGCCGGGGCAACCCGCCGGGTGAGGTACCGGCGCACCACCGTAGGTGGGACCTATGGCCCTGGGCGGCGTGACCTTGCACCCTGCAAGCGACAGTGCGATCTGACGGACTCTGGGGACAGGCAGGGAAGCACCCCCGGTCCCCGCCCATTCCCCCCGGCGACCCGGACCCCGGTTCAGACCACGAACCGAGGCCCGGGTCGTTTCCATGGATCGGTCTCGTCAGGGTCGACCACCCGGTCGGCCCACGAACGGGTGGCGAGGACCAGGGCCGCGTTCGCGTCGTCGACGCGCGCCACCCAGGCCTCCGCCTCGGCGGTCGTCTTGCCGTACGCCGCGTGGCGGGCCACCAACCGTGGCCGCCGGACGGCCTCCGGCACGTCGAGGAACCACACCTCGTCGAGCTCCGCGCGCACCGCGCGCCACTCGACCCGGTCGAGCAACAGGTAGTTGCCCTCGGTCACGACCAGCTCCGCCTCGGGCTCGATCGCGATCGCCCCGGCCAGTGGCTGCTCCAGGTCGCGCTCGAACCCGGGTGCCCACACCGTCTCGCCCGCGGCTCGCACCCTCGCCAGCAGGGCGGCGTACCCCCGGGCGTCGAAGGTCTCCGGTGCGCCCTTGCGGTCGAGCAGACCCAGTCTGCGCAGGGCCACGTCGGCCAGGTGGAAGCCGTCCATGGGGAGGTAGGCCGCCGGGACCTCCGCCTCGGCGACCAGCCGCTCGGCGTACGTCGTCTTGCCCGCGCCCGGTGGTCCGGTGAGGCCGAGGATGCGACGGGTCATCCGCCCATTCTCGCGCGTACGGACGGCTCTGACCGGCGGACGTTGCGTGCCGGACTAGCGTGGAGAGCGTGACAGATGCACCCACGCCCCGCACCCTCGGCCAGCTCCGCGAGTCCGGCCACGTCCAGAAGCACCTGCGAGACGAGCTGCGCACCAACCTGCTCGCCAAGCTCGCCGCCGGTGAGGACCCGTGGCCCGGCATGCACGGCTTCGACGACACCGTGATCCCGCAGCTCGAGCGGGCCCTCCTGGCCGGGCACGACGTCGTCCTCCTCGGCGAGCGCGGCCAGGGGAAGACCCGGCTGCTCCGTTCGCTCGTCGGCCTGCTCGACGAGTGGACCCCGGTGATCGGTGAGGCTGAGCTGGGGGAGCACCCCTACGACCCGATCACGCCCGCCTCTCGGCGCCGGGCCGAGGAGCTGGGCGACGAGCTGCCGGTCGAGTGGCGCCACCGCGACGAGCGGTACTCGGAGAAGCTCGCGACCCCCGACACGTCCGTCGCCGACCTGATCGGCGACGTCGACCCGATGAAGGTGGCCGAGGGACGTCATCTCGGCGACCCCGAGACGATCCACTTCGGGCTGATCCCGCGCAGTCACCGCGGGATCGTCGCGATCAACGAGCTGCCCGACCTCGCGGAGCGGATCCAGGTCGCGATGCTCAACGTGATGGAGGAGCGCGACATCCAGATCCGTGGCTATGTGCTGCGGCTCCCGCTCGACACACTCGTGGTGGCGAGCGCCAACCCGGAGGACTACACCAACCGCGGCCGCATCATCACCCCGCTCAAGGACCGCTTCGGGGCCGAGATCCGGACCCACTACCCGACCGAGCTCGACGACGAGATCGCGGTGATCCGCCAGGAGGCGACCCTCGTGGCCGAGGTGCCCGACCACCTCGTCGAGATCCTCGCCCGGTTCACCCGCAACCTCCGCGAGTCGACGTCGGTCGACCAGCGTTCGGGTGTCAGCGCGAGGTTCGCCATCGCCGGTGCCGAGACGGTCGCCGCCTCGGCGCTGCACCGCGCGACCCGCCAGGGCGAGGACGAGGCCGTGGCACGGGTCGTGGACCTCGAGACCGCCGTCGAGGTGCTCGGCGGCAAGATCGAGTTCGAGACCGGCGAGGAGGGTCGCGAGGGCGAGATCCTCACCCACCTGCTCCGCACGGCCACCGCGGAGACCGTCCGCCACCACTTCCGCGGGCTCGACTTCGCGCTGCTGGTGGACCGGATCGAGGCCGGCCAGATGGTGACGACCGGCGAGCAGGTCACGGCGCGAGACTTCCTGACCGGGCTGCCCGTGCTGGGCGAGTCCGAGCTCTACGACGACGTGTGCGAGCGGCTCGGTGCGCGCAACGACGGAGAGCGGGCCGGCGCCATCGAGCTGGCCCTGGAAGGGCTGTACCTCGCGCGCAAGATCAGCAAGGAGTCCGGCGGCGGGGAGACCGTCTATGGCTAGCAGTCCCGACTTCGGTGTCACGGCCAGCGCGGGCACGCTCCGCAGCGACTCCGCGGCCGGGTGGACGGTCCCTCATGACTGGACCCCGGAGGGCGTGATGGTCGAGGGCGAGGGCAACGGCGCCGCCGTCCTGCACCTCTCCGTGGCTCTCTGCGTCCTCAACGACACGTTCCGCGAGAGCCAGGCGCTCGGCGTGCCCCTGGAGGGTGTCCGGGTCACGGCCGGCGGCTCCTTCGACGCCGCGAGCTGGGTCTCGCGCGGCATCACCTATGCCGTCGAGCTGGACTCGCCGGCCGCTCGCGACGACCTCGACAAGGTGCTGACCCGCGTCGACGAGGTCGCCGAGATACCGCGCGCGCTGCGCGCCGGGACCAGCGTGGAGCGCGCAGATGGCTAGGCACCAGCCCCGCTCCCGCTACACGGCGTACGACGGCGGGCCCGACCCGCTCGCCCCTCCGGTCGACATCGCCGAGGCGCTCGACGCGATCGGCCAGGACGTGATGGCGGGCTACAGCCCGGAGCGCGCGATGCGCGAGTTCCTGCGGCGCGGCAGTCAGGACCAGCGCGGCCTCGACGACCTGGCGCGCCGGATCGCGGAGAAGCGCCGCGAGCTCACGCAGCGGCACAACCTCGACGGCACCCTCCAGGAGGTCCGCGAGCTGCTGGACCACGCGGTGCTCGAGGAGCGCAAGCAGCTGGCCCGCGACATCGACCTGGACGACGGAGACCGCGCGCTGCGCGAGCTGCAGCTCGACAACCTCCCGCCTTCGACCGCGGCCGCGGTCAGCGAGCTCAGCCAGTACGACTGGAAGAGCCGCGAGGCGCGGGAGGACTACGAGCGCATCAAGGACCTGCTCGGTCGCGAGATGCTGGACCAGCGGTTCGCCGGCATGAAGCAGGCGCTGGAGAACGCCACGGACGCCGATCGCGCCGCGATCAACGAGATGCTCACCGATCTCAACGACCTGCTCGGCAAGCACGGGCGCGGCGAGGACACCGACGAGGACTTCGCCGACTTCATGGACAAGCACGGCGACTTCTTCCCGGAGGACCCGCAGAACGTCGACGAGCTGATCGACGCACTCGCCCAGCGGGCGGCGGCGGCCCAGCGGATGATGAACTCGATGACCGCCGAGCAGCGGGCGGAGCTCATGGAGCTGGCCCAGCAGGCCTTCGGATCGCCCGAGCTGATGCAGCAGCTCTCCCAGCTCGACGCGAACCTGCAGTCCTTGCGGCCCGGCGAGGACTGGGGTGGCTCCGAGCGGTTCGACGGGGAGCAGGGGCTCGGACTGGGGGACGGGACCGGCGCGCTCCAGGACCTCGCCGACCTCGACGACCTCGCCGAGCAGCTCTCCCAGTCCTACGACGGCGCCCGCCTCGACGACGTCGACCTCGACAAGCTGGCCCGTCAGCTCGGCAACGAGGCGGCGGTCGACGCCCGCACCCTGCAGCGGCTCGAGCAGGCGCTGCGCGACTCGGGCTACCTCAAGCGCACCAGCGACGGCCAGCTCAAGCTGAGCCCGAAGGCGATGCGCCAGCTCGGGAAGGCGCTGCTCAAGGACGTCGCCACCCGGATGAGCGGACGCCAGGGGCAGCGTGACGTCCGCCAGTCCGGCGCCGCGGGTGAGATGTCGGGCGCGACCCGCGAGTGGGCGTTCGGCGACACCGAGCCGTGGGACGTGACCCGCACCATCACCAACGCCGTCCGGCGCGTGGTGGGCGAAGGCGGCTCCGCACGGCGCGGCGTACGGCTGCAGGTCGACGACGTCGAGGTGAGCGAGACCGAGGCACGCACGCAGGCCGCCGTCGCGCTGCTGGTCGACACGTCGTTCTCCATGGCGATGGACGGCCGGTGGGTGCCGATGAAGCGCACCGCACTGGCGCTGCACACGCTGATCCGGTCCCGCTTCCGCAACGACGCCCTCCAGCTGATCGGCTTCGGACGGCATGCGCAGGTGATGGACATCGAGGAGCTGACCGGTCTCGACGCCCTGTGGGACAAGGGCACGAACCTGCACCACGCTCTGCTGCTGGCCAACCGCTTCTTCCGCAAGCACCCGAGCGCCCAGCCGGTGCTGCTGATCGTCACCGACGGCGAGCCCACCTCCCACCTCGAGGCCAACGGCGAGGTCTACTTCGAGTATCCGCCCCACCCGCTCACCGTCGCCTACTCGGTCCGCGAGCTCGACAACTCCGGGCGGCTGGGTGCGCAGGTGACCTTCTTCCGGCTCGGCAGCGATGCCGGCCTGGCCCGTTTCGTCGAGTCGATGGCGCGGCGCGTGGACGGGCGCGTGGTCGCGCCCGAGCTCGACGACCTCGGCGCCGCCGTCGTCGGCTCCTACCTCGGCTCACGCGGCCCGGGCGCTCAGCGGCCAGTACGGCGACTGGTTCGGCGGCCGCGGGTACTGGGTCGACTGAGCGAGCTCCGCTCCCTCTTCACCCGGGCGGAGGCGGCCTGACACCGACCGGGGGCGGAGTGAGCGAAGGAGCGCCGCAGCGAGCTTGCTCGCGAGGCGGCCTGACACCGACCGGGGGCGGAGTGAGCGAAGGAGCGCCGCAGCGAGCGTGCTCGCGAGGCGGCCTGACACCGACCGGGTGGAGCGCGCGAAGGAGCGCCCAGCGACTCCTGGGGTGGTTCGCCGGGCAACGGTGACTCACCCTGCGACCGACCAGGGTCCGTCCGTCACACCCGTCACTTCAGCCCCAGCACTGTCGCTCAGGTGAACGGAAGGTGAACTGACGGCCTAACATTCGGCAAACTGCGCCCCGGGGATTTCCCTCCCGGTCACCTTGGTCCCACACTCAGATCCGTGTCGGCACAGCTGCTCACCCTGGTCCTCGTCGTGATCGTCGCGCTCGGCTTCGACTTCACCAACGGCTTCCACGACACCGGCAACTCGATGGCCACCACCATCGCGACCGGTGCTCTCAAGCCCAAGACCGCCGTCGCGCTGGCCGCGGTCCTCAACCTCGTCGGAGCGTTCCTCTCCGTCGCGGTGGCCTTGACGGTGACCAACGCCGTCGTCTCCATCCAGAACTCCGACGGGACGCCCGACTCGGCGCTCACCGCCGACCACGGGTCGGCCCTGCTCCTGATCATCCTGGCGGGTCTGGTGGGCGGCATCGTGTGGAACCTGACGACCTGGCTGTTCGGTCTGCCGTCGAGCTCCTCGCACGCGCTGTTCGGCGGCCTGATCGGCGCCACCATCGCCGGCATCGGCTGGAGCGGCGTCCACTGGACCGGCGACAGCTCGAAGGTCGACGGGGTCGTCGGCAAGGTGATCCTGCCGGCGTTCGCGTCCCCGGTGATCGCCGCGACCGTCTCGATGGTCGGCACCTGGCTGATCTTCCGGGTCACCCGGGCCCTGGGCGAGGGCCTGAACCACGGCGGCTTCCGCTGGGGACAGATCGGCACGGGCTCTCTGATGGCGCTGGCCCACGGCACCAACGACGCGCAGAAGACCATGGGCGTGATCACCCTGTCCCTGATCGCCTACGGCAGCTGGACCGACCTCGGCGCGATCCCGCTGTGGGTCAAGGTGTCCTGCGCCGTCGCGATCGCGCTCGGCACCTACGTCGGTGGCTGGCGGATCATCCGCACCATGGGCAAGGGCATCACCGAGATCGAGTCGCGTCAGGGCACCGCCGCCCAGGGCGCCGCCGCGGCCGTCATCCTGGCCTCGAGCCAGCTCGGTTTCGCACTGTCGACCACCCACGTCGCCACCGGTTCCATCCTCGGCACCGGCCTGGGCAAGCCCGGCGCGCACGTACGCTGGCGCGTCGCCGGGCGGATGGCCGTGGCCTGGTTCATCACCCTGCCGGCCGCGGCTCTGGTCGGCGCGGCGACCTGGGAGGTGGGCGACATCGTGGGTGGCGGGCTCGTGGCCGCCTTCGTGATGGTCGCCCTGCTGGTGGTCGCCTCGAGCCTGATGTACGTCCGCTCCCGCCGTCACCCGATCACGGCCGAGAACGTCAACGACGACTGGGACGAGCCCGCGGCGGTCCTCGAGCCGTCCGAGACCGTCGCGGCCTAGGAGACCATCGTGCTCACGTTGTTCCTCCACGACATGTGGAAGATCCTGCTCTACAGCCTCCTGCTCGGCGCCGGGCTGCCGGTCCTCTACGCGGTCGGCGTCCGGGCCTCCGCTGTCGGGTCGGTCTCGGCTGACGGATCCGAGGCGGGCGCGAGCCCGGCCGTCGTCCGACGTCGCCGCGTGCTGGGCCGGGCCGTGGCGGGGCTCTGCTTCGCCGTCGTGCTGGCCGGGATCGGCCTGGGTCTGGCCTACATCGTGGCCTCCGGGCACGGCGATCAGCTGAGCTTCCAGCAGGGCTATCCGACGTTCGTCGCGAAGAGCTGACCACGGTGCCCGAGCAGACGACGTCGCTGGGGCAGAGCGTCCTGGACTGGCTCCGCGCCGGCTACCCCGACGGGATCCCTCCGCAGGACTACGCGCCGATCCTCGGCGTGCTCCGGCGCCGACTCACCTCCGAGGAGATCCATGCCATTGCCGACGGGCTCGCGGCCCAGTCCCTGGAGTCAGTGGACCCGATCTCGCGCGACGACATCGAGGCGATGATCGAGCAGACCGTCTACCAGCGCGCCGACGAGGGCGACGTGGCTCGCGTCACCGCGCGGCTGGCCGCCCGCGGCTGGCCGCTCGCAGACCCGCCCCCGGCCTGAGCCTCGTCAGCTGGTGACGTCCTTGGTGGTGAACCTCGCCCAGGCAGCGGCGAAGAAGACCACGGCGTACGACACCGCTAGCGCGACACCGGCGACGATGTTGTTCCAGGCGATGGGCTCACGGAAGAGGTCGCCGAAGTCCAGCCAGTGATGCGTCAGCAGGTAGGGGTGCAGCCACGCCACCTGAGGGATCGAGTCGAGCACGAACGACGTCGAGCTGAACATGATCGTGGCGATCATCGCCGCGATCGGCTGCTCGGTCAGGGTCGACGCGAACAGGCCGACGGCGCCGAGGGCGGCCAGGCCGAGCGCGAGGTACGACGCGGCGAGCACCACGCGGCCCAGCCCTGCCCCGAAGGAGATCTGGGTGCCGGACAGGAGCGTCATCGGACCGCCGCCGAACAGGATCAGCCCCATCGTCATCCCGACCAGCGTGACGACGAACGTCGCGACGAACGCGCCGACGGCGATGCCGGCGTACTTGACCAGCAGCAGCCGGAGCCTCGTCACGGGCGTGACCAACAGGTAGCGCAGGGTGCCGATGTTGGCCTCGCCGGCGACGCTGTCGCCCGCCACCACCGAGACCGCGAGCGGCAGGAACAGCCCGAGCTCGATGGTGAGCGCGGCGAGGGCGACGAACAGTCCGTTCTCGGTGATCGACCGGAAGAAGTCGGGCGCGTCCTGGCCCGGCTGCGACAGCGTGCTCTTCACCGAGACGGAGATCAGCACCGGTACGGCCGCGAGGACGAGCAGGCCGGCCTGGTTGCGGCGTCGCCCGAACATCAGGCGGAGCTCGGAGAGGAAGAACCGGGGGGACCACGCCGCCCGTGGTGCGCGGACGGTCGTGGTGGTCGACGCATCAGCCACTGACATCGAAGCCCTCCCCGGTGAGCGAGACGAACAGGTCCTCCAGGGAGGGCCGCCCTACCCGGAAGCCCACCACCGAGACTCCTGCGTGCACGCACGCGGCGACGACCTTCTCCGGTGCCACCTCGCCGAGATGACCGGTGGCGCTGGAGGCGGTCAGGTGGATCTCGGTCAGGCCGAGCTCGCCCATCACCCGCCCGGCGTCGCGGGGGGAGTCGGTCTCGATCGTCGCCTCGGTGTCGCCTCCGGAGCGCAGCTCGGCGCTGGTTCCCTGGGCGACGAGGCTCCCGACGTGCATCACGCCGAGGTGGGTGCACATCTGCTCCACCTCGGCGAGGAGGTGGCTGGAGACCAACACGGTGGTTCCGTCGTCGGCGAGCGACCCGACCAGCTGCCGGACCTCGCGCGTGCCCTGCGGGTCGAGCCCGTTGGTCGGCTCGTCGAGCACCAGCAGGTCCTTGGGGGTCAGCAGCGCGCCGGCGATCGCGAGGCGCTGTCGCATCCCCAGCGAGTAGGCGCGGAACCGCTTGTCGGCCGCCGCCAGCAGCCCGACCCGGTCGAGCGCGGCGTCGACCCGCCGCCGCGCCGTCGCCGGGTCCGCCGTCCGGTCCGCGGCGTCGAGCCGGTGCAGGTTGCGTCGCCCGGAGAGATAGGGATGGAAGGCCGGGCCCTCGACCAGGGCGCCCACCGCAGGCAGCACCGCCGCCGCCCGGGCCGGCATCGCCTCACCGAACAGCTCGACCTGGCCCGCCGTCGGAGCGACGAGGGCGAGCAGCATCCGGATGGTCGTCGTCTTCCCCGAACCGTTGGGGCCGAGGAAGCCGTAGACGGCGCCGGTCGGCACCTCGAGGTCGATCGCGTCCACGACGGTCTGCGACCCGAAGCGCTTGGTGAGTCCGCTCGTGCGGACCGCGAGATCGGTCACGGGTGCCCGAGCGCGTCGTACAGCCTCTGCGGCGCGACCGCGCCGACCGCGAGCCGGCCGTCGTCGGTGAGCACCGCGGAGAACAGGGCGCTGCTCAGCAGGTGACCCGAGCCCCACCCGCCCGCGACGACAGGGAGGTGGTCGATGACGCCCCGAAGCGCCGAGGGGCCCGAGGCCTGCTGGTCGGCGGGCAGGGTGGCGACCAGCACGGTGGTCCAGCCCTTTCCGACGACCGTGGGAGCGGTGCCTCTCGTCGAGGCTCGGTGACCACCGTGGACGACCTTCGTCGGCAGCACGCCCTCCTTGACGGTCGCATCGGGCGGCGGGGTGAACCCGAAGACCGAGGCATCGGGGGTTGCGGTGGAGAACGAGGTGAAGCCGACCTGGAAGGCGGGGCTCGTCGCGCCCTTCGCGAAGACCTGGACGCGTGTGGGGATGTGGGTCGCACCGTCGACGGCGATCCGCACGGAGCCGACGAGCGACCGGGAGTCACGGGGCACCAGGCTGAGGACGTACGCCGGACGGCCGGCCACCGTGGCGGTCGGGTCCGTGCTCACCTCGGTGCTCGGGTCGATCGCCCCGAGTGCCGCGTCCGCGGCCTGCTGCGGCGTCATCGCCCCGCCGGCCGGCAGCGCGGGCTTGTCCGGCGCCGTCCGGGCAGGCACGGTCCAGTGCGTGGCGGTGTTGCTCCGGCTCGACCAGGCCCACAGGTCGGTGCCGTTGTGGACCAGGTCGGACTCGCCCAGCTGGCCGAGCAGCGCGAGCCGCTGCCGGTCGGGGCCGGCGTACCAGACCCGCATCGTGTGCGAACCCGAGACCAGCGAGGAGAAGCTGGCCGCGTCGCCGCCTCTACCGCCGAGCGTCGGCAACGCCGGGAGCCCGAGGTCGGTGGTCTCCACGACGGTCCCGGACAGGGCCTTCACCTTGGCGTGGCTGACATCGACGAGCAGCTGGGCCGCCGTACGCGGGGGAAGGGAGTCATGGGCGCTGGCGGTCACCGCCTGGACGAGGGGACCGACACCGACCAGGGCGATGGCGGCCACGGCGGGGACGGCCCAGCGGGCACGACGGGAGCGGAGGAGCGGAGCCATGTCTCCCATCATGGCTCGCGCCCGCTGTGAGTCCGCTGAGAACCTGTGTCCGGAGTCAGCCACGACGGTCGCGCGCCGCGTGCCAAGGTGGGCGCATGCGGCTGCTGGTCGTCGAGGACGAGACGCGGCTGGCGCGCGCCCTGCAGCGCGGGCTGACCGCCGACGGGTTCACCGTCGACGTGGTGGGGGACGGGGTCTCGGGTCTGGCGCGGGCGCTCGAGGGGCAGTACGACGCCGTACTGCTGGACGTGATGCTGCCCGGGCT
This sequence comes from uncultured Actinomycetota bacterium, assembly GCA_963805345.1. Lineage (GTDB taxonomy): Bacteria > Actinomycetota > Actinomycetes > Propionibacteriales > Nocardioidaceae > Nocardioides. The sequence continues at coordinate 48,272 of CAWDUA010000009.1, forward strand.
GTCGGGCTACGAGATCGTCAAGCGGCTGCGGGCGGAGGACAGCTGGGTGCCGGTGATGATGGTCTCGGCGAAGGACGGCCCCTACGACCAGGCCGACGGCCTCGACTACGGAGCGGACGACTACCTCACCAAACCCTTCGACTACGTCGTGCTCCTGGCCCGGCTGCGAGCGCTTCTGCGCAGGCAGAGCGACCCGCGGCCGCCGGTGCTGACCCACGGCGATGTCGCCCTCGACCCGGCGACGCGCGAGGTGACGCTCGGCGGCGAACCCGTCGCCCTGAGCCGGCGGGAGCACGAGCTGCTGGAGTTCTTCCTGCGCCACCCCGACCGTGTCGTGACCAAGACCGAGCTGCTCGACCGGGTCTGGGACGCGCGGGGTGGGGGCTACGAGCCGAACACCGTCGAGGTGTACGTCGGCTACCTGCGCCGCAAGCTGGGGCCGGGCCTGATCGACACGGTGCGCGGCGCCGGCTACCGGCTGGCCCGATGAGCGGCGCCCTCGCGGGGCCGGTCGGGTGGTGGTACCGCCGTTCGCTGCGGGCGCGGCTGATGTCGATCGGGTTGTTGGGACTGGCGGTGGCGCTGGCCGTCGGGAGCGTCGCGCTCTACGTCGCACTCTCGGTGGCCAGCCGACACGACCTCGACCGGCGTGCGGAGGCGACGGCCGCCCAGGTCGCCGACCTGGTGACCTCGGATCGGCTGCCCGACCCGATCCCGGTCACCGGGACCGAGTCCGTCCAGGTGGTCGACTCGAGCGGGCGGGTCCTGAGCGCGTCGGCGAACGGCGACCGGCTCACACCCCTGCTCACCCCCTCCGAGCTGACCGCGGCCGAGTCCTCGCCGTTGGCGGTGTCGGGATCGCGGCTCGGGATGAGCTCGACGCTGCGGGTCAGCGCCACGCCGGTCTCGTCGAGCGCCGACGCACCGGTCGTGGTCGTGGCCGAGCCGGTCGCCGACCTGGCCCGCAGTCAGCACCTCCTCGTGGTCACCCTGCTCGTCACCTATCCCTTGCTCCTGCTCGTGCTCGGGCTGATCGCGTGGCGCGTGATCGGCGCGGCGCTGCGGCCGGTCGAGTCGCTGCGGTCGGCCGCGGAGCGGGTGTCGGGCGCCGGACACGACGAGCGGCTGCCGGTACCCGAGTCGCGTGACGAGATCCACGCCCTGGCCGTCACGCTCAACTCCATGCTCGACCGGCTGGCGGCCGCACGCGACCGCGAGCACAGCTTCGTGGCCAACGTGGCCCACGAGCTCCGCAGCCCGCTCGCGTCCCTGCGGGTGCAGGTCGACGTCGCGGGCCGGCACGGCGCCACCGACGAGGACCGCGCTGACCTCGCTGCCGAGCTCGTGCGGCTGTCGAGGCTGGTCGAGGACCTTCTCGTGCTGGCCCGCCTCGACGCCGGAGACCCGCTGCCGGCCCCCGACCCTCCGGCCGATCCCTCGGTGGTGCTCCCGGGTTTCGCCACGACCGAGTCGCCGGTGGTCCGGGTCGGTGACCTGGCCGACGGCACCCTGCCGATGAGCCGGCTCGAGCTCGAGCGCGTCGTGGGGAACCTGGTCACCAACGCCCGGCGCCACGCCCGCTCCCGCGTCGACCTGTCGTTCCGTCGTACGGCGGGCGGCGAGGTGGTCTCCGTCGCCGACGACGGCGGGGGGATCCCGGACGCCGAGCGGGAGCGGGTCTTCGACCGCTTCGCCCGCCTCGACGACGCGCGTGACCGCGACTCCGGCGGTAGCGGACTCGGGCTCGCGATCGCTCGCGAGCTGGCCCGCCGCCGCGGTGGCGACATCGTGCTCGGTGACTCGTCGTACGGCGGCCTCCTCGCCCAGCTCCGCTTCGGGTCGTCCGCCCGACGTTCAGCTAGGAGTGGTCCTGGGGCGGACGACTGATCGGCAGGCCTCGGTCGTCCGCCTGAGGTTCCGCTAGAGGTGGTCCTGGGGCGGACGACCCGGTGAGCCGTCGCACGGGTGGCGAAGCGAGCTCTCTCACGAGCCCTCGCTCTCCTTGTGTCCGGCCCCGGCGGCGACCGAGGCCAGGACGCGGGCGAGCTCCTCGACGCCGTCCACCAGTCGGGTGCCGGGGCGCGCCCAGGAGGCGTTGGCGTCGACGGCGTGGACCGGTACGCCGGCCGGCAGCGCGCCGCCGGCCACGAGCTCGTCGGCCAACCGACGACAGCCCTCGCGGTCGAAGCCGCAGGGCGCGACGACCACCAGGTCGGGCCGGGCGTCGTGGACCTGCGGCCACGTCACCCGTCGCGACTTCTCTCCCGGCGTCGCGAGGAGCGGCTCGCCGCCCGCGAGCGAGATCATCTCCGGGATCCAGTGCCCGGGCGCGAACGGCGGGTCGGTCCACTCCAGGAACATCACGCGCGGGCGGGGCCGTCCCTCGGTCTCCCGACGTACGACGTCGAGCCGCCGCCGCTGGTCGGCGACGAGTCGCTCGGCCGCCGCTTCGCGCCCGGTGGCGCGGCCCAGCGTGACGATCGAGGCGAGCACCTCATCGAGCGTGGAGGGGTCGATGGTGAGCACGTCGGCCGTGCAGCCGAGGTGGGCGAGCGCGTCGTCGACGACCGTGACGTCGACGGCGCAGACGGCGCACAGGTCCTGCGTCACCACGAGGTCGGCGTCGAGGCCGGCCAGGGCACCCCGGTCGAGGTGGTAGAGGTCGTCACCGCGCGCCATCGCCGAGACCACGAAGGCGTCGATCGCGGCCGGCGCCAGCCCCTCGGGCATCGCCGAGGTGGACACGATCCGGCGGGAGCGGGCCTCGGGCGGGTGGTCGCACTCGAACGTCACGCCGACCACGTCGTCACCCGCGCCGATCGCGAACAGGATCTCGGTGGTGGAGGGGAGCAACGAGACGATCCGCACCCGCCCACCGTAGATGGCTAAGGTCGGCAGGCGATGGACGACGACGAGGCAGCCCTCTGGGACGAGACGACGCGGCCGAGCCTCCAGGAGCCGGCCGACGCGTCGTACTCGTCGGCGCAGGATGCCTACCACCGCCACCTCGTCGAGATCCACGACCACCTGCGCTCCGAGCTCACCCGGCTGCACGGCCTGGTCGAGGAGGTACGACGGGGCGTGCTGACGGCCGCGGAAGCGCGCTCGGAGGTGCACGCGATGTCGCTGCGGCAGAACAACTGGACCCTCGGCGCGTACTGCCAGTCCTACTGCGGCTTCGTCAACGGCCACCACACCCTGGAGGACACCAGCGTCTTCCCGCACCTGCGGCGCGCGGAACCGACAGCCGCCCCCGTGCTGGACCGGCTGGCCGAGGAGCACCTCGTCATCCACCACCTGCTCGACGACGTCGACCGGGTCCTGGTCGGGCTCGTGCAGGACGCCGACGAGGCTGCGCTCGACGCCGTGGAGGTCTCGCTGCAGGCTCTCGGCGACCGACTGCTCAGCCATCTCGCCTACGAGGAGCGCGAGCTCCGCGGGCCCCTCGCCCGTCACGGCTTCTACTGACGCTCTCCCTCGGGCCGGGACACGGAAGACGCGGAACGAGTCGGGGGCCCGCCGAGGGTGAGGCGGCATCGGGTCCGTGCCCGCTCCTTCCGGAGCCACCTAGAGTGCGCCCGTGACCGACCCGTCGACGACCACGCTGGTCCTGCTCGCGCTGGCCGGGCTTGCGGCGGGGTTCGTGGACGCCGTCGTCGGGGGCGGCGGCCTCATCCAGCTCCCGGCGCTCCTGCTCGGTCTGCCGTCCGCGGCACCGGCGACGATCCTGGGCACCAACAAGCTGAGCTCGATCTGCGGTACGACGGTCAGCAGCGCGACGTACTACCGCCGGATCCGGCCCGACCCGCGCACCTTCGGGCCGCTGATGGCCTGCGCGTTCGCCGGCTCGGTCGGCGGCGCGATCGTCGGCTCCCACATCTCCGAGGCGGCCTTCGATCCGATCGTCCTCGTGGTCCTGGTCGTGGTCGGTGGCTACGTCGTGTTCCGACCGACGCTGGGGGAGACGACCGCGCTGCGCTTCCACGGCCGGCGCCACACGGGCGCCGCGATGGTGACCGGCCTCGCGATCGGCTTCTACGACGGCGCGCTCGGCCCCGGGACCGGCAGCTTCTTCGTGATCACCCTCGTGGCACTGCTGGGCTACAGCTTCCTCGAGGCATCCGCCAAGGCCCGCCTGGCCAACTGGGCCACCAACCTCGCCGCGCTCTGCGTCTTCGTGCCCCAGGGCGCGGTCGTGTGGAAGGTGGGCCTCGTGATGGGCGCCTGCAACCTGGTCGGCGGCTATGTCGGAGCCCGGACGGCGGTCGCGCGGGGCGTGGGATTCGTCCGGGTGTTCTTCGTGGTCGTGGTCTCGGCGTTCATCATCCGGATCGGCGGGGAGGTGCTCGGCCTGTGGTGACCACCGGAAACCGAGGTGCGAGGCGTCGGCGCGGGTGGTTAGCGTCGCCGGCATGACTCCGACGAGCTTCTCCGCCGACGACCGCGTCGACCCTCCGCTCCGGGCCGACGAGGCGACCACCTTGCGCGCCTTCCTCGACTACCATCGCGACACCTTCCGCTGGAAGTGCGCCGGCCTGACCCAGCAGCAGCTGGCGCAGTCGCTGCCCCCGTCCGACATGACGCTCGGCGGGATGATGAAGCACCTCGCGCTGGTGGAGCAGAGCTGGTTCGAGGACGTGTTCCTCGACCGTGGCCTGATGCCTCCCTACGACACGGTCGACTGGGAGGCCGATCGCGACTGGGAGTGGCACACGTCCAAGGACGACACTCCCGAGGAGCTCTTCGCGCTCTTCGACGAGGGGGTCCGGCGTGCCGACGCCGCCGTCGATGCAGCGCTGGCGGGGCCGGGTCTCGACGCGCTGTCGGTGAAGCAGAGCCGACAGCACGACGAGGCGTTCAGCCTCCGCTGGATCATCGTGCACATGATCGAGGAGTACGCCCGCCACAACGGCCACGCCGACCTGATCCGGCAGTCCATCGACGGTCAGACGGGAGAGTGACGCCCGCCGATCCTCGGATCCGCGGCGCCACCGACGAGGACTGGCCGCGGATCTGGCCGTTCTTCGCCGCCATCGTCGCGTCCGGCGAGAGCTACGCGTTCCCCGAGGACCTCACGGTCGACACCGGCCGTGGGTGGTGGATGGAGGAGCCGCCCGCCCGGACGGTGGTGCTCGAGGAGGGCGACCGGATCCTGGGCAGCGCCAAGATGGGACCCAACCGGCCCGGCCGCGGCTCCCACGTGGGCACCGCGTCGTTCATGGTCGACCCCGCGGCGGCCGGGCGGGGCGTCGGACGTGCGCTCGCGTCGTACGTCGTGGACTGGCATCGTGAGCAGGGCTTCGCCGGCATCCAGTTCAACGCCGTCGTGGAGACCAACACCGCAGCGGTGCACCTGTGGCAGTCGCTCGGCTTCGAGATCGTCGGCACCGTGCCCGGTGCCTTCCGCTCGCGTGCCCATGGCGACGTCGGGCTGCACGTGATGTATCTGGCGCTGGTCTGAGCTCAGCCGGCGAAGCCGGGCAGGTACTCGGTGAGGATCTGCCGGAACGGAGCCTCGGCGCCGAGCTGGCTGAGCACGCCGACACCGCCCAGCCAGGTGCGGTGGATCAGCAGGTAGTCGGGCGGCAGGTTCAGCTTGAGGGCCAGGGTGAACGTCGGCTCCTTGGGGTTGTTGAGCCGCTGGAACTGCTCCTGCATCCACTCGCGCGAGAAGCGGAAGCGCTCCACCTGGGTGGGCTCGACGAACGGCGCCAGGTAGTCGAGCACGAGCTGGGGGTCGAGCTTCACTCCGGGCTGGATGAAGCCTTCGTCACGCAGTCCGGCGACGAGCTCCTCGGGGTCGCGGAGGCCGGCGATCCGGATCAGCACACCCATGGCCTCGGGCAGGGCCCCGCCGGGCAGCCTCGCGACCGCTCCGTAGTCGAGCACCCCGAGCCGGCCCGGGCTCCCGTCGTCGTTCGGAAGGATCCGGAAGTTGCCCGGGTGAGGGTCGGCATGGAGCATCCCCGTACGCGCCGGGCCGGAGAACAGGAATCTCACGAACAGCTCGCCGTAGTGGTCGCGCTCCTCCTGGGTGCCGCTCTCGATGATCGTCGCGAGCGACGCGGGGCTCTCGAGCCACTCGGTGACGAGGACGTGCTGGCCGACCGCGACCACGTCCGGAACGACGATCTCGGGGTCGCCCCGGAAGGCGGCCGCGAAGGCCCGCTGTGCCTCTGCCTCGAGGGTGTAGTCGAGCTCGTCGTTGGCGCGGGCCTGGAGCTCGGCGATCAGAGGCTTCACGTCGATGCCCGGCGCCATCGGGCCGATCGTGCGGGCCAGCCTGGCCAGCTGCTTGAGGTCGCTGCGCAGCGCCTCACCGGCGCCGGGGTACTGCACTTTGACCGCGACCTCGCGGTCGTCGGACCACCGACCCAGGTGGACCTGGCCGATCGAGGCGGCCGCCGTCGGCCCGCCGTCGAGCCAGACCAGCTCGTCACGCCAGTGGGCGCCGAGGTCGGCGGCGATCTGGTCGCGGACCGTCTGCGTGGGCATCGGGGGAGCGGAGTCCTGGAGGCGGGTCAGCTCGGCGCGGTACGGCGCGCCGAGCTCGTCGGGCAGGGCGGCCTCGAGCACCGACATCGCCTGCCCGAACTTCATCGCGCCGCCCTTGAGCTCGCCCAGGGTCCGGAAGAGCTGCTCGGCCGTGCGTTGCTGGATCTCCGACATCACGAGATCGGCGTTCTTGCCGCCGAGTCGCTTGCCGAATCCGAGCGCGTTGCGCCCGGCGTACCCCAGGGGCAACGCCGCCAGCCGCGCGGTGCGCGCGACGGCCTTGCGGGGCAGCTCGGTCATGGCACCCATCATCCCCGACGGGTGGGCGGGCCCAGCATCCCGGCGTCGTCGACGCCGACCCCGCGTCGAGCCGGCGTGGACACGGCGGTGGTTCACAGCCGTCTCGTGACCGCGTTCCACCGCTCTCATCGGATCGGACGATGTCGGACGACTCGGCGGTCACCAGGACCCCTCGCGGGCGGGGTCGCGCCCCGACTGCGAGCTCAGCGGTTGCCGCGACCCTCCCGGCCCACCTCAGCCCCGGGCGTCGGGACGCGGCTTGAAGCGCCGCACCTCCTGCGGCCAGCCGCAGGCCACCGCGATCTTGCCGGCCCACATCCGGGCGGCGTCCTCGTCGGCCACGTCCACGATGGTCAGGCCGCCGAGGAACTCCTTGGTCTCGACGAAGGGGCCATCGGTGAACACCAGCGTGCCGCTGGTGTCGTCCGCGCTGAACGCCTCCTCGACCTCCTCGACCAGTCCACCGGCGTAGACGAGCACCCCGGCCTCCTCCATCTCGTGCACCGCCGCCAGCGCGAGTGGTCCGCGCGAGCGGAACCACTCCTCGTCGTGGTCGCCGACCCACTGCTGGTTGAAGTAGATGAGGTACTCGGTCATGTCTGCTCCCGTCTCAGCCGCGGACCCGGCGCCCGCCTCAACCTACCCACGAACGGCGGGCGCCGGATCCGACAGGGTCAGGCCGGGAACTTCACGCCGGCGCTGGCGTGGCAGCGGTAGCCGAACGGGTTCTTCGCCAGGTACTGCTGGTGGTGGTCCTCGGCGTAGTAGTACGGCGTCTCGGATGCGGGGCGGATCTCGGTGGTGATCTCGCCGTACTTGCGGCGGGCGAGCTCGTCGCCGTAGATCTTCGTCAGCTCACGCGCCGTCTGCTCCTGCTCGGGCGTCGTGAAGTAGATGGCCGAGCGGTACTGGGTGCCGACGTCGTTGCCCTGGCGCATGCCCTGGGTCGGGTCGTGGACCTCGAAGAAGGTCTTGACCAGGTCGGCGTAGGAGACGACGGACGGGTCGAAGACGATGCGCACAGCCTCGGTGTGACCGGTGCGGCCGCTGCAGACCTCCTCGTACGACGGGTTCGGCGTGGTGCCACCGGCGTACCCGACCGAGGTCGACCAGACGCCGGGCATCTGCCAGTAGATCTCCTCGGCTCCCCAGAAGCAGCCGAGGCCGAAGATGGCGACCTCGAAGCCCTCGGGGGCCGTGGGCGTGACGACGGGTGCGTCGAGGACACGGTGCTTCGGCGCGATCACGAACTCGCTCGTGGCTCGGCCGGGCAGGGCCTCCGCGGGCGTCGGCAGGGTGGTCTTGTGGCGGGAGAAGATCGACACGGTTACTCCTTCTGGCGCCCCTGGATGGAGCGTCCACAGTGTGCAACACCCGGGGCGGTCGAGTCGTTCCCGCCGGATCTGACGGAAGAATGACGCCTGCCGCTGCTCTCAGGACACCGGCCTCGCCGGGAACGTGTGCTCCTGCGAGCCCGCATCCCACGTGGTGGCGTCGTAGCGCACCGCGACCGCCCAGTAGCCGCCGACCGACGGGCGCTCCACGACACGACCGCCCGGCAGGGTGACCGCCACCCGGGTGGCGCTGTGGTCGCCGACCCGCCCGGCTCCCAGGCAGTGGGTGCCTCCGGTCGCCGTGGGCACGCAGGCGGCGTAGCCGTGCCAGTCGCCGGCCGGCAGCAGCTCGCTGTCCCCCTGCACGCCCATCAGCTCGGTGCTCTCGGCATGGCAGTCGGCGACGTAGCCGTTGCCCGAGCGGAAGAGGCCCACCTCGACACCGCCGTCGGCGTCGGCCGCGAGCGTCTGCCAGCCGGACAGGTCGATGCCGAGGTTGCCACCGCAGATCCGCGGCAGCTGGGTGGCGTCGTCGGTCGCCGTGAGCGGAGTCAGGGGAGCGGTGCTCTCCGGGACGGTGCACGCCGTCGGCGTGGGGTCGTCGTCCGGGATAGCCAGCAGCGTCGAGCCCACGTGCCACGGCTGCGGCGGCTGGTGCGGCGTGTCGACCGAGAACGAGTAGCCGCCGGTGACGTCGTTGTGACGCAGGGGTGAGGCACAGCGCGCCTCCACCTCCTGCACCGAGAGCGGCGTGAGGTCGAGATCGGCGTACGACGTGGGGGTCGCCACCTGCGGACGGTCCGGGCCGAGGTGTCCGCGCCCCAGCCCCAGGCCGACCACCGTCAGCACGACGGCGCACGCCGCGGCGCCGGCGCGGACGCGGCGCCGCCGGACCCGACGGCGGCCCTCCACCAGGAGGGCGTGGGAGTCGGCCAGCCAGTCCTGGTCCGGTCGGCTCGCGTGGTCGAGCAGGTCGCGGAAGTCGTTCATCGCAGGTCTCCCAGGAGGTCCTCGTGGTGGTGACCGGCCAGGACCTGCCGGAGCCGGTCGATGGCCTTGGACGTCTGGCTCTTCACCGTGCCCTCCGAGCAGCCGAGCGCCTCGGCGGTGTCGCTGACCGACAGGTCGTCGAAGTAGCGGAGCACCACACAGGCACGCTGCCGCTGAGGAAGCTCGGCGAGGGCCTCCATCAGCAGGCGTCGGTCGACCACGTCGCCCGACGGGTCCGGGGCGACGGTGGAACCCGGGGCGCGGTCCTCGTAGCGCTCGCGGGTGCTGCGGCGTCGGCTCGCGTCGATGACCGAGCTCACCAGGGCGCGGCGCGCATAGGTGGGCAGCCCGCCCTTGCGCTCCAGCCGCGGCCACGCCACGTACACCCGGACGAGCGCTTCCTGGGTGGCGTCGGCAGCAGCCGCCCAGTCGCCGGTCATCAGGTACGCCGAACGGCGCAGCCGCTGCTGGCTGGCGGCGACGAACTCGACGTACGCTGCGTCATCTCTGCGTGGCACCCGGAGCCACCCTTCTGCTCTGGTCGTGGACGGTACTGGGAACGCGAGCCGCGCCGAGCAGGTTGCCCCGGCGCACGACTACGCTCGTCGGGTGACACAGGACCATCGCAGCAAGTCCGGGTTCGAGACCCGCGCCATCCATGCCGGCTACGAGCCCGACCCCACCACCGGGGCGGTGATCCCGCCGATCTACGCGACCAGCACCTACAAGCAGGACGGTGTCGGCGGGCTGCGCGGCGGCTACGAGTACAGCCGGTCCGCCAACCCGACCAGGACGGCCCTCGAGGGCGCCCTCGCGGCCCTCGAGGAGGGCGAGCGCGGCTTCGCCTTCGCCAGCGGGCTCGCCGCCGAGGACGCGATCCTGCGCGGCCTGACCAAGCCCGGGGACCACGCCGTCATCCCCGACGACGCGTACGGCGGGACGTTCCGGCTCTTCGACAAGGTCGCCCGCCCATGGGGGCTGGAGCACAGCCCCGCGCCCGTCGGTGACGTGGACGCGGTGCGTGCGGCGATCCGCCCGGGGCGGACCCGCCTCGTCTGGATCGAGACCCCGACCAACCCGCTGCTGGCGATCGGCGACATCGAGTCGCTGGCACAGGCCGCCCACGAGGCGGGCGCGCTGCTGGTCGTCGACAACACCTTCGCGTCTCCGTACCTCCAGCAGCCGCTCACCCTCGGGGCGGACCTCGTCGTGCACTCGACGACGAAGTACGTCGGCGGGCACAGCGACGTGGTCGGCGGCGCCGTCGTGGTGCGCGACCTCGACCTGGCCGAGACGATCACGTTCCACCAGAACGCCATGGGCGCGGTCCCTGGCCCGTTCGATGCGTTCCTGACCCACCGCGGCCTGAAGACGCTCGGCGTCCGGATGGACCGGCACTGCGACAACGCCGAGCAGGTGGTGCAGTTCCTGACCCGACACCCGAAGGTCTCGCAGGTGATCTATCCCGGGCTTCCCGACCACCCGGGCCACGACGTCGCGGCCAGGCAGATGAAGCGCTTCGGCGGCATCGTCAGCTTCCGGCACGCGGACGGCGAGCAGGCCGCGCTCGACACCTGCGCGCGGGCCGAGGTCTTCACGCTCGGTGAGTCCCTCGGCGGGGTGGAGAGCCTGATCGAGCACCCGGGCCGGATGACCCACGCCAGCGTGGCCGGCACCGAGCTGGAGGTACCTGCCGACCTGATCCGGCTCAGCGTGGGCATCGAGACCGCCGACGACCTGATCGCCGACCTCGACCGTGCCCTCGCCTGACCCGACCGTCGTGGTCTGCGTCGACTTCGGCTCGACGTTCACCAAGGCGTCCTTGGTCGACCTGGCCGAGGGTCGGATCGCCGCGGCCGCCGAGCACCGGACCACGATCGACACCGACGTGCTCGACGGGTACGACGCGTGCCTGGCGGCCCTGGCCGGCCAGGACGCGCGAGCCGTCGACGCACCGACGTCGGCCTGCTCCAGCGCGGGCGGCGGGCTGCGGATCGCGGTGGTCGGCAACGAGGAGCTGGTCACCGCCGAGGCCGGTCGCCGGGTCGCCCTGTCCAGCGGCGGCAAGGTCGTGGCCGTGCACGCCGCCGGGCGCGGCGACGACCTGAGTCGCGTCGGCGACAGCGAGCCCGACGTCGTGCTCCTCACGGGCGGCACCGACGGCGGCAATCCCGAGCCGATCCTGGCCTGCGCCCGTGCCCTCGCCGTCAGCTGGAGCGGACCCGTGGTCGTCGCCGGCATGGTCGAGGCACGCGACGAGGTGGCCGGGATCCTCGCCGCCAACCCGCTCGTCGTGGCACCCAACATCGTCCCCCGGATCGGGGTCCTCGCCCCCGAGGGAGCCCGGACCGCGATCCGCGAGCTGTTCCTCTCGCACGTGATCGGGGGCAAGCACCTGAGCAGCCGCGACGACTTCCTCGCCATGGTCCAGGGCGCCACCCCGGACGTCGTCCTCACCGGTGTGGAGCTCCTCGCCGACGCCGCCGGCGACACCGTGGTGGTCGACGTCGGCGGGGCCACCACCGACGTGCACAGCGTGGTCGAGGTCGACCCGGAGGAGTCCGGGCTCAGTCGTGAGGTCGTCGCGACCACCAGGGTCACCCGCACCGTCGAGGGCGACCTCGGCATGCGGTGGTCCGCGGTCACCACCGCCGAGGCGGCCGGTCGAGCGGACCTCGCCGAAGCCGCGCTCCGGCGTCGTACGGACCCGGGGTTCGTGCCGGCCGACGACACCGAGGCGGATCTCGACGAGGAGCTCGCCCGCGAGGCCGTGGGCCTGGCCCTGCGTCGTCATGCCGGACGCAGCAAGGTCCTGGTCAGCCCCGAGGGACGCGTGGTCGAGCGGACCGGAAAGGACCTGCGCGAGGTCGACCTGCTGGTCGGCTCCGGCGGCGTGCTTGCGCCACGGCCGCGCCGGCGTGGCCGACCGCGTCTTCGCCGGCAGTGTCGGTGAGCACGTCCAGGGCGGCTGGCAGCTGCCGCGGCGGGCCGAGGTCACGGTCGACACCGACTACGTGCTCGCGGCCGTCGGGCTGCTCGCGGCCGAGCATCCCGAGGCGGCCCGCCGCCTCGCCGGTCGCCTGACCGACCCCGAGGTCGCGTAGGTTGACCCCCGTGAGCAACGACGCCCCGCCAGGCCCCGGTACGACGGGTGACGAGGGCGCTGGAGAACGGGTGGCCGCCGGACGTCTCGCCCGCCAGTGGCTGCGGCGGGCCGAGCCCCGCACCCAGGTGGCGATCGAGACCGGCCCCACGAACTTCTCGCGGGCAGAGGTCCCCTGGGGACTCGACCTGGCGGCCGCGTGGGCGTGGCGCCTGATCGTGATCGGGATCGCGACGTACGTGCTGTTCCGCGGCCTCGAGTACTTCGCCGAGCTCACCATCCCGGTGATCGTCGCCCTGCTGATCTCCGCACTCGGCTCCCCGTTCGTGTCGTGGATGGAGCGGATCGGCATCCGGCGCGGACTCGGCGCGGCGATCGTCGTCCTCGGTCTGCTCGCTCTGGTGGCCACGATGCTGGCCCTGGCCGGCCAGCAGGTGGCCAGCGGGGCCAACGACCTGGCCACCCAGGTCTCCGACGGCCTCGGCGAGATCAAGGACTGGCTGCGGACCGGGCCGTTCCACGTCAGCGACGCGCAGATCAACGACTACATCGAGAAGGCGCAGACCTACCTCGCGGACAAGGCGCAGAGCGGCGCGTTCCTCAGCCAGGTCACCGGCCTCGGCAGTGCCCTGACCCACATCCTGGCCGGGCTGTTCCTGGTGTTGTTCTCCACGTACTTCTTCCTCGCCGACGGTGACCGCATCTGGGCGTGGTTCGTGCGGCTCTCGCCGCGTGCCGCCCGCGCCCGCGTGGACAGCTCGGGCCGCGTCGCCTGGATCTCACTCACGCAGTTCGTCCGAGCCACGGTGATCGTGGCGATCACCGACGCGGTCGGGGTGATGATCGCGGCGTCGATCCTGCAGGTGCAGTTCGTGCTCGCGATCGGCGTGCTGGTCTTCCTCGGCGCGTTCGTGCCCATCGTCGGCGCGTTCGTGGCCGGCACGGTGGCCGTGCTCGTGGCGCTGGTCGACCACGGCATCGTGGTGGCGCTGCTGATGCTCGGCGGGGTGGTGCTCGTGCAGCAGATCGAGAGCCACGTGCTGCAGCCGTTCCTGATGGGGCGCTTCGTCGCCATCCATCCGCTCGGCGTCATCATCGCGATCGCGGCCGGCATCCTGCTCGCCGGCATCCCCGGCGCGCTGGTCGCCGTCCCGTTCGCGGCCGCTGCCAACGCCGTCGTCCAGCACCTCGCCACGGAGACGAAGGTGGGCGAGGATCCACAGGAGGCGCTGTCGGAGGACTATCAGGACACCGGCGAGCGGCTCCACACCGACGCCGGCGACGGCGACGCCGACGACGGGGCCGTCGGCGACACCCAGGATGCCGGTGTGGCCGACGAGTTCGACTCGGACCCCGACGACGGAGGCCGCGGCGAGGGGCGCGATGGGTGACGTCGACTCGGTCTCGGTGGACGACATCGAGCGGGCCGCCGAGCTGATCCGAGGGGTCGCCGTACGGACGCCGATGGAGGAGTCGCGCTGGCTCTCGGCGCTGACGCAGGGTCCCGTGCTGCTCAAGTGCGAGAACCTCCAGCGCACCGGGTCCTTCAAGGTCCGCGGCGCCTACACCCGGATGTCACACCTCACCGAGGAGGAGCGTGCCCGCGGCGTCGTGGCCGCGTCGGCCGGCAACCACGCGCAGGGTGTCGCGCTGGCCGCACAGTTCCTCGGGATCAAGGCGACGGTGTTCATGCCCGAGGGGGCGCCGATCCCCAAGGAGAAGGCCACGCGTGGGTACGGCGCAGACGTGGTCTTCCACGGGCGCTACCTCGAGGACGCGCTCGCCGCGGCCCGGGAGTTCCAGCACCAGACCGGCGCGGTGATGATCCATCCCTTCGACAGCGCCCCGGTGGTGGCAGGGCAGGGCACGGTCGGGCTGGAGATCGTCGAGCAGGCACCCGACGTCGAGACGGTCGTCGTACCGTGCGGGGGCGGCGGGCTGCTCGGTGGGATCGCGGTCGCGGTCAAGGCGAAGCGGCCGGGCGTGACCGTGATCGGCGTACAGGCCGAAGGGGCCGCCGCGTTCCCGGCCTCGTTGAAGGCTGGGCACCCGGTGCCACTGGGCTCGATGTCGACGATGGCCGACGGCATCGCGGTGGGCCTGCCCGGTGAGGTCAGCTTCGCAGCCGTGCGGGACCACGTCGACGAGGTGATCACGGTCTCCGAGGCGTCGCTGTCGCGGGCCGTGCTGGCGACGCTCGAGCGGGCGAAGATGGTGGTGGAGCCGGCGGGCGCCGCCGCCGTGGCCGCGATCCTCGACGAGCCGGAACGGTTCTCCACCTCGACGGTCGGGGTCCTGTCGGGCGGCAACATCGACCCGCTGCTGCTGAGCAAGGTGATCCAGCACGGCATGGCAGCAGGTGGCCGCTACCTCACCCTGACCCTGCGCATCCCCGACCGGCCCGGTGGCCTCGCCCGGCTGCTGTCGGAGGTCGGGGAGGCAGGCGCGAACGTGATCGAGGTCGCCCACGCGCGGATCAGTGCCGATCTGTCCCTCGACGAGGTGCAGGTGCACCTCCAGCTCGAGACCCGCGGCGAGGCTCATGCCGAGATGCTGCTGGTCCGGCTGCGCGAGCGCGGCTACCGGGTCTTCGAGTAGAGCGAGGAGGGTTCCGGCGTGACGAAGTCGCGGCGGAACGGCCGCAGGGAGGCCGAAGCGAGCCTGCCCCGAGGTGCCTGACGGCGCCCGTGGAACGCGATCCCGGCCGAGCGCCGCCTACGGCGTGAAGGGGACGGCGCTGACGATCTCGATCTTCGCGACCTTGCCGTTCGGCTGCTCGAAGTCGACGGTCTCGCCGGCCTTGTGGCCCTCCAGCGCGGCACCGAGCGGCGACTGGGGGGAGTAGACCTCGATGTCGTCGCGGTCGTCGGCGATCTCGCGGGCGCCGAGCAGGAACGACTCCTCGTCGTCACCGGCGAAGCGGTAGGTGACGAGCTTGCCGGCGGTCACGGTCTGGTCGTCGGCGGACGGCTCGGTGGTGGCGTCCTTGAGCTGCTCCTCGAGCTGTCGGATCCGGGCCTCGTTGGTGCCCTGCTCGTCCTTCGCGGCGTGGTAGCCGCCGTTCTCCTTCAGGTCGCCTTCGTCGCGCGCGGCGCTGATCCGCTCGACGATCTCGGCGCGGCGAGGTCCGCGACGCTCCTCGAGCTCGGCTTCGAGCCGGTCGAAGGTCTGCTGGGTCAGCCAGATCATGCGGATCTCCTCCAGACGCGCATGGGTGCGCCTGTCGTGTGTCGGTGATGTGTGCGCCGCACCGGACGGGACTGCTGGGTCGTGCTGGTTGCGTCGTCTTGTGGCGCGGCCAGAAGCGACGAGTCTATCAAGAGACGCCGCGCAAACCCACAAACGTGCAGGTCAGCGCGGGTGGTCCTGCCCCTCGGCGACGCAGCCCGGTACGTCGACCGCGGTGGCCTCGCGCTCGGTCCGGACGGTCACCGTGTTGGCCCCGTCGGTCGGCCGGAACGTCAGCTCGCCGACGATCGAGTGGTCGCTGGCCAGCGCCTGCACCGTGCAGGTGGGTTGGGAGCCGGCGTCGTGGATCGTGACGTCGATCCGGGCGGTTGCCGCGTGTGCGTCGACGACGTCCCAGCCGAGCAGGTCCGACTCCACCTTCGGGGTCGCCTGGTCGAAGGCCGCCCAGGCCAGCCAGGCCAGCGAGACCACGGCGACCACGACCACCGTCGCGATCGTCAACGGACGCCGCCACCCGGGGGGTGCGGCGTACCGCTCGGTCAGGACCTGCTCCACGTCCCTCATCGTCGCACGGCCCACCCCGACTTCTAGACTCGCGACCATGTCCTCACACGCCGTCGACGCACGGCCGGGCGACGGCCTCCGGCTCATGCACGTCCACGCCCACCCCGACGACGAGTCGAGCAAGGGCGCGGCGAGCACGGCGATGTACGTCACGCAGGGCGTCGACGTCCACGTCGCCACCTGCACCGGCGGCGAGCGCGGCTCGATCCTGAACCCGAAGATGGATCGCCCCGACATCGCCGCCAACATGGCCGAGGTCCGCCGTCAGGAGATGGAGCGGGCCCGCGACATCCTCGGCATCCGCCAGGACTGGCTGGGCTTCGTCGACTCCGGCTGGCCCGAGGGCGACCCGCCGCCGCCGCTGCCCGAGGGCTGCTTCGCGCTGGTGCCGCTCGAGGAGGCGACCGAGCGGCTCGTGCAGCTGATCCGCGACTTCAAGCCCCACGTGCTGACGACGTACGACGAGAAGGGCGGGTATCCGCATCCCGACCACATCCGCTGCCACGAGGTCAGCGTCGCGGCGTTCGAGGCGGCGGGCGACCCCGGCCGCTTCCCCGACGCCGGCGAGCCCTGGCAGCCGCTGAAGCTCTACTACCACCACGGCTGGAGCTACGCGAAGCTCAAGGCCATCGACGACGCGATGCTCGCCCACGGCCTCGAGTCGCCGTACGCCGAGCGGCTGGCGAAGTGGGAGCGCGACGAGAGCTGGGAGAAGCGGCTGACCACGAGGGTCCCGTGCGCGGACTACTTCGGCGTCCGCGACCAGGCCCTGCTCGCCCACGCCACCCAGATCGACCCCGACGGACCGTGGTTCGCGATACCGCACGCCATCCAGGCCGAGGTGTGGCCCACGGAGGACTTCGAGCTCGTCACGAGCCATGTCGAGACGTCTCTGCCGGAGGACGACCTGTTCGCAGGGATCCGGCCTGTCTGATCCGGGCCTCGCCTGAGACACTGGAGCCATGCAGTCGTTCGTGCTCCTCGTCCAGGCCCTCGACCCCGTGCCCGACGACAACAGCGTCAAGGCCGGCTGGGGTGCGTTCGGAGTCTTCCTGCTGCTGATCCTCGCCGTGGCGTTCCTGTGCTGGAGCTTCGCCAAGCAGATGCGCAAGGTGGAGGCGGCCGACGAGGCGGGGGTGTACGACGAGCACCCGGCCGACGGTGCCGACCAGCGGCCGCCGACGCACACCAACGCCGACTCCTGACCTAAGCAACCCCTGGCCGGACGGTTGACCCGGAGCCTTCCCGACCGGATGCTGCGCCTGTGCCACTCGTGCTGGCGGCGGCGCTGCTGACCGTCGTCGTCTACTGCTCGGTGCGGGCCGTCGCGCCCCGCCTGGGCGGCGCGAGCGTCGAGCACCGGCGCGACATCGACGCCTGGCACGCCGTGATGGGCCTCGCCATGGTCGCCATGCTGGTGGGAGGCCTCACCCGACCGCTGGCGACGGCAGCCCTGGTCCTGTCAGCCGTCGGTCTGTGCTGGGGGGTGCTGTCGGTCGACCGACGCACGGGCGGTGCCGCCCACCTACGGCTCGCGATCGGTGCGGGCGCCATGGCGGTGATGACCCTCCCGCTGGCGGCGCCGGCGATCGCCGCCGGTGGCGACGGACAGATGGCCGGGATGAGCATGGCCGGGCCGTCCACCGTGCCCCTGGTGCTGGTCCTGTTCGTGGGTCTGCTGGTCGTCGCGACGGTGCGGTTGCCTGCCGTCGTAGGACGGACGCCGGACGCGGTCGCCCGGCTCGACGCCGGGTGCGACGTCGTGATGGCCGGTGCGATGGCCGCCATGCTGCTGGTGCTCCTGTGAGGTCCACTGACCCCGACCTGTCGACACGCCACCCGCCAGCGGCACGAGCCGCTCAGTCGACCCGGACCACCCGGACCAGAGCGTCGTACGCCGTGCGGCTGCTGCCGTCGGGCTGGACGACCTCGCGGGCCACTCGCTCGGCCCGCTCCACCTCGAAGCGCTCGCCGTCGAGGTCGCCGAGCACCTCTTCGGCGGTCATCAGGACGTCCGGGTCCTGGGGGCCTCCGAAGCCCTCGGTCAGGTTGGTCGAGTCGTGGGCGACCAGCAGCAGCGTGCCACCCGGGCGCAGTGACGCGAACCCCCCGCGGACGGCTCCGCGGCGCTCCTCGCCCTGCAGCTGGAGGTAGGCGAGCACACAGAGGTCGTAGGACCCGTCGCCGGCCCACGTGGTCGCGTCCGCGCACACCCACTCGACCGGCAGGTCCCCGACGCGCGACCGACCCTTGTCCAAACCGGCCTGCGAGAAGTCGACCGCGGTGACCCGCCAGCCCTGCTCGGCCAGCCAGATCGCGTTGCGTCCCTCACCTGCCCCCAGGTCGAGTGCACGCCCCGGCGGAACGTCCGCCAGCTCCGCTTCGACGAACTGGTTGGGCCCGGGCGACCAGACCAGCCCGCTCTCGCGGTAGCGAACATCCCAGGCGTCGGCATCCATGCGTTCATTGTGACGCGCCGCCGACGTGGTTGCGAGGCGGGCCGCGCGGCACGAGAGTGGGACGACCGCACCGCCCAGCGAGAAAGTCCAGAGCTCGTGAATCTCCTTCTCGCCGCTGTCGTGGTGGTCGCGGTCACCGCGATCACGGTGACGACGATGCTGCTCGTGCGTCGACGCGCGCCGGAGGGCAGCTACTTCCACGACGGAGACCGCGCCTCGGGCGTGTTCGGGGTGCTGGCGACGGGGTTCTCCGTCCTGCTCGGCTTCATCATCTTCCTGGCGTTCTCGTCGTACGACGACTCGCGGACGGGCGCCGAGACCGAGGCGACGATCGTGGCGCAGCAGGTGCAGACCGCCCAGTTCCTTCCCGGAGGCGCCGCCGCACGTCTGTCCGGCGACCTCGTCTGCTACGCCCGCTACGTGGCCGGTCCGGAGTGGGAGGCCCAGGCCGACGGGACCCTGGGCGACAGCGTCAATCCCTGGGGCGTGTCGATGTTCGAGACGATCTCCACCGTGCATCCTCACGGCGACGTCGAGCAGTCCGCGTACGACCGGTGGATGGATCAGACCGCGGACCGGGAGCAGGCACGCATCGACCGGGTGCACGGCGCCGAGGGCATCCTGCCCCTGCCGCTGTGGATCGCCTTGTTCGTGATCTGCTTCGTGATCTTCGTCTACATGCTCTTCTTCGCCGACCCGGGCGAGGGCGCGGTGACCCAAGGGGTGTTGATGGGGAGCGTGACGGTGGTGATCTCGCTGCTGATGATGCTGCTCGTCTTCTTCAACCACGCACACGGTGACGGGATCGGTGCCCTGAAGCCCACCGCCATGGAACGGACCATCCGCCTCCTCGACATCCAGACGAAGCTGGCCGGGGTCACCGTGACTGCTCCGTGTGACGAGCGAGGCGCGCCGCACTGAGCAGCGGCCCGCACGGTGGTCGAGACCGTACACACGCCGTTCACCTCGGTCCGACATGATCCGCCCATGGACCACGCGGATCTGGGCGCGTCTTGACGCTGCTCCGCGCCGATCGGGCCGCGCCGCCGAGGACGTTGGTCGACATCCTGCAGAGCACGACCGCCGACCATCCCGATGCCGCCGCCATCGACAACGGCGCCGAGGTGCTCACCTACACCGAGCTGCTCGAGCAGGCCGGTGAGCTCGCCGTACTCCTGGGCGAGGCGGGTGTCGGCCGGGGAAGCCGCGTCGGCGTCCGGATCCGCTCCGGCACCACCGAGCTCTACGTCGCCATCGCCGCCGTGCTCGTCGCCGGGGCCGCTTACGTCCCGGTCGACGCGGACGACCCCGAGGAGCGTGCCCGCACGGTCTTCACCGAAGCTGCCGTCGACGCCGTGATCCGGGACGGGTTGGCGATCGAGGGGGTCGAGGTCGCGACCGACAGCCGGGCCGCCGTCGAAGAGCCGGATCCCGCCGACGACGCGTGGATCATCTTCACCTCCGGCTCCACGGGCAAGCCGAAGGGCGTGGCCGTCACCCACCGGTCCGCCGCCGCGTTCATCGACGCCGAGGCTCGGCTGTACCTCCAGCACGCCCCGCTCGGCCCCGGCGATCGCGTGATGGCTGGGCTCTCCGTCGCCTTCGACGCGTCCTGCGAGGAGATCTGGCTGGCCTGGGCGTACGGCGCCTGCCTCGTACCGGCTCCCCGCTCGCTGGTCCGCAGCGGCATGGACCTCGGCCCCTGGCTGGTGGCCAACGACGTGAACGTGGTCTCGACGGTGCCGACGCTGGTCTCGCTGTGGCCGAGTGAGGCGATGGACGACGTCCGTCTGCTCATCCTCGGTGGGGAAGCCTGTCCGCCGGAGATCGGAGAGCGCCTCGCCACCGGCGATCGCGAGGTGTGGAACACCTACGGCCCCACCGAGGCCACGGTGGTCTCGTGCGCCGCCCGGCTCACCGGCGAGGGCCCGGTCCGGATCGGGCTACCGCTCGACGGCTGGGACCTCGCAGTCGTGGACGGTCAGGGGAGCCCGGTCGACGTGGGGAGCAGCGGGGAGCTGATCATCGGTGGGGTGGGCCTGGCGCGCTACCTCGACCCGGAGCTCGACCGGGAGCGGTTCGCGCCGATGGCCACGCTCGGATGGGAGCGCGCGTACCGCAGCGGCGACCTGGTCAGGAACGACGCCGAGGGGCTGGTGTTCCTCGGCCGGGCCGACGACCAGGTGAAGCTCGGTGGTCGACGGATCGAGCTCGGCGAGGTCGACAACGCGTTGTTGGCCCTTCCGGGGGTGAGTGGGGCTGCGGCCGCCGTGCGCGCGACCCGGTCCGGCAACAAGATCCTGGTCGGCTACGTCGCCACCGGCCCCGACTTCGACCCGCGGGCGTCGGTGGCTCACCTGCGGGAGACCCTGCCGGCACCCCTGGTGCCTCGCCTGGTCGAGGTCGACACCGTGCCGACGAAGACGTCGGGCAAGGTCGACCGCGAGGCACTGCCCTGGCCCGCGGCCAGCCTCGCCACCGGTTCCATCCCGCGGCTGGAGGGCACTGCCGCCTGGGTGCACGAGCTGTGGACCGACCTGCTCGGGGCCGAGGTCGTGGACCTGGGTGCGGACTTCTTCGACCTCGGGGGGAGCAGCCTCACGGCCGCTCAGCTCGTGTCACGACTCCGGGCGCGCTTCCCCGAGGTCACCGTGGCCGACGTCTACGAGGCCCCCACCCTGGGTTCCCTGTCGACGGCCCTCGACGCGATGGAGAGCCCCGCGGCGATCGCGAACCGCACGGTCTCACCGGTGCCGGTCAAGACCCAGCTCGGCCAGGCGGCCTTCACCGTCCCACTGCGCACCCTGACCGGCCTCCGCTGGCTGGTGTGGATCGCAGCCGGGGCGAACCTCGCGGGCTCTCGCTGGGGGCTGGCCTGGCTGCCGACCACGTCGTGGTGGTTGGTCGGGCTGGGCTGGCTGGTGCTGATCAGCCCGCCGGGCCGCCTGGTGGTCACCGCCATCGGCGCTCGGGCGGTGTTGCGTGGGGTCGGGCCGGGCACCTACCCACGCGGCGGCCGGACGCACCTGCGCATCTGGCTCGCCGAGCGGCTGGCCGACGAAGCGGGCGTCCTCAACCTCGCCGGCGCACCCGCCTTGAAGCTGTACGCCCGGGCCCTCGGTGCCACCGTCGGCACGGACGTCGATCTGCACTCGGTGCCGCCGGTCACCGGCCTGCTCACGCTCGGGAAGGGATGCGCGGTCGAGGCGGAGGTGGACCTCGCGGGCTACTGGCTGGACGGCGACGTGCTCCACGTCGGGAGCGTCACCATCGGCAAGAACGCGCGCATCGGCACGCGGAGCACGCTGTGTCCGGGAGCGGTCATCGGCGACGGCGCGGAGGTGGGTGCCGGCTCAGCCGTCTTCGGCGACGTGCCGTCGGGCGAGTACTGGTCGGGCGCACCCGCGGTACGCGCCGCCCTCGCCCGCGGCCCGTGGTCCGACGCCGCCCCGGAGAACCACGCCCGCTGGATCGCGGCCTACGCCGCCTCCGCCGTGGTCATCTCGCTGCTGCCGCTGGCGTCGGCGCTGTGCGGGCTGATGGTCGCGTCCCCGTGGCTGCGCGACACCACATCGGTCGGCGACGCGTTCTGGACGACGGCGGCCGTGCTCCCCCCGGCCACGGTCGTCGGGCTCGGAGTGCTGGCGCTGCTCGTGGTGGCCGGGGTGCGGCTGTGCGCGGTCGGTCTCGAGCCCGGGCATCACCCGGTGCACGGCCTCCGGGCCTGGCAGGCCTGGTCCACCCTGCGGCTGCTCGACGAGGCGCGCGGCTGGCTGTATCCGCTCTATGCCAGCACCGTGACACCGCTGTGGCTGCGCGCGCTCGGGGCCGACATCGGCGACGAGGTCGAGGCGTCAACGGTGCTGCTGATCCCCAAGCTCACCTCGGTCAACGACGGCGCGTTCCTCGCCGACGACACGCTGCTCGGGGGCTACGAGCTCGGCGGCGGCTGGCTCCGGGTCGACGAGGTGAAGATCGGCAAGCACGCGTTCCTCGGGAACTCCGGCATGGCCGCTCCGGGGCGGAAGGTCCCCAAGCGCGGCCTGGTGGCCGTCCTCTCGGCCGCACCACGTCGTACCAAGGCGAAGGCCGGCATGTCGTGGATCGGCAGCCCACCCACCAAGCTCCGCCGGCTGGCCGGTGAGGTCGACGAGACGCGGACCTACCAGCCGCCCACCCGCCTGAAGGTGGCACGCGCTCTGGTCGAGATCTGCCGCCTGGTCCCGGTGATGCTCCACTTCCTGCTCGTCGCGGCGGCCGTGACGATCCTGCTTCTCCTGTGGGTCCACGTCGGCTGGTGGGCCGCGGTGCTCTGGTGCGGGATCGTGCTGATGGTGGGCGGCGCGGTGGCCGCAGCGATCGCGACCGCGGCCAAGTGGGGGCTGGTCGGTCGGGTGAGGGTGACCGAGCATCCGTTGTGGAGCAGCTTCGTGTGGCGCAACGAGCTGGCCGACGCATTCGTCGAGATGATCGCCGCGCCCTGGTTCGCTCGGCCGACGACCGGGACCTGGATGCTCAACGTCTGGCTGCGGTCGCTCGGTGCGAAGGTGGGCCGAGGTGTCTGGTGTGAGACCTACTGGTTGCCGGAGGCCGACCTGATCGAGCTGCGGGACGGCGTCACCGTGAACCGGGGGTGCGTTGTGCAGACCCACCTGTTCCATGATCGGATGATGAGCATGGACGTCGTGAGCCTGCGGGCCGGCTCGACCCTGGGGCCCAACAGCGTGATCCTCCCCGCGGCCGTGCTGGGCAAGCACGCCACCGTCGGCCCGGTGTCCCTGGTGATGCGCGGTGAGTCCGTCCCCAGCAAGACCCGCTGGATCGGCAACCCGATCGGGCCGTGGGCCGACCCCGATGACCCGCGGGCCGACGGCAGCGCCCGTTGAGCCAGCGCAGCGCCGAGGGGGCCGACGACTACGTCCCCGGTCACGGCGATCTCCACTTCGACGTCCTGTCCTACGCGCTGACCCTGCGCTACGGCGTGGAGGACAACCGACTCTCCGGCCGCGCCACCCTCCGCTGCCGGATGGCGAGGGAGACCGACCGCCTCGTCCTCGACCTGCACGGGTTGTCCGTCTCGAAGGTGACGGTCGACGGCGCGCGGCCGGCCAAGTACGCCCATCGCGGAGGCCGGTTGGAGATCCGGCTCCTGCGCCCGGCCCCCGCAGGCGACGAGCTCACGGTGACCGTCGCCTACGGCGGCCGACCGGCGCCCGTCGGAGGGTCACTCGGCGACGCCGGCTGGGAGGAGCTCGCCGACGGTGTGATCGTGGCGTCACAACCGCACGGCGCCCCCTCGTGGTTCCCGTGCAACGACCGTCCCTCCGACAAGGCGTCGTACGTCGTCGAGCTCACGGTCCCCACGGCGTACCACGTGCTGTGCAACGGCGTCCTGGCCGAGCAGCGCCGTGGCGCCAGTACGACGACGTGGCGCTACGAGCAGTCCGAGCCGATGGCGACCTACCTCGCGACCGTCCAGATCGGTCGCTACACCGTGCGACGCCTGGCCGACGAGCCCGTGCCGGTGGAGATCGCGTTCCCGGACGCGATCCGCGGTCGCTCCGACGGACCGTTCGCCCGGCAGGGCGACATGATGAGCGTCTTCGTCCGGTTGTTCGGTGACTACCCCTTCGCGGCGCCGTACCGGTCGGTGGTGACCGAGGACGACCTGGAGATCCCCCTCGAGGCGCAGGGGCTGTCGATCTTCGGTGCGAACTTCCTCGAGGACGACTGGTCCACGGAGCGCCTCGTCGCTCACGAGCTCTCCCACCAGTGGTTCGGCAACAGCCTCACGGTCCGCAGCTGGCGTGACATCTGGATGCACGAGGGATTCGCCTGCTACAGCGAGTGGCTGTGGTCGGAGGAGTCCGGCCGCGGGTCCGCCGACGGCCGGGCACGTGAGCACTGGAAGCGCCTCGACCAACTGCCACAGGACCTGCTGCTCGGCGACCCGGGCCCCGACGACATGTTCGACGACCGCGTCTACAAGCGTGGGGCCCTGCTGCTCCACGCGCTGCGGCTGACCATGGGCGACGACACGTTCTTCGGGTTCCTGCGCACCTGGGTGGCCAGCCACCGACACGGCTCGGTCGACCGAGACGACCTCGCCGACCTGGTCATGGAGGCGGGCGGTCGTGACTGTGGCGACCTGATGGCGGCCTGGCTCGACGAGCTCAGCCTGCCCGAGCTTCCGCCGGCCTGATCATCGCGACGGCGCCGACGAAGCCGTCGGGGAGGGGCAGGTCCTCGAGTCGGCAGCGGTCGGGTGCGGGTAGGTGACCCTCCCACGAGACGAGTCGTCGCTCGTCGAGCCGCACGTGTCGTGGGTCGACGGCGAGTCCCCATCCCGTGGCCTTGAGCAGGGCCTCCTTGCGGACCCAGGTACGGGTCGGTGCTCGGGCTGACTTCCTGCGGGTGGAGCGGCGACGTCCTCGAAGCCGGGGAACCCGGCGCGGCCGGCCGGCTCGACGTCGACCCCGACCGGTCCCGCCGTGCTGACGGCGGCCACGGCCAGACCGGGTGCGCGGCTCAGGCTGACGTGCACCCCGTCGTCCGCGACGACCGGCTCGGCCATGGTGCGTGCTCCCGCAGCGTCGGCAGCGGCGGCCGATCTGCCTCGCCGTCCCGAGGTGCCACGTCACGAGCTCGGCGAGCAGCCGGTCCGCGGTGGTCGGGTCCTCGGCCGGTCGCCAGCCGACGCGGAGCAGGGGCGAGCGCCGCTCAGCCGACGCGGTGTCGGTCACGGGCCCGTAGGGAGGCACGCCAGGCCTGCTCGAACTCCTCGAGCGGTGTCGACGGCTCGCGCGTCGATCCGCGCGTACAGCAGCCCGTAGGTGAACGCGTCCTCGCCGGCTGCGGCGGCGCGGGTGCCCAGCTCGACCAGAGCCCGCTGCGCCTCGGTCCGGTCATGGTGGTCTCCGAGCACCGTCTGGATCTGTTCGTGCGCACGCACCATTCCCAGCGCGTCGTCGCCGTAGAGGGGGACGAGCGGCTCCGCCGCATACCGGACGCGCTTGGCGGCCTTCCGTACGCCGTGCAGCAGGTCGGCGTGCGCCGTGTGGTCGTCGGCGGCTGCCAGCCCCGCTACCTCGTCGACCCGGGCACGGAGCCGCTTCCAGTCCCGGTCGAGCCCCGGGGGCAGGACCTTCCGGGCTGGCTTGTGTGCCCGCTTCGTCCAGGGCGGGTGGTCGGCGAAGGCCACCAGTCGGTCGACGAGGTCGAGGTAGCGGGGCGACGCCAGGCCCGCGATCAGGTCCGCGCGGGCGGCGTCGTACTGCACGCCGATGTCTTGGTCGATCCGGGCCACGACCGGGCCACGGACCAGCGTCCGGGCGCTCGTCGGCGACCAGGCTCCGGAGCACCTCGTGGAGGACCTCGGCGTCGCGGGGACCGCCGAGGAGGGCGGCGAGCCAGCCGAGCTCGTCGCGCAACGGCTCGGCGACGTCCTCGTCGAGGAACCGGCGGTAGCTGGCCATCGCGTGCCGCAGCCGGCGGACCGCCACCCGCATGTCGTGCACCGCCTCGGGTGCGTCGTGACGCACCCAGGGGTCGAGCCGTCGCAGGGCCGCCACCTGCTCCAGGAGCCGCAGCTGGATCACGTCTGCTGCGGGCCCCTTCCTCGTCGGCTCGGGCAGCACGGGCACGCGCACGACGAGCCGGTCGCCCAGGGCACGGGCCAGCTTCGAGGGAGCGTCGGAGGGCCGTGCCCCCACCGAGACCAGCAGCGCTCCCCGCCTCCTCGAGCAGCGCCCGGTCGCCGATGACGAGCTCGACCTCCGCCTCCCGCCAGGTGAGCAGCGCCGGACCCGGTGCCTCGGGATCCACCGACTCGGTCGACACGCGGTCGTCAGCGACCTCCGCGAGCACGAGTCCCCGCTCGTCGTGGAGTCGGTGCACGGCGCGGTCGGTGTGGATCGTGACGACGGGCGCCAGGCGATCGTCCCTGACCAGCCCGGCCACCACCTGACGCAGCGCGACGGGAGGGTTCCGCACCGCCCGGCCCAAGGGTACGGCGATCTCCAGCCGCGCGCCGTGCACCGGCAGCTTCAGGTGCCATCCGGCGTCCTCGCCGCCCGTCCGCCGTCGGAGCGTGACCCCGGCCGTCGCGAGCGCCAGGCCGGGGGTGTCGAAGTAGGTCGCCCGCAGCTCCTGGTCGGTCCTCGAGACGGTTGTCACGCCCCGCAGCACCGAGAGGTCGGGCAGAACGGTGGCGTCGTCCAGGTCGTACGTGTCCTCGACCTCACGGTGGTCGGCAGTCATCCACTGTCCCTACTCGCCGTCGGCGACCGGGCCGAGCCCCCGAGGCTCTGCGGTTCCTGTTCCTGCTGTACCCACCCTGCCGGACGGCAGCGGGCCCAAGAGTCACCCGTCCGGGGTGATTCGGGAGGTCCCGGACCGAGGAGCATGGCACGTGACCGAACAACCGATGGAGGGCTGCACATCATGACCGAACGACCCCTGCTCGACACCCTGACCGACATGACCGCCGCGTCCGTGGAGCGGACCGAGCTCAGCGCGCGCGAGCTGATGCTGGTGCGCCTCGGCGCGCTCGCCGCGGTGCACGCCCCGCCCTCGTCGTACCTGCTCAACATCGGTCCGGCCGCTGACTCGGGGCTCACCCTCGAGGACGCGCAGAGCGTGCTCGTCGCGGTGGCCCCGATCGTCGGCGCGCCCACCGCTCTGGCGGCCGCGGGGGCGATCTTCAAGGCGCTGGGACTCGCGGTGGCCGTGCTCGAGGAGGAGCTGGAGGCGGAGCTCGACGCGATGGAGGACGAGGAGTAGAAGCACTCGGACGACCGGCGCGACGGGGAGACGGTCCATGGGACAGGGCATCAGCGCGCATCCTGGGTTTCGCGGTCGGGGTGGCGGTCAGCCCGGTGCCGATCATCGCCGTGATCCTCATGCTGTTCTCCGAGCGGGCCCGGGTGAACGGGCCGATCTTCCTCCTCGGCTGGGTGGTGGCCCTGGCTGCGGTCAGCGGCGTCGCGTACGCCCTGGCCGACGGTGGCGACGCCTCGACCAGCTCGACGTCCGCGGACACGATCGCGTGGGGGAAGATCGTCTTCGGCCTGCTGTTCCTCGTGCTCGCCCTACGGACCTGGCGCAAGCGACCGGCCCCGGGCGCGGAGGCCGAGCTGCCCGGCTGGATGGCCGGGATCGACGCCTTCACCCCCGGCAAGGCGCTCGGCTTCGGGGTCCTGCTCGCAGGCGTCAACCCGAAGAACCTGATGCTGGCGGTCGCCGCCGGTACGGCACTGGCGACCCTGGGCCTGCCGACCGGGGAGGCGATCGGCTCGCTGGTGGTCTTCGTCGTCCTGGCCAGCGTGACCATCGCTGCCCCCGTCGGCTACTACTTGCTGGGCGGTCAGAAGGCCGCCGACGCCCTCACCGAGCTGAAGGGCTGGCTGTCGGTCCACAACGACGCGGTGATGACGGTGCTCTTCCTGGTCCTCGGCGCCGACCTGGTCGCCAAGGGACTGCCGCCCCTCACCTGAGGTCTGCTGACCGTGGTCGTGGTTGGGTGGTCACGTCGTAGGGAGGGGTGACACGGTGACCAACCGGCTCGCGGGCGCGACGAGCCCGTACCTGCTCCAGCACGCAGACAACCCGGTCGACTGGTGGGAGTGGGGCGACGAGGCGTTCGCCGAGGCCCGCCGCCGCGGCGTACCGGTCTTCCTGAGCGTCGGGTACGCCGCGTGCCACTGGTGCCACGTGATGGCGCATGAGTCGTTCGAGGACGACGCCACCGCGGCGCAGCTCAATGCGGAGTTCGTCTGCGTGAAGGTGGATCGCGAGGAGCGGCCCGACGTTGATGCGGTCTACATGGACGCCACGGTCTCGATGACGGGCCAGGGTGGGTGGCCGATGACCGTCGTGCTCGACCATGACGGGAGCCCGTTCTTCGCCGGCACCTACTTCCCCGACCGGCCCCGGATGGGGCAGCCGTCGCTGCGTCAGGTGCTGACCGCGTTGACCGAGGCATGGCGCGACCGGCCGGACGACGTACGCCGGGCAGCCGGGTCCATCCGGGAGCACCTCGCCCGCCAGACCGAGCTCGGCGGCGACCCGCTCACCGCCGACGACCTGACGGCCGCCGTCGTGCTGCTGCGGCAGGACTTCGACCCGGCGCACGGCGGCTTCGGCGGGGCACCCAAGTTCCCGCCGTCGATGGTGCTGGAGTTCCTCCGGCGCCGTCCCGGTGCCGAGGAGCGGGCCATGCTCGACGCGAGCCTCGAGGCGATGGCGCGCGGCGGCATCCACGACCAGCTCGGTGGTGGCTTCGCCCGCTACAGCGTCGACGACGCCTGGGTCGTACCCCACTTCGAGAAGATGCTCTATGACAACGCCCAGCTGGTGGGGCTCTACGCCCGCTGGGGGACTCCGCTCGGCGACCGGGTGGCGCGGCTCGCTGCCGAGTTCCTGCTGCGCGAGCTGCGTACGACCGAGGGCGGACTGGCCTCGGCTCTCGATGCCGACAGCGAGGGTGAGGAAGGGCGGTTCTACGTCTGGACGCCCGACCAGCTCGTCACCGTCCTCGGTGCCGACGACGGCCGCTGGGCAGCCGACCTCTTCGCCGTCACCGGCACGTTCGAGCACGGCACCTCCACCCTGCAGCTGCCCCGCGATCCCGACGACTGGCTGCGCTTCGACGACGTGCGCGGGCGCCTGCTGGCCGCGCGGGAGACCCGGGTCCGCCCGGCCCGGGACGACAAGGTCGTGGCCGCCTGGAACGGCCTCGCGATCGCCGGCCTCTGCGACGCCGGACGGTTGCTCGGCCGCGAGGAGTACGTCGACGCGGCGCTGGCGGCCGGGCGCCTTCTCCGTGACGTGCACCTCGTCGACGGACGTCTCCGGCGCGTCTCGCGCGACGGCCGGGTCGGTACGCCGGCCGGGGTGCTCGAGGACCACGGCGCCGTGGCCGGCGGATTCCTGGCCCTGTGCGGGGTCACCGCCGACGAGCAGTGGCTCGAGCACGCCACAGCACTGCTCGACGAGGCCCTGGCACACTTCGGCGCCGACGACGGCGGGTTCCACGACACCTCCGACGACGGCGAACGTCTCGTCGCGCGCCCCCGCGACCCGAGTGACAACGCCAGCCCCTCCGGCACGTCGGCCACGGTCCATGCACTGCTGGCTGCGCACGCCCTCACCGGCGAGGGACGCTGGCGCGACGCCGCCGAAGCAGCGCTGAGGACGGTCGGGACGATCGCCCGGCGGGCGCCCCGGTTCGCCGGGTGGTCGTCGGCGGCTGCGCAGTCGCTGGTCGACGGGGCGCCCGAGATCGCCGTGGTCGGGCCGGCCGGGCCGGACCGCGACACGCTCGAGCGTCGGGCCCGGTCCTGGCCCGGGGCGGTGGTGATCGTCGCCGACCGTGACCAGCCCGGCGTACCACTGCTCGCCGGGCGTACGGCGGTCGACGGGCGTCCCGCGGCGTACGTGTGTCGCAACCAGATCTGTGCGGCTCCGGTGACGAGACCGGACGATTTGACCACGGGGGCCGGATCGGTGAACTAGTCTGCTGCCGACCGCGATCGGGGGATGCGGCGAAGCAGATCGAGGTTCGGGGTGGGGGATCTGACAGGGGGCGCCGCGCTCCCGCACGAGAACGCCACGCGCGAGCCCGTTCCACAGCACGATGTCGCGCGGATCGCCGACGCCGTGCGCCGGGCGGTCGACGCCGGTGCGGCCACGATCAGTCGCGTCGTCGACGACGACTGGCTGGAGATCGTCGCCGTCTCGGGCACGACCACCGGGCCGGACCTCATCGGGAGCCGTTGGCCCCGGGCCGACCTGGTCCGCTACCTCGACGATGCGGAGCGGCGCGGCCGCATCCACGTCACCAAGGGCCGTGCCGTGTCCTACGTCGAGGTCCCCGACGGAGCGCCGTTCGCGCAGGGCGATCCGACGACCCTCCTCGCACCGCTCCACTCGAACGACGGAGATCTCGTCGGCGTCCTCAGCAGTGTCGGGTACGTCGACGTCGACCAGCTCCCGCCCGGTGCCTGCGACCTCGTCGAGCTGTACGCCGACCAGGCGCGGCTGGCGCTCGACCTCCTGCGCGAGCAGCACCGGTACGCCGAGCACCTCCGGCTCTCGGACACCGCCCAGTCGCTGCTCCACCTGGCTCTCGAGCAGCCGGACGTGCCCTCGCTGCTCGACGTGGTGACCGCGCCGGTCGGCGCGATGATGCGGGCCGCTGCGGTCTGGACCTGTGCCGAGATCGCCTCCGGCGCCCACGCCGAGGCCGCGTCGTACCCGGAGGAGGTCGCGGGCCGCCTGGGCGCCGACGTCTGCACGCTCCTCGAGCCGACCGTTGCGATCTGCTGGACCGACGACACCACCCTCACCGAGGGGGACTCGCCCGTGCTCGGCAGGATCGCCGGCCTCGCCCACCAGCAGCGGGCGCTGCTCGCGGCGATCGGGAGCGGTTCGACGGCCCGTGGCGCGCTGCTGGTGCTCCGGGGCGCGGACGACCAACCGTGGACCGAGCGCGAGCGTGCCGCGCTGGCCGGCCTCGGGCGTCGGCTGGGATCGGTGGTCGAGCAGCTCGACGCGAGGCGGCGCGACCGCCACCTCGTGGCGGAGCTGAGGGAGCTCGACCAGCACCGGCGCGACCTCGTCGCCTCACTGACCCACGACCTGAAGACCCCGCTCACGGCGATCGCGCTGAACGCCGAGCTGCTGGAGTCGGATCGCCGGCTGGCCGAGGCGGGGGCCCATCCCGTGGCCGCCATCCGGCGCAGCGCTGAGCGGCTCTCGAGCCTCGTCGACGACCTTTTGGCACTCGCCCGTGCGGAGGAGGGACTCGAGCTGGCGGGCGGGCCGGGCGGCTCGCCGGACGGTGCGGTGGGCACGGACGCGGTGGCACTCGTGCGCGACGCGTGCCGGCACGCGGAGGTGGAGGCGCACCAGCGGGGGCTGCGCGTGGTGCTGGACCTGCCGGAGACGCTGCCGATCGCGGTCGACGGCAGCGCGCTGGCGCGGGTGTACGTCAACGTCGTCGACAACGCGGTGAAGTTCAGCCTTCCCGGCGGTGAGGTCCGGATCTCGCTCCGTGCGGTGGGCGATCAGGTCGAGATGAGGTGCGCAGACGACGGGGTCGGGATCTCCGAGGCGGACCAGGCCACCGTCTTCGACATGTTCCGCCGGGCGCGTGAGTCCGGTGCCCGTGGCGTTCCGGGCAGCGGGGTCGGGCTGGCCATCTCGCAGCGGATCGTCACCCGCCTCGGCGGCAGCATCGACCTCGACTCCGAGCCCGGCCGGGGCTCCACCTTCGTGGTACGGGTCCCCTCGCGCTGACCCGGCCGGTGTTGACGTGTGGGGGCGCTGACCCGGCCGGTGTTGACGTGTGGGGGCGCTGACCCGGCCGGTGTTGACGTGTGGGGGCGCTGACCCGGCCCGCCTCACGCAGCCGTACGGCGTGAACAAGGGCCGGGTCACCGTCGTACGGCGTGAAGAAGGGCCGGGTCAGCGAAGGCCCACCTGAGCCACCAGGCGACCGGCGAAGCTGTCGGCGGAGATGCCGCGAGTGAGCAGGTCCAGGCCGGTGTGGAAGGCGAGAACCACCAGCACGATCGCGACCACGCCGACGAGGAGGCGTTGGAACGGCAGCGGGTCCCGGTCGCGCGTGGCGCCATGCAGGTGGGCGATCCAGCTGCCGAGGGCGTTGGTCACCACCGCGCTCACGATGCTGGCCAGCGCCGCTCCGAGGATCGTGCCGAGCAGTCCGAGCTGGCTCGACAGGGCGGTGGCGGTCGCCGCAGCGACCGCACCGGCGACGACGGTCGGGTAGTTCAAGGAGTGCGCAGTCTTCTCAGCCATACCTTCGGTGTGACGAGGCGGAGCGCCGGATTGTTCCCCGACGTGAGCGAGGACACTCAGCGCTCCAGGGGGTCAACGAGGGCCGGGTCAGCGCTCCAGGGGGTCAACAAGGGCCGGGTCAGCGCAGGGAGTATGTCGCCAGCGAGACGCCGACGTAGTGCGAGACGAACGCCAGGATGGTGAAGGTGTGGAACACCTCGTGGAAGCCGAACCACCGCGGCCAGGGGTCGGGCCGCCGGAACCCGTAGACGGCACCGCCCATCATGTAGAGCGCCCCGCCGACGGCGATCAGCACCATGACGGCGATGCCGACGCCCACGCCGAGCCGCTGCGAGCCCCGGGCGAACTCGGGCAGCACGACCACGGCCGCACACCCGAAGAGCATGTAGATCGGGGTGTGGAGCCACCGCGGTGCGCTCAGCCAGAACACCCGGAAGGCGATGCCGAGCAGCGCGCCACCCCAGATCACGGTCAGCATCACGATCCGCGTGGTGCCACTGAGCAGCAGGAGGCAGAAGGGCGTGTAGGTGCCGGCGATGAGCAGGAAGATGTTGGCGTGGTCCGCACGGCGCAGCACGGCGCCGACGCGTGGCGACCACCGACCCCGGTGATAGACCGCCGAGGTGGAGAACAGCAGCACCGCCGAGGCGACGTACACCGCCGATCCCCAGCGCGTCTGGGCGGTGGGGGACAACGCGATGAGCACGATCCCCGCGGCCAGCGTCAGGGGAGCCGTGCCGAGGTGCAGCCAGCCGCGCAGGTGCGGCTTCACCTCGGCGACCTGCTCCGCGACCTGCTGGGCCAGGGAGTCCAGGCCGGCGCGGAGGGAGTCACTCATACAGAGACAGTACGCGCGTCGTGGAGACGCCACGCCGGAACCCCGACCATGCACCCGAGTGGTTACCATCAGAAGGTGGCCGCGATCCCGGAGCTCAAGGAGCGAGTGCGCCGCCTGATCTACCCCGCCTACGAGGCGCGGATGGTCAAAGCGCTCCCCAAGGAGCGCATCCCCCAGCACATCGGGGTGATGCTCGACGGCAACCGGCGCTGGGCCAAGGGGGTCGGGGGCGACCCGACCCACGGATACCGCGCCGGTGCGGCCAACATCGAGCCGCTCCTCCAGTGGAGCGAGGAGGTCGGCGTGAAGGTGGTCACCTTGTGGCTGCTGTCCACCGACAACCTCCACCGCCCGCCGGAGCAGCTCGAGGGCCTGCTGACGGTGATCGGTGACGCGGTCGACGCGCTGGCGATCCAGCACCGCTGGCGGATCCATCCCGTCGGCGCGCTCGACCTGCTGCCCGCCGCGCTCTCGACCCGGCTCAAGGAGGCGGAGGAGGCCACCCGCGACGTCGACGGGCTCCTGGTCAACGTCGCCGTGCCGTACGGCGGGCGCCGCGAGATCGCCGACGCCGTCCGGTCCCTGCTCCAGGAGCACGCCGAGCGCGGCACGAGCCTCGAGGAGCTGGCCGAGGTCATCGACGTCGACCACATCGCCGAGCACCTCTACACCAAGGGCCAGCCCGACCCCGACCTGGTGATCCGCACCTCGGGAGAGCAGCGCCTCGGCGGCTTCCTGCTCTGGCAGAGCGCACAGAGCGAGTTCTACTTCTGCGAGGCCTACTGGCCCGACTTCCGCAAGGTCGACTTCCTCCGCGCGATCCGGGCCTACGCCCAACGCGAGCGCCGCTTCGGCGGCTGAACGTCGTCCCACGCGCCGGTGTGGCCGTGCACTGTTAACCCCGCGTTCGCGCGTGTCGCCCGGGATTCGCCGTACCCGCGGCGTACGTTCCCGATATCGGCAGGGCGGGGAAGCCCGGCCGAATCGGGAGGCCCGTTCGTGAGTGTTCACGACCAGTCAGCGCGGCGGACTCCGTCGCGCGCAGGGGGCCGGCACTCCGGCCTTCGGACACCTTTCCGGTCCATCTGCTAGCGCGTCAGGACCGGGCGAAGGGTGCGCGCGCGGTCTGGTGAGGGGAACCCGGTGCCGCAGGCCACGCAGGGGACGAAGAAGGCCACGTCCCAGAAGCGCCCCGTCCGAACCTTCGTCCTCGACACCAGCGTGCTGCTGTCGGACCCCGGCGCCCTGCGCCGGTTCGCCGAGCACGAGGTCGTCCTGCCGGTGGTCGTGATCACCGAGCTCGAGGCGAAACGCCATCACCCGGAGCTCGGCTTCTTCGCCCGTACGGCGTTGCGGGTGCTCGACGAGCTACGCGTCACCAACGGTCGGCTCGACGAGGCGGTCCCGATCGGCGACGAGGGCGGCACGATCCGGGTCGAGCTCAACCACACCGACGCCGCATCGCTGCCGTCGGGCTTCCGGCTCGGCGACAACGACACCCGGATCCTCGCCGTCGCCCGCAACCTCGCCAACGAGCACCACGACGTCACCTTGGTCTCCAAGGACCTGCCGATGCGGATCAAGGCCTCGGCGGTCGGCCTGCGCGCCGAGGAGTACCACGGCGAGCGCACCGGCGACTCCGATCCCGGCTACAGCGGCATGGCCGAGCTCGAGGTGCCGGCCGCCGTCCTCGACGAGCTGTACGACGACGGCTGGTCCGACATCGAGACCGCGCGCGAGCTGCCCTGCCACACCGGGCTGGTGCTCCTCTCCGAGCGCGGTACGGCGCTGGGCCGGGTCGGCGCCGACAAGCACGTCCACCTCGTCCGCGGCGACCGTGACGCGTTCGGGATCCACGGCCGGTCGGCGGAGCAGCGGATCGCCCTCGAGATGCTGCTCGATCCCGAGGTCGGCATCGTGTCGCTCGGCGGCCGGGCCGGCACGGGCAAGTCCGCGATGGCGCTGTGCGCCGGCCTCGAGGCCGTCCTCGAGCGCCGCCAGCACGAGAAGGTCGTGGTGTTCCGGCCGCTGTTCGCGGTCGGTGGCCAGGAGCTGGGCTATCTGCCCGGCTCGGAGTCGGAGAAGATGTCGCCCTGGGCACAGGCGGTCTTCGACACCCTCGGCTCGATCACCTCGCGCGAGGTGATCGAGGAGGTCCTCGAGCGCGGCATGCTCGAGGTGATGCCCCTGACCCACATCCGCGGCCGCTCCCTCCACGACGCGTTCGTGATCGTCGACGAGGCTCAGTCGCTGGAGCGCAACGTGCTGCTGACGGTGCTCTCGCGGATCGGCGCGAACTCCAAGGTCGTCCTCACCCACGACGTCGCCCAGCGCGACAACCTGCGGGTCGGACGGCACGACGGCGTGGTCGCGGTCGTGGAGAAGCTCAAGGGGCACCCGCTCTTCGCCCACGTCACCCTGACCCGCTCGGAGCGGTCGCCGATCGCCGCGCTGGTCACCGAGATGCTGGAGAACGTCACCCTCTGAGGTGGCTCGACGAGGGAACTGCCGCGCCAGGCGCGGCCCCGGCCCGTGACCGTTTCGTGACCGTCGACACCCCAGGCTGGGGCAGGAGTGAGCCGGTGTGACTCATGTGACAGAAGGGTCGTAAATTCGAGGTAACAACGCCGCTTTCCGGGGCGTTCGGTTTGCACGGGTCCGCCAGGTCATGCATGGTGAACGGGCAAGTCCGCTCCGTGACGGGGGAGCCATCGGCTCCATGTCGGGTGCGGACTTTCCCGAGTCGCCTACCCCCGAGACCCCCTGTGCCCCCTGAACAGTACGTCGGCAAGCACCGGGCTGCGCCTGCCCCGACGCAGTCCCCGGCTCCGGCCGGACCGCCTCGTCATGCCGGTAGCCACGCCCGGTTGGAGCCCGCGGCGCGACCGGTCCGGCCGACGCGCACGGTCCTGCGCAACGCCCTGACGTTCGGTGGGCTGGCGGCCGCCGCGACCGGGGTGGCCGTCGCCGCCGGTGTTCTCCACACCCATGGCACCGTCGTGAACCTGGCCGACTCGTTGAGCCCCGTCTCGGCAGCCGGCGGGGTCGCCGCCGGTGGCGCTTCGGCCGGTGGCTCTTCGGCCGGTGGCGCAGCGGCCCGTGGCTCGGCGTCCGCCGGGCTGGCCGAGGACCTGTCCGAGCGCAGCCGGGAGGTGTCCCGCTCGGCCGACCGCCGCGAGACCCGTGACCCGGCCAAGCAGGCCGCCCTCGGTCTCACCTCCGGCCCCGCCGTCGGCGGCGAGGAGAACCTGTCCTCGCAGGACCCGCAGGGCATCGCCGAGGCCCTGCTGCCGTCGTACGGCTGGTCGTCCTCGCAGATGTCGTGCCTGGTCCCGCTGTGGATGGGCGAGAGCGGGTGGCGGGTGAACGCCGAGAACTCCTCGTCCGGTGCCTACGGCATCCCGCAGTCGCTGCCGGGGTCGAAGATGGCCTCGGCCGGAGCGGACTGGCAGACCAACCCGGCCACCCAGATCACGTGGGGCCTCGGCTACATCCAGGAGCGCTACGGGTCGCCGTGCGGTGCCTGGGGCTTCAAGCAGGGCCACGGCTGGTACTGACCCGAGCTCAGCCTGGTGGGCCGAGCCCCACCAGCTCCGCGCTCACGTCGTAGAGCCGCTCCCCGAGGGCGGCGTCCCGGGCCAGGTCGGACGGTTCGCGCAGGCGGTTGCGGTGGTAGTAGCCACCGGTCTCGCCCTCGACGTCGGCGCTGGTGGCGAGGTAGGCCAGCCGGGAGCCGCCGACCTCGGGGGTCTCCATCTTCCAGCGCTTGAGGACGGCCAGCACCGGCCGGGCGAACCACGGCGCGCCGCTCCAGATGTTGGTGGCGATCGCCCCCGGGTGAAGCGCGGTCACGGTGACGCCCGTGCCGGCGAGCCGGTCCGCGAGCAACCGGGTGGTCAGCA
>CAWDUA010000010.1:0-73214 GCA_963805345.1 uncultured Actinomycetota bacterium
CTTGCACCGCATGGTGTGGGGTGGGAAGTTTTTTCGGTGGGGGATGTGCTCGCGGCCTATCAGCTTGTTGGTGGGGTAATGGCCTACCAAGGCTTTGACGGGTAGCCGGCCTGAGAGGGTGACCGGCCACACTGGGACTGAGACACGGCCCAGACTCCTACGGGAGGCAGCAGTGGGGAATATTGGACAATGGGCGGAAGCCTGATCCAGCAACGCCGCGTGAGGGATGACGGCCTTCGGGTTGTAAACCTCTTTCAGCACAGACGAAGCGCCTGTGAAGGTGGTGACGGTATGTGCAGAAGAAGCACCGGCCAACTACGTGCCAGCAGCCGCGGTAATACGTAGGGTGCGAGCGTTGTCCGGAATTATTGGGCGTAAAGGGCTCGTAGGCGGTTTGTCGCGTCGGGAGTGAAATCCACTGGCTTAACTGGTGGCTTGCTTTCGATACGGGCAGACTGGAGGTATGCAGGGGAGAACGGAATTCCTGGTGTAGCGGTGAAATGCGCAGATATCAGGAGGAACACCGGTGGCGAAGGCGGTTCTCTGGGCATGTCCTGACGCTGAGGAGCGAAAGTGTGGGGAGCGAACAGGATTAGATACCCTGGTAGTCCACACCGTAAACGTTGGGCGCTAGGTGTGGGATCCATTCCACGGGTTCCGTGCCGCAGCTAACGCATTAAGCGCCCCGCCTGGGGAGTACGGCCGCAAGGCTAAAACTCAAAGGAATTGACGGGGGCCCGCACAAGCGGCGGAGCATGCGGATTAATTCGATGCAACGCGAAGAACCTTACCTGGGTTTGACATACGCCGGAAAGCTCTAGAGATAGAGCCCCTTTTAGTCGGTGTACAGGTGGTGCATGGCTGTCGTCAGCTCGTGTCGTGAGATGTTGGGTTAAGTCCCGCAACGAGCGCAACCCTCGTCCCATGTTGCCAGCAGCATCCTTCGGGGTGGCTGGGGACTCATGGGAGACTGCCGGGGTCAACTCGGAGGAAGGTGGGGATGACGTCAAGTCATCATGCCCCTTATGTCCAGGGCTTCACGCATGCTACAATGGCCGGTACAAAGGGCTGCGATCCCGTGAGGGGGAGCGAATCCCAAAAAGCCGGTCTCAGTTCGGATTGGGGTCTGCAACTCGACCCCATGAAGTCGGAGTCGCTAGTAATCGCAGATCAGCAACGCTGCGGTGAATACGTTCCCGGGCCTTGTACACACCGCCCGTCACGTCACGAAAGTCGGCAACACCCGAAGCCCATGGCCCAACCACCTTGTGTGGGGGGAGTGGTCGAAGGTGGGGCTGGCGATTGGGACGAAGTCGTAACAAGGTAGCCGTACCGGAAGGTGCGGCTGGATCACCTCCTTTCTAAGGAGCACGCATCCGGTCCTGCAGCCGTGCTGCCAGCAACTGTGCTGGTGGGTCAGTGTTGTGGGCGTTGGTGGTGTCTCACTAGTGGAATCATCGGCTTCCCTGCCTGGTCCGGTTCGCCGGCTGGGTGGGGGCACACTGTTGGGGTTCTGAGGAATCAGGCCCGTGTGCTGTTCTGGGGGGTGACTCCTGGGGTGGTGGGCGTGTCTGGGGCTTCGGTTCCAAGGTCCTGGCTCGTGCTGTTCTGCCGTGGTGGTGGGGTGGTGCGGGTGTGGGGTTGTTGTTTGAGATCTGGATAGTGGACGCGAGCATCTTTTGTAGTGTGTTGTGTGCACTGCCACGTCTGGTTCATCGTCGGTACCGGTTTCTTTGGCTCTGCTTGTCTTCTGGTCGTCTTCGGGCGGGTGGGGGCTGGGTGGGGCCTTTTTGTTGTTTCTGGTTTCTGGTTTCTGGTGGTGGGTTGGGTTGGTGGTGTGTGTGACAAGCTGTGAAGGGCACATGGTGGATGCCTTGGCATCAAGAGCCGATGAAGGACGTAGGAGCCTGCGATAAGCCCTGGGGAGTTGGCAACCGAGCGTTGATCCGGGGGTGTCCGAATGGGGAAACCCAGCTGGAGTCATGTCCAGTTACCCGCGCCTGAATGAAATAGGGTGTGTGGAGGGAACGTGGGGAAGTGAAACATCTCAGTACCCACAGGAAGAGAAAACAACAGTGATTCCGTGAGTAGTGGCGAGCGAAAGCGGAGGAGGCTAAACCGTGCATATGTGATACCCGGCAGGGGTTGTGTGTGCGGGGTTGTGGGGCATGTTTGTTACTGGTCTGCCGGCCGGTTGCGGAGTGATCAAGGTGTGGTGAAGTTGAAGTCCATTGGAAAGTGGCACCGTAGAGGGTGATAGTCCCGTAGGTGTAAGCCGCACTCTTCGTGAGCATGTTTTTCCCAAGTAACACGGAACTCGTGAAATTCCGTGTGAATCTGGCGGGACCACCCGTCAAGCCTAAATACTTCTTGATGACCGATAGCGGACAAGTACCGTGAGGGAAAGGTGAAAAGTACCCCTGGCGGGGAGTGAAATAGTACCTGAAACCGTGTGCCTACAATCCGTCAGAGCCTGGCGCCTCCTTGTGGGGCGGGTGGGTGATGGCGTGCCTTTTGAAGAATGAGCCTGCGAGTTTGTGTTGTGTTGCGAGGTTAACCCGTGTGGGGGAGCCGTAGCGAAAGCGAGTCCTAAGAGGGCGGTGTAGTAGCACGATCAAGACCCGAAGCGGAGTGATCTATCCATGGGCAGGTTGAAGCGTCGGTAAGACGACGTGGAGGACCGAACCCACCTAGGTTGAAAACTGGGGGGATGACCTGTGGATAGGGGTGAAAGGCCAATCAAACTCCGTGATAGCTGGTTCTCCCCGAAATGCATTTAGGTGCAGCGTTGCGTGTTTCTTGCCGGAGGTAGAGCACTGGATAGCCGATGGGCCCGACCAGGTTACTGACGTTAGCCAAACTCCGAATGCCGGTAAGTCAGAGCGCAGCAGTGAGACTGCGGGGGATAAGCTCCGTAGTCGAGAGGGAAACAGCCCAGACCATCAGCTAAGGCCCCTAAGCGGTGACTAAGTGGAAAAGGATGTGGAGTCGCAGTGACAACCAGGAGGTTGGCTTGGAAGCAGCCATCCTTGAAAGAGTGCGTAATAGCTCACTGGTCAAGTGATTCCGCGCCGACAATGTAGCGGGGCTCAAGTCATCCGCCGAAGCTATGGCATTCACGCGTGTACCAAGCCGCCGGCCTCGTGCCGGTTGGTTCAGGTGTGTGGATGGGTAGGGGAGCGTCGTGCCGCCAGTGAAGTCCCGGAGTGATCCAGGGGTGGAGGCGGCACGAGTGAGAATGCAGGCATGAGTAGCGAATCACGTGTGAGAAACACGTGCGCCGAATGATCAAGGGTTCCAGGGTCAAGCTAATCTGCCCTGGGTAAGTCGGGACCTAAGGCGAGGCCGACAGGCGTAGTCGATGGACAACGGGTTGATATTCCCGTACCGGCAACATGGCGCCCCTGACGAACCCGGTGATGCTAACCATCCGAAACCACACCGACCGGACCCTTCGGGGCGAGGCGGTGTGGCAGAGCGTGGGACCCGAACCGGTAGTAGTCAAGCGATGGGGTGACGCAGGAAGGTAGCCCAACCGTGGCGATGGTAGACCACGGGCAAGGACGTAGCACGGGTGGTAGGCAAATCCGCCACCCTCACTTCGATGTGGAGTGTGAGATCTGACGCGGAGCCCGAAGGGCGAAGTGGGTGATCCTATGCTGCCAAGAAAAACCTCTAGCGAGCCATGCGCCGCCCGTACCCCAAACCGACTCAGGTGATCAGGTAGAGAATACCAAGGCGATCGAGAAAACCATGGTTAAGGAACTCGGCAAAATGCCCCCGTAACTTCGGGAGAAGGGGGACCCGGAGCGTCAACCCACTTGCTGGGCGAAGCGTGAAGGGTCGCAGAGACCAGGCCCAAGCGACTGTTTACTAAAAACACAGGTCCGTGCGAAGTCGCAAGACGATGTATACGGACTGACTCCTGCCCGGTGCTGGAAGGTTAAGGGGACGAGTCAACCCGAGCTTGCCTCGAGGTGAAGCTTTGAACTTAAGCCCCAGTAAACGGCGGTGGTAACTATAACCATCCTAAGGTAGCGAAATTCCTTGTCGGGTAAGTTCTGACCTGCACGAATGGAGTAACGACTTGGGCGCTGTCTCAACCATGGACTCGGCGAAATTGCAGTACGAGTAAAGATGCTCGTTACGCGCGGCAGGACGGAAAGACCGCGGGACCTTTACTATAGTTTGGTATTGGTGTTTGGTACGGCTTGTGTAGGATAGGTGGGAGACAGTGAAACAGCCACGCCAGTGGTTGTGGAGTCAACGTTGAAATACCACTCTGGTCGTATTAGATGTCTAACCTAGGCCCATGATCTGGGCCAGGGACAGTGCCTGATGGGTAGTTTAACTGGGGCGGTTGCCTCCTAAAATGTAACGGAGGCGCTCAAAGGTTCCCTCAGCCTGGTTGGCAATCAGGTGACGAGTGTAAGTGCACAAGGGAGCTTGACTGTGAGACAGACATGTCGAGCAGGGACGAAAGTCGGAACTAGTGATCCGGCACCACCATGTGGATGGGGTGTCGCTCAACGGATAAAAGGTACCCCGGGGATAACAGGCTGATCTTCCCCAAGAGTCCATATCGACGGGATGGTTTGGCACCTCGATGTCGGCTCGTCGCATCCTGGGGCTGGAGTAGGTCCCAAGGGTTGGGCTGTTCGCCCATTAAAGCGGCACGCGAGCTGGGTTTAGAACGTGTGAGACAGTTCGGTCCCTATCCGCCGCGCGCGCAGGAAACTTGAGAAAAGCTGTCCCTAGTACGAGAGGACCGGGATGGACGAACCTCTGGTGTGCCAGTTGTCCCGCCAGGGGCACCGCTGGTTAGCTACGTCGGACGTGATAACCGCTGAACGCATCTAAGCGGGAAGCACATTTCAAGATAAGGTTTCCCACCACAAGATGGGGTAAGGCCACCCGCAGACCACGGGATTGATAGGCGGAGGTGTACAGCAGCAATGCGCAGCGGACGGTACTAATAGGCGGAGGGCTTGTCACCCACCCACCACACGCCAAAACATGTTTGTTACTGGTCTGCCGGCCGGTTGCGGAGTGATCAAGGTGTGGTGAAGTTGAAGTCCATTGGAAAGTGGCACCGTAGAGGGTGATAGTCCCGTAGGTGTAAGCCGCACTCTTCGTGAGCATGTTTTTCCCAAGTAACACGGAACTCGTGAAATTCCGTGTGAATCTGGCGGGACCACCCGTCAAGCCTAAATACTTCTTGATGACCGATAGCGGACAAGTACCGTGAGGGAAAGGTGAAAAGTACCCCTGGCGGGGAGTGAAATAGTACCTGAAACCGTGTGCCTACAATCCGTCAGAGCCTGGCGCCTCCTTGTGGGGCGGGTGGGTGATGGCGTGCCTTTTGAAGAATGAGCCTGCGAGTTTGTGTTGTGTTGCGAGGTTAACCCGTGTGGGGGAGCCGTAGCGAAAGCGAGTCCTAAGAGGGCGGTGTAGTAGCACGATCAAGACCCGAAGCGGAGTGATCTATCCATGGGCAGGTTGAAGCGTCGGTAAGACGACGTGGAGGACCGAACCCACCTAGGTTGAAAACTGGGGGGATGACCTGTGGATAGGGGTGAAAGGCCAATCAAACTCCGTGATAGCTGGTTCTCCCCGAAATGCATTTAGGTGCAGCGTTGCGTGTTTCTTGCCGGAGGTAGAGCACTGGATAGCCGATGGGCCCGACCAGGTTACTGACGTTAGCCAAACTCCGAATGCCGGTAAGTCAGAGCGCAGCAGTGAGACTGCGGGGGATAAGCTCCGTAGTCGAGAGGGAAACAGCCCAGACCATCAGCTAAGGCCCCTAAGCGGTGACTAAGTGGAAAAGGATGTGGAGTCGCAGTGACAACCAGGAGGTTGGCTTGGAAGCAGCCATCCTTGAAAGAGTGCGTAATAGCTCACTGGTCAAGTGATTCCGCGCCGACAATGTAGCGGGGCTCAAGTCATCCGCCGAAGCTATGGCATTCACGCGTGTACCAAGCCGCCGGCCTCGTGCCGGTTGGTTCAGGTGTGTGGATGGGTAGGGGAGCGTCGTGCCGCCAGTGAAGTCCCGGAGTGATCCAGGGGTGGAGGCGGCACGAGTGAGAATGCAGGCATGAGTAGCGAATCACGTGTGAGAAACACGTGCGCCGAATGATCAAGGGTTCCAGGGTCAAGCTAATCTGCCCTGGGTAAGTCGGGACCTAAGGCGAGGCCGACAGGCGTAGTCGATGGACAACGGGTTGATATTCCCGTACCGGCAACATGGCGCCCCTGACGAACCCGGTGATGCTAACCATCCGAAACCACACCGACCGGACCCTTCGGGGCGAGGCGGTGTGGCAGAGCGTGGGACCCGAAC
The DNA here is from genome assembly GCA_963805345.1 of uncultured Actinomycetota bacterium. Taxonomy (GTDB): domain Bacteria; phylum Actinomycetota; class Actinomycetes; order Propionibacteriales; family Nocardioidaceae; genus Nocardioides. Next base: position 6,341 of record CAWDUA010000010.1, read on the forward strand.
CGGTAGTAGTCAAGCGATGGGGTGACGCAGGAAGGTAGCCCAACCGTGGCGATGGTAGACCACGGGCAAGGACGTAGCACGGGTGGTAGGCAAATCCGCCACCCTCACTTCGATGTGGAGTGTGAGATCTGACGCGGAGCCCGAAGGGCGAAGTGGGTGATCCTATGCTGCCAAGAAAAACCTCTAGCGAGCCATGCGCCGCCCGTACCCCAAACCGACTCAGGTGATCAGGTAGAGAATACCAAGGCGATCGAGAAAACCATGGTTAAGGAACTCGGCAAAATGCCCCCGTAACTTCGGGAGAAGGGGGACCCGGAGCGTCAACCCACTTGCTGGGCGAAGCGTGAAGGGTCGCAGAGACCAGGCCCAAGCGACTGTTTACTAAAAACACAGGTCCGTGCGAAGTCGCAAGACGATGTATACGGACTGACTCCTGCCCGGTGCTGGAAGGTTAAGGGGACGAGTCAACCCGAGCTTGCCTCGAGGTGAAGCTTTGAACTTAAGCCCCAGTAAACGGCGGTGGTAACTATAACCATCCTAAGGTAGCGAAATTCCTTGTCGGGTAAGTTCCGACCTGCACGAATGGAGTAACGACTTGGGCGCTGTCTCAACCATGGACTCGGCGAAATTGCAGTACGAGTAAAGATGCTCGTTACGCGCGGCAGGACGGAAAGACCCCGGGACCTTTACTATAGTTTGGTATTGGTGTTTGGTACGGCTTGTGTAGGATAGGTGGGAGACAGTGAAACAGCCACGCCAGTGGTTGTGGAGTCAACGTTGAAATACCACTCTGGTCGTATTAGATGTCTAACCTAGGCCCATGATCTGGGCCAGGGACAGTGCCTGATGGGTAGTTTAACTGGGGCGGTTGCCTCCTAAAATGTAACGGAGGCGCTCAAAGGTTCCCTCAGCCTGGTTGGCAATCAGGTGACGAGTGTAAGTGCACAAGGGAGCTTGACTGTGAGACAGACATGTCGAGCAGGGACGAAAGTCGGAACTAGTGATCCGGCACCACCATGTGGATGGGGTGTCGCTCAACGGATAAAAGGTACCCCGGGGATAACAGGCTGATCTTCCCCAAGAGTCCATATCGACGGGATGGTTTGGCACCTCGATGTCGGCTCGTCGCATCCTGGGGCTGGAGTAGGTCCCAAGGGTTGGGCTGTTCGCCCATTAAAGCGGCACGCGAGCTGGGTTTAGAACGTCGTGAGACAGTTCGGTCCCTATCCGCCGCGCGCGCAGGAAACTTGAGAAAAGCTGTCCCTAGTACGAGAGGACCGGGATGGACGAACCTCTGGTGTGCCAGTTGTCCCGCCAGGGGCACCGCTGGTTAGCTACGTCCGGACGTGATAACCGCTGAACGCATCTAAGCGGGAAGCACATTTCAAGATAAGGTTTCCCACCCACAAGATGGGGTAAGGCCACCCGCAGACCACGGGATTGATAGGCCGGAGGTGTACAGCAGCAATGCCCAGCCGACCGGTACTAATAGGCCGAGGGCTTGTCACCCACCCACCACACGCCCAAACAAAACATGCCACGCGTCCACTACCCAGAATCTGAACCAACAACCCACCCCACCCCCAACAAACCCCCACAACACCGGGGACCCAACACAGGGGGCAACACACCGGGGAAAACACGGGACAGTTCACAACAGAACAACGGTTCACAACGTTACGGCGGCCATAGCGGCAGGGAAACACCCGGACCCATCCCGAACCCGGAAGTTAAGCCAGCCAGCGCCAATGGTACTGCACCCGACAGGATGTGGGAGAGTAGGACGCCGCCGAACATCCTTTACCGATGGGGGCCATCTTCGTGATGGCCCCCATCGCTATCGTGGGCAGTTGCGCGCCCACGCCGAGTCGTTTCCGAGGAGTGAGAGAACGTGGCAGACGGTCGTCGTCAGTCGAGTGAGGGAGCGTCCCGTGGGCGTTCCCAGGATGGGCGACGCGGGACGAGCAAGCCAGGAGGTCGCGGGCGGTCCGACTCGAGGGGCGGCCAGAGCCGTGGCGGGTCCGGTCGGGCGCCGCGCAAGGGCGACTGGTCTCGGTCGGCCTCCGAACAGGGTCCACGCACCGCCGACCAGGAGCGGTACGACGGTCCGCCGCTGCCCGAGGACATCACCGGACGCGAGCTCGACCGCTCGGTGAGCGCACAGCTGAAGGGTCTGCCCGACAAGCTCGCCCTGCGGGTGGCGCGTCACCTGGCTGCTGCCGGTGTCCTGATCGACACCGATCCCGAGACGGCGTACCAGCACACGCTGGCTGCCCGCGCCCGGGCCTCCCGCCTCGCCGTGGTGCGCGAGGCCACCGGCGAGGCCGCCTACGCCGCGGGCCACTACGCGGAGGCCCTGGCCGAGCTGCGTGCCGCCAAGCGCATGAACGGCGCCACCGACTACCTGCCGATCATGGCCGACTGCCAACGGGCTCTCGGACACCCCGAGCAGGCCCTCAAGCTGGCCAAGAGTCCGGCCGTCGCCAACTTCAGCTCGGCCGCCAAGGCGGAGATGACCCTGGTCGAGGCCGGTGCACGCCGCGACATGGGCCAGCTGGACGCCGCGCTGCGGACTCTCGAGCTCGCCCCGCTCCAGTCGAAGAGCCGCGAGCCCTGGGTGGTGCGTCTGCGCTACGCCTATGCCGACACCCTCGAGCTGGCCGGCCGGGAGACCGAGGCGCTGGCGTGGTTCCACCGCACCCACGCCGTCGACTCCCAGGACCTCACCGACGCCGCCGACCGGGCCGAGATCCTCGAGAAGCGTCTCGACTGAGGGCAGGCCGACGCGGCGGAGCCGCGGTGGCCTGCCCGCAAGGAGCGCCGCAGCCCGCTGGCGGGCAAGGCGGGAGTCTCGACGCGGCGGAGCCGCGGTGGCCTGCCCGCAAGGAGCGCCGCAGCCCGCTGGCGGGCAAGGCGGGAGTCTCGACGCGGCGGTGTCGCCGCTGGCGTTTCGCGGTCCCATCGGTCACAATGACTGCACAACTACACACGTGTCACATGCGTTCCTCCATCCGCGCGTGAGCCCGCTGGGGAAGGCGTCGCTCCGACGCCGCGGATGAAGGAGAACCACGGTGACCGCACCTCTCAGCAACCGCCCCGTCCCGACGACGCGTGGCGTGTTGTTCGTGCACTCCGCGCCCTCAGCACTGTGCCCCCATCTCGAGTGGGCGGTCGGGGGCGTGCTCGGCGTCGCCGTCAGCCTGGAGTGGTCTCCGCAGCCCGCCCAGGCCGGCACCTACCGCGCGGAGCTGTCCTTCTCCGGCGAGCCCGGCACCGCCGCGGCGATCGCCTCCGCCCTCCGGGGCTGGAACCATCTGCGCTTCGAGGCCACCGAGGACCCCACGCCCCAGTCCGAGGGCGCCCGGTTCTCCTACACCCCCGACCTCGGCGTCTTCCACGCGGTCACCGGCCTGCACGGCGACCTGATGATCCCCGAGGACCGGCTCAAGGCGGCGGTGGTCAAGGCTGCGCTGGGCGACACGACGCTGCTCAACGAGATCGACAAGCTGCTCGGCAAGCCCTGGGACGACGAGCTGGAGACCTTCCGGCACGCCGGTGAGGGCGCGCCGGTGCGCTGGCTGCACCACGTGGTCTGAGCCAGGACTCGCTGATCCGGCACAGCCCGAGCGGCGCAGCCGCAGGGACGCCACGCGCTCCGCTCGCCACGCGATGGGGGTCGGTCAGAGCGGGATGTTGCCGTGTGCTCCTCGCCGTACGCCGTCGCGCTGCACCGCGTGGTCGATCGCCCGGGCGATCGCGGAGCGGGTCACGGCAGGCTCGACGACCTCGTCGACGACGCCGATCTCGACGGCCTTGTCGACGCCACCGGCCTGGCGCTCGTGCTCGGCCGCGAGCTCCGCCTCGACCTGGGGTCGGATCTCCGGCGCCACCTCCGCCAGCTTGCGCCGGTGGAGCACGCGGATCGCCGCCACGGCACCCATCACCGCGACCTCCGCGCCGGGCCAGGCGAAGACCCTGGTGGCGCCGAGGGCGCGGGAGTTCATGGCGATGTAGGCGCCGCCGTAGGTCTTGCGGGTCACCAGCGTGACCCGAGGCACGACGCACTCCCCGAAGGCGTGCAGGAGCTTCGCGCCGCGGCGGACGACGCCGTCCCACTCCTGCCCCACGCCCGGGAGATAGCCGGGCACGTCGACGAGCACCACGAGCGGCACGCCCAGGGAGTCGCAGAGCCGGACGAACCGTGAGGCCTTCTCGGCCGAGAGTGAGTCGAGACAGCCGCCGAGGCGGAGCGGGTTGTTGGCGACGACGCCGACGGTCCGGCCGCCGAGCCTGCCCAGGGCGGTGACGATGTTGGGCGCCCAGCGCTCGTGGAGCTCCTGCATCGTGCCGTCGTCGAGCACTGCGGCGACGAGCGGGTGCACGTCGTAGGCGCGCTTCTTCGACTCCGGCAGCATCTGGGACAGGTCGCGGTCCTCGACGGCCGCGACGTCGAGCTGGCCCTGCGAGCCGAACAGGGAGGCGACGGTACGCGCCCGCTCCAGGGCCTCCTGCTCGCTCTCGGTGAGGATGTGGACGACCCCGGAGCGGCGTCCGTGGGGCTCGGGGCCGCCCAGCCGCAGCATGTCGACGTCCTCGCCCGTGACGGAGCGGACCACGTCGGGTCCGGTCACGAAGATGCGTCCGTCGGGGCCGAGGATGACCACGTCGGTCAGCGCCGGCCCGTACGCCGCGCCACCGGCAGCCGGGCCGAGCACGACCGAGATCTGCGGGATCTTGCCCGAGGCCTGGGTCATCACCTGGAAGATCCGGCCCACCGCATGCAGCGACAGCACCCCCTCGGCCAGCCGGGCGCCGCCCGAGTGCCACAGGCCGATGATCGGGGTGCCCTCGGTCATGGCCCGGTGGTAGGCGTTGACGACGACCTTGCAGCCCTCGTCGCCCATGGCTCCGCCCATCACGGTGGCGTCGGAGCAGAAGACCACCACCCGTCGGCCGTGCACGCGGCCGACCGCGGCGAGCATGCCGCAGTCGTCCTCGGGGCTGATCAGCCGCAAGGTGCCCTCGTCGAGGAGTGCGGTGATCCGGTGCAGGGGGTGGCGCGGGTCCTCGGTACGGGGAGGCTTGGTCGCGGTCGCCGTCATTGCGGGGTCCCCTCGGAGTCGTGGGCGGAGCAAGGCAGCAGGGGAGCGCAGACCTCCGTGGGGTGGCTCATCACACGGATCCGAACGCGACCGCGACGTTGGCGCCGCCGAAGCCGAAGGAGTTGTTGAGGGCCGCGATGTCACCCGACGGCAGGTCGCGGGCCGACGTCGGGATGTCGAGCTCGACCTGGGGGTCCTTCTCGTCGAGGTTGATCGTGGGCGGGCTGACCCGGTGGTGGATCGCCAGGATGGTGGCGATCGCCTCCAGGGCGCCGGCCCCGCCGAGCAGGTGGCCGGTCATCGACTTGGTGCTGGTGACCACGACCTCGTCGGCGTGCGCGCCGAGCGTCGCGTGGATCATCAGGCCTTCGGCGATGTCGCCCTGGGGCGTCGACGTGGCGTGCGCGTTGATGTGGACGATGTCGGAGGCGCTGATCTCGGCCTCCTGGAGCGCACGGACGATCGCACGCGCGCCACCGCGACCTTCGGGGTCGGGCTGCGCGATGTCGTGCGAGTCGGCCGTGATGCCGGCCCCCAGCACCTCGGCGTAGATGGTGGCGCCCCGCGCCCTGGCGTGCTCCTCGGACTCGAGCACGAGGACACCCGCCCCTTCGCCGAGCACGAAGCCGTCCCGGCCGACGTCCCACGGCCGAGAGACCGTCGTCGGGTCGCCGGCGTTCTTCGACAGCGCCATCATGTTCGCGAACGCCGCCATCGGCAACGGATGGATCGCGGCCTCGGTGCCACCGGCCAGGACGACGTCGGCGCGGCCGAGGCGGATCTGGTCGAGGGCGAGAGAGATCGCCTCGTTGCCGGAGGCACACGCCGAGACCGGGGTGTTCACCGCGGCCCGAGCGCCGACGTAGAGGCTGATCTGCGCCGCCGGCGCGTTCGGCATCAGCATCGGTACGGCGAGCGGCGAGACGCGGCGCGGTCCCTTCTCGAGCAGGGCGTCGTAGTTGGACAGCAGGGTGGTCACCCCGCCGATGCCCGACGCCATCGCGACTCCGAGCCGCTCGTGGTCGATGTCGGAGCCCTCGAGCCCGGAGTCGGCCCAGGCCTCCATCGCGGCGACCATCGCGAACTGCGACGAGCGGTCCAACCGGCGGGCCTTGACCCGCTCCAGCACCTCCGTCGGCTCGACGGCGATCCGGCCCGCGATCTTGACGGGCAGGTCCTCGGCCCAGGGGTCGTCGAGGTGGCGGACGCCCGACTGGCCCTTGACCAGGGCGTCCCAGGTGGACGAGACATCGCCACCGACGGGGGAGGTCGTCCCCAGTCCGGTGACGACGACACGCTTCTCAGGCATTGGGTCCTCGCGAGTGTGCTCGGTGGGTGGATGGGCGTACGGGCGTTGCTCCGCCGTCAGCCCTGGGCGTTCTCGATGAACGAGACGGCGTCGCCGACCGTCTTCAGGTTCTTCACCTCGTCATCGGGGATGGACACGCCGAACTTCTCCTCGGCGGCCACGACGACCTCGACCATGGACAGGGAGTCGACGTCCAGATCGTCGACGAAGGACTTGTCGAGCTGGACGTCCTCGACGGGGATACCCGCTACCTCGTTGACGATCTCGGCGAGGTCGGCGCGGATCTCTTCGGTGGTGGCCATGCGTTGGTTCCTCTTCTCTGTTGTCACCATCGGTGGTGTCGGTGGTGGTTCACGCCGTGCCCGCGAGGGGCCACGGCGCACGGCTAGGGGACGGTGATGACCTGGGCGGCATACGCCAGGCCGGCACCGAATGCGATCAGCAGCGCGGTGTCGCCGCTGCGTGCCTGTCCCTCCTCGATCATGCGGTCGAGGGCCAGGGGGATGGAGGCCGCCGAGGTGTTGCCCTGCTCGGCGATGTCGCGGGCGATCCGTACCCGGTCGGGAAGCTTCATGGCACGGGCCATCGCGTCGATGATCCGCATGTTGGCCTGGTGGGGCACGAACACGTCGAGGTCGTCGGGCGTGATGCCCGCGCGGTCGAGCGCCTGGTGGGCCACCTTGGCCATCGTGAACGACGCCCATCGGAACACCGGGTTCCCCTGCATCGTCAGGCTGGGCATGGCCGGCTGGTCCTTGCCCATCGCGTCGCGCCAGTCCTCGTCCTGACGGATCAGGTCGAACTGCTCGCCGTCGGAGCCCCACACCACCGGCCCGATGCCGGGCGTCGTGCTCGGGCCGACCACGGCGGCGCCGGCGCCGTCGGCGAAGATGAACGCCGTCCCGCGGTCGGTGGAGTCGGTGAGGTCGGAGAGGCGCTCGACTCCGATCACCAGGACGTGTCCGGCCCCTCCGGCCCGCACCATCTGGTCGGCGAGCGCGAGGCCGTGGCAGAAGCCGGCGCAGGCAGCGGAGATGTCGAACGCCGCGGCCTGGTTGGTGCCGAGCTCGTGGGCGATCGCGGTGGCGATGGCCGGGGTCTGCAGCAGATGCGTCACCGTTGCGACGATCACGCAGTCGATCTGCTCGGCGTCGACGCCGGCGTGCTCGAGCGCGGCGCGCGACGCCGCGACCGACATCACCTGCACGGTCTCCTCGGGCGTGGCGAAGCGGCGCTGCTTGATGCCGGAGCGCTGCTGGATCCACTCGTCGCTGGAGTCGATGGCCTCGACGATCTCGGCATTGGGGACGACCAGCGAGGGGCGGTAGCTGCCGATCCCGAGCACGGCGGCGTACGGCGAGCCGGTGGCGGTCTCGATCACGGCCATCAGGCAGCCCCTTCCGGGTGGAGCCGGACCAGAGGCTGGCCGGGCGAGACGAGGTCGCCGTCCTCGACGAGCCACTCGACGACCTGGCCACCGTGGGCGGCCCGGACCTCGGTGCGGTCGCGCGAGCTGGCCACGTCACCGACCGCCGCGCCGGGCGCCAGCATGTCGGCCTCGGCGGCCTCGGCCGAGCGGTGGAACGTGCCCTTCATCGGCGAGACCACCATCAGCCACGTGGGGGTGGTCTCGATCATCGATGCCTCGCCGTGCTTGGCGCAGAAGGCACGAGCATCGTCGAGCTGGTCAGGGGTCTTCAGCGCGAAGGTCTCGACCCCGGGCAGGGCGCGCTTGGCGATCCCGGCCAGAGTGCCGGCGGGGGGCATCTCGAGCAACCCGGTGACCCCGAGGTCGGTCATGGTCTCCATGCACAGGTCCCAGCGCACCGGGCGGGCGATCTGGCCGACGATCCGGGCGACGACCTCACGGCCGTCGTGGACGATCTGGCCGTCGCGGTTGGAGATCAGGGGAGTGCGGGGGTCGTGGGTCGACACCGAGCGGGCCAGCGTGGCCATGTGGCCCACGGCCGGCTCCATGTGCTCGGTGTGGAACGCGCCGGCGACGCTGAGCGGGATCAGGCGGGCCTTCGCCGGTGGGTGGTCGGCCAGGCCCTGGAGCTGCTCCATCGTGCCCGCCGCGACGATCTGGCCGGGCCCGTTGTCGTTGGCGGGCGTCAGGCCCTGGGCGTCGAGCGCGGCCAGCACCTCGTCCCGGTCGCCGCCGAGCACGGCGGTCATCCCGGTGGGGGTGGTCGCAGCGGCCGCCGCCATGGCGTTGCCCCGCTCGCGCACGAGCACCATCGCCTGCTCGGCCGTGATCGCCCGGGCACCGGCGGCCGCGGCGATCTCGCCGACGCTGTGCCCGGCGACCGCGCCGATCTGGCTGAAGGCGTCGGCGGGGTGCGGGAACAGCTCGAGCGCAGCGATCAGCCCGGTGGCCACCAGGAGCGGCTGGGCGATCTTCGTGTCGCGGATGGTCTCGGCGTCGGCCTCGGTGCCGTAGTGGGCCAGGTCGAGGTCCGCGACGGTCGAGAGCCACCCGAACCGGGACGCGAACGTGGGGTCCTCGAGCCAGGGGCTGAGGAAACCGGGGGACTGGGCTCCCTGGCCGGGAGCGACGATGACGAGCACGGCCCCAGCCTTGCGGGTCCCGGCGCCCCGACGCCCATCGGGCGCGCACGAAACTCACCCCCGGATCTTTGTAGGGTTCCTACAAAGAGGTCGGTCCTTCGGGATCGCCGGTCGTGCGCCGCGCCTGGCGGCCCAGCACCAGCGCGAGCTGGAGGGTCAACGCCTCGCGGGCGTCGGTCGCCGACAGCCCGGTCACGTCGGCGGCCTGCCGCAGCCGGTAGCGCACGGTGTTGGGGTGCACGAAGAGGGCACGCGCGGTCGCCTCGAGCGACTGGCCGTGCTGGAAGTACGCCGTGAGCGTCTCGATCAGCGTGTTCCCGCGGGCCGAGCCGGCCTGGCTCAGCGGCACGAAGACCTCCTCGACCAGGTGCCGGCGAGCGTGCCCGTCGCCGGCGAGGACCCGCTCGGGGAGCAGGTCGTCGGTGGCCACCGGGCGGGGCGCGTCGGGCCAGCCCACGGCCGCCCGCAGCCCGGACAGGGCGGCGCGGGCCGAGACGTGGGCCGAGGCGAGGTCGTCGGCGCGGGGGCCGACGACCACCGGGCCGTCGCCGAAGTAGCGCACGACTGCGTGGGCGGCCTTGTCGGTGTCCTCCGCCCCGCCGAGGATCACCACGAGCCGGTCGCCCTGGGTGGCGCAGAGGGCGTCCATGCCGGCGGAGCGCGCCGCACGGCGTACCTGGTCGAAGAGGTCCTCGCTGCGCGGCGCCTGCGCGTTGCCGAGTACGACGGTCACCCCACCGCGGTGGGCCCAGCCCAGCGCGCTGGCCCGCGAGGCCACGGCCTCGTCCGCCTCGGCGCGGAGCACGGAGTCGACCACCAGGGCTTCGAGCCGGGCGTCCCACGCGCCGCGCGCCTCGGCCGCCCGGGCGTAGACCTCGGCGGTGGCGAAGGCGACCTCCCGGGCATAGCGCAGCACCGCGGCGTGCACGGCCGGAGCGTCGACCGGATCGACCACGTCGTCGACGTGTGTCTCCACGACCTCGATGCCGAGGCGCACCAGGTCGACGGTCTGGCCCAGCGTGATCACGCCGGTCAGGGTCCGTGGGGCCGCCCCGAAGACCGCGGCCGCGGTGTCGCCGGGCGGCGCGGCGTCGTCCCCGAGCCGGAACCAGTCGACGAAGCCCTGGATGCCCGCCTGCAGGATCTGGCCCACCCAGGAGCGACTCTCGGCCGTCAGTTCGCCGAACCACGGCATGTCGGTGAGCATCCGCGACATGGCAGCGCTGCTCAGCGACCCCGTCGACCGCCGGAGCGCGTCGGCAGCCCGCTCGCGCGACGCCTCGTGCGGGAACGCGCCGCCGGGCGGGGCGGCGGGCTCCGGCAGGGGGGCGGCGGTCACGTCTCGACCCTAGTGACGGGGCCCCACGGTGTCATCAGCGCCCGAACGGAGGACGAAGGTCCCGAGGAATCCCGCCTGAACGCAGGGTTTCCGTCTTACATACGGCGGGTACGTCTGGTTGAATCCGGCACAACCGCGACAGGAGACCGACGTTGCCGATGCGCCAGCACCGTGTGCAGTCCGTGACCATCCACGGGCATCGCCGGGCCTTCGTGAAGCTCGGGTCCGGCCCGGTCGTGCTGCTTCTGCACGGACTCGGCTGCGACCACCGCACCTGGTTGCCGGTCATCGACGCGCTGTCGCGGCACTACACCGTGATCGCCCCCGATCTCCTGGGCCACGGCCTCTCCGACAAGCCGCGGGCCGACTACAGCGTGGGCGGCTTCGCCAACGGCATGCGCGACCTGCTCACCGTGCTGGGCATCGACAAGGCCACGGTCGTCGGCCACAGCTTCGGCGGCGGCGTCGCGATGCAGTTCGCCTACCAGTTCCCCGAGCGCACCGAGCGGCTCGTGCTGGTCGGCTCGGGCGGCCTCGGCCCGGAGGTCTCGGCGGCGATCCGGGCGATCACCGCCACCGGCTTCTACCAGGTGATGGGACTGCTGACGTTGCCCGGCGTACGTCACCTCGGCACGGCCGGCCTACGGGCGCTGTCGCGCACCGGGCTCAAGGAGTTCCGCGACTTCGACGAGGTCGCCGCCATCTACGAGTCGTTCGAGGATCCCGCCGCCCGGGCGGCCATCCGGCACGTCGTGCGCGCGGTCGTCGACTGGCAGGGACAGATCGTCACCATGGCCGACCGGGCCTATCTCACCGAGGCGATGCCGATGCTGGTGATGTGGGGCGACCAGGACCGGGTGATTCCCACCAGCCATGCGGCGCGCGCGGCCGAACTGGCGCCGAAGGCGCGCATCGAGATCCTCCCCGACTCCGGGCACTTCCCCCACAAGGACCACCCCGCCCTGTTCGTCAAGGTGCTCCACGACTTCGTGCGGACGACCCGGCCGGCGACGTACTCCAGGGCGCGCTGGCGGCGGCTGCTGGAGAACGGCGCCCACGGGACAGCGCGCCTGGCCGCCGTCGAGGCACCGACCGCCTGACGGAATACCGCAGAGACGGTCCGTCTTCTCCTCGGGTGGAGGCAGTGGCCCCGACGGTCGGGCGCCGCCCTCCACGCGAGGAGTGAGATGAGCAGGACATGGTTCATCACCGGTACGTCGCGCGGATTCGGCCGTGAGTGGGCGATCGCCGCGCTCGAGCGAGGCGACCGGGTCGCCGCGACGGCGCGCGACGCGGCGAGTCTGGACGACCTCGCCCAGACGTACGGCGACGCGCTGCTGCCGATCGCCTTGGACGTGACCGACCGCGTGGCCGACTTCGCCGCCGTCGCGCAGGCGCACGACCACTTCGGAGGGCTCGACATCGTGGTCAACAACGCGGGCTACGGGCACTTCGGGATGATCGAGGAGCTGAGCGAGGACGAGGCGCGGGCGCAGATCGAGACGAACCTGTTCGGCGCTCTGTGGGTCACCCAGGCGGCGCTGCCCTACCTGCGTGAGCAGCGGAGCGGGCACGTCATCCAGGTGTCTTCGATCGGAGGCATCTCCGCCTTCCCTCTGGTGGGGATCTACCACGCCTCGAAGTGGGGCCTCGAGGGCTTCAGCCAGGCCCTGTCGCAGGAGGTCGCCGGGTTCGGCATCCACGTGACGCTGGTGGAGCCGGGCGCCTTCTCGACCGACTGGGCGGGCTCGTCGTCGCGGCACTCGGCCGAGCACCCGGCGTACGCCGAGGTGCACCGCACGACGCAGGAGAACCGCAAGCGCCGCGCGAGCAGCCCCGGGGATCCCGAGGCGACGCGCGAGGCGATCCTGCGGGTCGTCGACGCGGACGAGCCGCCGCTGCGCGTGTTCTTCGGCGAGGCACCGCTGGCGATCGCCACGGCCGACTACGAGCAGCGGCTGAAGACCTGGAACGAGTGGCAGCCCGTGGCCCTCATCGCGCAGGGCGGCCGGTCCTAGGCGTCGCCGCCCTCCTGCTTGACGCCGGAGACCGCGGTCGGGTCGTCGATCCGGTAGTGGTCGAGCGCCTTCTGCACGGTGTCGCGGCCGATCCTGCCCTCCTCGGCCAGGGCGGACAGCGCCTGGCAGACCACCGACTCGGCGTCGATCTTGAAGTAGCGCCGTGCCGCGGGCCGGGTGTCGGCGAAGCCGAACCCGTCGGCGCCGAGCGCGTGGAAGCGCTGCGGCACCCAGCGGGCGAGCTGTTGGGGCACGGCCCGCATGTAGTCGCTGACGGCGACGACCGGACCGGCCGCGTCCCGCAGCTTGGCCGTGACGTAGGGCGTGCGCTGCTCCTCGAGCGGGTGCATGAGGTTCCATTCCTCGACGTCCAGGGCCTCCCGCGAGAGCTCGTTCCAGGACGTGACCGACCACAGGTCGGCCCCGACGCCCCAGTCGTCGGCCAGCAGCTGCTGAGCCCGCTGGATCCACGGCACGCCCACACCACTGGCGAACAGCTGGACGCGGGGAGCGTCGTCGGCGAGGCCGTCGGGCGCCCAGGAGAGGCGGTAGAGGCCCCGCAGCAGGCCGTCGACGTCGAGGTCGTCGGGCTGTGCGGGCATGCCGATCGGCTCGTTGTAGACCGTCAGGTAGTAGATGACGTCCTCGCCGTTCGGGTGGTCGGCGGTGGAGCCGTACATCCGGCCGAGACCGTGCTGCACGATGTGGGCGATCTCGTAGGCGAACGCCGGGTCGTAGTGCACGACGGCCGGGTTGGTCAGCGCCAGCAGCGGTGAGTGCCCGTCGGCGTGCTGCAGACCCTCGCCGGTCAACGTCGTCCGGCCGGCGGTGGCGCCGATCAGGAAGCCGCGGGCCAGCTGGTCGGCCATCGCCCAGATCGAGTCGCCGGTGCGCTGGAAGCCGAACATCGAGTAGAAGATGTAGAAGGGGATCATCGGCTCGCCGTGCGTGGAGTACGACGATCCCGCGGCGGTGGCGGAGGCGACGCACCCCGCCTCGGAGATGCCCTCGTGGAGCATCTGCCCCTGCGGCGACTCCTTCCAGGCCAGCAGGAGCTTGCGGTCGACCGACTCGTAGAGCTGCCCGGCGGGGTTGTAGATCTTGGCCGAGCTGAACATCGAGTCCATGCCGAACGTGCGGTACTCGTCGGGGGCGATCGGCACGATCCGCTGACCGATCTCCTTGTCCTTCATCAGGTCCTTGAGCAGCCGGACCAGCGCCATCGTGGTGGCGATCTTCTGCTTGCCGGAGCCCTGCTTCAGCTCGTCGTACATGCCGTCGCCGGGGAGCGTGATCGAGCGCGGGTTCACCCGGCGCATCGGCACGCCGCCGCCGAGCTCGCGGCGCCGGTCGCGGAGGTACTCGAGCTCGGCCGAGCCCTCGCCCGGGTGGTAGAACGGCGCCGAGCCGTCGAACTCGTAGTGCTCGTCGATCTCCCGGTCGGTGACCGGGAGCTCGAGCCGGTCGCGGAACGCCTTCAGGGTCGTGGCGTTCAGCTTCTTCATCTGGTGGGTGGCGTTCTTGCCCTCCAGGGCGTCGATCGTCCAGCCCTTGATGGTGTGGGCGAGGATCACCGTCGGCTGGCCGGCGTGCTTCGACGCCGCGTCGAAGGCGGCGTACACCTTGCGGTAGTCGTGGCCGCCGCGCGGCAGCAGCTCGATGTCGCGGTCGGTCAGCCCCTCGACCATCTTGCGCAGGCGCGCGTCGGCGCCGAAGAAGTGCTCACGGATGTAGGCACCCGTCTCGACGGAGTAGGTCTGGAACTGGCCGTCGGGCGTCTTGTTCATCTGGTTGACCAGGGCGCCGTCGACGTCCTGGGCGAGCAGGGCGTCCCACTCGCGTCCCCACACGACCTTGATCACGTTCCAGCCCGCCCCGCGGAAGAACGACTCCAGCTCCTGGATGATCTTGCCGTCGCCGCGCACCGGGCCGTCGAGCTGTTGCAGGTTGCAGTTGATGACGAAGGTGAGGTTGTCGAGCTCCTCGCGGGCCGCGAGGCCGATCGCGCCGAGAGACTCGGGCTCACCCATCTCGCCGTCACCGAGGAACGCCCAGACGTGCTGGCCGCTGGTGTCCTTGATGCCGCGGTTCTGCAGGTAGCGGTTGAAGCGGGCCTGGTAGATGGAGTTCAGCGCCGCCAGGCCCATCGAGACCGTCGGGAACTCCCAGAACTCCGGCATCAGCCGAGGGTGGGGGTACGACGACAGGCCCTGGCCGGGGCCGTGCTGGACCTCCTGGCGGAACCGGTGGAGCTGGTCGGAGCTCAGCCGCTTCATCAGGTAGGCCCGCGCGTAGATACCGGGGGAGGCGTGACCCTGGATGAACAGCTGGTCGCCGCCGCCCGGATGGTCCTTGCCGCGGAAGAAGTGGTTGTAGCCCACCTCGTAGAGGCTGGCGGCCGAGGCGTACGTCGCGATGTGGCCGCCGACCTCGAGCCCCTTGCGGTTGGCCGAGGACACCATCACCGCCGCGTTCCAGCGGATCAGTCGCCGGATCTGGCGCTCCATCTCCTCGTCACCGGGGAACCACGGCTCGCGCTCGGGTGGGATCGTGTTGATGAAGTCGGTGCTGCGCAGTGCGGGCACGCCGACCTGGCGCTCGCGGGCGCGCTCCAGCAGCCGCAGCATGATGTAGCGGGCGCGGTCCCGACCGTGTGCTGCGGTGAGGCCGTCGAAGGAGTCGAGCCACTCCTGGGTCTCCTCGGGGTCGATGTCGGGGAGCTGCGTCGGGAGGCCCTCGTGGATGACCGCACGGCTCTGCACCGGCTCGCTGGGCGACCCGGAGTTGACCGCGGGGGTGGCAGAAGAAGTCTCACTCACCCGTTCATCGTGTCACGGGCTGGAGGCGGGTGAAATCTACCCATGAGTAGGCCCGTCCCTCGGGATGGGTTGCGCCGCGGGTCGGAGTCCGGTGGACTACTCACCACCGAGCCGGTGACGAACGTCCGTGTCGCCGGCGCCGACAGCTTGGAGGAGCCCGTTGAGCGCGACCGCTGGTGGCGGTTCCACCCATACCGACGCCCCCGCGGGTCCCGCCGCGCGACTCGGCCTGGTCACAGGCATGGTCGTCCAGGAGCTCGGGTGGGACTCCGACACCGACGACGACCTGAGGGTCGCCATCGAGGACGCCCTCGACTCCGACATGGTCGACAGCGACTACGGCAACGTGGTCGACGCTGTCGTGCTGTGGTGGCGTGACGAGGACGGTGACCTGGTCGACGGGCTCGTGGACTCGCTGACCGACCTCGTCGGCGGCGGCGTCATCTGGCTGCTGACCCCGAAGGTGGGCCGGCCGAACTCCGTCGACCCCGCCGACATCACCGAGGCCGCGCCGATCGCGGGCCTCGCCCTGACGACCACCGCTGCTGTCAGCAAGGACTGGACGGCCACGCGACTCGTCACGCCCAAGTCACCCGCGTGACCGGGCGGGCGTCGCCCCACGTCGTCGTCGGTCGTGCCGTCGGCCTGGCCGGAACGGTCGGCACGAGCGCCAAGGTGCTCGGAGCGGCCGGCATCCTGCGCCCGGTCCCGCCGACCGCACTGGCGCGGATGGGCAAGGCCCTCAAGGACTGGGGCACCGGCCCGGCGGGTGGGTTCACCGCGATGGCGATGCGTGACCCACGGCGCGTCGGGGTCGTCGACGAGAAGGGCCCGCTGACCTGGGGTGACCTGCACCGGCGGTCCAACGCGCTCGCCCGGGCGCTGGCGGCACGCGGGGTCCGCGAGGGCGACAGCGTGGCGGTGATGGTGCGCAACCACCGTGGGTTCGTCGACGCCTGCGTCGCCGCTGCGAAGCTCGGCGCCGACATCCTGCTGCTGAACACCGCGTTCGCAGGTCCGCAGCTCGTCGACGTGCTCGAGGGCGAGGGTCCCCGGGCCGTGATCCACGACCAGGAGTTCACCGAGCTGCTGGCGGGGGCGCGGATCGACGTACGGGTCCTCGGGTGGGTCGACTCCGCGTCCGACCACGACGACGTCGACACCCTCGTCACGGCGTACGACGACTCCGACCTCGACCCCCCGGTGCGTCATGCGCGGATCGTGATCCTCACCTCCGGCACCACCGGCGCCCCGAAAGGCGCACCTCGCAGCGAGGCGGGCCTGGGTGCCGCGGTCTCGCTGCTGTCGCGGATGCCTCTGCGCTACGGCTGGCGCACCCACATCGCCGCGCCGCTGTTCCACACCTGGGGGTTCGCCCACCTCGCGCTCGCGATGCTGCTCGGCTCGACCGTCGTCCTGCGGCGGAGGTTCGACGCCGAGGGCTGCCTGAAGGCCGTGGAGGAGGAGCGCTGCGACTCGCTCGTGGTGATCCCGGTGATGCTGCAGCGGATGCTCAACCTCCCGCAGGACACGCTCGACGCCCACCCGCTGGCCCACCTCGAGGTGACGGCGGCCTCGGGCTCGGCGCTCCCGGGTGACCTCGCCACCACCTGGATGGACACCTTCGGCGACAACCTCTACAACATCTACGGCTCGACCGAGGTGGCCTACGCCTCGATCGCCACGCCCGAGGACCTGCGGGCCGCCCCCACGTCGGCGGGCAAGCCCCCGTGGGGCACCGTCGTGAAGATCCTCGACCACGACGGGAACGAGCTGCCGACGGGGGAGACCGGGCGGATCTTCGTCGGCAACGGGCTCCTCTTCGAGGGCTACACCGGCGGCGAGTCGAAGGAGGTCATCGACGGCCTGATGTCGTCGGGCGACGTCGGACGGTTCGACACGAACGGCCGGCTCTACGTCGAGGGCCGCGACGACGACATGATCGTCTCCGGTGGTGAGAACGTCTTCCCGCAGGAGGTGGAGGACTGCCTGTCGCGCCATCCGTCCGTGGTCGAGGTCGCCGCGCTGGGGATCGACGACGACCGGTTCGGCTCCCGGCTGCGGGCCTTCGTGGTGGTCCGGGGCCCCCGTCCGAGCGAGGACGAGCTCAAGGACTGGGTCCGGCAGAACCTCGCCCGCTACAAGGTGCCGCGCGAGATCGTCTTCCTCGATGAGCTCCCTCGCAACGCGACTGGCAAGATTCTGAAGCGTGAGCTCGCTGAACACGACTGATGCCCCGACGCCCGGGCCGCCGCCGGGTCTCGCGGAGGGCACTCCGGCACCCGACTTCGCGCTGCGCGACCAGTTCGGGCAGGACGTCGTGCTCTCGTCGTACGCCGGGCGCAAGGCGGTGCTTCTGGTGTTCTACCCGTGGGCGTTCTCCAACGTCTGCACCGGCGAGATGGCCGGCATCCGCGACCGGCTGGCCGAGTTCATGACCTTCGACACCGAGGTGCTCGCCATCTCCACCGACCCGACGTACTCCCTGCGCGTGTTCGCCGACGCCGACGGTCTGAACTTCCCGCTGCTCAGCGACTTCTGGCCGCACGGCGCCGTGGCGCAGGCGTACGGCGTCTTCGACCCCGAGCGCGGTGTCGCCCGACGGTCCTCGTTCGTGGTCGACCGGGGCGGGATCGTGCGCTGGGCCGTGCACAACGAGCTGCCCCGAGGACGCGACCTGGACGAGCACCTGGCCCGCCTGCACCAGCTGGACTAGACCAGTTGGATGATTTTCAATGAAACGGCCGTTCAGGACTGGAGTTCGGCTTTTGGGGTGGGTACTATTCATCTCGTTGAGCCGCTGGTGACCCGAGACGCCAGCGGCTCGACGCTATTTTCCCGCCTCTTCCGTGACCACCCCGGGAGTTCGGCGGAGACCGACCCGCTCGATTAGTCTGTGCCCGCTTCCGGGCGCATAGCTCAGCTGGTAGAGCGCCTCCCTTACAAGGAGGATGTCAGGGGTTCGAGTCCCTTTGCGCCCACTCGCGGCACGGCTCACCCCCGACATGAGGACACCGGGACATGGCGACGCCCCGCGGCGTGTTGGGCCCGCACCCACGGGGCGCACCGTCCGATCGTGTCGACCCGGACACCGCTCACGTTACGGACTCGGTCGCACCGCGTCGTCCCCTGGAAGGGTGGGAACGCGGCCCGCTCAGACGCCCGCTGCGGTGACGATGGCGTCGGTGGCGAAGCCGGCGAGCAGCCCGACCAGGATGCCGAGGTAGATCAGGTCCTTGCGTGCGCTGCGGCCGGCGATCGCCAGCAGCTGCACGATCACGTAGACGATCGAGCCGGCGGCCAGCGTCAGGAAGATCACCGACAGCGGCTCGCTGGTGAAGGTGTGGCCGACCGCGGTGCCGACGAACGTGGGACCCCCGCCGATCGCCGCGAGCGTCAGCAGGAAGCCCCAGCTCGGCCGCGCGGAGGCGTCGTGCTCGCTGTCGGCGGCCAGCGGCGCGACGATGCCGAACCCCTCGGTGGCGTTGTGCAGGGCGAAGCCGATCACCAGCAGCGTCGCGAGTGCGATCTCGTCGCCCGCGGCGGCCTGGCCGATGGCAAGTCCCTCCGCGAAGTTGTGCAGTCCGATGCCGACCGCGATCAGGAGGGCCAGCTGGCGCGCCGGCGACCACGAGCTGATCCCGCGGTGGGCGAGCTCCTGGCTGGCCATGGCGCCGGGTCCGAACGACTGCGCCCGGTCGCGACGTACCTTGCGGCCCATCCAGGCTTCGTACTGCTGGAGACCCATCAGGCCGACGGTGAGCCCGAGTGCGAAGAGAAGGCCGTAGCCGGCCACGGAGCCGAGGTGTCCGCCCTCGACGTGGTGGGCCGCGAGCCCCTCGTCGATCGGCTCCCAGGCTGCGGACAGGACGTCCCAGGCCAAGAAGAGCAGGATGCCGACCGCCAGCGCGTTGAGGGTGACGCGGAGGGCCTCACTGGGCCGGCGCATCCGACCCAGCGGCATCCCGATCAGGATCGTGACCCCGGCGATGAAGCCGAGCAGCAGAGTCTGGGCCATACCCATGGTGATCGGGGCCTTCCGGTCGGACGAGACGCGTGTCGCATCAACTTAGGCAACCCTAACTTGCCGCATCGACCTACGTACAGTCCAGGGCCTTTCGGGCCAACCTTCCGCCAGCGTCCCGGGACTAGCCTGCAGGCATGATCGTCCCGTTCAGCGTCAACGACTTCCTGCAACGCGCGGTGGCCGTGTACGGCGACCGGACCGGCATCCACGACGAACCGGACCAGCCGGCGCCGTCCCTGGGTGACCTCACCTACGCCCGCATCGACGAGCTGGCCCGCGCGATGGCGGCGCGACACGACCGGCTCGGCCTCGAGGTCGGGGACCGGGTCGCCTTCGTCTCCCACAACAGCGCGCGGCTCTTCACGGCGTTCTACGGCGTCTGCGGCTACGGCCGGGTGCTGGTACCGGTGAACTTCCGTCTCTCCTTCGACGAGGTGCAGTACATCGTCGAGCACTCCGGGGCTCGCGTGGTCTACGTCGACCCGGAGCTGAAGGACCAGCTCTCGGGGCTGCGGGCCGAGCACGTCTTCGTGATCGGCGAGGACGACGACCTCTATCAGGAGGACGGCGCGCAGCCGCGCGCCTGGGAGCCCGACGAGGACGCGACCGCGACGATCAACTACACCTCCGGCACCACCGCGCGCCCCAAGGGCGTCCAGATCACCCATCGCAACATCTGGACCAACGCGGTGACCTTCGCGCTCCACGCCGGCGTGACCGACCGCGACGTCTATCTCCACACCCTCCCGATGTTCCACGCCAACGGCTGGGGGATGCCGTTCGCGATGACGGGCTGCGGCGTGCCCCACGTCGCGCTCCGCAAGGTCGACGGGGCGGAGATCCTGCGCCGGGTGGAGCAGTACGGCGTCACCGTGATGTGTGCGGCCCCCGCTGTCGTCGCCGCCGTGCTGGACGCGGCGCCCGACTGGGAGGGCGAGATCCCCGGTCGTGGCCGTACCCGGATCATCGTGGCCGGTGCGCCGCCGCCGACCAAGACCGTGGCGCGCGTGGAGACCGAGCTGGGCTGGGAGTTCATCCAGATCTACGGGCTCACCGAGACCTCGCCCCTGCTCACCGTGAACCGCGGTCGGCAGGAGTGGGACGACCTGACCCCGGAGGAGCGCGCCCAGAAGCTGGTCCGCGCCGGCACTCCGGCGATCGGCGTCAGTCTGCAGATCGATCCGGACGGTGGCGAGGTGCTGGCCCGGTCCAACGTGGTGCTGGAGGGGTATTGGGAGCAGCCGGAGGAGTCCGCCAAGGCACTGGCCGACGGCTGGTTCCACACCGGTGACGGCGGTCTGATCGACGACGAGGGCTACCTGACGATCCAGGACCGCAAGAAGGACGTGATCATCACCGGCGGCGAGAACGTCTCGTCGATCGAGGTCGAGGACGCGATCTTCAGCCACCCCGACGTCGCCGAGGTCGCGGTGATCGGCGTACCCGACGAGAAGTGGGGCGAGACGATCAAGGCGCTCGTGGTGAAGGCCGACGACTCCGACCTGACCGAGCAGGAGCTGATCGACTACGTGAAGTCGAAGGTGGCCCGCTACAAGGCCCCGTCCAGCGTGGAGTTCCGCGAGATGCTCGACCGCACGGCCACCGGCAAGCTGCAGAAGTTCAAGCTGCGGGCGCCGTACTGGGAGGGTCGCGACCGCCAGGTCAACTGACCCGCACCGGGTCGTCCGCCCGAGGCTCACCTGAGAAGTGAACCTCAGGCGGACGACTGACCGGGCCGCGTGGGTCGTCCGCCTGAGGACCACTTCTAGCGGAACGTGGGGCGGACGACCCGTTCAGCCGGGGCCGGGCGCGGATAGGGTCGGCGCATGCCCCGCCTCGCCGACGTCGTGGAGCTGCTGCACGGCTGGTACCCGCCGGAGACCGCAGACGAGTGGGACGCCGTCGGTCTGGCCGCGGGCGACCCCGACACCGACGTACGACGGGTGCTCCTGGCCGTGGACCCGGCGGGGCCGGTGGCTGCCGAGGCCGCGGCCTGGGACGCCGACCTGCTGCTGACGCACCACCCGCTGTTCTTGCGCGGCGTGCACGGCGTCGCCGAGACGACGCCGAAGGGCCGCACCCTGGCGACGCTGACCCGGGCCGGCTGCGGCCTGCTCACCGCCCACACGAACGCCGACCACGGCAGCCCGGGCGTCTCCGACGCACTCGCGCGCGCCCTCGGCCTGCGCGAGGTCCGCCCCGTCGCGCCGAGCGGCCCACCGCTCGACAAGATCGTCGTGTTCGCCCCGGTCGGCGATGCCGAGGCGATCCGCGACGCCCTGTCCGCGGCCGGTGCGGGGCAGGTGGGCGACTACGACACGGTCACCTTCACCATGGCCGGTGAGGGCCGGTTCCGGCCGCTCACGGGGGCCGCTCCCACGGTCGGCACGGTCGGCGAGCTGGAGGTCACCGACGAGCTGCGCATCGAGGCACTGCTGCCCCGGGCCCGCCGGACCGAGGTCGTCCGGGCCGTGCTCGCGGCGCACTCCTACGAGGAGGTGGCCTACGACCTCCTCGAGCTGGCCGACGCCGGCCTCGGCGCGACCGGCGCCGGCCGCATCGGCGAGGTCGACGAGACCACCCTGGGCGAGTTCGCCGACACCGTCGCCCAGGCGCTGCCGGCGACGGCGCGTGGGGTGCTCGTGGGCGGCGACGCCGACCGGGTCGTACGGCGGGTGGCCGTGACCGGGGGCGCCGGCGACTTCCTGCTCGACCGGGCGCTGTCCAGCGGTGCCGATGTCTACGTGACCAGCGACCTGCGCCACCACGTGGCCGGTGAGTTCCTGGAGAAGGGTGGGCCGTCGCTGCTCGACGTGTCCCACTGGGCCGCCGAGTGGACCTGGCTGCCGGAGCTGGCGACGCGGCTCGGCGAGGCACTGGGCGATACGGTGGAGATCCGGGTGAGCACGCTCTGCACCGACGTGTGGCAGGCCCGCCGATGACCACCCCTCGAACTGAACCGCACAAGGAGCCCGTGTGAAGGCCGACCCGTCCGCCCAGGTGAGACTGCTCGACCTGCAGGAGCTGGACTCCCACGCCGACCAGCTCCGGCACCAGCGGCGCTCGTTGCCCGAGGCCGTCCGGCTGGCCGAGCTCGTCGAGGCTCGCGCCCAGACCGACGACCAGGCCCGCGACGCCCGCATCGAGGTCGACGATCTCGCCGTCGAGCAGGCCAAGGTCGATGCCGACGTCGAGCAGGTCAAGGCGCGCCGTCTGCGCGACCAGCAGCGGATCGACCAGGGCCTGATCAGCAACCCCAAGGACATCCAGCGGATGCAGCAGGAGATGGTCTCGCTCGAGCGCCGGATCACCTCGCTCGAGGACGACGAGATCGAGGTGATGGAGCGGGCCGAGGAGGCGCAGCGCACCCTCGACTCGCTGACCGCCCAGCTCACCGACACCGATGCGGAGATCGCCGACCTCACCGCGAAGCGCGACGCTCGCCTCGCCGAGATCGACCAGTCGCTGACCGAGCTGGACGCCCGGCGCGGGCCGATCGTGGCCGATCTCCCGGCCGACCTGCTCGCCCTCTACGACCGCCTGCGCGAGAGCAAGGGCGGCGTGGCCGCGGCACTCCTGCGCGCCCGTCGGTGCGCCGGCTGCAACCTCGACCTCGACCACGCGGAGGTCGCCACGATCCGCGCCGCCGCCGCCGACGAGGTCGTCCGCTGCGACGACTGCAGCCGGATCCTGGTCCGCACGTCCGAGTCGGGTCTGTAGCGCCACCCCGCGGAGGACCCGGATAGTCTCGGGGGACTGTGAAGAGTGATCCGAGGCGCGTCGTCATCGAGGCGGACGGCGGCTCGCGCGGCAACCCCGGCCAGGCGGCGTACGGCGCGCTGGTCAAGGACGCCGAGACCGGCCGCGTGCTCGCCGAGGAGGGCACGCGGATCGGCACCGCCAGCAACAACGTGGCGGAATACAGCGGGCTGATCGCCGGTCTCAAGCTGGCCGAGCTGGTGGCTCCTGGCGCCGAGATCGAGGTCCGCATGGACTCCAAGCTCGTCGTGGAGCAGATGAGCGGCACCTGGAAGATCAAGCATCCCGACATGAAGCCCCTGGCGCTCGAGGCCAACCGCCTCGCGCCGTCCGGCACGACGTACACCTGGGTGCCGCGCGAGCAGAACAAGCACGCCGACCGGCTCGCCAACGAGGCCCTCGACGGGCTGCGCTCGGGGGTGACGCTCCACCTCGACGAGGCCGACCCGGAAGGTCGCGGTGCGCCCGACTCGCTGGTGGAGGAGGTGGAGAGCCCCCGGCAGCAGGCAGCGCTCCGCGAGGAGGCGGCCGGTTACCGCGGCTGGTCGCCGCCCGAGGGACCTGTCACGACGCTCGTGCTCGTCCGGCACGGTGCCACCTCGCACACCGCCGGCAAGCGCTTCTCCGGTGGTCTGGCCAGCAGCAACCCCGGCCTCACCGACGAAGGACGCGCCCAGGTCCGCGAGGTCGCCGAGTGGCTCGCGCCGCTGGGCGAGGCGCTGGAGGCCGTCGTGTCGTCGCCGGTCCGGCGTACCCGCGAGTCCGCGGAGATCCTGGCCGACCGACTGGCCCTCGACCTCGTCGAGGAGCCCGGCTTCGCCGAGATGGAGTTCGGCGTGTGGGACGGCCTGACCTTCGCCGAGGTGCGCGAGCGGTACCCCGACCAGATCCAGGGCTGGCTGGGGGCGCTCGACGTGGCGCCGCACGGCGGCGAGTCGTTCAGCGAGGTCGAGAAGCGCGTCCTCTCCGGCCTCGAGCGCGTCCTCGACGACCACCTCGGCGAGACCGTCCTCGTGGTCAGCCACGTCACCCCGATCAAGATCCTCGTGGCCCACGCCGTCGACGCGCCGCTGTCGGCCCTGTTCCGGATGGAGCTGTCGACCGCGTCGGTGAGCGTCGTGTCGTTCGTGCGTCCGACCGAACCCGACGCCGCCCGCCGTGGTTCGATGCGGCTCTACAACGCCCAGCCGCCCGGCGCAGGGCAGATGCTGGACCCGCAGCGCTGGTAGGTCTCAGAGCTCGCCGACGACCACGTCGAGCGCCGTGCCCGTCGCGCCGGCCGGACCGACCTCGACCACCCAGCCGAGGTCGGCCAGCAGGGCCGCGAAGGACTTCGGCGAGCGCGCGTCGCGACCGTCGGTGAGCAGGGCACGCACGAGTCGACCCTTGGTCGCCTTGTTGAAGTGGCTGACCACCTGTCGCCGCCCGTTCACGTCGTGCAGCACCCGCATGGTGACCACTCGCGCCGCCAGGTCGCGTGCCGGCCGCCAGAAGGCGGCGTACGTAGAGGAGCGCAGGTCGACCACCAGGCCGCTGCCGGCCGCCTCCCGGATCACCGGGTCGAGCGCGCCACGCCAGTGAGCGGCGACGCCACCGAGCCCGGGCAGGCTGACGCCTCCGCCGAGACGGTACGGCGCGATCCGCTCGCCCGGACGCACGAGCCCGTAGAGCGAGGAGACGACCGCCACCCGGGCGAGCGCCCGGCGGTGGGCGGACACCTCGAGGTCGGTGAGGCCGAGCGCGTCGTACAGCACGCCGCTGTAGACCCGCTCGGCAGCCGCCGTGGGCAGGTCGCGCAGCCGCGCGTTGCGTCGTACGTCGTCGGCCTGGGTCGGCCCCAGGCCCAACGTGGAGATCGCGGTCGCCTGGTCGCCCTCGCAGAGCCGGACCAGCGCCGACAGCACCTCCGCGCGGGGCTCGGCGAGGCCCATCGGCCAGGAGTCGGGGCGCAGCGGGGCGCCGCGACGCGGGGCGGTCTTCCCCTCACTCGGGGGGAGCAGGATGAGCACGCGCAAACACTAGGGTGGGGCCATGTCCTCGAGTCGAGTGGTTCGGGTCCACGCCGGTGACCGGGTGGGCGCGCAGTCCCTGCGCGACGGGATCGCGAAGATCCAGAGCGAGCTCAAGGTGACGCCTGCGTTCGCTCCCGAGGTCGAGGAGGCCGCGGAGCGCGCAGCCGCCGCGCCACGGCTGCCCGACCTCGATCGGACCGATCTGCCCTTGGTCACCATCGACCCACCGTCGTCGAAGGACCTCGACCAGGCGCTGCACCTCGAGCGCGAGGGCAGCGGGTACGTCGTCCACTACGCGATCGCCGACGTGGCGGCGTTCGTGCAGCCCGGCGACCCGGTCGACGTGGCGGCCAACGAGCGTGGTGAGACGCTCTACGGCGCCGACTCGAAGGTGCCGCTGCACCCGACCGTGCTGTCCGAGGGCGCGGCCTCGCTCCTCCCCGGTCAGGTGCGACCGGCGCTGCTGTGGACGATCCACGTCGACGACACCGGCGAGGGGACGGACGTCCAGGTCGAGCGAGCCCGCGTGCGGTCGACCGCCCAGCTCGACTACGCGAGCGTCCAGGAGGCCGTCGACAACGGCAACGCCGCGGAGAGCCTGATGTTGCTCAAGGAGCTCGGCGAGCTCCGGCTCGCCCGCGAGGCGGCGCGCGGCGGGATCTCGCTGCCACTGCCCGAGCAGGAGGTCGACGTCGACGGCGACCAGTGGTCGCTGGAGTTCCGGTCGCTGATCCCGGCCGAGAGCTGGAACGCCCAGATCTCGCTGCTCACCGGCTTCGCCGCCGCGTCCCTGATGGTCTATGCGCGGGTCGGCCTGCTCCGCACCCTTCCGCCGCCTGACCCGCGCGACGTCCAACGGCTGCACCGTACGGCGCGTGCCCTGCACATCGAGTGGCCGGCCGAGGAGCTCTACCCCGACTTCATCCGGGCCCTCGATCCCGGGAAGCCGCACGAGGCGGCGATGATCAACGCCTGCACCCGGCTGCTGCGCGGCAGCGGCTACGTCGGCTTCGACGGTGAGGTTCCGGCCGACCCGATCCACAGTGCGCTGGCCTCGGAGTACGCCCACGTGACCGCCCCGTTGCGACGACTCGGCGACCGCTACGCCGGCGAGATCTGCGTGGCTCTGTGCGCCGGCACCGAGGTGCCCGGCTGGGTGCTGGAGAAGCTCCACCTCGTACCGGAGACGATGCGCGACTCCGGGAGGCGAGCACATCAGTACGAGTCGGCGGTCCTCGACCTGGTCGAGGCCGGGGTGCTGCAGCACCGGGTGGGGGAGACGTTCGAGGGCGTCGTCGTCGACCTCGACGACAAGGACGACACGCGCGGCACGGTCACGGTGCAGGACCCGGCCGTGGAGGCGCGGGTGACGTCGGACGAGCCGCTCCCGCTCGGCCAGGACGTCCACGTGACCCTGGCCCAGGCCGACCCCGCCTCGCGGGCCGTCGGCTTCCGCCTCGCCACCAACTGAACGGTCACCTGCGCAGGCCCCGGACCGACCGGTCCGGCTAGTCCGAACGGGCCAGCCCGCTCGGGTCGGTCGCACGATGCCGGCGATGGCCCGCGCGGGACATCCTGGAGGTCCTCGTGGGTGGTGGAGAGGTTCCTCCCTGGGCCCCTCCACCACCGTCAGGATCCCCCGTGCGCCCCGCGCTGCCGCCCCCCGAAGCCAGCGCGGGGCGCTCCTGTGTCCGGACTCGCCCGGATGGCCGACAGGGATCCGGCGGCGGATCACCGCCATGGCACGGTTTCGCCAGCGCGGGCGCTGGGCGTCCGGCGTCCGGCGCGGTCAGGATCTGCTCACGCGCCCCGGTGCCGGCCAACCCCCGTAGGTGCTGGCGCCGGGGCGCCCCTCGGGAACGTGACCGGGGCCGCCCCCCGCCGGCACCCCCCAGTGGCCGGCGGGGCGCGGCCCCGTGACTGAAGCGTCGTTCAACCGGAGACGCGAATCCAGAGTTTTGCCCGATTTGCCAACGAAGAGGCGCGAAATTCGCCATACTCGTGGCAACGGCATCTCCCACCCCCCTGGAGAAGGCCAAGCCGCACCCCCCGCGGCACACGTGCTCCCACCGCAGCAGCGGTCGGGGGCACGTTTCACGTCCGGGCCTTCTGCGCCCCGTCGAGCGGTACGTCGCGGAGCCCGCCGGCGTCAGGGCTCGGTGGTCCTCGACGTGCGGCGCCAGGCGTCGAACGCGCCGAGCAGCTGTTCGCGGGCCGACGCGGACAGGGACTCCGCGGGCAGCGCGCCGAGCAGGTCGATCGTCGTCCGGAACTGCTCCAGGTAGGTCTCGCAGCCGGGGCACAGCGCCAGGTGCTCGTCCACGGCACGACGGTCGGCCTCGGCGAGGGTCCCCTCGAGGTAGGCGGTGACCAGCTCGACCAGCTCGTCGCACGTCATCGGCCCACCACGCTCCCGGTCGGGGCGCCGGCGAGGTAGCGCTCGAGATGAGCCCGCACCACGGCGCGGCCGCGGTGGAGCAGGACCCGCTGGTTGCCGGCGGAGATGCCCAGGAGGTCGCACACCTCGTCGGTGCTGTGCCCGTCGAGATCGCGCAGCGCGACCACGATCCGTTGCCGGTCGGGCAGCTCGGTGAGCGCGGCCGTGACGACGTCGTGCACCTCGCGGGTCAGCGCGACCTGCTCGGGCCAGGCCTCGGGGGAGCGGCGCCAGCCGCCCGGATGGGGCCCGTCCGCGCCCTGGAACCGCTCCGGGTCCACGGTGGGACCGGCGTCATCGGGCGCGAGGCTCGCGAACGGGACGGTGCGCCGCTCGCGGATGCCGCGACGCTTGGCCTGGTTGAGCAGGATCCGGTACACCCACGTCCGCAGGGACGAGTCCCCGCGGAACCCGGCGAGGCCCTCGAGGACGGCCAACCAGGTCTCCTGCACCACCTCCTCGGCGACGCTCGGCGTCGGCACGTGCTGACGCGCGAGGCGGAGCATCCAGCCCGACCAGCCGTCGACGAGCGCCGCGAACGCGTGCTCGTCGCCATCGCGCAGACGGGCGACCAGGGCACGGTCGGCGGTGCGCTCGTCCGTCTCCGCCGCGCCCGTCATGGGCCGACGGTAGCGACACAGGACCGCGGTGGTCAGCGGTACTCCGGGTTGGCGTAGTCGAAGCGGCACCCCGCGTCCCACTCCGAGCGTTGGTTGCCGTACGCCGGCACGCCGCCCGCGTCGTCCAGCAGCTTCGCGAGGTGCAGGAGGTTCCAGGTCATGAACGCGGTGTTGCGGTTGGTGAAGTCGTTGTCGGGTCCTCCGCTGCCGGGGTCGAGGTACGACGGCCCCGGGCCCGCCTCGCCGATCCAGCCGGCGTCGGCCTGCGGTGGGATCGTGTAGCCGATGTGCTGCAGGGTGTAGAGCACGTTGTGGGCACAGTGCTTGATGCCGTCCTCGTTGCCGGTGATCAGGCAGCCCCCGACGCGGCCGTAGTACAGGTACTGGCCCTTGTCGTTGAGGAGGTGCGACCCGCCGTACAGCCGCTCGTGCACCTGCTTCATCACCGAGGAGTTGTCACCGAGCCAGATCGGTCCGGCCAGCACGAGGATGTGGGCTGCCTTCACCAGCTCGAAGATCTCCGGCCAGTCGTCGGTCTCCCACCCGTGCTCGCGCATGTCCGGCCAGACGCCGGTGGCGATGTCGTGGTCGATGGCTCGGACCACGTCCACGTGTACCCCGTGCTGCTCCATGATGTGGCGGCTCGCGTCGACGAGTCCCTGGGTGTTGCTGGGCTCGGGTGACTTCTTCAACGTGCAGTTGATGAACAGGGCCCGCAGGCCGGTGAAGTCGTAGTCCGTCTCGCTCATGGTCGGGAGGCCTTTCCTGCCGTCGGGGTCTGGTCGGATCCGGCCCGAGCCGACGTCACCCTGGGTCAGTGTCGGGAGCCAGGCGAGCGTTACGAACGCCGGCGGCCGTGGCCCGGTCGGCCTGTCGGTCCGACCCGGGCCTGGGAAGTGCCGGGTCGGACTGACAGGGTGGTGTGGTGAGCAGCAGAGCAGACGTCGCCGTGATCGGCGGGAGTGGCTTCTACTCGTTCCTCGAGGAGCCCGAGGACGCGGTCGTGCCGACGCCGTACGGCGAGCCCTCGGCTCCGATCTCGATCGGCGAGGTGGGCGGCCGCCGAGTGGCGTTCCTCCCGCGGCACGGCCGCGGGCACGAGTACCCGCCGCACCGCATCAACTACCGCGCCAACCTGTGGGCGCTGCGAGCGCTCGGAGTCCGCCAGGTGCTCGCGCCCTGTGCCGTCGGCGGGCTGAGGCCCGAGGTGGCGCCGGGCGACCTCGTCGTGCCCGACCAGCTCGTGGACCGCACGTCGGGCCGCGACCGCACCTACGTCGAGCGGGGCGCGGTGCACCTGCCGTTCGCCGACCCCTACTGCCCCCGGCTGTCGGCTGCCCTGGCCGCGCCCCCGGGCGTACGGCGGGGCGGGACGATGGTGGTCATCGACGGGCCGCGCTTCTCGACGCGGGCCGAGTCGCAGGACTACGCCGCGCGCGGGTGGACGTTGATCAACATGACCGGAGCGCCGGAGGCCGCGCTCGCTCGCGAGCTCCGGATGTGTCTGGCCACCATCGCCCTGGTCACCGACATGGACGCGGGGGTGGAGCCCGACCAGGCCGTGCGGCAACAGGACGTCTTCGCGATGTTCGCGGAGAACACCGAGCGACTCAAGGGCCTGCTCGCCGGTGTCCTCGCCGACCTGCCGGACCCCGCCGGCTGCACCTGCGACGCCTGGGCGGACGACCTCGACCTGACCTACGAGATCCCGTGAGGGTCCTGCTCACCGGTTCCGCCGGGTTCATCGGCTCGGCCGCCGCGAGGGCGTTCGCCGACGCAGGACACGAGGTCGTCGGGATCGACCTGATGCTGGCCGAGGCGCACGGAGCGGCCGAGCCGCCCGTCGGGACCCACCACCTCGACGTGCGCCAGGCGGCGACGTGGACCGGCCTTCTCGAGGGAGTCGACGTGGTCGTCCACCAGGCCGCCCTGGTGGGGCTCGGCGCCGACGTCGCGGACCTGCCGGCGTACGCGTCGCACAACGACCTCGGCACCGCCGCGCTGCTCGCCGCGATGTACGCCGGCGGCGTGACGCGGCTCGTGCTGGCCTCGTCGATGGTGGTCTACGGCGAAGGGCGCTACGACTGCTCCACGCACGGTCCCCAGCGTCCCGGTTCCCGGAGCGCGGAGGACCTCGCCGCCGGCAGGTTCGAGAACGCGTGCCCGGTCTGCGGGAGGCCACTCGGCTGGGCCCTGGTCGATGAGGACAGCCCCCCGGATCCGCGCAGCGTCTATGCCGCGAGCAAGCTGGCGCAGGAGC
Organism: uncultured Actinomycetota bacterium; assembly: GCA_963805345.1. Taxonomy (GTDB): domain Bacteria; phylum Actinomycetota; class Actinomycetes; order Propionibacteriales; family Nocardioidaceae; genus Nocardioides. The sequence goes on from CAWDUA010000010.1 coordinate 36,614, forward strand.
ACTACGCGGCGGCATGGGCGCGACAGACCGGCGGCTCCGTCACGGCGCTGAGGTACCACAACGTCTACGGCCGCGGGATGCCGCGGGACACCCCGTACTCCGGCGTGGCGGCGATGTTCCGCTCCTCGGTCGAGCGTGGGCAGCCCCCGCAGGTCTTCGAGGACGGCGGTCAGATGCGTGACTTCGTGCACGTCGACGACGTGGCACGCGCCAACCTGCTGGCCGCCGAGGCGGCGCGGCCCCCGGGCTTCGCGGCGTACAACGTGTGCTCGGGCTCGCCGGTCTCGATCCTCGACGTCGCTCGTGCGGTGGCCGGATCGGGACCCGAGCCGGAGGTCACCGGCGGCTACCGGCTCGGCGACGTGCGGCACGTGGTGGCGTCGCCGGACCGGGCGGCGCGCGACCTCGGGTTCCGCGCCGAGGTGGAGCCGGCGGCCGGGCTCGCGGCGTTCCGGGACGACCCGCTGCGCACCTGATCGGGCGCAGGTCACCAGACCGTGTCGAGGAGGTGCTCGAGCAGGAGGGCCACCAGGACCTGGACGGCGAGACCGGGCCGCCGCCACCGGTCCGGCAGGACCGCGGTGGAGACCAGCAGCCAGGGCACGAACGGCAGCCAGATCCGTTCGACCTCCGCTTTGCTCATGAGAGACACGTCGGCGAGCACGATCGACGTCGCTGCCGCACCCACGAGGTAGCGCACTGCGCGCGGCGCGGTCCGCCCACGCGCGACCAGGGCGCCCAGCCCCGCGCCGAGCAGTGGGCCGGCACAGAGCACCAGGGAGGCCAGGTCCGCCCAGATCCAGTACGCCGTCGGCCGGGCGCTCGCGATCCCGTCCCAGTAACGCTCGCGCAGGACCGGGAAGGCCTCCCACCAGGCGAAACCACCGGCCGCCAGCGCCAGCACGGGCAACAGTGCGACGCCGGCCACCACGGGGAAGAGGCGCCACCGTCGGGTGAGCGCGAGCACGGCCAGGGGCAGGGTTCCGTAGAGCACCAAGCCGTAGGAGAGGGTCGGCAGCAGACCGAGCAGCAACCCGGCCGCCACGGCCGCCGGCCACCGCCGGTCGGCCCGGTCCGTGGTGGTGGCGACCGCCAGGGCTGCGACGCCCCACGCGCCGACGGCACCGAAGACGGCGTCGGCGGTGACGGCGGTCCACAGGGCAACCGGGGCGAGGACGAGGAAGGGCGCGGCTCGTCGGGCTGCCGCTTCCGACCCCAGGCGGCGCAACGTCACGAGCACGGCGACGGGGGTGCTGACCCCGATCAGCGTGATCACCAGGCCCGCGGTGAACGCCGCCCCGAGACCCAGGTGGACCAGCGCGACGAAGAAGAGCAGAGCGCCGGGCGGGTGTCCGCTCGGGTGGGTCGGCCACTGGTCAGGGCTGCCGAGCGGGATCCGGGCGATGTAGCCCGACAGCAGCGCGTGCAGTCCGTGCACCTGTCGGGCACTGAAGAGGTACTCGCCATGGCTCGACGTCGCCCGCGAGAGTCCGCTGGGACCCGAGACGAACGCGAGCGCCAGTGCCCAGGCCGACCCGACGGCGTACGTCACGACGAGCAGGCGGCGCCAGGACAGCCTGGCGGCAAGCTCCGGGCCGTATCGGACCCCGGCGTACGCCAGGGCGAGGGCGAACGGGGTGCCGACGCCGACCACGGGGCGGTACACGGCGTACAGCGGCGCGACGGTGCGGGCGAAGTGTCCCGTGGCGTGGACGTGCCAGCCCGTGAGCGGTGGCACCAGCATCGCCGCGGCGACGAGGAGCACCGCAGTGCCGAGACCCCACCAGCAGGCTCGTTCCACGCGCGACCGCGCAGGGGAGACAGTGGTGAGCAGCACGCGGACAGGCTAGGTGCCGATCGGTCTCCCGCGTCCCTGCCGGGCCCGACGTCAGGCTTCCGTAACCCCATCCGGCTCGCTCGGGCGGTGCGAACTCCCTAGCGTGAGGGACATGGAGCCCACGGCCTGCGACCTCGTGCTGCCGTGCCGCGACGAGGGTCCGGCACTGCCGGCCCTGCTCGCCGAGGTCCCGCCCGGCTTCTCGGTGATCGTGGTCGACAACGGATCCCGCGACGACACCGCGGCAGTGGCGGAGCGGCACGGCGCCCGGGTCGTGTGGGAGCCGAGACCGGGGTACGGCGCGGCCGTGCACGCGGGGCTGGAAGCCGCCACCGCCGAGTTCGTCGCGGTCATGGACGGCGACGGGTCGTTCGACCCGGCCGAGCTCCCGCCCCTGCTCCAGGCCGTCGCCGACGGGGACGTCGACCTGGCCCTCGGCCGCCGACGCCCCGTCTCGCGAGGCGTGTGGCCCTGGCATGCCCGGGCCGGCAACGCGGTCGTGGTGCGACTGCTGCGTCGTTCCGGCTTCGCCGCCCACGACCTGGCGCCGATGCGGGTGTGCCGACGCACCGACCTGGTCGCGCTCGACGTGCGGGACCGTCGCTTCGGCTACCCGCTCGAGCTGCTTCGCAAGGCCACCGCGGCCGGCTGGCGGCTGGGTGAGTACGACGTCAGCTACCGACCACGCGCCGCCGGGACCCGCTCCAAGGTGAGCGGCTCGCTGCGTGGGACCGTCCGCACGGCGCTCGACTTCGCGAAGGTGTGGGCGGCATGAGAGGGCTCGTGGTCGCCAAGGCACCGGTGCCCGGGCGGGTGAAGACGCGGCTCGGCGCCGTGATCGGGATGGACGCGGCAGCCCGGGTCGCGGCCGCGGCGCTGCTCGACACGCTGTCGGCGTGCGGATCGGCGTTCGCCGAGTGTCACCTGGCGCTGGACGGTGACCTGCGTGACGCCTGTGAGGAGGACGAGATCCGCGACCGGCTGGGGGGCTGGGTCGTGCACTCGCAACGCGGCGCGACCTTCGGCGAGCGCCTGGCCCGGGCCCACGCCGCCGCGGCCGGCCCGGGTCCGACCGTCCAGATCGGGATGGACACGCCGCAGGTCAGCGCCACGGATCTTCGGGGCGTCGCCGCGGCCTCGGGAGCGGGGAACGCCGTGCTCGGCCCGGCCACCGACGGTGGATGGTGGGTCCTCGCCCTGGAGGACGCCACAGCGGCGGCCGGCCTGGCCGGCGTTCCCATGTCTCGTCCCGACACCTGTGCCCGCACCCGCGACGCCCTGGTCGCCGCCGGCCAGATCGTGGTGACGGCTCCGACGATGCGCGACGTCGACACCGTCGCCGACGCCGACGCCGTGGCGGGCGCCCTCGAGGGTGGCCACTTCCGGCGCGCCTGGCAGGAGGCGACACGATGACCGTCACGGCGGCCGCGGTCCCCGTGGCGCAGGTGTTCGCCTCCGCCCTCCGCGGCCGACCCTGCGTGTTCCTGGACGCCGACGGTGTCCGGGCGCCCCTGCCCATCGAGGCCTGGCTGCGCGACGCCGACCCGGTCGACGAGGAGTTCCTGGCCCTCTGCGACGGACCGACGGTCGACATCGGGTGCGGTCCGGGCCGGATGTCCCAGGCCCTGGCCCGGACGGGCCGTCCGGTGCTGGGGATCGACGTCGTACCGGAGGCCGTCCAGCTGAGCCTCGGCCGCGGCGTGACCGCGCTGCTGCGCGACGTCTTCGACCCGATCCCCGGCGAGGGGCGGTGGGGCAGCGCCCTGCTCGCGGACGGCAACATCGGCATCGGGGGGGACCCGGTCGCCCTGCTCGAACGCGTGCGTCAGCTGGTCGCGCCGGACGGGCGCGTCGTGCTCGAGCTCGCGCCGCCCGGCACCGGCGTCCGCACCCGTCACGTCCGCCTCGAGACGGAGATCGGCCGGAGCGAGCCCTTCGCCTGGACCCTGGTCGGGACGGACGCGATCACCGCCGTCGCGACCGCGTCCGGGCTCGAGGTGGCCTCCCACCACCGGTTCGGCGACCGGTTCGGCGCCGTCCTGGCGGTGGCCCGATGAACCCCGGCATCCCGCACGAGGACGACTTCAGCTCGTGGCTGCGCAGCCCTGCGGTCACCGCGCGCGTCGGCCTCTGGCTGGGGATCACCTTCGGCCTCGCCTTCGTCACCGGGGTGATCAGCCACTGGGCACAGACCCCGGACCCGTGGCTGCCGTTCCCGACCAGCCCGAGCTGGGGCTACCGGGTGACGCAGGGGACCCACGTCATCGCCGGCACTGCCGCCGTGCCGCTGCTGCTGGTCAAGCTGTGGTCCGTCTTCCCCAAGCTCGTCGCCCGCCCGCCGCGGGAGGTGGGCGACCTTCTCCGGCACGGCCTGGAGCGCGTGTCGATCGCGATCCTGGTCGCCGCTGCGATCTTCCAGCTCGCCACCGGGATCGCCAACACCGCCCAGTGGTACCCCTGGCACTTCCATTTCCGAGCCACCCACTACGCGGTGGCGTGGATAGCGATCGGGGCGCTGCTCGTGCACATCGCGGTCAAGCTGCCGACGATCCGCAGCGCCCTGACCTCCGACGTCGACAGCACCGCCCTGGACCGGGCCGGCATGGAGTCCGAGCCCGGCGTCCTGTCCCGGCGCGGGCTCCTCGCGACGACGTGGGCCGCTGCCGGCGTCGCGGTGCTGGCCACAGCCGGGGCGACCGTGCCCGGGCTGCGCCGGGTGTCGGTGCTCGGCGTCCGGTCCGGCACCGGGCCGGGCGGGGTCCCGATCAACCACACGGCCGCCGAGCGCGGGGTCGTGGCGGACGCGACGAGTGCGTCGTACCGGCTGGTCGTCGTCTACGACGGCCGCGAGACCTCCTACACCCTGGCCGACCTGCAGGCGATGGAGCAGACCACGGCATCCTTGCCCATCGCGTGCGTGGAGGGTTGGAGCGCCGGGGCCACCTGGACCGGCGTGCCGGTGCGCGACTTGCTCGCCAGGTCGGGCGCCCCCACCCGGAGCCAGGTCGTCGTGCGCTCGCTGCAGAGCGCAGGGGGAGAGCGCTACAGCTACCTCGCTCCGGCCTTCAGCGACCACCCGGACACCCTGCTCGCGCTGCGACTCCACGGGCAGCCGCTCTCGCTCGACCACGGCTTCCCGTGCCGCCTGATCGCGCCGAACCGCCCGGGGGTCGACCAGACCAAGTGGGTCGGCCGGCTGGAGGTGGCATCGTGAGCCGCGGGCGCCTCGCGCTCCTGGTGCTCGGGATCGGCACGGGGATCTACGGGCTGGTCCGGCTGCTCGACCTCGGCTGGGCCAACACGCGCGCCACCGGGATCTGGCTCGCGGGCGGTGTGCTGCTGCATGACGCGGTCTTCGCGCCGCTGGTGCTCCTCGTCTCGGTCGTCGCGGTACGACGAGTGCCGCGCGCCCGCCTGACGCCGTGGGTCGTCGCCTTGGTGGTCCTGGTGCCGGTCACGCTCGCGGGAGTCCCGGAGCTGGGACGTTTCGGCGCCGACCCGCGTAACGCCACGCTCCTCGACCGCCACTACTGGTGGGGCTGGTGGCTGATGGTCACACTGGTCGTCGCGGTGGTGGTGGCCGGCACCGCCGTGGCCCGACGTCGTACGGCGGTCGCGGACGTCCGAGGAGGTGACGATGCCGAGGGTGATGGTGGTCGATGACGACGTCACCGTGCGGGAGGTCGTCGTGACCTACCTGCGCGCCGCCGGGTACGACGTGGGCGAGGCTGCGGACGGGGAGACCGCGCTGACCGACCTGCGTGACGAGCGGGCCGATCTGGTGGTGCTCGACCTGATGCTGCCCGGCATCGACGGCCTGGAGGTGTGCCGGCGGATCCGCGCCAAGGGCGACGACGTGCCGGTGATCATGCTGACCGCCCTGGGCTCCGAGACCGACCGGGTCGTCGGCCTGGAGCAAGGTGCGGACGACTACGTCACCAAGCCGTTCAGCCCGCGCGAGCTGGTGCTCCGCGTCGAGTCGGTGCTCCGGCGCGTCGGCGAGCGCAGCTCGGTCGGAGGTGCGGTCACCGACGGGGACCTCGTCGTGGACTCGACCGAGCATGCCGCCACGCTGGGCGGTCGCCGCCTCGCGCTGACTGCGCGTGAGTTCGACCTGCTGCGGTTCTTCCTGAGCCATCCCGGGCAGGCCTTCTCCCGCGACGAGCTCCTGCAACGGGTGTGGGGCTGGTCCTTCGGAGACCAGTCGACGGTGACGGTGCATGTGCGCCGGCTCCGCGAGAAGGTCGAGGCCGACCCGACCCACCCGGTGCGTCTCGCGACGGTCTGGGGAGTCGGCTACCGCTGGGAGCCGGCGACATGACCCACGACCAGTTCCTCATCGTCCTCACCACCGCGGCGTGGTCCGGTGGCGTCGGCCTCGTCGGCGGTCTGGTGCTGTGGCTCGGACGCCGGGCCTCACTCCGCTGGCTCACCGTGGGCGTGGCGACGACCGCCGTCCTGGCCGTGGTGGCCGGCACCGTGGCGACCTCGCGCGCGATGTTCCTGTCCGGGCACGACCTGGGGGTGATCACGCTCGTCGCCGGGGTCGCCGGCGTCGTCGCCCTGGTCTTCGCGCTCGCCGTCGGCTCAGCACTCGCGCGCTGGTCACGGCAGCTCCAGGACGAGGCACGACGCTTCGGCGAGAGTGGGTCGTTCGTCTCCGAGCCCTCCGGCCCGGCCGAGTTCACGGCCCTGTCGGAGGAGCTGCGGCGGACCAGCGAGAGGCTCGCCGAGTCGCGCGACCGGGAGCTGACCCTCGAGCAGTCGCGGCGGGAGCTGGTGTCCTGGGTCTCCCACGACCTGCGGACCCCGCTCGCGGGCCTGCGGGCGATGACGGAGGCGCTCGAGGACGGGCTCGTGGACGACCCCTCCCGCTACCACGCCCAGATGCGGTCCGAGGTCGACCGGATGGTGCGGATGGTGGACGACCTCTTCGAGCTGTCCCGCATCCATGCCGGAGTGCTACGGATCAGCCCCGAGCCGGTGGCGCTCGGCGACGTCGTGAGCGAGGCCCTGGCGGGGGCGGACTCGGTGGCCCGGGCGCGCGGCGTACGCCTCGGCGGTCAGGTCGAGGAGGACGTCCTGGTCACCGCCGACCCGGCCGGCCTGTCCCGTGTGGTCTCGAACCTGCTGATGAACGCGATCCGGCACACGCCGGCCGACGGGGTCGTCGAGGTCCGCGGTCGCGCCACCCCCGACGGGGTCGAGCTCTCGGTGACCGATGCCTGCGGTGGCATGAAGGCCGACGAGATCGGCCGCGTCTTCGACGTGGGCTGGCAGGGCACGAGCGCGCGGACGCCGGACCACGGCGACGCCACCGGTGGCGCGGGGGCCGGGCTCGGGCTGGCCATCGTCAAGGGCATCGTCGAGGCACACCTCGGACAGGTCGCCGTCGCCAACCACGAGCCGGGGTGCCGGTTCCTGGTCACCCTTCCCACCTGAGAGCCCTGCTGGAGGAAGCAGACATGGACGTCACGATCGAGGAGCACACCGGACCGCACCGCGACCTGGCGTGGTCGTTCCGGGAGGCGGAGGACTCCGAGCGGCTGCTCGACGCCTACATCGACCTCGGCCGAGTCTGGGTCGCGCTCACGCCCGAGGGTGAGACCGTGGCGCATGTCCAGGCCGTGCCGCGCGGCGACGACCTCTGGGAGGTCACCAACACCGCGGTCGCCGAGTCTCATCGCGGCCACGGGATCGGGCGCCTTCTGCTCCAACGCGCCGCCGACGAGGCCAGGTCGGCGGGGGCGACCCGACTGATCCTCGCGACGGCCACCGCAGATCTCGGGAACCTGCGCTTCTACCAGCGCTGCGGCTTCCGGATGACGCACGTCGTCCACGACGCCTTCGGCCCCGCGCAGGGCTACCCGCCCGGGCTCGAGGTCGACGGCATCCCGCTCCTCGACCAGGTGTGGTTCGAGTGCGCACTCTGAGCGACGTCGACCTCGGGCGGATCCTCGAGCCCGGCCCTCGCTGAGCGGCGGCGGAGCGTCTTCATCCGGTGACGCATCCGGCAGGGCTGCACGTCGTCGGACACCGCAGCCTCGCCACGATCCCCGGGGCGCGGCGTTCAGCCCCGTGCCGGACGATCAGGGCTGCTCGGCGCACCACCGCTGCTGGGCCCGGTGCCGTCCACCTGCCGCGCCACCACGACCGGGCAGGCGGCGTGCCGCACGCACTGGTCGCTGACCGAGCCCAGGAGCATGCCGGCAAGCCCGCCGAGCCCGCGCGCACCGACGACCAACAGGCGCGCGTCACGGGAGATCTCGACCAGGCTCTCGGCGGGCCCGGCGTGGACGACGCGATACTCGACCGTCAGGTCCGGGAACCCTTCCAGGCAGGCACGGGTGTCGCCGACGAGGGCCTGGCGCACTGCTGCGGCGTACTCCTCGAAGCCGGCCACGTAGCCGAACTCCCAGCCGGCGGGTCGCGGAGCCGTCGCGAGCGACCACGCCCGGACCACGACCACGTCCTTGTCGAGGGCGCGGGCGAGGAGCAGCCCCTCGGTGAGCGCCCGGTCGGCACCGGGGGAGCCGTCGTGACCGACCACGATGCTGCGGTCGCCCGCGGGGTGCATGCCCTCGGGGAGCGGGTGGCGATCGCGGGCTTCGGCCATGGTGCCATCGTGACGCGACACCGAGCGGTGCCCCAGTGGCTTGGTTCCCCGGCGGCGGGGACCAAGGCCCCTCGCCGGGGCTCCCCTCGACCCTGGTCGCCCGATGCGGTGCCCGCGAGGGTGGGAGCGTGGAGCGGGCGGGTCTGACCATGGCGGAGGCGGCACGGCGCCTCGCCCGAGTCGGACCCAACGAGCTCAGCCGGCGGGGTCGCATCTCGGTCTGGTCGAGCATCGGGCTGCAGCTGCGGGATCCCCTCATCGTGGTCCTCCTGGCCGCCTGCGCCCTGACGCTGGTCACCGGAGACCTCGCCGATGCCGCTGTGATCGCGTTCGTGGTGGTCGTCAACACCACGGTGGGGGTGACGCAGGAGGTGAGGGCCGACCGGGCGATCACCGCCCTGGCCCAGCTGAGCGCTCCGGTGGTGCGGGTCCTCCGGGACGGCCTCGAGACGTCGGTGGCCTCCGCCGACCTGGTCCCCGGCGATGTCGTGCTGCTCGGTGAGGGCGATGTGGTCCCGGCCGACTGCGATCTCCTCGAGGCGTCGACGCTGCTGCTCGACGAGTCGGCGCTGACCGGTGAGTCGGTCGCTGTCGGCAAGATCGCCGCCGTCGGCGAGACGCCGGGCGACGTCGTGTCCTCGGGCACGGTGGTCGTCAAGGGACGAGCGGTCGCGAAGGTGACCGCGACCGGTCCGTCGAGTGCGCTGGGGCGGATCGCGGCCCTGATGGACACCCGCGTGCAGCCCACCCCGCTGCAACGACGGCTCTCGGAGCTCGGCCGGGTCCTGGCGTTGGTGGCGGTGGCCCTGTCCGGGGTGGTGCTCGCGCTGGGCCTGGCCCGGGGGGAGCCGCTGGAGCTGATGCTGGTGACCGCGATCAGCCTGGCGGTGGCCGCCGTACCGGAGTCGTTGCCCGCGGTCGTCACCTTCAGCCTGGCCTTGGGAGCACGCAGGATGGTGGCCCGCAACGCCGTCGTACGCCGGCTCCCGGCCGTGGAGACACTGGGGTCGGTGACCGTCCTGGCGACGGACAAGACCGGCACCCTGACCGAGGCCCGGATGGTGGTCGAGGAGCTGTGGACGCCGCAGCACTCGGTGGCCGTCTCGGGAGAGGGCTATGCGCCCGAGGGGGAGCTCGTCTCCGGCGGAGCCGTTCTCGAGGCCGGTGACGCCCCCGACGTGCTGGAGCTCCTGCGCGCCGGAGTGCTCTGCAACGACGCCCACGCTCACGCCACCCGATCGGCCCGGCGGGGCGTGGTCGGGTCTCGGCGACCCGACGGAGCTGGCCCTCCTCAGCGCGGCCGGGAAGGCCGGGCTGTCGAGAGACGCCCTCGACCGCGACCACCGACGGATCGGCGAGCGGCCCTTCGACAGCGCGACGCAGCAGATGACCACCGCCCACCAGGTCACCCGCGCAGGGGAGGAGCACGTCCTCGTCGTGACCAAGGGCTCGGTGGAGGCGCTGCACGCCGAGCACGGTCGCGGTGGCGAGGCCGCCGTCTGGAGCTCGGCGCTCCGGCATGCCGACGAGCTCGCCGGCGAGGGGTTCCGGGTGCTGGCCCTCTCGGCCGGGGAGGTCTCGCCGGGTGAGGACTGGGGCTCCGCGCCGCACCGGCTGCTGGGGCTGGTCGCCATGAACGACCCCGCCAAGCCCGCGGCCCGGTCCACGGTCGAGGACTGCCGGTCGGCGGGAATCCTGCCCGTCCTGGTCACCGGTGACCACCCCGCCACGGCACGCGCCCTGGCGATCCGGGTCGGCATCGTGACCCCGGAGGAAGCCGACCGTGACGGCAGCGTGGTCACCGGCTCCCAGATCGCGGCCGGCGCCGTGGCCGACCTGACGCGTCCACGCGTGTTCGCCCGCACGAGTCCGGAGCAGAAGCTCGACATCGTCCAGGCATGGAAGGACCGCGGCGCCGTGGTGGCCATGACCGGCGACGGGGTGAACGACGGACCGGCGCTGCACCGAGCCGACATCGGCGTCGCCATGGGTCACCGTGGCACCGAGGTCGCCCGCCAGGCCGCCGACCTCGTGCTCGCCGACGACGACCTGGGGACCGTCGTGTCCGCTGTCCAGGAGGGGCGGCGGGTCTATGCCAACATCCGGCTCTTCCTCGTCTTCGCCCTGTCCGGAGGGGCGACCGAGATCGTGGTCATGCTGTGCGGACCGTTCGTCGGGCTCGTCGTGCCCCTCCTCGCCGCACAGATCCTCTGGATCAACCTGCTCACCCACGGGCTCACCGGCGTCGCCATCGGCGCGGAGCCGATCTCGCCCGACGCCATGAGCCGGCCGCCGAGGCCCCCGGAGCAGAGTGTCCTCGGCGAAGGGCTCTGGCAGCGTGTCGTCGTCGTCAGCGGGATCCTGTCGGTGGCGACTCTGGCCCTCGGCGTCTGGGCACGCGACGACGGCCGGGCCTGGCAGACGATGATCTTCCTGGCCCTGACGTGCCTCCAGCTCGGCGTGGCGGTCGGGATCCGGCCGGTCCAGCTCACCCGGCAGAACCCGCTGTTGCCCCTCGCCGTCACCGGCTCGTTGCTCCTCGCGCTGGCGGGGGTCTACCTCCCGCTGCTCCAGGACCTGCTGGGCACCGAGGCGCTGCCTGCGGCCGAGCTCGCCCTGGCGGTCGGCGCGGGAGGGCTGGGCTGGCTCGCCGCCCGGGCCACCCGTTCCTGACCTGCGCGAAGACGTGGGGCGCGCCCCCGCATGAGCACGGGCGAACGGGTTACGAGCGGGGTGTGACGGATCAGAGCGACGAAGGTGGTCCGGAGGTCGGGAAGCCGGAGCACGCCGCGGTCGGCATCCCCGGGATCTACTGGTCGATGAAGTACGCGATGGGGGAGATGGGGCCCAAGCGCGCCGCGCAGACCCTGACGACGATGAACCACGTCGACGGGTTCGACTGTCCGTCCTGCGCGTGGCCCGACCCGGACCGTCGCAGGGCCGCCGAGTTCTGCGAGAACGGCGCCAAGGCGGTGGCATGGGAGGCGACCCGCAAGAGGGTCGGCGCCGAGTTCTTCGCCGAGCACTCGGTGGCAGACCTGCTCGCGCACGACGACCACTGGCTCGAGCGCCAAGGCCGCCTGACCGAGCCGATGTACCTGCCTGCCGGGGGGACCCACTACCAGCCGATCTCGTGGGAGGAGTCGTTCCGGCTGGTCGCGGACCGGCTGACGGCGATGGACTCTCCGGACCGCGCCGTGTTCTACACCTCGGGTCGCGCCTCCAACGAGGCGGCGTTCGTCTACCAGCTCCTCGCTCGCCGACTCGGGACGAACAACCTGCCCGACTGCTCCAACATGTGTCACGAGTCCACCGGCGTCGCGCTCACCCAGACGCTCGGGGTCGGCAAAGGCACCGTCACCTACGACGACCTCGCCTCCGAGTCGGGGCTGATCCTGATCGCCGGGCAGAACCCGGGCACGAACCACCCGCGGATGCTCACCGCTCTCGAGGACGCCAAGAAGCACGGCGCGTCGATCGTGGCCATCAACCCGCTCCCCGAGGCGGGGCTGATCCGGTTCCGCAACCCGCAGTCGGTGCGCGGCGTGTCGGGAGTCGGCACCAAGATGGCCGACGCGCACCTGTCCGTTCGGCTCAACGGAGACCTGGCGCTCTTCGCGGGACTCAACAAGCTCCTCGTGGAGCGTGGCGCGGTGGACCGGGACTTCATCGAGCACTACACCGACGGGTACGACGAAGCCGCCCGCGCCTGGTCCGCGCTCGAGTGGTCGACCATCGAGTCGCACAGCGGCCTCGGCCGCCGCGACATCGAGGCACTGGCGGACCGCGTCGAGGCGCACGATCGGATCATCGTCTGCTGGGCGATGGGCCTGACCCAGCACAAGAACGCGGTGGCCACCATCCGCGAGATCGTGAGCTTCTTGCTGCTTCGGGGCAACATCGGCCGACCCGGTGCCGGCGCGTCACCCATCCGTGGACACAGCAACGTCCAGGGTGATCGCACGATGGGGATCTGGGAGCAGATGCCCGATGAGTTCCTCGATGCCGTCCGCGACGAGTTCGGGTTCGAGCCACCGCGCGAGCACGGTCTGGACACCGTCGACTCGCTGCGGGCCATGCGCGACGGCTCGGTGGACGTGTTCGTCGGGCTCGGCGGGAACTTCGCGGTCGCCACGCCCGACACGGAGGTGGCCGCCACGGCCATGGAGAACGTCGGCCTCACCGTCGGGATCCAGACCAAGCTCAACCGGTCACACCTGCACCACGGGCGGGAGTCGCTGATCCTGCCGTGTCTGGGCCGCACCGAGCGGGACATCACCGCCGCGGGCGAGCAGTTCGTCACCGTCGAGGACTCGATGAGCATGGTCCACTCCTCACGCGGCAGGTTGTTGCCGGGTTCGCCGCACCTGCGCAGCGAGATCCAGATCGTCTGCGGGATCGCCCACGCCCTCTTCGACCCCGAGTCCGAGTCCGAGTCCGGTCAGCCTTCCGCCGTGGACGGCATCGACTGGCCGGGCATGTCTCGGGACTACTCCACGATCCGGCGCCACGTCGCTCACGTGGTCCCCGGTTTCCATGCCTTCGAGGAGCGTGTGGCCCACCCGGGCGGCTTCCAGCTGCCCAACGGCGCACGTGACTCGCGCGAGTTCGCGACCCCGACGGGCAGGGCCCGCATCACGGCCAACCCGCTGACGACCGTCGCTGTCCCCGACGGACACCTCCTGCTCCAGACCCTGCGCTCCCACGACCAGTTCAACACCAGCATCTACGGCTACGACGACCGCTACCGCGGCATCAAGCACGGACGCAACGTCGTCTTCGTCAACCCGGACGACCTGACAGCCCTCGGGTTCGTCGACGGCGACACCGTCGACCTCGTCTCGGTCGCGGACGACGGCGAGCGGCGGCTGCCGGGTCTGCGAGCGGTCGGCTACCCGACGACCGTCGGCTGCGCGGCCACGTACTACCCCGAGGCCAACGTGCTCGTGCCGCTCGACGAGGTCGCCGACGAGTCCAACACTCCGGTCTCGAAGTCCATCGTGGTCCGGTTGGAGCATGCCCGGACCTCTCCCTGAGCCCCGGCCCTGCGCCGCGAGGCCCTCACAGGTCGGCATAGAGCGCGCGGTGGTCCGACATCGGCAGCTCCACTGCGGCACCGTGCACCGCGGTGAGGCCGGACGTCGCCAGGATGTGGTCGAGCTGTCTCGTCGGGGAGTCGGACGGGAAGGTGAGACCGATCGCCAGCGGTGTCATGCCGGTCCACTGCGGTCGACCTCCTGAAGGCCGAGGAGATCTGCGTCCAGGTGGCGTACGGCTTCGTGGAACCGGTCGAGGTCCACCCTCCCGTCGCGCGGAGACCGCCCGCTCAGGATGTTGAAGGGTGGCGATCCGCATGGTCCTCAGCCAACCACCCGTGGCTGTCTGCGTGGTGCGCGTGCGAAACCCTGCCAGGCGGCGACCCCGCCACGGCTCGGGGGATTCGCAGCGGGGCCGCCGACCCGAGCGTAGAGGTCGCGGGCGCCTAGGTGAACCACCGTCGCCACCACAGTGCGGCGGCGACGGTCATGGCGAGCAGCCCCACGCCCAGCAGGAACGACGACCCCGCCATGCTCTCCCGCCAGGTCACGTCCTCGTGCACGAGGAAGCTCTCGACGTCGGAGGGGTAGTCGCCGGCCATGGTGGGACCACCGCCCTACGTGCGGCTCGAGCTGCGGTTGAAGATGCTCCAGCCTCCCGGCCCCACGGCCAGTCCCACGACGATGAGGACGATGCCCCAGATGACGCTCCCACTGATGAGCGTGACGATCCCGGCGATCACGAGGATCACCGCGGCGATCCACAGTAGAAGTCCCATCTCTGCTCCTCAGCGCTAGGTGATGGGCACGACGTACCCCGCAGACGAAGGCTCATGCAAGCACCCGCCGCCGGTGCCGACCGCCGCCCGGCCGGTGTGCGTGACGCCGGCCGGGAAGCGCTGGCGTGGTGGTCAGGCCTCGATCGCGGTGCGGTCGGCCGGCGCGGAGCTGACCTCGATCCGGCGAGGCTTGGCGCGCTCTGCGACGGGCACGCTCAGGCGAAGCACGCCGGAGTCGTAGTGGGCCTCGATCCGGTCGAGGTCGAGGTTGTCGCCGAGGACCAGCTGCCGGCTGAAGACGCCGCGGGGGCGTTCGGATGCGAGCATCTCCCAGTCACCGTTGCGCGGGACGCGCTCGGCCCGCACGGTCAGCACGTTCCGCTCGACGTCGAGGTCGATGGAGTCGACCGCGACGCCCGGGAGGTCGAACTCGATCTGGAACACGTCGCCCTCGCGCCAGGCGTCCATGGGCATCACGGCCGGACGGTTCGTCGTACCCAGCAGCTGGTTGGTCAACCGGTCGAAGTCGCGGAACGGGTCCGTGGTGCGCAGCAACATGATCGCTTCTCCTCTCGTCCATGATCTATACCAAGTGGTGCAGGTTTTATATAGCGCGGAGTTCAGCAGCAGTCAACCCGCCGGGCTGCCGAGGGCACCGAGCGCGTGGGCGTGCTCAGGAGCGGGACGGCCGCTTCGCACGGGCGGCTGCGGCCTGTGCCTGCAGTCGCGCCACCTCGGCCTCGAGGATCAGGACGCGCCGGATGCCGGCGAGGTTCAGCCCTTCGTCCAACAGCACGGCGATGCGCCGCAGCACCTCGATGTCGGCCTCGCTGTAGAGGCGCGTGCCACCACTCGTCCGCGCGGGCTCGAGCAGCCCCCGACGCTCATAGACGCGGAGGTTCTGGATCTGCATGTCAGCGCGCTCGGCCGCGACCGAGATCGCGAAGACGGCTGCGGTGTCGGCCATGTCGCTCCTCGTCCCTCGACGGACCGGTCCCGGTGAGATCTGTAACGGACGATACATGAACGGCTGCCTGTGACCGATCGCCCTGAGCGGGTGTTCACGGCGATACCGACTCGCCCACGGGGCCCCGCGGCGCGCAGCGGCCGGGTGAGCGAGGCAAGGCGGCGATGTGCGCGGGCCGCTCGGGCAGCATTCATGCCGGGGGCGCCGTGGACTCCGCCACCGGGGTGTGCCGAGGCCGAGGCGAGGTAGAGACCCTTGACGGGCGTCTCGGCACGTCCCAGCCCCGGGACGGGACGGAAGACCAGCTCTTGGTGCAGCTGGGAGGAGCCGCCGTTGATGGCGCCGCCGACGAGGTTGGCGTCCCTCGCCTCGAGCTGGCGGGGCCCGAGCACCCTCCGCGCGAGGATGCGGGAGCCGAACCCGGGAGCCAGACGCTCGATCCTGTCCTGCATGCGGTCGGCGAGGCGTTCGCAGTCGCTCTCGTCCCATACGCCTCGGATCCCGGCGTCGCCGGCGTCGCGGACGACCTGTTGCGGCACATGCGTGTAGGCCCACATCGACTCGGTGCCGGCTGGCGAGCGGGTCGGATCGGAGGTGGACATCTGGCCCGCCAGCATGAACGGGCGCGCGGGGACCGCCCGGGCCGCGACCTGTCCGAGCGCCTCGGCCATGTCGTCGACCGAGTCTGCGACGTGGAAGGTCCCCGGTGCGTAGGTCGGGGGCGAGGCCCAGGGCACGGCACCGTCGAGGGCCCAGTCGACCTTGACCGTCCCGGGGTCGAGCTGGAACGAGCGCATGGAGCGCAGCGTCCGCGCGGGGAGATCCGCGGGGTCCACCAGGCGGCCGTACAGACGGGGGGCGACGACGTCGGCCAGCACGGCGTGCCGGGCGGCGAACCGCTCGCCACCCGAGGTGAGGACGGCAGTGGCCCGTCCGCGGTCCACCTGGATGCGGGTCACCTCCGTGTCGCACCGCACCTCGCCGCCCGCGGCGAGGAAGCGAGCCGCCAGTGCCTGCGTGAGCCGCCCGGCGCCACCTACCGGGACGGGGAAGCCGACGGTCTGGCCGAGCATGGTGATCAGCACGCCCATCAGTCCCGACCCCGGGGCGGTCAAGGGGATGTCGGCATGACCGGCGTCGCCCGCGATCAGGGTGCGAGGCGCGCGACCGCCGAACCGCGTGGTTCCCACGTCGGTGGCCGGGGTCAGCAGCAGCTTGACGAAGTCGAGTCCTCCGACCGAACGCAGTCTGGCGAGGGTCGCGAGGCCGTGCCGGATCGGTGGGAACGGCGTCAGCAGAGCGCCGACCAGCTGGTCGCCGATGCGGTCCCACAGCGTGCACAGCTCGAGCCACGCGTCGCCGTCGCCCGGGTGCGCCTCGTCCATCAGGCGCGCGGTGACCTCACGGTCCCGGTGGAGGAGGGCCCACCGGCCGTCGGGGAACGGATGACCGAGAACGGCGGGAGCGTGGGTCCATCGGAGGCCGTGGTCCTCGAGCCGGAAGGACGCGATCGTGGGCGATGCGGCGGCCAGGGGATAGAAGGCACTGAAGGTGTCGTGCACGAACCCGGGGTGCACGTCCTCGGCGCTGCGCACCGCGCCGCCGACGTCGGGCTGTGCCTCCAGGAGCAGGACCGACCAGCCGGCGTCGACCAGGTGGTTGGCCGCCACGAGTCCGTTGGGACCGGCGCCGATGACGACGGCGTCGTACGACGTGGTCGTCATGGGCGCCAGCGTGGCACAGCCACTACCTCCGCACCGTCATCAGGACTGCTTCTGGTCTGCCGCGTGGTCGGACGCGGCCTCCGGGGAGGTCCTGCGTTCGGCGATGTAGGCGAGACGGCGAAGCGTCTCGATGTTGCGCCAGCGCAGGGCCAGGGCGCGCACGGGTTTGGGGACCAGGTGCCCGGGGCCGCTGACCACGTCCTCCTCGATGACCACCTCGGTCTCGGCGCCGTTCGGGCGCAGGTGGATGACGATCGCGACCTCCCCGAGCGGCCAGCCCCGACCGCGGAGGGACAGCAGTCGGCCCGGGCGGGACTCCACCACCTCGGTGTCGTCGTTGATCAGCAACGGCCAGGCCCCCAGGGAGTGGTGCAGCCTGCTTCCCTCCGCAGGCCAGGGATCCTCTACCTCACGCATCCGGGAGGCCCCCACCACCCAGACCGGATAGAGCCAGCCGTCGGCCAGTACGTCCCAGACCGCTTGTGGCGAGGCGTGGACGACACGCGTCATCGTGATCACCTGCCCTAGGTACCCACGGAGGAGCACCGGTAACCCCGCTGGAGGACGCCGCCGCGGTGATCCGCGACGGGGGTGTACCGCTGGCCACACATCTCACCCAAGACTGCCGACCATCACGTCTCGGCGATCCTGACCGAGCTCGCCGCTCCGGACCGGCGTGCTGTCGTGGTCAACTCCGCGCAGCTCGGCCTGACCTGATCGGCGACGCCGGCGCGGCACGAGCTCGAAGCGCAGGTACCAGACCAGCATGAAGGCCGTGCTGCCCAGGTGGAACGAGTGCAGGACCCACAGCGGACCCGGCGCAAGACTGAACACATACACCGAGTAGATGGCGTTGCCGAGATTCGCCAACGCCAGGTTGCCCAGGCTGTAGGAGCCGAGCTCGCGCGTGCGCAGCGCCTTGACCAGCATCGGCATGGTGCTGGAGGCGAAGATCACCGTGGAGGCGATCCCCGCCAGCACGGGCAGAGCGGCGTGCATGTGATCACCCACGCAGGGGGACGGCAGGACGCGTCGCACTGCCGCGCACGGTGGTGTCGTCGGGCCGGCCGGCCGGCGCGCGGCGCCGCCGACCGGCCTTGCGGGCAGCCTTCGCGATGCGCCGGCGGTCTGCTTCGGCGATCAGCTCCTGATGGCGAAAGCGGACCAGATCCAGGCTGTAGGGGTTGTACATGGCATCACCTCGTCGTGTCGGTGGGGAACCCGACAAGGCTCGCGTGGGAGGTCCACTCCCGACATCGGAGGAACTCCCTACTTTTGGCACCTCTGGACGACGACCCCTTCGGTCGAGGCTGCGGTGATGAGGGGTCGGGTCACGAGTAGTAGCGCCACCAGAGGTAGGGCCAGGCGAGGGCGATGGTGACCGCGGTGACGACGAGCCCGTACTTGGTGAAGGTCCAGAACGAGATCGGGTGCCCGTTGCGTGCGGCGATGCCGATGATCACGACGTTGGCGCTGGCCCCCACAGCGGTGGCGTTGCCGCCGAGGTCGGCGCCCACCGCGAGGGACCACCAGAGGCCGGCGCCACCACGGGGGTCGTCGTCGTTCGCGACGAGGTCCTGCACCAGTGGAGACGCCGTCGCGACGTAGGGGATGTTGTCCACGATGCCGGACACGATGGCCGAGCCCCACAACAACACGGTGCTGGCGAGGAAGAAGCGGCCGTCGACCGCCTCGGTGAGGTGCGCGCCGAGGGTGCGGATGACGCCGACCTCGACCAGCGCACCGACCATGACGAACAGGCCGATGAAGAACACCAGTGTCGGCCACTCGACCTCCTCGAGGTACTCGGTGGGCGACAGGTTGGAGACGGCGACCAGTGCCCCGGCGCCCAGGAGGGCGACCAGCGAGGGTTCGACATGGATCGCTGAGTGGGCGACGAACCCGACCATGACCGCCGTCAGCACGACCATCGACCTCGCCAGGAGGCGGTGGTCGTGGATGGCCGCGCGCTCGTCCAGCTGCATGACCGCCGCGACCCGTGACTCGTCGTAGGTGAGGGCGGAGCGGAACAGGATGCGGCACAGGCCGACGAACACCACGATCAAGAGGATCGCCAGGGGCGCGAGGTTGACCAGGAAGTCGTTGAACGACAGGCCGGCCCGGCTGGCGATGATGATGTTCGGCGGGTCACCGACCAGGGTCGCCATCCCGCCGATGTTGGAGGCCAACGCCTCGGCGATCAGGAACGGGACCGGGCTGAGCGCGAGGCGCTCGCAGACCAGCAAGGTCACCGGTGCGATCAACAAGACGGTGGTCACGTTGTCGAGCAGTGCCGAGGCGATGGCGGTGATGACGATCAGCATCGTCATCAGTGCGAAGGGTCGCCCGCGGACTCGCTTGGCCGACCAGATCGCCAGGAAGTCGAAGATGCCGGTCTGCTTGAGGACGCTGACGATCACCATCATCCCCAGCAGCAGGGAGATCACGTTCCAGTCGACGCCGGTGTCCTCGCTGAAGAACGCGACGTGTGTGTCGACGACGCCGAGGATCACCATGGCGGCGGCACCGGCCAGCGCGGCGGCGACCCGGTGGATCCGCTCGGTCGCGATCAGGATGTAGGCGCCGACGAAGACGACGACGACGGCGGCGGTCATGCGGCGAGCCGCCGGACGACAGGGCGGGCCGACCCGGACGCGTCGAAGAGGTGAGGGGTCGGGTGGGGCGCGGCGAAGCCTCGCGCAAGCATCGGTACTCCTGGTGTGGGCGGCATCGTCTCGACTGCCGACCAGGCTTCCCGGCGCTCCGGGTCCGACCCTACCTGGTCGAGGGTGGACCGGGGCTCGAGGGGCATCGACCTCACCCGCTGCGGTCGTCGCCCCCGGTCAGGGAGCGTTGAACCGGTGTGTCACGCCGTGGTCGCCGGCTCCAGGGTTGCGAGGGCGTCTCGATAGTCGAACCAGCCGACCACTTCGGCCCCGGTGGCAGCGAGCACCGGGATCGCACCACACTCGCTGATGTCCAGGGCGCGAATCGCGTCGGCGACCTCGGTGTCCGCCCGGACCAGCGAGGGCAGCTCGATGAGCAGCTGGGCCGGGGTGGCCTCGTGGCGTCCGTCGGAGAGCGCTTCGCTGACGGCGCGGGCGGTGATGGTCCCGAGGTACGTGCCGTCGGGAGCGGTGACCGGGAGTACGCCGTACCGGGTGCGGCCGAGCTGGTTCGCGACGTCGGCCAGAGCCGCGTCTGCGGCAACGGCCGCGGGCAGAGGCCTCATCACCGTCGACACGACGACCCGGCCTCCGGGCGCGATCGTCTCGCGGACACCGAGGTGCACGCCGCGTCGGCGCAGCTTGAGGGTGTAGATGGTGTCGCGGCTGAGCCGGTGCCCGATCCCCGTGGCCAGCACGATGGCGGTCATCATCGGCAGGATGATGGTGTACTCGCCGGTCAGCTCGAACATGATCACGACGGCTGTGATCGGCGCCCGCGCCGCACCGGCGAACACGGCGCCCATGCCGATCAGTGCGTACGCGCCGGCCGGTCCGGACCCGGGCAGTAGCTGGTGGGCCACCAGGCCGAAGGCGGAGCCGAGCATGGCCCCGATGAACAGGCTGGGAGCGAACACGCCGCCGGAGCCGCCGATCCCGATGGTCAGCGAGGTCGCGACCATCTTCCCGACCAGCAGCACGAGCAGGAACGCCAGGGCGTACTGCCCGTCGATGGCGTTGCCGAGGACCGGGTAGCCGACCCCGTACATCTGGGGAAGTACCAGCAGCACGACTCCGAGGGCGAGGCCACCGACTGCCGGGCGCAGCCATTCCGGACCGCGCCAGAGGGCGTCGCAGGCGTCCTCGATCAGGTAGAGGACCCGGGTGAAGCCGACGCCGACACACCCGGCGATCAGACCGAGGGCGGCGAAGTACAGGTACTCGGCGGGGCGCTGGACGGTGAAGGCCGGCAGGGAGAGGAAGGGCTGGTTCCCCAGGACCGCCCGGCCGATCGCGCTGGCAGTGACCGCGGCCAGCACCACCATGCCGAACGACTGAGCGGCGAAGTCAGCCAAGATGAGCTCCATCGCGAAGAACACCCCGGCCAAGGGCGCGTTGAAGGTGGCCGCGATGCCACCGGCCGCACCACAGGCGACCAGGATCCGCATCCGCCCCTCGGGGACTCGCAGGACTCGTCCCGCCGTCGAGCCGAGCGCGGAACCGATCTGGACGATCGGCCCCTCCCGTCCGACCGAGCCCCCGCCACCGATGCACAGGGCGGAGGCCAGCGCCTTGACCGCAGCCACCTGCGGGGCGATTCGACCACCACGCCGCGCAACGGCGTACATCACCTCCGGGACTCCGTGGCCACGCGCCTCACGGGCGAAGAAGTGGACCAACGGCCCGTAGACCAGCCCGGCCACCACCGGGGCGGCCAGTAGGAACCACCGGCCGAGCCCAGGGATGCCCGGGTGGGCTGCGCCCGGCGTCGCCGCATAGTCGGCGTGTCCGGAGAGGATCAGGGTGAACTCCTTGATCAACCACCGAAATGCGACTGCGAAGCACGCGGCGCCCGCTCCGACGAGGAGCGCGAGCGCGACCAGCCCGCCGCTGCCGGCGCGCAGCGCGGTCGTCACGCGGGCCAGGCCGGGCCGGGGGAGGGCGAGCCAGGCGGCCCGTGGTGGCTCCACGGAGCGCTCGCCGATCAGCATGACTTGCATTATGCAAAACTTGCATCAACAAAGGCAAACGGGGGCGAGCGATGTGCCGGCACCCGGCTCGGTCACCCGGCGCGGTTCCAGGCGTTGTAGGCGATCACTGCGACGATGACGAGCGAGGTCACCCAGATCGTGGCTTCTGCCCTGTCCATCGTGTCTCCTCTCGATCGGGCGGCGGCACGTTCAGGCTTCACAGACGGTTCCGTCGTCGTCGTGGTCCAGGGCCGTGTGGTTGGCCCGATAGACGTTCCGGGCATGCCGACCGTGCGCAGGCATGCCATGTCCGTCGGTCGCCTGACGCCGTGCCGCCGCTGGGGACCGCGCCACACCGTGGGCGAACCGGTGGTGCAGCGCGCGGCAGGACGAGTACTTCAAGCGAGCGTGAGCGGGAGCCAGCACCATCAGGCCGATCAGGCCGGCGACGGAAGCCGCGGCAAGCAGCGCCTGCCACCCGCGTCGCAACGGGGACCGCGCGTGCCCCCCGCCTCTCATCGAGGGGTCTGCTGATGCAGGGCCAGCTTCCACCCGTCGGCCCTGTGGACGTAGGTGGAGCTCACCAGGGCGGAGTAGCCGGGCATGTGAGGACGTCGTGCCTCCACGCCGTACGCCACCACCGCGACGTCCGCGGTGGGCATCATCACGGTGGGCTTCTCGAGCTCGAACGACGCCCAGGGTTGGCCCGACATGGAGTCGAGGACCGCCCCGCGATCATCCAGGATGAGGCCTCCCGGCAGCACCATCAGCACCTTCTTGTCGAGGACCCGGTCGTAGAAGGCTCTCGCGTCCTGGCCGCTCGAGGACAGCGATCGCCACCCGTCCAGCTCGAGTCCGACCAGCTCGGTCTCGTTCACAGTCCCTCCTCGGTCGCGGTGGGTGTTGACGACACGCCTCGCCGAGCCGCACGAGACTGCGGCATCAGGGGCGGGCCACGGCACGCATCCAGTGTAGGAAGCAATGGTTGCAGCAGACACCAACCCCCGGATGCTCAGCGGGGTGTGGACTCCAGCGCGACCATGGGGAGGTGCGTGCCGTCGGCATCGATCGGGGCACCCAGGGTCTCTTCGAGGACGGGTCGCAGGCGTCGCCACGTTCTCGGGTGATGCGCGGCATAGGCGCGTAGCGTGCTGGCGCGCTCCGGGGCGGTGAGCTCCCGGGCGCGGGCAGGGGTGGACAGGCGGCCCGCGACCGAGACCCTGACCCGCGGATCCGCCCGGACGTTGAGCAGCCACTGGGCCTGGTCTCCGAAACCGGCCACGACGACCCACGAGTCCGGCACGGGACGGTCCACCACCTCGAGGATCACGTATCTGCGCAGACCCGACGCACGGCCCCGATGCTCCAGCATCAGCAGTCGCGACCCGAAGACCCAACCCAACCGCATCCGGTAGAGGAGCAGCGGCGCCCGCACGACCCATCGGGTCTGCAGCACGCGCGATCCCCAGCGCGCGATCCGTGTCTCAGGCGCCACCAGCGGCACCGGGTGAGTGTCGACGCACAGCGGAGTCCGGGCCCGCGTCGATGTACCACGCGAGCGTGCTCACTTCGTCCGGGTGCGGCTCCGGTTCGCCGGCCGCCTCGGCGAACGCGCGCAAGGCAGCCAACAGCTCGGAACGGCGATCGGCGGGCATCGCAGCCACCACTCGCGCCAGCTCCGCGCGCCGACGCCGGGTGACCCGGCGAACCAGGCGCCGGCCGGCCGGGCTCAGGCCGAGCAGAACCTCTCGGCGGCTGTCGGGGTTGTCTCGTCGGGTCACCAGGCCCGCGACCAGCAACCGGTCGATCATCCGCAGCGCGGTCGAGGAGTTGACGCCGAGCCTCTCGGCCAGACCGCTGAGATTCGTCTCACCATGACTGTCGAGCACCACCAGGGTCCGGAACTGGGTCACCGTGACCGCGTTCTCGACCTCGGACAACGAACGCGCCGAGACCCCCACGAGCACGCGGGACGCGGTCAGGAGCGCTGTCACGAAGGCCTCAGCGTCTTCCTCCACGAGATCCGGCGTCCGGCTGCGCTTGGGAGCGGACGGAGTCGAGCGGGGTCGGACCTCACGAGTTGCCACGCCCAAACCCTTGCACGCGACGCGGACATCGCCAAGCCCGGTGAGTCCCGCGAGTCGCGCCGGGAGGCGCCGTCGTCTCGGAGCCCGAAGGTTTGCGCCGAGCAAGAATTGGTCTATACAACTGGTGTGTCCGAGCCGCATCGGGTCCCGGTGACCCGATGCGCGTCGTGGTCGCGGCCGACCCGCCCGAACAGCCGATGACCTCCGGGCGCGAAGACCACAGGACCGACTCGATGCGGACCTGCGAGCTGGGCCTGGGCGCGCCCCTGACGGGCGGGTGGTTGGCCTACCGGGCTGGATCGTCGAGACTCTCCTCGTGCAGCAGGACGCGGCCGGCTTTCTGCCGAGATCCGGCAGCGGACGCTGGGCGCGGGTCCGGTGCGGTCCGGCGCGAGGTCGCGCGGGCGAGCAACATCCCGGATCAACCGACCTCGCCTCTGCGCTCCACGGACCGTCCGCACACCTGATGACGGGACGCCAGAGAAGGGGACCACATGACGACCACTGACGAGCACCGGAGGCGACCCTCGGGTCGCGCTGGGCTGCGCCTGGCCACCGGGGTGGCTGCCACGATCGCCGTCTTCGCGGTCTCTGCTCCGGCTGCCCTGGCCCACGTGTCGGTCACGCCCGCCACCGCCGAGCCCGGCAGTACGGCCGAGCTGACCTTCCGCGTGCCCAACGAGGAGGCCGACGCGGCGACCACCCGCCTCACGCTGCAGATCCCCACCGAGCAGCCGATCGCCCAGGTGCTCGTCCAACCGGTCCAGGGCTGGACGGTCACCGTGCGCACGACGCGACTCGAGCAGCCGCTGGTCACCGACGACGGGACCTTCCACTCGGTGGTCTCGCAGGTCACCTGGTCCGGAGGGCGGATCGAGCCCGGCCAGTACCAGGACTTCTCGGTCTCGGCCGACCCACTTCCCGAGGAGCCGACCACCTTGGTGTTCAAGGCGCTGCAGGGCTACAGCAACGGTGACGTCGTGCGCTGGATCGACGTACCGGAGAAGGGGGAGGACGAGCCCGAGCATCCGGCACCGACCCTCACGATCGAGAAGGCTGCCACCCTGACGGACGCCAGCCCCGGCATGGCCGACAATGGAGCGACCTCCGACGCCTCGGATGGTTCCAACGGAGATTCGAGCGGTGAGGTGGTGGCCTGGATTGCTCTGGTCGTCTCGATCCTTGCCGCGGTCCTCGCGGGCGGCTCGTTCCTCAGGTCGCGGCGTAGCTGACGCGCTCGTCGTACGCCGGTGGGGCGCGGTCGGCGCGCTCCTGATCGGGGTCGCGGTCCTGGTGCCGGCCGCGCCGGCCTCCGCGCACGCCAGCCTGGTCTCGACCGACCCAGCGGACGGGTCGGTCGTCCGAGGGGTGGTGCACACCGTCAGCGCGACCTTCGACGAGTCGGTCGGGATCACCGAGGACAGCCTGCGCGTCTTCGACCCCGCCGGCCACCGGGTCGACGTCGGCGGGACGCACCAAGGCTCCGGCCCCGCCACCATCCAGGTCTCCCTGTCGTCGTCCCAGTCCGCGGGCACATACACCGTCGCCTGGCACGTCGTCTCCGCCGACACCCACCCGGCGCAGGGCGCGTTCACGTTCTCGATCGGTCATCCCAGTGGCCACACCGCCGGCGCCTCGGTGGCCCCACAGGCGGATGGGGCCGTCTCGGGCCTCTACTCGGTGGACCGGGCGCTCGGCTACGTGGGCTTCGTGATCGTCGCCGGAGGGTTGGTGTTCCTGGCCCTGTGCTGGGCAACCGGCCATCGCCACCGCTACACGGGCCGGTGGCTGCTGGTCGGCTGGCTCCTCGCGTTCGTGTCCACCGCGCTGCAGGTGCCGCTCCAGGCCGCCGAGAGCGCCGGTCGTTCCGTCGGTGCGATGGTCGACCCCCACCTGCTCGCGGCCACTCTCGGGACGCATCTGGGCACCGCGGTCCTGGTGCGGGAGATCGCGCTGGGCTTCCTCGCGGTGCTGGGCCTGCTCGTCACCGAGGCCGCCTCCACCGACTCGCGGGACCGCTGGCGGCTCGGTGGGCTCTACCTCCTCGCCACGGGCCTCGTGGCGGTCACCTGGTCGGCGTCCGGCCACGCCGTCGACGGTCACTGGTGGGGCATCGCCCTGGTGGCCGACGTGCTGCACCTCACCGCTGCCGCGGTGTGGCTCGGTGGCCTCGGCATGCTGGTGGCCCTGGTGCTCTTCGGCCGGCACGCGCCACCCCGTGCCGACCGCGTTCTGGCCGCCGCACGCTTCTCGCCTCTGGCCCTGGCCTCGGTCATCACCCTCGTCATCACCGGCACCTTCCAGGCCTGGCGCAACACACGCGCGTGGCCCGCACTGGTCGACACCAGCTACGGGTTGCTCCTCTGCGTCAAGATCTTCCTGCTGGTGCTGGTGGTGATCCTCGGGTGGCGAGCGCGGGACGCGCTGGGCACCGCGCGCTTCCGCAGGACGCGGGAGACGAGACCGGTCGACCTCGACCGGCTACGTCGTGGGGTGGCCCTCGAGGCCGGCCTGGGCCTGGCCGTCCTGTGCGTCACCGCGTCCCTGGTCCAGACCGCCACAGCGGTCGAGTCCTACCACCCCGTCGTGCACTCCACGCGCGCCTTCGAGGCCGGGCACCGGAGCGGAACCGTCGAGGTCACCGTGACGCCGTCGCGCCTCGGTCCGAACGAGGTGCGCGATCACCGTCCGCTCCGCTGACGGTCGCCCCTACCGACCCCGACAGCTCACCGCATCGCTGACGCAGGAGCGGCAGCACATCGGACCGCTCGCTCTGACCCTCCGCTCGACGGCCCCAGGGGTCTACCTGAGCGCGCCGGTCTCGATCGACTTCCTGGGCTCCTGGACGCTGCAGGTCGTCGTGCGTGTCGACGCCTTCAACGAGGCGCCGCTGACCATTCCGGTGCCGATCACCTGACGCGTTCGGTGCTCCGCTGTGGCGTGTCCAGGGGTGGGAGGACCATCGCCTCGGTGTAGGCGACCAGCACGAACAGCAGGAACGTGATGACGTGGACCGCGGTGCACCACAGGCAGATCGCGTTGACCCCGAAGAACTCGGCCCAGACCAGGTAGACCACCATCAGCGCGCCGAGCCCGGCCCACCCGATCCGAGCCCAGCGCACCGCCGGAGACGTCGAGCGCCAGGCGCGCGGGGTGAGCAGGACCAGCGCGGCAAGGAAGTACCCGAGACCCAGGACCGCCACCGGGATCCCGGCGATGTGGGAGTACTCGCTCGAGGTCACCTTCTGGCAGTTGATGCGGCCGGTCTCGGGGCAGCTGAGCGTCACCGAGGAGTCGAAGTGCTCGATCGTGAGATAGACCGCGACCGCGAGCCCGGCCAAGGACAGGACGAGACCCGCCACGATCGAGAACCGCGGGATGTCCCGCTCGGGCGCGGAGGTCACGACGCGTTCAGCCCGGCCGCGGCGGCGGTGACGCCCGGACGACGTGCAGACCTTGGCCGGTCGGCCGTTCGTGAGCCGGCAGATCGAGGCGGTGAACGTGTTCGCCGCGCCGAGCACGGACTTCGACAGCGGACTGCTCGGATCCTGGATCTGGCTCAGCGCCTGGGCGTGGGTCAGGCCCGCGAAGAGCTTCGGGCTGTAGCTGGCGCCCTGGGTGAGGTACCGACCGCCGATGTCGAAGAACGGGATGCTCCCCTTCTGGTCGAGGTACGGCGGACCGTCGTAGGTGTCGAAGACCTTCTCGTCGGCGCTCGAGAGCGTGTCGAGCGGGGCGTAGGTCGTGCCCTGCACCTGGTTGCTCTGGGTCTCGTACCCGGTGAACGACAGGTAGGGGCTGGTGTAGGAGGAGCCGTGGAAGGACAGGGTCGGGGTGTCGGGGTAGATGTCGGCGTGGGCCGACGTGGTCTGGCCCAGCCCGTCGAAGGTGCCGAACCTGGACAGGGCGGCCACCACCGCCCAGCGCTCGGCCGCGCAGTAGGGGCAGTACTCCGCCCCGACGTAGAGCACCCGCGGCTTTCCGCCGGCGGTCAGCGGGGCCGGTGGGGAGACCGGCTTCAGCGGGTTCGCCAGGCCGCCGGTGCCGACCGTGTCGAAGGTCGCCGCAGGGATCGTGGTGATGCCCTGGACGAGCGCGGGGTCGGCGGCAGTGGTCGCGGCACCCGATCCGCCCTGCCAGCGGAGACCGAGGAAGACCAGGACGCCGATCACGACGACCAGGCCGCCGACGATCACCGACACCCCGAGGACGCGGTTGCGTCGCTGCCGTTCCTGCTCCCGACGCAGCTCGGCGAGCGCCGCCTCGCGCCGGGCGACGTGGAGGAGCCACGCTGGTTGCGCGCCGTCGCAGAAGGCTTCTTGGCCACGGGCCCAGTATGCCGACGACCCGAGGCGGACGCCGGTGATCGACGAGTGCGCGTCGCGACGTAGATTGTGGGCAGTTCGAGGTGGGCGACCGAAGCGCCCGCGGCGGTCATCAGGAGGAGGTTCGGGTGGGCGACAGCGCGATGATGCCGCCGCTGACCTGGCACACGTTCTTCACCACCTGGACCTTCCACGCCGGCTGGACGATCGCGTGCGCGCTGCTGCTGCTCGGCTACGCCGCCGGGCTGCGTGCCGCCCACCGGCGCGGCCATCACGCCGGTCGGCCCGGCCCGCGTCGCCAGCTGGGTGCTCGGGGTGGTCTCGCTGTGGGTGTGTCTCTCCTCGGCGGTGGACGCCTATGCGATGAGCCTGTTCTGGATGCACATGATCGAGCACCTCACGCTGATCATGCTCGTTCCCGCGCTCCTGGTGCTCGGACACCCGCTGACCGTGCTCCGCGCCTCGGGCGGACAGCGGTGGCAACAGGGCTTCGACCGGGTCATGTTCAGCCTGCCGGTGTCGATCCTGACCCATCCCTTCGTCGGCATGGCGATCTACGCCGTGGTCATCTTCTACACGCACCTGACGCCGTTCATGGACCGCATGGCCGACAACCCGCACCTGATGCTCGTCGAGCAGCTGGCCTACATCCTCTCCGGATGGCTCATGCTGCTGCCGCTGATCGGAGAGGAGCCGATCCGCTGGCAGACGCCGTACCTGCTGCGCCTGGCCCTGCTGATCGTGGCGATGATCCCGGACACCTTCGTCGGCATCATCTTGCTGCAGACCCAGAAGGACCCGTTCCCCATGTACATGGGGATGAGGCCTCCGTGGGCCCCTGCTGCACTGCGCGACCTCGACATCGGGGGCTCCTTGATGTGGTCGGTCGGCGACGGACTGATGATGCTGCTGTGCGTGGGCATCGTGGTCTCGCTCGTGTCGGGCAAGACCCGCGACCGGATCCTGGGACCCTGGCTCGAGTCGGTCCGCACCAACACGTTCACCGAGCACGTCGAGCGCACCGGCGGCCATGTCGACGGCGAGCGTGGTGCCAGCATCGACGACGACGAGGCAGCCCTCGCTGCCTACAACGACATGCTGCAACGGCTGGGTCGCTCACACACCGACCGCTGACCCACGGATCTCCTCCCGTCTCCCGGGTGGAGAGGGTCCGAGCTCTCGTCACGTGCTGGTGCCGGCTGCGTACGTCTGGACCGCCGAGTCCTTCACCGACAGCCACACCTCTCGGCCGGGTTCGAGCCTCATCTCCGCGGTCGACTCGGCGGTCACGTCGGCGAGGAGGTCGTGGGCACCGGTGACCAGGATGCGAACCGAGGTGCCGTGCGGAGCCGCCTGGGCGATCACACCGGGCCAGCGGTGTCGCGCCGAGCCGACGGGTTCGTGCAGCGAGACCGTGACGACGCTGGGGCTGAATGCCATCAGCGAGTCTCCGGCGCGCAGCACGTTGAGGCCGACCAGCCGGGCCACGTGATCGGTGCGCGGCTGCGAGGCGACCTCGGCCGGGGTGCCGACCTGGGCAACGCTGCCCTGGTCGAGGACGACGACTCGGTCGGCGAGGGTGATGGCGTCGATGGCGTCGTGGGTGACGATGAGGGTGACCCCGTCGAAGACCGCCAGGTGGCGGGCCAGCTCGATCCGGAGCGCGGTCGCGACCCCGATGTCGAGCCCGCTGAAGGGCTCGTCGAGCAGCAGGAGCTGCGGGTCGAGGGCCAACGCGCGGGCTATCGCCACGCGCTGTGCCTGGCCACCCGACAGGGTATCGGGGCGGCGGCGCGCGAGGTCGCCGATCGCGAACCGTTCGAGCCATCCGGCGGCGCGGCGTTCGGCGTCGGCTCGGGACGCCCCTCGGGAGCGCGGGCCGAAGGCGACGTTGTCGAGCGCCGTCAGGTGAGGGAACAGCCGCTGGTCCTGGAACACGACACCGACTCGGCGGTCGCGGACCGGACGCACGGGGTCGGTCCAGGACGCACCGGCCACGGTCACCGAACCGGCATGAGGTTGCAGGCCCGCCAGCGCCGAGAGCAACGTGGTCTTGCCCGATCCGTTGGGGCCGATCACGGCGACGACCTCGCCCGGCTCCGCCGTCACCTGGGCGTCGACCCGTCCGGGGACGGTGATGCGTGCGTCGAGGCCCCTCATGGTCCGGTCACCGCGGGGCCAGCCAGCGCCCGCGCAGGGCGACCAGGATGCCGACCGACAGCAGCAGCAGGATCATGGCCAGGGTGCGGGCCACGCCGGGGTCGGACTGGAGTGCGGTGTAGATCAGCGACGGCATCGTCTGGGTGGTCCCGGGGAAGTTGCCGGCGAACGTGATGGTGGCCCCGAACTCACCGAGGGATCGCGCCCATGCGAGTGCGGCCCCGGCCGCGACTCCAGGCAGCACCAGCGGCAGGGTGACTCGCCGGAACGCGGTCCAGCGGTCGGCCCCGAGGGTCGCAGCGACTCCGTCGAACCGGTCTCCGACCGATCCCAGCGAACCCTGGACACTGAGCACGTAGAAGGGGAGCGAGACGAAGGTGTGGGAGATGACCACGGCCACCGTGGTGTAGGGGATGGTGATGCCCCACCAGTCGTAGAGCCAGCTCCCGACAAGGCCCGTTCGGCCCAAGGCGGTGATCAGCGCGACGCCGGCCACGACCGGTGGGAGGACGAGCGGGACCAGGACCAGAGCCTGCAGCAGGCTCCGCCCCGGGAAGCTGACCCGCGCCAGCAGCCACGCCAGCGGGGTTCCCAGCACGATGCACGCGAGGACCGTGCACACCGAGGCGAGCAGGGTCAGCCACAGCGCCTGGAGCACCGGGGTCGAGGTGAGCCGGGTGAGGAAGTCGTGCCAGGGGGTCTGGGCCACGAGGCTGATCAGCGGCACGACCAGCAGGGCCGCTGCGAGCACGGACGGGATCAGCAGCACCAGCGGCGGCCGTCCCAGCGCGGCGCCGGTGGTCGCCTCGGACTCCGAGGCCACACGTCGGGTCACCTGCCGGTCGATGCTCACGGGGCGCCGAACCCCGCCTGCTGCAGCACCTGCTGGCCCTGTTGGGAGAGGACCAGGTCGACGAACTGCTGGGCGAGGGTGGGTTCCTCGGACTGCTTCAGCATCGCGATCGGGTACGTGGTGATCTCCTGCTTCGCGTGGGGGATGGGCAGCGAGGAGACCTGGTCGCCGGCCGCGACCTCGTCGGTGGTGTAGACGATGCCGGCGTCGGCCTCGCCCTCGGTCACCTTGGCCAGCACGCTCTTGACGTCGATCTCCGTGCTCACCGGCTCGGCGGTGATCTGGTTGTCCCGGAGCAGGGCACCGGCCACCTTGCCGCAAGGCGCGGTGGCCACGCAGATCACATACCTGGCCTTTCCGGTGTCCAGGTCGGAGAACCGGCTGATGCCCGCCGGGTTGTCCGGCGGCGTCACCAGCACCATCACGTTGGTGGCGAAGTTCTGGGGCTGGTCGGCCAGGGCGGCCTGGGCGCCGTCCATCGTGGTGGTGTCGGCGGTGGCCAGCACGTCGGCGGGCGCTCCCTGCGTCGCCTGTTGGGCCAGGGTCGCTGAAGAGTCGAACGCCAGCTTGACGGTCACTCCGTCGTGGTCCTTCTCGAACTGGTCGGCCAGAGCCGTGAACGTCCCGGTCAGCGAGGAGGCTGCGAGCACCGTGATGGTCGTGTCGTCCTTGCTCCCGCAGCTGGTGAGCAGCCCGATGACGCCGGCCAACAGAGCCAAGGAGGCGGCGGCGGAGCGGGGCAGGTTCCTCATCACGGCCTCCTCGAGGGTGGGGGTCCGTCCGTCGCGGCGACCATCGCCCGGACAGGCAAGTTCTAGCAGCGAACCTAGGATTTTCCTAGAGATGTTCCGCTGCGTCCGCCCGTCGACCGGTGCGGACTGCTCACGAGCCGGGAGGGTGGAGGGGCCGACGCTCCTGAACGCGCTCGGCCGACGCCCTCGCGCTGCTCGACGTCGGGCAGGATGGCGCCATGAAGCGAGCGGGCGAGACCCCGGCCGAGCGGCAGCGTCGGATCTGGGACAGGTCCGCCTCGAGCTACGACGGCCAGATGGACCTCGTCGAGCGCCTGCTCTCCTCCGGGGACCGGGAGTGGGTCGGCGAGCGGGCGACCGGGAGGGTGCTGGAGGTCGCGATAGGTACCGGGCGCAGCCTGCCGTTCTACACGGCCGCGACCAGCCTGACCGGTGTGGACGTCAGCCCGGAGATGCTCGCGCTGGCACGCCGACGGGCCGAGGCCCGGGGCCTTCCCGTCGACCTGCGGGAGGGCGACGCGGAGGCGCTGCCGGTCGACGATGCGGCGTACGACACCGTGGTCTGCTCGCTGTCGCTGTGCACCATCGATGACCCCGTCGCTGCCGTCGCCGAGATGAAGCGCGCGCTCGTGCCGGCCGGCCGCCTGCTCTTGGTCGACCACGTCGCCAGCAGCTGGCCACCGGTGTACGCCGTGCAGTGGCTGGCCGAGCGAGTGAGCATCCGGGTGGCCGGCGAGCACTACACCCGGCGCTCGCTGCCGCTGGTCGAGGCAGCGGGGTTCGAGGTGGTCGAGGACGTGCGGCGCAAAGCCGGGGTGATGGAGCGGATCCACGCCGTCAAGAAGGAGTGACCTCCACCTCGAGCGACTGGTCGTGGGCGGCGCGGCCTCGGGGTCCAGACCGGGCCCGGGAGGTTCTCGATGGCTGGGCCCGGGGTGGCGGTTCCCCGGGCTCGTGGGCCGCTCGCGGTCCTCCTGGTCGTCAGCACACTCACCCGGGCGACCTCACGACGGGCGCCGACCGTCCACCGCTCAGCTCCCCGGGAGGAGCACGGTCGCAGCGACCGGGTCGTGGTCCGAGGGGACCACACCGACGAGTTTGTTGCCGTGCCGGTGCAGCAGATGCGCCCATCTCGTCACGGCGACCCCGGGACCGACGAGGATGCGGTCGGTCGGCACACCCTTGCGGATCGGCCGCTGGTAGTTGTTGAAGGTGTTGAGATTGCCGCCGCTGCGGCTCCGGGCCGCGGTCAGCGCGTCGGCGAACCCGGCGGCAGCGAGGACCCCATAGGGGCTGTCACTGGGGTGGTGGGGGGTGCGGGCCTCGTGCAGGCAGCCGCCGAACACGATCGGGACCCCGCCGTTTGCCGCGGAGATCCGCTGCGCCTCGGCCAGGACGTCGCTCATCTCGTGCCGACGCTGGGCGTCGGCCGCGGCCGTGCCACCGGCGACGAGGTGAGCGGTGACCGCGAGAAACACCCGTTGGGTCGTGGTGTCGCGCAGGACCTGGAAGGCAGCGGACTTCCCCTTCGCGAGGTCGAGCGTGCTCCCGGCACCGACCGCGTCCAGACGTGTGTTGCGGTAGACGATGTAGACACCGTGACTGACCCAGCTACCGCTGCCGGGCGGGTTCTCGGTGCGCGCGACCGTGTAGTCGTTGCCCAACGCGTTGGCGATCGTATCGACTTGCCGGACGCCGCGCCTGATGAGGACGCCGCCCTCCTGGATCATCAGCAGGTCCGGGTCCACGCGGCGGTACAGCGCGGTCGCAGCGTCACGACGCCGCGGCATCCACGGCGGCACGGCCCTGCCGTTGTAGGAGGTGACGTTCGCGTTGAGGTCGTTGGCGGTCAGCACCGAGAGCGCGGCGCGCCCGACCGAGGTCGAGGCCGGGACCGCGGGGCTGTAGGCCGAGCGGCTGGAGCCGTTCACCGCGCGCACGCTGAGGTAGTAGGTCCCGGGGGCGGCGCCGTACGCCGGGGTGAAGGACTGCGCGTGGCCCCGCAGGGTGTAGGTGGTGACGTCCGCAGTTCCCGCGGGGTCGCTGCTCTGGCGCACCTCGTAGCCGGTCACGTCGGCCTCGGGCCAGCTGAGGGAGGGACGGCCGAAGGGGTTCTGCACCCTGACCGGCGACGGGACCGCGGGGCGCAGGTAGGTCATCCGGATGTCGGAGAGGCGCCGGTGGCTGGAGTTGATCGCGGCCAGGCGGTAGTAGAGCGGCCCGGAGTGGTAGGCCAGGCCGGTGACGGTGACCTGCGGGGTCCTCGCAGACGCCGAGCGCCGCGCGGCGCGGCGATGCGACAGCGCCGGGGTGAACACGTCGGACTTGACCGTGGATGCCCAGAGTCGGTAGCTCGTTGCATGGGTGGAGCGGGCAGCGCTGACCGTCAGCGAGGTGTCGGTGAGAGCCATGACCCGCAGCTTCGTCGGCTTCGCGGGCCAGGTGCCGGCGACCGCGGGGGCGGCCAGGGCAGCCACGGCCACCACGACGGCGAGCACGAGGACCAGGGGACGCCGACGGAGCGGGTGGAACATGACGTCTCCAGGGTGGACGCGAAGCGGGGCGGTGCACCCTGCGCGGGCACCCGTCGATGCTATCGGGGAGCAGGCCCGCTCGCTGAGGTTCGAGAAGGCTCAGCGGCTCCAGTCGGTGCCGGCCGGCTGTGCTTCCAGCCAGGCCCGGACACGAGGGGCGTGGCTCATGGCCACTCGACCAGGTCACCGCCGGCGTACTGGCAGCGGATCACGACGACCGGGGGACAGACGAGGCCTGCTCGGCAGCGAGGGCCTCGCGACCGCTGTCGGGGCCTCACCCGGGCGAGGTGAGGAGTCGAGCGGGCCGAGACCCAGCGGGAAGGGATCCCGCGCGACGACGGGGACGGTCCCCCGCCGCTCCTGGGTATGTGCGCAATCCCCGATCGGCCGCACCTACTTCAGCAGACAAAGCGGCTCCAGGCCCCGTACCTTGCCCACATGGAAACGATCGCCCGGCCGTCGAGGCCGGGCGTCACGAGTTCGACGCGCCGAACCGTCACGGTCACCGCCGTCCTCGCCCTACTCGTGGCGCTGGCCCTGGGGTTCGCCGTGGGCTCGGCCTGGACCGCGCGACACAACACAGACACCTGGCACACAGGACTCGCCCGAACGGGTGTCCGTCAGATCTCCGTGGAGTACGACGGATGGACGTACGGAGCCAGCGACTCGGTTCCGGAATGGATCGATCGGCAGGGAACCGTCCACGACGCCGGTTGGCCGGATTGCCTGCGTGGACCTGGCAGGAACGTGCAGATCCGTTTCCAAGCTCGGGAGGTCACCGTGGATGGGAGCACATGGCGTCCGATCGTCGCGATCGACTGCGGTGGCTAGGGCAGTCGCCGTGCGACGCGCCAAGGGCGGACGTGAGTCCGTCATCCCCGTCTGCGGCAGGCGCGTGGTGCAGGTCGGCGCTCATCGCGCGTTCAGGGTGCGCGCAAAAGGAACTCGTTGCCATCGGGGTCCGCGAGTTCGATGGCATCGACGAGTTCGGTCAACCGCGTTGCGCCCAGTGACACCAGTCGGTCGCCCTCGCTGCCGGGATCTGCCGTGACGAGTTCGAAGCGCTGTCGACTCCGCCCGTGTTCGGGTGCGACCGGCGGACCACCCCACGAGATCTTGGTGCCTCCCCAGGGTGACTGGACCGCGGTCTCGCCCTGCTCGTCCCACACGAGCGGCCAGTCCAGCGCGTCGCGCCAGAACAGGCCCACCTCTCGGGTGCCGTCGCAGGTGACTTCGCCGAGACGGCCCGTGCCGGCCAGGAAGCTGTTCTGCGGCTCGATCACGCACAGTTCGTTACCGCCCGGATCGGCCAAGACGACGAAGCCCACACCGGGACCTTGGCCTACGTCGATGTGCCGACCGCCCAGCCGCAGCGCCGACTCGACTGTCTGCTGCTGGTCCTCCACGCTCGTGCTGGTCACGTGGAGATGCAGACGTCGCTGACCGATCTGGTGCGTGGGGGAGGCAACGAAGCGAAGCCCGACCTGCGTGGCGTCACCCGGCACCCGCGCGCCGCCCGCTTCCTCCACGATGTCCCGCTGGAGCAGGCCGCCCCAGAAGGTCGCGACTGCGGCGGCATCGGCTACCTCGAACGTCACGGTCTCCAAGTGCGACACCATGCATGCACGCTAGATGCCGGCTGGCCAGGGCAGCCACGGGATTGGGCCCGACAGCGGCAGGTGAGTGCGCCGCGGCCCACTCGCCTCCGCTCTCAGCGGCGTAGCCATTCGCCCAGGTCGGCGTCTACGAGCAGTTGACGTGCCTCAGCTTCTCGCCCGTCGGGGACCAACACCCGTTGCTGGATGACGAGGATTGATCCCTCGAGGACGCTCATGTCGCGGTCGGCCACGTGGTGAGGAATCTCTGCCCCCGCCAACAAGCCTTCGATCACGGACAACAAGCCGGGATCGTTCGTTCTGACCAACTCAGCCATGTGCACCGCTCCTCGTGTCCCCGGATCGTCAGGGTAGCCTCCACGCCCCGCCCGCTCTCCCATCACAGGCGCGTTCCTGACAGCGGTAGGAGCGGCGACTCGGGTGATGAATGATGATCGCGCGTGGCTGAAGTCGGCTCACGCCATCGGCGGCTGTACAGCGTTTCAGCATCGAAGGGTCCCACGAGCCGGTCAAGCAACTCACCCTCTGACGATCCGGGTGGTGACGGTTCGTCGGGAGCCGGCCTTGGGTGTGCGCAGTTCCGAACCGGGGGTCCGGGCTCCGGGCGCTCCTGTACGTGCTCCCTGTCCCAGAGTGCCGACAGTTGGTCTCGGTCCGAGGCCGAAGGCGCCAGGAGGTA
>CAWDUA010000011.1:0-114665 GCA_963805345.1 uncultured Actinomycetota bacterium
CGAGAGCGGACGCCACGGCCTCGCCGGCCGGCAACGGTGCTGCGGACGGGACCTCCAGTCGCAGTCTCTCGATCTGCGGGGCGAGAGGCCTCGACGTGGGTCGGTCACCGGCCAGCCGGATGACGCTCGCGGTGGCCAGCACCGGAGCCAGGGCGTCCACGTGGACTCCGCGAGCCCGCGCGATCAGCGCGGTCGTCTCGAGGGCACCGGCCAGGGGAAACGTGTACTCCAGCGCGGTGGCGGCGAGGATCGCTGCCCGCGCCCGCTCGACGGCCTCGTCGGCGTCGCCCCGGGCGAGCAGCGACAGGGCGAGCAGGGAGCGGGCCAGGGGGAGCTCTCGCTCGACGCCGAGCTCGGTGCCCTCTGTGTCGGCGGCGCGCCCCGTCTCGACGGCCGCATCGAGGTCGCGGTCAGCCAGGTGCACGCCACACGCGGCCGAGAGCAGGACGACGCGGGCGATCCGACGACCGTCCACATGCATCGGCATCGCCTGCTCGACCCAGGCCCGTGCCTGGTCGACGGCACCGACCTGCCAGGCGATCATGGCGGCCGTCGGCAGGCAGGCGGCGAGCTGTTCGGGCGAGCCGTGGGCCTGGCACAGCTCCAGGGCCGCCGCCGCGTGCTGAACGGCCTCCGGGTCGGCCCGCTCCGCGAGGACGCTCCCGACGCCCATCGCTGCCGAGACGCGCAGATCGGCCCCGTGCGGGGCGGCGTTGCGGATCGACTCCCGGACCAGCTGCACCGCCTCGCTGCCACGGTCGAGGTCGTCGAGGATGCCGGCCAGGAAGATCTGGGCCCTGGCGACGTAGGCGCCGTCGATGTCCGCGAGGAGATCGATCGCGCGCTGCAGGTGGGGGACGGCTGCCACGTCCTCGCCGGCCCAGTAGTCCAGGTAGCCCAACGCGTACGTCGCATACGCCGACCAGTCGTCACCGCCATCACCGTGCACCGCGAGCAGCCGCTCGAGCCAGTAGCGACCCTCGCCGACATTGGTCGAGGCCCAGTAGCGATGGAGCCGGAAGGCCAGCTCCAGGGTCCGCGTGCTGTCGACGCGCCCGCTCACCCCACCGGCGAGCAAGCCGCGGACCGACGGCAGCATCGCCGTGACGGCGTCCGCGAACGGACCGGGGGGTGACCGCGGGTCGTCGGGCAACAGGCGGAAGCTCAGGTCCAGCAGTCGGTCGAGCGTCGCCCGCTCCTCTCCGGCGGAGACGAGTTGCTCGCGTGCGAACCTGTGCAGGTCGTCGTCCTGCGCATAGGTCCACCGCGCCCCGGTGCGATCGGTGACCACCAGGCCGCGGTCGCCCAGCTCGCGCAGGATGCGCACCACGCGCACGGGCGGAAGGTCGGGACCGGCACACACGCTGCGCACAGCGCCGAGCTCCGAAGGCCCCTCGAGCACCGACATCCGTCGGTAGACGGCGGCCTCGTCCGTGTCGAGCAGAGCCAGGCTGGCACCCGCGATCCCGCGCAGGGCGTCGCCGGTCGCCGCGGACGACTCGTCGAGATGGTCGACGAGGTCCGCCGCCGACATCGCGGAGAGCTGTGCGGCGACGAGCTCGAGCGCCAAGGGCAACCCAGCGCACCGATGGCAGAGGATCTCCACGTACGCCGCCACCGACCGGTCGATGACGAGATCCTCCCCGGACTCCGCCACACGGTCGACCAGGAGCCGCACCTGGGGGTTGTGGCCGAAGGCCGCGAGGTCGCCCCCCGTGGGCATGCGCAGCGGAGGTACCGAGATCACGGCTTCCTCGCCGAGGCCCAGGGGTGCCCGACTGGTCGTGACGAGGGTCAGGTCCGGTGCCTCCGACACCAGGAGGCTCGCGAGCGTGGCCGTCCCGTCGCGGACCGACTCGCAGCCGTCGAGCACGACCAGGGTCCGCCCCAGCGGGGCCAGGTGGCGGGCGACGTCCTGGCCGGGATCGTCGCCGGAGACGGGGAGTCCGAGCGCCATCGCGACCGTGGCCTCGACCAACGTGTCATCCGGCACGCTCGCCAGCGACACCCAGTGACGCCCACCACGCAGGTCGACCGACCGCGACGCCACCTCCCGCGTCAGGCGTGACTTGCCGACGCCGCCCGGACCGGTCACGGTGACCAGGCCGGGAGTCGAGCAGGCGACGGCGAGGTCGCGCAGCTCGTCCTCGCGTCCCACGAAGCTGCTGGTGGCCTCAGGCAGACGGGCCGAACCGGAGGCCGGCTGTCCGTGCAGGACGTGCAGGTAGGCGGTCATGGTGTCGGCGCTCGGGTCGATCCCCAGCTCGTCGGAGAGG
This sequence comes from uncultured Actinomycetota bacterium, assembly GCA_963805345.1. GTDB lineage: Bacteria > Actinomycetota > Actinomycetes > Propionibacteriales > Nocardioidaceae > Nocardioides. The sequence goes on from CAWDUA010000011.1 coordinate 2,277, forward strand.
ATCTCCCGGCAGTCCTCGAAGGCACGCACGGCCCCCGAGCGGTCGCCCGCCAGGTCGAGCGCCGCGATCAGGGCGCGGTGCGCGCGCTCATCGAGGGGATGCCCCGCGACGAGCCGCCGACCGAGAGACACGGCCGCAGCGTGGTCGTCGAGGGCCCCGTGGGCAGCCGTGGCGAGGAGTCCGGCCTGGAGCACCGTCTCTGCGAGTCGCAGTCGGTGAGGGGTCAGCCAGGCAGCGTCGAGGCCCGCCGCGAGCTCGGCGGGATCCAGGGTGGGCGCGGAGCCGAGTCGCGAGACCAGAGCATGCCAGCGTCCCGTGGCGCGGAGCCCTGCGGCGGTCGCGATCGTCGCCTCGAGCTCGGCCACGTCCACCGACACCCCTGCCCCGAGCCGATAGCCGGTCGGAGTGGTGACGACCAGGTCCGGGCCGATGGCTCCGACCCGCTGACGGAGGTCGCCGACGAGCCCTCGGACGGCCACCCTCCAGGTGGAGGGCGGTTCGTCCCAGATCAAGGGGGCGAGCCGCTCGGCCGCCAGCGGGCCGGTCTCGAGCGCGAGAGCAGCCACCAGGAGATGGGCTCGACGACCCCCCAGGTGGGCACCTTCGACGGTCTCGGCCGGCGTACCCCCGGTCACCGCGACGCCACCCAGCAGGGCGATGCGCACGCGTCGATGATAGGCCGGATGCCGGCCCGTCCTCCCCCCAGGACGGGCCGGCATCCCCCGTTGTGCTTCCTGCGTGCGGTTCAGGGTCGCGGGCAGGTCTTGAACGACAGCGTGGCGGTGACCGTCGACCGGGCGTTTGCCTTGCTGAAGACGACCCGGCCCGTGAGCGTGTAGGCGTGATGCGGCGCCAAGGAGCTCCCGTTGAGGGAGGAGCCCTGCTTCCTCGATCCGAGGTGCATCACCTTGGACCGGGCCCTCCAACCGGCGGCCGGCTTCCCCTTCACGGCCACGTGGACCGAGGCCATGGGCAGACACGTCGTCGGTCCGGTGAGAGCGACCGTTCCGCCCCGGCCCCTCTTGTGCACCGTGCGGGTGAGCGCTGGGAGCCTGATCGCCTGTGCCTTGAGGATCTGACCGGACACCCCGGTCTTCTCGATGCCCCAGATGACGAACCCGCGGCCGCTCGCACTCGTGGAGACCTGCGCGGGACCACCCGCGAAGGTGCCGGGCACCTTGATCAGGAAGTGGGACGCGCGCGTGCCCTTGCCGAAGTTGGACACCATCACACCTCCGGTCTCGGAGTCCGCGCTCACGAGGCGGCCGCTGCCGTCTGTGTCGACGTCGATCGTGGAGAGATCGTTGTGGTCGCCGGACGCCTTGGGCTTGCCGAACGACGTCCCCTTCCAGGTCCACGTGGCCTCGTCGTAGATGGACTTCGCGTTCACTCCCACCAGCCGGATGTGCCCGCCGGCGGTGATGACCTGCTCGACGCCCCCTCTGGTGTAGGAGCCCGCGACGTTCTTGAAGCCGCTCCACCGGGTGCCCTTCGACGGCTTGGACGTGACCGCGACCTTGCCCGAGAGGGAGCCGTACGCGGTCGTGGTCAGGACGGTCTGCTTGCCGTTGTCGGCCAGCTGGGCGTTACCGACGAAGTAGGGCCGCTTGAACGTCGTCGGAGTGGCGGACACGGTCGGGTAGTAGTACGCCCGTTGGTCCAGGTTGCCGACCTCACCGACCGCGGCCAAGCTGACCCCGCCGCCCCGATGGGCGATGGCACCCGTCAGGGAGCCGAGGGTGGGCGCCCCCGCTACCGCGACGGAGGCGCCCAGGATGCCCTTGGTCACGGTGGCGGTGCCGAACACCCCGCTGAACTCGCCGCTCGATGGGCCGGGCTGGGCGATCCACACGAGTGCGACCTGGCCGCCTGAGATCACGACCTTGAGGTCCTGCGCCGACGACGAGCCCAGGGCGTCGGCAGTCTGGACCCCGCCCCTGCACGACCTCGACGACAGCGCGAGTACGCACAGATGCACCTGGCGCAGCTGCGCGTTCTGGGAGTCGTCGCCGATCCAGCCGACGTACGTCGTGCCGTCCTTGGCCGTGGCCGCGTCGTAGCCGTCCAGGGAGACGCCCGAGTGGATCGTGAACGCGTTGCCGACCGTGGTCCGGGCCACCGCAGGTCCGGCCGGCCCGGAGACGGCAACGGCGAGGACGAGGCCGGCTGTGGCGGTGAGGGCAGAGGTGAGACGCCTGGAACCAGACATGGGCACTTCCTCGGATCATGGGCCCCGGTCACTCCGGGCATGACCAGTGCAGCCGCGTCCCGTAACGCCGGCGTAACGCCGGCGCGCGCGGCGCGAGGCAAGGCGGCCTCCCGAACACCGGGTCGTCCGCCTGAGGTGCACCTAGAGGGGTTCCTCAGGCGGACGACCCGGGCTACGGCGTCACGCGTCGAGATCCTGCTCGACCAGCGCCGCGATCGCGTCGACGTCCGCCTGGCTGTCGCCCGACACCTCGACGGTGGCGCCCTTGCCCGCACCGAGGGTCATGATCAGCAGGGCCGAGCTGGCGTCCACCGGCTCGTCGCCGGGGAGACCGATCGTCACCTCGGAGTCGAGCTCGCCGGCGGCTTCGGAGATGATCGCCGCGGGGCGGGCGTGCAGGCCGACGGCGGAGCCGACGACGACGGACTTGGTGGGCATGGGTTCTCCTTCGTGGGTGGTGCGATGGGGGAGCAGCGGGTCAGACCGTGGCCAGGTCGGTGTCGACGGGCCAGAGCGTCTTGGCGGCGACCACGGCGACGGCACCGACGACGACGCCGGCGGCCAGGGCGACGAGGTAGCCCGGGATGTTGTGGACCGCGAAGATCACGAAGATGCCTCCGTGAGGTGCGCGCACGCCCACGTTGAACGCCTCCGAGAGACCGCCGGTGACCGCGCTGCCGAGCATGATGCACGGGATCACGCGCAGCGGGTCGGCAGCGGCGAAGGGGATGGCGCCCTCGGTGATGAACGACGCTCCCAGCAGCCAGCCGGCCTTGCCGTTCTCGCGCTCCGGGATGGTGAACAGGCCGGGGCGGAGCACCGTCGCCAGGGCGAGCGCGATCGGGGGCACCATGCCGGCCAGCATCACCGAGGCCATGATCTTGAGCTGGGGCGCGTCCGCGGCCAGGCTCGCCACGCCGATGCCGGCCGTTGCGAACACGTAGGCGACCTTGTTCAGCGGCCCGCCCATGTCGAAGGCCATCATCAGGCCGAGGATGATGCCGAGCAGGATGGCGCTGCTGCCGCTCATGTTGTTCAGCCCGCGGTTGAGCTCGGTCATCACCCAGTAGATCGGCTTGCCCAGCACCACGATCATGATGAAGCCGGCGATGATCGAGGTGAAGAGCGGGATCACCAGCACCGGCATCAGGCCGCGCGCCCAGGTCGGCACCGACCAGCTCGCGATCCAGTGCGCGATGACACCGGCGAGGACACCGCCGACGATCGCGCCCAGGAAGCCCGTGGCCGGGAGCGCGGTGCCGTCGGCCGACGTGACGTTGAAGAGGTTCGCAGCCAGGCCGCCCATGATGAACCCGGGCGCGATGCCGGGACGGTCGGCGATGGCGTAGGCGACGTAGCCGGCGAACGCCGGGATGAAGAGTGCGAACGCCGTCTTGCCGATGATGAAGAACAGCGCGCCGATGTAGGCGAAGAAGGCAGAGGGGCCGAAGTCCGTGCCGCCGAGCACGTGGTCGAGACCGAGCGCGTGCGCGTTCGGAAGGTCGAACAACGTGTTGTTGACCGCGATCTCGCCGTACGGGCCGACGATCTCGTAGCCGCCGAACAGGAAGCCCAGCGCGATCAGCAGACCGCCGGCGGCGACGAACGGGATCATGTAGGACACGCCCGTCATCAGCACCCGCCGGGTGCGCGCACCCCATGACTCACCCGCGCCGCCGCCGGTGCCCTCACCCGCGGTCAGGGCACCCTCGACGCGCGGCGCTTGGGGGTCGTCGGCGTAGCGCAGCGCCTCGGCGATCATCGCGTCGCCGTCCTCGATCGGACGCTTCACGCTGGACGAGACCACGGGCTTGCCCGCGAAGCGACCACGGTCACGGACGCCCACGTCCACGGCGAAGATCACCGCCGACGCAGCGGCGATGGTCTCGGGCGCGAGCGGCTTGGAGCCGGCGGAGCCCTGCGTCTCGACGGCGATCGGGACCCCGGCGCGCGCCGCTGCTTCCTCCAGGGCCTCCGCGGCCATGTAGGTGTGGGCGATGCCGGTCGGGCACGCGGTGACCGCGACCAGGGAGCGCGGGCCCGACGCGGCCGGCGCCTCAGGAGCATCAGCGGCTGCGGGGGTGGCCGCTGCGGCAGGAGCGGGGGCCTCGCCGACGACTCCCTGGACCAGGGCCACGACCTCGTCGGGCGTGGTCGCGGTCCGGAGGCTGTCGGTGAAGTCCTTCTTCACCAGCGCCCGGGCGAGCTTGGTCAGCAGCTGGAGGTGGGTGGCGTCCCCGCCGGCGGGTGCGGCGATCAGGAAGGCGAGATCGGCCGGCCCGTCCTTGGCGCCGAACTCGACCTTCGGCTCGAGGCGGGCGAAGGCGAGCGTCGGCTCCTCGACGCCCGTCGTGCGGCAGTGCGGGATGGCGATGCCGCCGGGCAGTCCGGTGGCCGCGGTCCCCTCACGAGTGAGGGCGTCGGCGGCGAGCTGGTCGGCGTCCGCGGAACGCCCGGCCTCCGCAACCACCTGGGCCAGCGCGCGGATGACCGCCTGCTTGTCCGCCCCTAGGTCGGCGTCCAAGCGGACGAGATCACGCGTGATGAGGTCGGTCATGAGATCACCCTCCCGGGGTGAGGTCGAGGCGCGTGACCCGAACGAGATCGGAGCGCACCTGTGGGGGGCGGGGGATGGTGGTGCCGGGAAGCCCCGCCGCCGCACTTCCGTAGGCCACGGCCAGTGCGAGTCGTTGGTCGGGGTCGCGTCCGGTGACGTCCCCGAGGAGGTAGCCGAACAGGCTGGAGTCGCCGGCACCGACCGTGCTGACCACGGTGGTGGGTGGTGGCGTGGCGTGCCAGGCGCCTGCTTCGTTCACCAGTACGGCGCCGTGCGGGCCCAGGGTCACCAGGACACTCTCCACTCCGCGTGCGATCAAGTCACGTGCGGCGACGGCGGCCTCTCGCGGGTCGGACTCGAGCGCGTCGGCCTGGTGGCCGGTGAACGAGGCCAGCTCCTCCCCGTTGGGCTTCATCAGCTGGGGAGCAGCCGCCGGTAGGGCGTCGACGAGCGCCTTGAGCGGGGCGTCGCTGGTGTCGACGGCGACCCGGGCGCCGGCGGCGCGCAGGTCGGTGACCAGCTCGGCGTACCACCCGGGCGGGGCTCCGGGCGGCAGCGACCCGGCCAGGACGATCCAGTCGGCGGTGTCGGCTCGCCGTACCAGCGCCTCGGTCAGCTCCTCGAGCAGCGCCGGGGTCGCCTGCGGCCCGGGGCTGTTGAGCTTGGTCGTGGTGCCGTCGGGTTCGGTGATGGTGATGTTCACGCGCAGGTCTCCCGCATGGTGCACCGGGCGGCAGTCGATGCCGGCGGCCAGCAGCTCCAGGACGAACGGGTCGTCCTTGGCGGCGGGCAGGACGGCGATCGTCGGCTGGTCCGCCGCGACGCACGCCCGGGAGATGTTGACGCCCTTGCCCCCGGCCTGCGAGATCACCGACTCGGCGCGCTGGACGGCGCCTCTCTCGAGGGGGGCCGCGAGGTTGACGGTGCGGTCGTGGCTGGGGTTGGCGGTGAGCGTGACGATCATGCGGGGTCCCCAGGGCGTTGTGCGGCGGAGGAGCGCAGCGGGGGAGACGGAGAACGTCCAGGGGTGCAGATCATGCGGTGACGACCTCGATCCCTGCGCTGGTGAGGGCTCGGCGTTCGTCGGCGGGGACGCCGTCGTCGGTGATCACGACGTCGATCGCACCGGGAGCGGCGAACCGTACGGCGGTCTCGACGCCGAACTTCGAGGCGTCGGCGAGGGCGACGACCAGGTGGCCGCACCCGACGATCGCTCGCTTGACCGCGGCCTCGTCGGGATCGGGCGTGGTGAGCCCGTGGTCGGCGGTGATCCCGTTGGTGCCCAGGAACGCGACGTCGACCCGGAGGTCGCAGAGAGCGCGCACGGTGTCGGGGCCGACCGCCGCCTGGGTCGTGGGGCGGACGCGACCCGGGAGGAGTCGGAGGTCGAGGTGGGGTTGGCCGGCCAGCCGTGCCGCGATCGGCACCGCGTGGGTGACGACCGTGAGCTCGCGGTCCGGGGGGAGGAGGGTCGCGAGCCGCACGGTCGTCGATCCCGCGTCGAGGAGGATCGAACCGCCGGACGACGGGAGCCGATCGAGGGCCGCGTGCGCGATGCGGTCCTTGGTCTCGGTGTTGATCTGGTCGCGCTCGCGCAGGCCCGGCTCGATGAGGGAGAGCGAGCTCGGTGGGACGACGCCACCGTGGACCCGGCGGACCAGGCCGAGCCGCTCGAGCGTGGAGAGATCCCGGCGCACGGTCTCGGTCGTCACGTCGTACTCCCGGGCGAGCTGGTTGACCGAGAGCCGGCCGCGCTGGGTGACCAGCAGCGCGATCGCCTGCTGGCGCTCCTCGGCGTACATGGTCACGTCCGGCTCCTTGGGCGTCTGTGTATGTGTTGTTTTACGTCCGAATGTGTTGACTTGTCAAGGGGGTGCGGGGGTAGCGTGTCGTCATGAGCCCGCAGTCGACCGCCCTCACCCTGCACGGCACCCCGGTCGTCCCCGGCGTGGTCCACGGGCCGGCGCTCGTGGTGCGCGGCGAGATCTCGGCCGAGGCGGTAGCGAGGTTCGACGGGGCGTCCCTCGACGAGGAGACGGCTCTCGCGGCGTACGACGATGCCGCGGCCGCCGTGGCGGACGGGTTCGCACGCCGGGCCGACAAGGCGTCCGATGCTGCCGCCGAGGTGCTGACGGCCAGCGCCGGCCTGGCCCGCGACAAGGGGTTGCGCTCGGCGGTCCGCAAGCACCTCCGCAGCGGTGAGGACCTGCTCACCTCGGTCGCTGCGGCCGTCGAGCAGTTCACGGCCGTGTTCACCCAGATGGGCGGGCTGATGGCCGAGCGGGTGACCGACCTGCGCGACATCGAGCGCCGCGTGGTGGCCCATCTCGTGGGCGAGCCCGAGCCCGGCATCCAGATGCCCGACACCCCCGCGATCTTCCTCGCCGAGGACCTCGCGCCGTCCGACACGGCCACGCTCGACCCGTCGGTGGTGCTCGGTCTGGTGACCGAGCGTGGTGGCCCGACGAGCCACACCGCGATCATCTCCCGTCAGCTCGGCATCCCCTGCGTCGTCGGCACGGCGGGCGTGATGGAGATCGAGGCCGGCACCATGCTGCTGGTCGACGGCACGGCCGGCACGGTCGACACGGCGCCCGATCCGGACGAGGCCACCCGCCTGGTCGAGGAGGACCGGGCGAAGCGCGCCGCACTGGCCACCTGGAGCGGTCCGGGGGAGACGGCCGACGGCACCAGGATCAAGATCCTCGCCAACGTCGCCGACGGCGAGTCCGCTCGCGCGGCCTCGTCCGGACCGGTCGAAGGGGTGGGGCTGTTCCGTACCGAGCTGTGCTTCCTCAACCGGACCGACGAGCCGTCCGCCGAGGAGCAGACGTCGATCTACGCCGCCGTGCTCGAGCCCTTCGCCGGCCGCTACGTCGTCGTGCGCACCCTCGACGCCGGGTCCGACAAGCCGGTGGCCTTCGCGACCCACGAGGGTGAGGAGAACCCAGCGCTCGGCGTGCGGGGCCTGCGGCTGTCCTTCGACAACCCCGGCCTGCTCTCGCGGCAGTTGGACGGCATCGCCGGAGCGGCCCGTGAGACCGGGACCGAGACGTGGGTGATGGCTCCGATGGTGGCCACGGTCGCCGAGGCGGCGGACTTCGCGAAGGCCGTGCGTGAGCGTGGCCTGAAGCCCGGGGTCATGGTCGAGGTCCCGTCGGCCGCGTTGCTGGCCCACCGGATGCTCGAGGTCGTGGACTTCTTGTCGATCGGCACCAACGACCTCACGCAGTACACGATGGCCGCCGACCGCATGGCCACCGATCTGGCCCACCTGACCGACGCCTGGCAGCCCGCCGTCCTCCAGCTGATCGCGATCACGGCCGAGGCCGGCAAGCAGGTGGGCAAGCCCGTGGGGGTCTGCGGCGAGGCCGCCGCCGATCCGCTCCTTGCCTGCGTGCTCGTCGGCATGGGCATCACGTCGTTGTCGATGGCCTCGGCGGCCGTCCGCCCCGTCGGTGCCCGGCTGGCCGCCGCCAGCATGGACACCCTCGAGGACGCCGCTGAGGCCGCGCTGTCGGCGAGCGACCCGAGGTCGGCCCGCGACGCCGTACGACAGGTGCTCGGCGCCTGAGGCGTCGTCAGCGGTGCCCTGCTTCATGCCGGTCCCGAGGTGGGGCCGGGGATGCGGGATCAGGCGGTGGCGGAAGGGGCCTCGTCGGCGACCGGCGCCGTGAGCGCATCCGGGACGCGCCCGACGGCGTGCCGTGGGTCGAGGCGGAGGGTCGCCCGACCAGCGGGTCCCGGACGGCTGGGCAGTCGCCTACGACGGGTCACGCCGGAGCCGCGGCCACCCTGACGGGCACGCCGTTCAACGCCGCGTTGCCCGAGACGTCGAGCAGCTCGGGGTCGGTCAGGTCGTTGATCGAGACGCCGGGCACCTTCGCGGCGTTGGCCATCCGGGTGCCGTCCACCTGGTGCCCGTAGCCGTGGGGGAGCGAGACCACGCCGCGCATCATGTCGTCGCTGGCCGCGACCTCGACCCGCACCGAGCCGACTCTCGAGCTGACCTCCACGAGCGAGCCGTCGGTGATCCCGCGCTCGGACAGGTCGTCGGGGTGCATCAGCAGCTGGTGCCGCGGCCGGCCGCGGGTCAGGCGCGTGGAGTTGTGGAACCACGAGTTGTTGTCCTGCTTGTGCCGACGCCCGATCAGCACCAGCGCGTCCGCGGACCGGTCGGCCAGCCAGGCCTCGAGCCGCTTCAGGTCGTCCACGACCAGCTCGGGCACCAGACCGATGCGCTGGTGCTCGGTCTGCAGCCGGCCGGGCATCGTGGGGAGCAGCGGGCCGAGATCGAGGCCGGACGGGTGGGCGCGGAGCTCACGGAGCGTCGTACGACGGCCGGTGCGCAGCAGCAGCGCCAGCTGTCGGGTGGGGCTGGTCCGCATCCGGAGCCGCTGCTTGAGCCGGACCTTCAGCGGGGCCTTCCGCTCGAGCCGTGCGGCGACCCGCTCGGTCAGCTCGCGGTAGATCTCCCAGTCGTGCAGGGCGTCCTTCGCCTTCGGGAACACCGCGGAGCTGAAGCGCGCGGTGTTGCGGACGGCGAGCCCGTGGAAGACCAGGTCGTAGTGGTCGCGCTCGAGGGCCGTGGTCGGCGGCAGGATCACATCCGCATGCCTGGTCGTCTCGTTGAGGTAGATGTCGATCGCGGCCATGAAGTCGAGGGAGTCGAACGCGTCGGCGAGTCGGGCACCGTCGGGGGTCGACAGCACGGGGTTCCCGGCGATGCTCACGAAGGCCCGGATCTGTCCGTCGCCGGGCGTCTCGATCTCCTCGCGCATGCAGGCGGCCGGGAGCTCACCGCCGTACTCCGGCAGGTCGCGCACGCGGCTGCGGTAGAGGCCGAAGTGGCCGGTGCCGACGAAGCGGCGCCCCACGACGTCGACCGCCGGCTCGGGGAACATCACGCCGCCCGGCCGGTCGAAGTCGCCGGCCAGCAGGTTGAGGCAGTTGATGGCCCACTGGCTGACGGATCCGAACCCGGTGGCGGAGACACCGAGCCGCCCGTACGCCGCGGCGCCCCGGGTCTCGCAGAGCTCGCGGGCGAGCCGCTGGACGGTCGCGGCGGGCACCCCACTGACCTGCTCGGCGAGCTCCGGTGTGAAGGGGTCGACCAGGCTGCCGAGCTCCTCGAGGCCGTCGACGTACGCCGGAGGCCGGGCGAGACCCTCCTCCAGGATCGTGCGCAGCATGGCGAGCAGCACGACGACGTCACCGCCGGGCCGGACGAACACGTGCTCGGTCGCGATCTTGGCCGTCTCGGTGCGGCGCGGGTCGAGCACCACGAGTCGCCCACCCCGCTCCTTGATCGCCTTGGCCCGACGGGGGAAGTCGGGTGCGGTCATCAGCGAGCCGTTCGAGGCCATCGGATTCGCGCCGAGCACCAGGAGGTACGACGTGCGGTCGAGGTCGGGGATCGGCAGCAGCAGCTGGTGGCCGAACATCTGCCAGGCCATCAGCTGGTGCGGCACCTGGTCGACCGTCGAGGCACTGAACCGGTTGTGCGTCCGGAGGGACTTCACGAACGGCACGGCGTGGGTCGCCGAGCCGAGCGCGTGGGCATTGGGGTTTCCCAAGTAGACGCCGACGGCGTCGCGGCCGTGCCGGTTCAGCGCCGCGGCCAGGCCGTCGGCGACCAGGTCGAGCGCCTCGTCCCAGCCGATCTCCTCCCAGTCGTCGCCGCGGCGGCGAGTCGAGCCGCTCGAGACCCGACGGATGGGGCGGCGCAGCCGGTCGGGGTCGTCGTACACGTCGGCGAGAGCCACGCCCTTGGGGCAGATGTAGCCGCGCGAGAGCGGGTCGTCGGGGTTGCCCCGGATCCCGGTGACCTTGCCATCGGTCAGGGTGAGCTCCAGTCCGCAGATCGCCTCGCACAGGTTGCAGGCGGTCAGCCGCGTCCCGGTGTAGCCCGCAGGCACGGGCGGGTCGGCCAGTTGCAGAGGGGAGCGCACGGTCCCGAGTGTTCCCCATCCCCGACGCGGACGACAGAGCACCGCAGACCCCGGGCGGCCCCGAGGCATGAAACAGGCCCCTGCGGGGAACGCTGCTCGCGACGTCCGCTGACCGAGCGGACCGACCGAAGGGAACAAACCCCATGGGATACGGACTCGGTGTCTTCCTCCTGGCGGTGGGCCTGATCCTCGTGTACGCCGTGCAGGACTCGATCAGCGCCGTCGACCTGACCACCGTCGGCTGGATCCTGGTCCTGGCCGGTGTCCTCGTCATCATCTTGACGGCCGTCACGCTGAACCGCCGACGCAGCGCGCGGTCGGTCTCCACCACGACCCACGCCGACGGCAGCCAGACCACGACGGAGCAGCAGGCGCGCAACGACGCGCCGCCGGCCGTCTGAGACAGGCGACACGGAGGGCGGGCGCCGGGCGGCGCCCGCCTTCTGCACGTCCGGGCCCGAGGCGCTCGGCGTACGCCGTTTTGGGTGCGGTCCCGCGCCGCTGATAATCTCGTTCGGTTGCCGTGAAACGGCCGCGGATCCAGAGAGCCTCAGGTGTCAAGACCTGTCGCGCCGCGCAACGAGCCAGTGAAGGAGCCCCCATGTCGATCGGAACCGACGCGGAGACCAAGAAGAAGATCATCGCCGACTACGCCACGACCGAGGGCGACACCGGCTCCCCCGAGGTGCAGATCGCGCTGCTGAGCCACCGCATCGCTCACCTGACGGAGCACCTGAAGACGCACAAGCACGATCACCACACGCGTCGTGGGCTCCTGCTGCTGGTCGGCCAGCGCCGCCGGCTGCTGAACTACCTGAACAAGACCGACATCGAGCGCTACCGCTCGATCATCGAGCGTCTCGGCCTGCGCCGTTGACGTCGCGGAGCGGCTGACCCCCCGGGGCGGCCGCTCCTTCCATGTCCGCAGGCCCCATGGTCTGCGAACCCTCGACCGCTAGGGTCGAACTGCACAACTGAACACGAAATCCACCACCAGGAGCGACCCGGCGCAAACGCTCGGCCCGGTCCTCGGTAGTGGCTCTCGAGATCGCTTCGGCACATCCGACGAGGCGAACCGCGAGCCTCGATCGAAGACCGGCCGGTTCTCGACAGGCTCGAGATCGCGCCGCGGGTGTTCGCGGGGTCGCTCCGCGTACGAGAGAGACAGGGAATCTGTCCATGTCAGTGTCATCTGAACCCACCATCTCCGCCGTCGAGACCGTTCTCGACAACGGCAAGTTCGGTCACCGCACCATCAAGTTCGAGACCGGACTGCTGGCCCGCCAGGCCGCCGGCTCCGTCACGGCCTATCTCGACGACGAGACCATGCTCCTGTCGGCCACCACGGCCGGCAAGCACCCCAAGGAGCAGTTCGACTTCTTCCCCTTGACGATCGACGTCGAGGAGCGGATGTACGCCGTGGGTCAGATCCCCGGCTCGTTCTTCCGCAGCGAGGGCCGTCCCGGCGAGGACGCGATCCTCACCTGCCGCCTGATCGACCGCCCGCTGCGCCCGACCTTCAAGAAGGGTCTGCGCAACGAGGTCCAGGTCGTCATCACCGTGCTGTCGCTCGACCCCGACCAGCCCTACGACGTGCTCGCGATCAACGCCGCCTCGATGTCCACCCAGCTCTCCGGGCTGCCGTTCTCCGGGCCCGTCGGCGGCGTGCGGGTGGCCCTGATCGAGGGCCAGTGGGTCGCCTTCCCGTCCCACAGCCAGCTCGAGGGCGCCGTCTTCGACATGGTCGTGGCCGGCCGGGTCACCGAGACCGGCGACGTCGCGATCATGATGGTCGAGGCAGAGGCCACCGAGCAGACCTGGGACCTGGTCCAGTCCGGCACCCAGGCGCCGACCGAGGAGGTCGTCGCCGGCGGTCTCGATGCCGCCAAGCCGTTCATCAAGCAGCTGTGCGAGGCCCAGAGCGAGCTCGCCAAGCAGGCCGCGAAGCCGATCGCCGAGTTCCCGGTCTTCCTCGACTACGAGGACGACGTGTACGACGCCGTCGAGGCGTCCGCCAAGGCCGACCTGGTCTCCGCGATGACGATCGCCGACAAGCAGGAGCGCGAGCTCCGCGTGGACGAGCTCAAGGAGAGCGTCCTGGAGAAGTTCGCCCCGCAGTTCGAGGGTCGCGAGAAGGAGATCGGTGCGGCGTTCCGCTCCGTCAACAAGCAGGTCGTGCGCGAGCGCGTGCTGCGCGACAAGGTCCGCATCGACGGTCGTGGCCTGGCCGACATCCGGCCCCTGCACGCCGAGGTCGACGTGATCCCGCGCGTCCACGGTTCGGCACTGTTCGAGCGGGGCGAGACCCAGATCCTGGGCGTCACCACTCTCGACATGCTCAAGATGGAGCAGCAGCTCGACACGCTGTCGCCGGAGAAGCACCGCCGCTACATGCACAAGTACGTGTTCCCGCCGTTCTCCACCGGCGAGACCGGTCGCGTGGGCTCGCCCAAGCGTCGCGAGGTCGGTCACGGCGCGCTCGCGCGCCGTGCGCTGCTGCCCGTGCTGCCGACGCGCGAGGAGTTCCCCTACGCGATCCGCCAGCTCTCCGAGGCCATGGGCTCCAACGGCTCCACCTCGATGGGTTCGGTGTGCGCCTCGACCATGTCGCTGCTCCAGGCGGGTGTGCCGCTGCGCGCGGCCGTCGCGGGCATCGCGATGGGCCTGATCTCCGGTGAGGTCGACGGCGAGACCCAGTACGTCGCGCTGACCGACATCCTCGGTGCCGAGGACGCCTTCGGCGACATGGACTTCAAGGTCGCCGGCACCAAGGAGTTCGTCACCGCGCTCCAGCTCGACACCAAGCTCGACGGCATCCCGGCCGAGGTGCTCGGCGCTGCTCTCCAGCAGGCCCGTGACGCCCGCCAGACGATCCTCGAGGTCATGGGCGAGGCGATCGACGGTCCCGAGGAGATGTCGCTCTACGCACCGCGGATCATCAGCATCAAGGTGCCCGTGGACAAGATCGGCGAGGTCATCGGGCCCAAGGGCAAGGTGATCAACCAGATCCAGGACGACACCGGCGCGAGCCTGTCGATCGAGGACGACGGCACCGTCTACATCGGCGCCAGCAACGGCGAGGCGGCCGAGGCTGCGCGCGCCGCGGTCAACGCGATCGCCAACCCGACGATGCCGGAGGTCGGCGAGCGTTACCTCGGCACGGTCGTGAAGACGACCAACTTCGGCGCGTTCGTCTCGCTGCTCCCGGGCAAGGACGGCCTGCTCCACATCACCAAGCTCCGCGCTCTGGTGGGCGGTAAGCGGGTCGAGAACGTCGACGACGTCGTCTCGGTCGGTCAGAAGATCCAGGTCCAGATCGCCGAGATCGACGACCGCGGCAAGCTCTCGTTGATCCCGGTCGTCGAGGACTCCTCGGAGCCTGCCGGCGACACCGCGGACGACCTCACCGGCGCCGAGGCTGCGGACGCCGAGTGACCCACGTGGTTCACAAGACGACCGGTCGGCAGCCTGCTGCCGGCCGGTCGTCGGCTTCCCAGTCCGGTACGACGCGGACGCTGATCCGCGAGGACGGCGGCGTGATCCGTCGTACCACGCTGCCCAGTGGCCTGCGGGTCATCACCGAGCGTGTCCCGGGCCAGCGGTCGGCCACGATCGGGGTCTGGGTCGGTGTCGGCTCGCGCGACGAGTCGCCGACCCTGCACGGCTGCTCGCACTTCCTCGAGCACCTGCTCTTCAAGGGGACCGAGGAGCGCTCCGCCTTCGACATCTCCATCGCGCTCGACGCGGTCGGTGGCGAGTTCAACGCGTTCACCGCCAAGGAGTACACCTGCTTCCACGCACGCGTGCTCGACGCCGACCTGCCCCTGGCGGTCGACGTCCTGGGCGACATGGTCACCGGCTCGCTGATCACGCCCGACGACGTCGAGGCGGAGCGTGACGTGATCCTCGACGAGATCGCGATGCACGACGACGACCCCGACGACGTCGCGCACAACCTGTTCGCCGCCCAGGCCTGGGGCGACTCCCCGCTCGGTCGCCCGATCGCGGGCACGGTCGAGTCGATCGAGGCCATGACGCGCGAGCAGGTCGTCCGCTTCTACAAGCGTCACTACCGGCCCGAGCGCATGGTCGTGGCGGTCGCCGGCAACGTCGACCACGCGGCGACGGTGCGTCGGGTGCGCAAGGCCTTCGGCAAACACGGCTTCCTCGACCGGGACGCCGAGCCGGTCATCGGCCGCCAGGTGGCCAAGGCGCGCCGCGTCGGCGCCGGCGTCGCCGAAGCCACGCGCCAGTTCGAGCAGGTGAACGTCGTCCTGGGCGTGAACGGGCTGACCCGGTCCGACCCCCGCCGCTTCGCCCTCGGCGTGCTGAACGCCGCGCTCGGCGGCGGCACCTCGAGCCGGCTGTTCCAGGAGGTCCGCGAGAAGCGCGGACTGGCCTACTCCGTCTTCTCCTTCGCCAGCCAGCACGTCGATGCCGGCCTGGTCGGGGTCTCGGTGGGATGCCTCCCCTCGAAGCTCGAGCAGGTGCTCCACGTCGTCCGGGCCGAGCTCGCGAAGATCGCCGAGTCGGGCATCGACGACGAGGAGCTGACCCGCGGCAAGGGCCAGCTCAAGGGCGGCCTCGTCCTCGGCCTCGAGGACTCCGGGTCGCGGATGACGCGGCTCGGCAAGTCCGAGCTGGTCGACGAGGAGCTCCTCAGCATCGACGAGGTGCTCGCGCGGATCGACGCGGTCACGCTCGACGACGTACGCGCCCTGGCCGCGGAGCTGTTCTCCCAGCCGGAGATCCTGGCCGTCGTCGGCCCTCGCTGACCAAGAGCGCGTCGGTCGGCGTCACTGCACGTCGACGACGCCGGAGAAGCCCGGCATCGCATGGGGTCCGTCGAGGGCCCACAGCACCTCCTGTCGCCCGGGCTGGTCCGGCACGGTCACGCGCATCTGGAAGAGCACCTGCGTGCCGGCCGGGAGCACCGGCCGGAAGCCGGTCACCGCACCGGTCGACCGGACCAGGCTGGCGAAGTAGGGCACCTCGGCGCAGTTCAGCTGCCGCGTCGTACGCAGGGTGCCGAAGGTGATCGTGTAGTCGGGGCACGGCAGCAGGCTGAGCAGGCCAGGCGCCTCCAGCGCCGCATGGAAGACGAGCGTGTCGCCGGGATGGACCGTCCCCGAGATGTCGCCGGTGGCCGTGACCTGGTCGTAGGGCGTCACGCGGGTGCCGTTGACGTCGCGCCCGAGCGCCGGGTGTGCCGGCGCCAGGTCCCGGAACGGGACCGTCTTCACCGCGCGGTGGACGCCGGGCGTCGGTGGGGGGTCGGCAGTCGGCGGTGGGGTGCCACCGTGTCCGCCCCGGCCGCTGAGCACGGCGCCGGCGGCACCCGCGACCACCAGCATCGCGAGGGTGACGACCAGGAGCCGGCGCCGAGGGACGTGACGCCGCAGGGACTCGTCGAGCCGCTGGAGCGGAACCCCGGGCGGGGGAGGCTGCTCGCGCTGCCAGCGCTGCGCGGCGGCAGCGAGCCGGTGCTCCATCAGGTCCTCGGCGTCGTCGCCGACGAGCCGGCAGAGCCGCTCCCGGGCGTGCGTCAGCGTGGCCTCCACGGTCGTGGGGATGCTGAGCATCACCTCGGACACGGTCACCAGGTCGAGGCCGACGAAGTGGTGGAGGTCGACGGCCAGCCGCTCGCGCCGCCCGAGGCCCTCGACCGCTCGCTCCAGGTCCAGGTCGCGAGCCTGCCACGCCGTGCCGGGACGGTCGACGAGCTCGACGAGGTCGCCCTCGGGTCGGGGGGTCCGCTCGCCGACGGGCTCCCTGGCCACGAGGGCCAGCAGCCACGCGAGTGCGGACCCGCGGGCCACGTCGTACGTCGACCAGCGCTGGTAGGCGCGGATCAGCGACTGCTGCACGAGCTCGTCGCGCTCCGCCTCGACGGTCCGCCGCCCGGCGAACCACGCGAGTGCCGTCAAGTGGGGCTCGACCCAGCGCTCGAAGTCCGCTGGGGTCCCACCCTCGGCCATGTCCCGTCCTCCGAGGACCAGTGTCGCCACCCGCGATGCACCCCGCAACCACTCCGCCCGGCCCCTGGTCCTCATCGGGTCGTCCGCCTGAGGACTCACTAGAGGTGAACGTCAGGCGGACGACCCGATCAGTGGGGTGTCAGCTGCGGGGGACTACGTCGACGAGGCCGTAGAAGCCGGGCATCTGCTTGGGTCCGTCGATCGTGAACAGCACCTTCTGGCGGCCGGGTTCGTCGGGCACGGTGACCTGGATCCGGAACGGCACCGACGTGAACGCCGGGAGGTACGGGTGACCCTCGCTGTCGACGTACGGCACCTGCGCGCAGTTCAGCTGGGTGGTCTGGAACGCCTTGGTGCCGAAAGCGACGTTGATGTCGGGGCACCGGTCGAGTCTCAGGTCCGTCGGGGACTCCAGGTGTGCCGTGAACACCAGGGTGTCTCCCGGGCGAGCACGGCCACCGATGGTGCCGGTCGCCGAGACACGGTCGTACGGCGTCACCCAGGGGCGGTGGCGCCCGTGTGGGTAGCTGCGCAGCCGGGGATGCGTCGCCGGCAGGGCGGCCCACGGTACGGCGCGCGCCGGCGCCGTACCGATCGAACGGCCCGCCTGCCCGGCGGGGTCCGAACCGTGGTTCCCCGACCGGATGCCGACGAGCGCGCTCGCGCCCACCAGCACGACTGCCGCGGCGGCGACGGCTGTGAGTGCTCGGCGCCGGGCAACCGGTCTCGGGACGCTTCCCGCCAGGCGGTCCAGGGGGACCGCTGGGGGGCTCGGCTGGTCGGCCTGCCACCGCTGCGCGGCCCGCGTGAGCCGCTGGTCCATCAGGTCAGTCATCGTCGTCTCCCAACATCTCTCGCAGGCGCGCCCGCGCCTGGTGCAGGGTGGCCTTGACGGTGCCGGGCGCGCAGCCCATCACCTCGGCCACGGTCGTCACGTCGAGGCCCACGAAGTAGTGGAGGTCGACCGCGGAGCGCTGGCGGCCGGTGAGCCGGTCGAGCGCGCGCTCGAGGTCGATGTCGGGCATCGTGGCCTCCTGCTCGTGCTCCACGAGCTCGACCACGGCGTCCGGCCCCCGCGTCCGATGCCTCCGGCAGCGGTCGGCGAGGATCCCGAGCAGCCACGCGACCGGCGTCCCCCGCTCCTCGTCGTACGTCGACCAGCGCTGCCAGGCGCGGATCAGGGCCTCCTGCACGACGTCATCACGGTCGGCCGGTGCGACCCGGCGCCCGGCGTAACGGGCGAGCACGACCACGTGGGGCTCGACCCAGCGCGCGAACTCCGCCGGCGTGCCCCGCTCGGTCATGTCCCGTCCTCCGGAGATGAGTGTCTCCACACCCTTCCTACGCCGGGAAGGGGCCACTCGGTTTAGCCGTCGACGTCGCCGGTCTGGTTCTCGGGGTGCGCCGGTGGCTGGTCGCGCTCGTGCTGCCCCTGCTCGAAGACGGCGATCCGGGCAGCAGCCAGGTCGAGGCGGCGCCGGGTCCTCCTCATCCGCCACGGGCCCATGCCCCACAACGACTGCGACTGCAACGTGCGTACCCGGTCGATGCCCGCGACCTGGAACTCCTTCTCGGGCCGCGTCGCGAGCTCCGCGACCACGCGCTGGCCGTACCAGATCGACCACGGCGCGTAGCCGACGACGAGGGCGCACAACGGCACGGCCCAGATCCAGTCGCTCACCCCGCGATGGTGGCACGGCGCGACCTCGCGGGCGCCTGGGTTCGCCCCTCGACGCCCTACGGCGCCAGGAGCTCGAGAACGTCCTCGACGGTCGTCGTCTCGCGCAGCCGCTGGGCGGACGCCGGGTCGCTGAGCACCGTGGCCAACGACTGGAGGATGCCGATGTGCTCGTCGCTCCGGCTGGCGATCGCGATGCAGACCTGACACTCCCGCCCGTCCCAGTCGACACCGTCGGGGAACTGCAGGAAGGCAAGACCGGGGCGGTTGATGTGATCGCGGCTCGCGTCGGTGCCGTGGGGGATGGCGAAGCCCATCCCCATGTACGTCGAGACCAGCTGCTCCCGCTCCAGGATCGCCTCGGCGTACGCCGGTCCGGCCGCGCCGATCTCGACCAGGACCGCTCCGCACTGGCGCAGCGCGTCCTGTTTGTCGGCGGCGCGGAGGCCGAGGCGGACGGCCTCGGCACTCACCACGCGGCAGCCGGTCTCCGGGCTCATGTCGGCAACACCGCCAGCCCGACGCAGGCCACGGCCCACAGCACGCTGGTGAACGTGCCGATGATGAACCGTTCGGCGGCGCCGCTGTCCTCCTGGCTGCGCAGCTCGGGATAGCGGCCGAGGCCCTTGACGGCGAGCACGATGGCCAGCCCCGGGCCCCAGCCCGCGACGAGCGCGACGTACACGCCGAGACGTTCCAACGCGCCGATCCAGGCACCACCGCGCAGCACCTCCCCGGCCCGGCGGACGGGGGAGGCGCGGTCGACGATCCCGAACACCTGGGTGGTGACCAGGCCGCCGCCGGCCACGGCGACGACGCCGGCGACGACGGTGAGCAGCGCGCGGTGTGAGTCGTCGACGTCGCCGAACCAGGCGATGCCGAGGGCGACCCCGACGAGCGCGAGCGTCGCGACGGTCCAGAACCGCGGGACCCTCCCGGTGACCAGCCCGAGCGCCGCGGTGATCGCGGCCAGCAGGGTGAGGGCGAGCTCGGTGTCGCGGGCGCTCATCGGGCTCCTTCCAGCGCGGTCCGGGTCAGGAACTCTACGAGCTCGCGCGCCCGACGTCCCTCGGCGATCCCGGCGGCGGCAGCCCGCTGGCTCACCGCCGACTGGGTGATGCCGAGGCGTGAGGCCGTCTCCTCGTAGGTGAGGCCCTGGTCGACGAGGTCGGCGACCTGCCAGCCGCGGTCCGTACGACGGGCCAGCAGGGCCGCCCACAGCCAGACCGCCGACTCCAGGGCGCGCACCTCGTCGCCCGGGCCCGACGCCCGGACCCGCCAGGGACTCGACTTCGCCGCGGTGACGGCGTCGCGGGCCGCGACGTACGCCGGCCCACGGCCGGCCCGGGCCTGGTCGGGCAGCGGTGTCTCGACCTCGCCGATCCCGATCCCGATGCTCCAGACGTCGGTGCGGAGCAGGGGCTCGAGGGCGACGGGGAGTGCGGCCGGGTCGTCGAGCACGCCTTGGAACTCGTCTCCGGCGGTGCGCTGGAAGGGGAGGCGGGCCGGGACGGCGGCGAGCTCGCCGAGCGCGGTCGGCACCTGGTCGGGCTGCGTCTGGCTGCCGTGCTGGTCCACGGTGAGCACCACGACGCGCATCCCGGCTCCTTCCCTGATGACGACCAGAGTTTAGGGAATAACCTAATAGTTAGTCAATATCAGGCAAGAGACTTATCTACGCCCGATGATTGCCACGACCGGCGGCGCCTTCTGGTCCACCACCGAGACCCGGAAGCCGCCGTCGGTCAGGGCCAGGGAGGCCTTCTTGACGATGTTGGGCACCAACTCGGGCTGCGTGGTCTCGTAGAACAGGTAGACGGCACCGCCCGGCAGTACCCGCTCGTGCAGCAGGGCCACCTCGTCGGCGCACTTCCGGACCCAGAAGAGGTTGACGTTGAACGCGAAGACCTTGTGCAGCCGCTTGACGGGGACCCGCAGGGTGGCGAGGTCGATCTGGCGCACGGTGAGGCGCCCCGCGTCGACGTACTTCTGGTTGCGCCGGCGGGTGCGGTCCACGCCGGACTCGGAACGGTCGATGGCGAACAGCTTGCCGGTGGTCAGCCGTGCGCAGATCAGCTCGGCGCCGGCGCCCGGGCCGCAGCCGATCTCGAGGATGTTGTCGCCCGGCTGCGGATCCATCAGGTCGACGGCCCACAGCAGACGCGGGGGGATCGGCTGCACTGGCACGCCTACAGCCTGCCAGATTCCGCGTGCACGGGGACCCACGCTCGCCCGGTGTCGCGGCGCGGGTCGAGTGCGGGGGTCCGTGGCGCCTGCACCCGAACGACCCGCACCGGCCGCTAGGTTGGGCCCGTGAGCGTCAAGGTGGGCGTCCTCGGTGCGCGCGGCCGGGTCGGCTCGGAGGTGTGCCGGGCGGTCGAGGCAGCAGCCGACCTGGAGCTCGTCGCGGCCGTCGACGCGGGAGACGCGCTCGACCCGCTGAGGGCCGCCGAGGTCGTCGTCGACTTCACGCATCCGGACGTGGTGATGGACAACCTCCGCTGGTGCGTGGACCACGGTCTGCACTGCGTGGTCGGCACCACCGGCTTCGACGAGGAGCGGCTCGGCGTCCTCCGCTCGACGCTGGCCGACGCGCCCGGGGTCGGGATCCTGGTGGCACCCAACTTCTCCCTCGGCGCCGTCCTGATGATGCGCTTCGCCGCGGCCGCGGCCCCGTACTACGAGTCCGTCGAGATCATCGAGCTCCACCACGCGGACAAGGCCGATGCCCCGAGCGGTACGTCGCGTCGTACGGCTGAGCTCGTGGCCGCCGCCCGACGCGGAGCCGGGCTGGGCTCGATGCCCGACGCCACGTCCACCGGCCTCGACGGCGCCCGCGGCGCCGAGGTGGACGGCGTGCACGTGCACTCCGTCCGGGCCCGCGGTCTCGTCGCCCACCAGGAGGTCGTCCTGGGCGGCCCGGGGGAGACCCTCACCATCCGGCACGACTCGATGGACCGCGCGTCGTTCACCCCCGGCGTGCTGATGGCCGTGCGCGCCATCGCGGATCGCCCCGGCCTGACCGTCGGCCTCGAGCACCTCCTCGATCTCGACTGAGGACGTGCCGACCCGGCGCAGCCGGGGCGGCACGGCCGCAAGGAGCGCCGCCGGCCGCTTGCGGGCAAGGCAGACGCGTGTCGACCCGGCGCAGCCGGGGCGGCACGGCCGCAAGGAGCGCCGCCGGCCGCGTGTCTCGGTTTCACCATGTTCACATGGTGAAACCCGGCTTCTCATGGTGGATTCGGCATGTGAAGCAGCGTTTCACCATGGTCGCATGGTGAAACCGGGGGCGGAGCACAGCGAACCCCAGAGGCCAGCGACGGGGGACCGCCGATCACCAGCCCGGGAAGACCACCCGCAGCAGCGACGCGGTGACGGCGGCGACGACGACCACCACGAGGAACGGTGCCCGCAGCACCAGCGCGACGACGGCCGCGGCGAGGCCGGCGGCACGCGCGTCGATCGTCAGGTGGGTGCCGCTGGCGAACACCTGGACCGCGACCAGCGCGGAGAGCAGCGCGACCGGGATCAGGTCCGCGATCCGCTCGACGACGGGGCGTTCGAGCACGCGGGCGGGCACCGAGAGACCGGCCAGCTTGAGCAGGTAGCAGCCGACGCCGGCCCCGAGGATCGCCCACCACCACGTCATGGTGCGGGGATCTCGGTCGAGTCGGCGGCGTTGCGGGTCAGGAAGCCGGCCAGGAGAGCGACGCCGCCGGCCACGAGCACAGGTACGCCGGCCGGCGTCAGGGGTACGACGCCGAGGGCCACCGCTGCTGCACAGGCGGCGACCACGCGGTTGCTGCGGTCGGCCAACCTCGGCCAGAGCAGGGCGAGGAAGGCGGCGCCCACCGCGGCATCGAGCCCGTAGGTGCGCGGGTCGCCGATGCGGTTGCCCGCGACCGCGCCGACGAAGGTGAAGAGGTTCCACAGGACGAACACCGCGAGGCCGGTGCTGAGGAAGCCGATCCTCGCGGTGGCCGTCGAGCCACGCATCACCGACATGGCAGTGGACTCGTCGATGACCAGCTGAGCGGCCAGGGGGCGTCGCCAGCCGCGGAACTTCAGCAACGGCGCCAGCTTCAAGCCGTAGAGGGTGTTACGGGTGCCGAGCATCAGCGCGGTCACGGCGCCGGAGATCGGCGCCCCACCGGCGGCGACCACGCCCACGATCGCGAACTGCGACGCGCCGGTGAACATCACCAGCGACAGGGCGCACGTCTGCAGCACCGACAGTCCTGCCGCGACGGAGACGGCCCCGAACGACACGCCGTAGAGGCCGGTGGCCATGCCCACGCCCAGCCCGTCGCGGATGATCGCGCGGCGTTCGGTGGGCTGTTCACCGCCTGGGTCGGACACGGGCCGACCCTAGCCGCGGCCGGGGTCAGCGGCGGCGGGTGACCCGCACCGGTCGCGGCTGCGGCTGGTGCACCAGGGCGTACGCCGCGACCAGGCCGACCAGGCCCCCGACGAGAGCCCCCATCGACACGGCGAGGGGGAGTGGGGTGACGTGCGCCGCCCAGGCGCCCGCGAGCACACCCGAGGCGGCGGTGACGAGGGCCAGCATGATCCGGTGCAGCAGCGGCAGTGGTCCGAACATCGCGCGGGCCCCGATTCGTCTGAGGTGAGGTGCGGCCAGGTGCCGCTGTCTCCATCGTGCCGCCGACGGCGCCGGAAACCAAGAGGGGACGTCAGGCCAGCGCGGTGTGCAGCCTGACCTGCTTGACCTGCGTGGCGCCGGTGCCGTCGAGGTCGAGCGTGCGGTGGGCGCCGTCGGGAGCCCAGCCGGCGTCCGTGAGGAAGCCCCGCTGTTCGTCGTCGTCGGCCACCAGCCACGTGACCGCGCGGGTGAAGCGGTCGGCCACCATCGTGTCGGCGGCCGCCTGCAGCAGCCGCGATCCGTGTCCCCTGCCGCGCTCGGCCGCCTCGACCGTGAGCTCCATCAGCTCGGCGTCGGTGACCTGGTCGCAGTCGGGATCGGTGGCAGGGGTGGTGATGGCGAAGCCCACCACGCGGTTGCGCTCGAGGGCGACGAGCGCTCGATGTCGGGCGTCCGCAGGGTGGGTGAGCGCCTCGCGCCAGAGCTGGGCGAAGTCCGCCGTGCGCAGGTCACCCGCGGCCGGGACCAGCCCGGCGTACGACGTCGCCCACGCGCGAGCCTGGATCTCGGCGATCGCGTCGGCGTCGTCCGCCCACGCGACGCGGACCGACACGTCGGCGGTAGGGCTGCCCATGGCGCCATCCTCGCAGTCCGCCTCGTGTTACACCCCAGTGGCAACGATGCATCCGAGTGTCACAAGCGCTGGTAGCGTGGGCTGGGTGTACGGCAACGACTTCGGCAGCGACGCCCCCGAGGTGGCGGCGGCCCGCGACACCGCCCACGACGACGAGGCCTTCTCCTCCCTGCTGACGGACGAGGGTCGCGTCGAGCCGCGTGACGAGATGCCAGAGGCCTATCGGAAGACCCTGGTCCGGCAGATCGCCCAGCACGCTCACTCCGAGATCATCGGCATGCAGCCCGAGGGCAACTGGATCAGCCGGGCCCCGAGCCTGCGCCGCAAGGCGATCCTGATGGCGAAGGTGCAGGACGAGGCCGGACACGGCCTCTACCTCTACGCCGCGGCCGAGACCTTGGGCGTCGACCGCGCCGACCTCGTCGACCAGCTCCACACCGGCCGGCAGAAGTACTCCTCGATCTTCAACTACCCGACCCTGACCTGGGCCGACGTCGGTGCCATCGGCTGGCTCGTCGACGGGGCCGCCATCACCAACCAGGTGCCGCTGTGCCGCTGCTCGTACGGGCCCTATGCCCGCGCGATGATCCGCGTCTGCAAGGAGGAGTCCTTCCACCAGCGGCAGGGCTTCGAGATCCTGCACACGCTGTCCCACGGCACGCCCGCCCAGAAGGCGATGGCGCAGGACGCCGTCGACCGCTACTGGTGGCCGGCGCTGATGATGTTCGGCCCGCCCGACGACGACTCCCCGAACTCCGCCCAGTCGATGGCGTGGGGCATCAAGCGCTTCTCGAACGACGAGCTGCGTCAGCGCTTCGTCGACATGACCGTGCCGCAGGCGCAGGCGCTCGGGCTCACGCTGCCCGACCCCGACCTCCGGTGGGACGACGAGACCGGCCACTACGTCCACGGCGAGATCGACTTCACCGAGCTCTTCGAGGTGATCAAGGGCAACGGGCCGTGCAACGCCGAGCGGATGGCCCACAAGCGCCGCGCTCACGACGAGGGCGCCTGGGTGCGAGAGGCAGCGGAGGCGTACGAGAGGAAGCGGCGAGACGTCCGGCTCGAGGCGAGCGCATGAGCTCGCGTGGCTGGCCCCTGTGGGAGGTGTTCGTGCGCGCCCGGCGCGGGCTGTCCCACGTCCACGCGGGCTCCTTGCACGCACCCGACGCCGAGATGGCGCTGCGCAACGCCCGCGACCTCTACACGCGCCGCGGGGAAGGTGTCTCGCTGTGGGTCGTGCGCGCCTCCGACATCGAGGCGTCCACCCCCGACGAGCGTGACGCGTTCTTCGATCCCGCCGCCGACAAGATCTACCGGCACCCCACGTTCTACGACGTCCCCGAGGGGGTCGAGCACCTCTAGTGGACCAGCCTCTCTTCGACTACGTCCTCGGGCTCGCCGACGACGCCTTGGTCTCCGCCCAGCGGATGGGCTGGTGGATCAGCCGCGCGCCCGAGCTCGAGGAGGACGTCGCCCTGGCCAACATCGGTCTCGACCAGCTCGGCCAGGCACGCACCCTCCTGACGTACGCCGGCCGGCTCGAGGGTGCGGGGCGCAGCGAGGACGACCTGGCCTATCTGCGCGACGACCGGGAGTTCCGCAACGTCAAGCTGGTCGAGCGGCCGATGACGGACTTCGGTGTCGCGATGGCGCGCCTGCTGGTGGTCGCGACGTACCAGGCCCACCTGTACGCCGGCCTGCAGGGCTGCCCCGACGAGACGCTCGCCGGGATCGCCGGCAAGGCGGTCAAGGAGGTGGCCTACCACGTCGACCACGCCTCCCACTGGGTGCTGAGGCTCGGCGACGGCACCGACGAGTCACACCTGCGGATGCAGCAGGCACTCGACGCGGAATGGCCCTATGTCGAGGAGCTGTTCGCACCGGTCGATCCCGAGCTGGCCGGGCGGGTCGTCGACCCCAGCGCCTTGCGCGGGGCCGTGCTCGACGACCTCGCCCGGGACGTCGCGAACGCGACGCTCACGCTGCCCGACGTCCGTCCCGCACTCGGCGGTGGACGCGAAGGTCTCCACACCGAGCACCTCGGCCACCTGCTGGCCGAGATGCAGCATCTGCACCGCTCACACCCGGGAGCGACGTGGTGACCTGGAGGCGGACGCAGCACACCCTCGCCGAGCCGGGAGTGCGGGTGCGTGCTCGCGACCTCGCCGCGACCGTGCTCGATCCCGAGCTGCCCCACGTGACCATCGCGGACCTCGGGATCCTCCGCGACGTCACCGAGGACGACCAGGGACGCGTCCACGTGACCATCACCCCGACGTACTCCGGCTGCCCGGCGATGGAGACGATCCGTGCCGACCTGGTCGAGACGCTGACCTGCGCCGGCTACCAGCACGTCGACGTCGAGTTCGTGCTCAGCCCCGCGTGGTCCACCGACGACGTGACCGAGGAGGGGCGGGCCAAGCTCGCCCGTGCCGGGATCGCGCCGCCCGGACCCCTCGGCGCGCGACCGGACGGTCCGGTCGGGCTCACCTTGTCGGTGCGGTGTCCGCAGTGCGGCAGTCTCGACACCCGGGAGTCCAGCCGCTTCGGCTCGACCGCCTGCAAGAGTCTGTGGGTCTGCCGCGCCTGCCGCGAGCCGTTCGACCACTTCAAGGCCCTGTGAATGTCCACTCCCGTCTTCCACCCGCTCCGGGTGGCCTCCGTCGAGCCGTTGACCGACGACTCGGTCGCGCTCACGTTCGCCGTCCCTCCTGAGCTCGCCGACGACTACCGGTTCGTCCACGGTCAGCACCTGACGATCCGTGGCGACGACGGTGAGCGACGCAGCTTCTCGATCTGCACGACGCCGAGCTCCGGGCTGCTGCGGATCGGCGTGAAGAAGCTGCCTGGTGGCGCCTTCAGCGAGGGTGTGATCGACACCCTGCGCGTCGGCGACGAGCTCGACGTGATGACCCCGGCCGGGCGGTTCACCACGACCCTCGACCCGGAGTCGACCAAGACGTACGTCGCGATCGCCGCCGGCTCCGGGATCACGCCGGTGATCTCGATCGTGTCCACGATCCTGGAGAGTGAGCCGGGCGCCCAGGTGATGCTGGTCTACGCGAACCGGACCCACCGCACGGTGATGTTCCTCGATGACCTGCACGACCTCAAGGACCGGTTCCCCGACCGGTTCTGGCTGGTGCACGTGCTCTCGCGCGAGGAGCAGGACGTCGAGCTCTTCTCGGGCCGGCTCGACGGCGACCGGCTGACCCGGATCCTCGATGCGTTGATGCCGGCCGACGACGTCGACGCGTGGTTCCTGTGCGGGCCACAGCAGATGGTCGTCGACCTGCGGCAGGTGATCCTCGACCACGGTGTCGACCCGCACGCGATCCACACCGAGCTCTTCCACGCCGACCCCGTCCCGCGCGCGACCGAGGTCGTGGCGACCGGCGTCGAGGGTGCGGCTCACGTGACCTTCAAGCTCGACGGCCGCTCCTCCGACCTGGAGCTGCGACCCGACGACGTCGGCGTGCTGGAGGCGGCGCTGCGCGTGCGGTCCGACCTGCCGTTCGCGTGCCGCGGCGGCGTCTGCGGCACCTGTCGGGCCAAGCTCGTCGAGGGCACGGTGGAGATGGACGTCAACTACGCCCTCGAGCCCGAGGAGATCGAGGACGGCTACGTCCTCACCTGCCAGTCACACCCGACATCGGCCCGCGTCGTACTCGACTACGACGCGTGAGGCCCTAGCGGTAACGCTCGGGCAGCTGTTGGCCGACCTTGACCTGGGTCTTGGGCAGCCGCATGAAGCGCATCTGCATGGAGCGCGCGATCGCGTAGTAGGTGGTGCCCTTGGTCGGGGCTTCGGGGAACCGCGCGGTCAGCTCGCGCTTGAGCCGGAAGCGCAGCCGGATCAGGTCGAGGACGATCAGCACCAGCACCGAGAGCATCGCCAGGTTCGCATACGTCGTGACCGTGGCGTTGCCGCTCCAGCCGAGGATCAGCACGACCAGCATCAGCGGGATCAGCAGCTCGATGAACGAGAACCGGCTGTCGACGTAGTCGCGGATGAACCGCTTCACGGGACCCTTGTCGCGGGGCGGCAGGAAGCGGTCGTCGCCGGTGCGCATGGCCTGCCGCACCTGGGCGCTGGACTGGCCGCGAGAGGCCTTCTGCGCGGCCGCCATCTCCTTGCGCGTGCGGGGGACCTTGGCGCGCGCCCTGGCTGCGGCCTCGGCCTCCTTCCGCGACGGCGTCGGGCGGCCCTTCTTCTGCACGCCGCCCTCGACGATCGGTTCGGCAGGTACGGCGGTGGTCTCGGTCTTGGTACGGCGGAACAAGGCGTAGCTTCCTGGTGTCGGCGACCGGGCCGGATCGGCCCGCGCGCCCAGCCTACCGCCGGTGCCGCGACCTTGACGCCTACCCATAGTCTGGCCTCATGAGCATGTGGCAACGGATCAGCCTGATCTTCAGGTCCAAGGCGAACAAGGCACTCGACCGGGCCGAGGATCCTCGCGAGACGCTCGACTACAGCTACCAGCGCCAGCTCGACCTCCTGGCGAAGGTGCGCCGTGGGGTCGCCGACGTCGCCACGTCGCGCAAGCGGGTCGAGCTCCAGGTGAACCAGCTGACCGCACAGTCCGACAAGCTGCAGGGGCAGGCGGAGCAGGCGATCAAGGTCGGTCGGGAGGACCTCGCGCGCGAGGCGCTGACTCGCAAGTCGGGGCTCACCCAGCAGATCGCCGACCTGAAGACCCAGCAGGCCCAGCTCCAGGGCGAGGAGGAGAAGCTCACGCTCGCCCAGCAGCGGCTCAGTGCCAAGGTCGAGGCGTTCCGGACCCGCAAGGAGACGATCAAGGCGACGTACACCGCCGCCGAGGCGCAGACCAAGATCAACGAGGCGATGTCCGGCATCGGCGAGGAGATGGGCGACGTCGGGATGGCCATCCAGCGGGCCGAGGACAAGACCGCCCAGATGCAGGCCCGGGCGGGTGCCATCGACGAGCTGATCGCCTCCGGTGCGCTCGACGACGCCAGCTCGCTCAACAACGGCGACGACATCAGTCGCGAGCTCGAGGCGATGAGCTCGCAGTCCGACGTCGAGACGGAGCTCGCCAAGCTGAAGGCCGGCCAGGCGCCCGAGGCCCTCGAGGCCGGCTCCGACGGCGGCGAGATCCTGCAGGCCGAGCCCGAGACGACGGAGTCCTCCGGGGAACAGAAATGATCGTCCGCATCCTCGGTGAGGGCCAGTACGACCTCTCCGACGAGGCGATCAGCGCGCTCAACGACCTCGACGCCCAGGTCGAGTCCTCCGTCGAGGGTGGCGACGAGGAGGGTTTCCAGACCGCGCTCGCCGCTCTGCTCGACGGCGTACGCGCGGCCGGGGCGAAGCGTGAGCCCGGTTCGCTCGAGCCGAGCGACCTGATCCTGCCGATGGCCGACGCCTCCCTGGCGGAGGTGCGCGACATGCTCAGCGGCGACGGTTTGATCCCTGGTTGACACTGGGTCCATGGCACGCACTCGTTTCGCCCCAGACTCCGGCCTCACGGTCCGGATGACCTCCGTGATGTTCCTGCTCGGGGCGGTGTTCGTCGCACTCGTCGTGGTGCTGATGTTCGTGCTGCCGGCCCAGTGGGCGCCGATCATCGGCATCATCGGGATCGGCATCGCCTGGGGCCAGTGGTACTTCTCCGACACGGTCGCGATGAAGGCGATGCGCGCGCGGGAGGTCACGCCGGAGGAGGCTCCCGAGCTCCACGCCATGATCGACCGGCTGGTCGCCCTGGCCGACATGCCGAAGCCTCGGGTCGGCGTCGCCGACATGTCGGTGCCCAACGCGTTCGCGACCGGTCGCTCGCCGGAACGGTCCGTGGTCTGCGTGACCACGGGCATCCTCGGTCTGCTCACCGCCGACGAGATGGAGGCTGTGCTCGCCCACGAGCTCAGCCACGTCGCCCACCGCGACGTCACCGTGATGACGATCGCCTCGACCGCGGGCATCGTGGCGGGCATGCTCACCCGCGGTGCGCAGTACGGCGCCCTGTTCGGCGGTGGTGGCCGGCGGGACAACAACAACAACAACGGCGTCCCGGTCTGGCTCGTGGTCCTGGTGGTCAGCCTGGTGGTCTATGCCGTCAGCTTCTTCCTGACGCGACTGCTCTCCCGCTACCGCGAGCTGTGCGCCGACCGTTCGGGCGCGTACCTGACCATGAAGCCCCAGGCCCTGGCCACCGCGCTGCAGAAGATCTCCGGCGGCATGGCCGCCGTTCCCGACCGCGACCTGCGGGCCAGCAGCTCCATGAACGCCTTCTTCATCGCCCCGGCGATCAAGGGCGTGAGCCTGAGCCAGCTCACCTCGACCCACCCGTCGCTGGAGCAGCGGCTGGAGCAGCTGGCGAAGATCCAGGCCGAGCTCGGTCGGCCGGCCGACGGTCCGCCCGCGCTGTGACCGGCTTCTGGGGCGCGATCACCGGACGCACCAAGCCCAAGAAGGCCGATCTCGACTCGCTGTTCCTGATCCCGAGTGCCGCGGTCACGCTCGACACCTCGGCCGGGCTCCTCCCGACGGGAAGCGGGTCGGTGTGCTTCCGGGCGGCCGAGGGTCCGGCGTACCAGCAGACCCAGGACGACGTGGTGGCGCTGCTCGAGGGCGACCCCGACAAGCCCGACGTCGCCGTGTCACGCGACGGCTTCGGCTTCACCTGGCTGGTCGTGACCCGCGACCCCTCCGACATCGAGGGACTCTGCACCGATCTCCACGCCGTCAACACCGCGCTCGAGGAGCAGGGCTTCGGCGACGGGCTGCTGTGCTCCGTGGTGCCGTTCGCCGACCGCTCGGGCCGGCGGGTGGGACTGGTCTACCTCTACAAGCAGGGCACGTTCTACGGCTTCGCCCCGACCGGCCCGAAGACCCGTGACAACCTCCTGGAGATCCAGCTCCGCGACGAGCTCGAGGCGGAGCTGCCGATGGAGCAGGACCTCCAACGCTGGCTCGCACTCTGGGGTGCCCCCGGCCTCTGACGCTGACCCGGCTCTTGTTGACGGGTTGGAGTGCTGACCCGGCTCTTGTTGACGGGCTGGAGTGCTGACCCGGCTCATTGTCGACGGCGTGAAGGCGGGCCGGGTCGGCGTGGTGACGGCGTGAAGACGGGCCGGGTCGGCGTGGTGCGGCGTGAAGACGGGCCGGGTCGGCGTGGTGCGGCGTGAAGACGGGCCGGGTCAGCGTCAGTCGCGGTGGGAGCGGCCCGGCAGGGCGAGCATGCGCTGCAGGGCGAGCTGGGCGTCGCGCTCGGTGACGGGGTCGACCTGGATCCGGTTCACGACCACGCCGGCGACCAGTGACTCGAGCGCCCACACCAGGTGGGGGAGGTCGATCCGGTTCATCGTCGAGCAGTAGCAGACGTTGCGGTCGAGGAACGCGATGTGCTGGTCGGGATGCTGCCGGGCGAGCCGCTGGACGAGGTTGAGCTCGGTCCCGATCGCCCAGCTGGAACCGGGCGGCGCCGCCTCGACGGTCTTGATGATGAACTCCGTCGAGCCGACCAGGTCGGCCCGCGTGACCACGTCGTGGGTGCACTCGGGGTGGACCAGGATCTGGATGTCGGGGGTGCGGGCACGCAGCTCGTCGACCACATCGACCGAGAACCGGCCGTGCACCGAGCAGTGGCCCTTCCACAGGATCATCCGCGCGGTCGCCAGCGCCTCGGGCTCGACCCCGCCGCCCGGTTGCCGCGGGTCCCACACGACGCAGTCCTCGAGCGACATCCCGAGCTTCAGCACAGCGGTGTTGCGGCCGAGGTGCTGGTCGGGGAGGAACAGCACCTTCGCGTCCGGCTTCTGCTCGAACGCCCACTCCAGGGCCACGTCGGCGTTGCTCGACGTGCACACGGCCCCCCCGTGGCGGCCGCAGAACGCCTTGATGTCGGCGGAGGAGTTCATGTAGGTGATCGGTACGACGCGCTCGGCCAGGCCGGCGTCGGCCAGGGCGTCCCAGCAGTCCTCGACCTGCGCCAGCCGGGCCATGTCGGCCATGGAGCAGCCGGCAGCGAGGTCGGGCAGGACGACCTGCTGCGTCGGTGCGGTCAGGATGTCGGCCGACTCCGCCATGAAGTGGACCCCGCAGAACACGATGAACTCGGCCTCCGGACGGCCAGCGGCGTCACGGGCGAGCTTGAACGAGTCGCCGGTGACGTCGGCGAACTGGATGACCTCGTCGCGCTGGTAGTGGTGTCCGAGCACGAACAGCCGCTCTCCGAGCGCCTCCTTGGCCGCTGCCGCGCGCGCCACCAGGGTCGGGTCGGAGGGCGCGGGGAGGTCCCCCGGGCATTCCACGCCGCGCTCCGCGGTGAGGTCCGTGCCTCGGCCGAGGGGCAGCAGCGGGAGATCCACGGTGGTCATGGGCCCATCGTAGGGACCGGGGTCGCGGGTCGACCCGGCAGCCGATCCTCACATCAGGGCGCCGTGCGCGAGGTAGGGCTTCGGCGGCCTCAGATGGCGCAGGGCCAGGTACCCGCCCTGGTCGAGCTCGAGCCGTGCCGCGAGCCCGACCTCGACGGCCCAGTCGTTCTCGGGCGTGATGTGGCCGATCAGCAGGTCGTCGCCGGAGGCGATGGCCTCCCACATCAGTCGAGCCGCCGTACGACGGTTGGTCGCCGCGAGCAGGGCGACCCCGCCGTCGAGGTAGGCGTACCCCTGGCCGGTCGACGTGTCGCTGACGACGAGCCGGTACTGCTCCAAGAGGACCTCGTGATCGGCGCCGTGCGCCGCGCCCCGGGTCTGCCGGTCGATCGAGTCCATCAGGTCGATGTCGCCGGCACTGCCGTCGCGCACCTTCTCGACCACCGGGATCGTGGTGCGGTCGGGGGTGCCGCGCAGGAACATCTGCGGGTACAGCCGGAAGCCCGCCTGGTGGTAGCGCCGGACCGCCTTCGGGTCGTTGGAGGCGTTCAGCATCGCGCGCAGCGACCCGCGGCCGTGCTCCAGTGCCGGGGCGAGCAGCGCCCGGCCGAGGCCGAGGCCCTGTGCGCCGGGCAGGACGGCATACGACGCGAGCAGCCACATCTTCTCGCGCACGAACGACACGACGACTCCGAGCAGGTCCACGCCGTCCTCGGCCACCCAGCATCCGCCGGGGTCGGTACGCAGCAGGTGCTGGGTTCGACGGACCCAGGCGGCGCTCCGCTCGGGCGGCCGCAGCGCAGGGTCGGGCCACGAGCGTCGGAACATCCGGGTGTCGAGCTCGTGGAAGCCGATCGCGGTGACCCGCTCGGCCCCCGGCACGTCGTCGGGCGTCATGGGCCGGATCCGTACCTCGCTCACCGGCCCAACCTAGACCGGCCGCGACGGCCCGAGGCGTGACGTCGGCGAGGATGGGTACAGGTTCTCGGTGCGCAAGGTCGGCGTGGAGGAGGAGCTCCTCCTGGTGGACCCCGAGACCGGGGAGCTGGCCAACGCCGCCGGAGCCGTCCTCCACGAGCACCGCGCCGAGCGCGGCGACGCGCCCGCGCCGTCGCCCTCCCGCGACCTCGAGGGCGAGCTGCTCCGCCACATGGTCGAGACTCATACCGACCCCTCGGTCGACCTCGCCGAGGTCGGTCGTCAGCTGCGGGAGGCACGTCGTACGGCGATCGCGGCGGCCGAGCAGTCCGGC
The DNA here is from genome assembly GCA_963805345.1 of uncultured Actinomycetota bacterium. Classification (GTDB taxonomy): domain Bacteria; phylum Actinomycetota; class Actinomycetes; order Propionibacteriales; family Nocardioidaceae; genus Nocardioides. Next base: position 35,479 of record CAWDUA010000011.1, read on the forward strand.
GTGGCGATCGCGGCGGTGGCCACCGCGCCCCTCGGCTCGGTGACGCCGGCCGTCAGCGCCAACCCGCGCTACGAGCGGATCGTCCAGGAGTTCGGCGACACCGGGCGCGGCGCCGGCACCCTCGGCATGCACGTCCATGTCGACGTGGCCGACGAGGAGGAGGGCGTGCAGGTCATCGACGGGCTTCGCCCCTGGCTTCCGCTGCTGACCGCCCTGACCTCCAACTCGCCGTACGCCTCGGGCAGCGACACCGGCTACGCGTCGTGGCGGCAGCAGGTCTGGACCCGTTGGCCGACGGCCGGCACGGCGGAGCCCTACGGGACTCTCGCTGAGTACCGGCGCGTGCGCGACACGTTGATCCGGGTGGGCGCCGCGCTCGACGACGGGATGCTCTACTACGACGCGCGGCTCTCGGCGTCGTACCCGACCGTGGAGATCCGGGTCTCCGACACGTGCACCGACGTGGACGACGCCGTGCTCGCGGCGGCCCTTGCCCGAGCCCTGGTGGAGACCGTCGCCGGGACCACCGCCCCGGGCGAGCCCGTGCGCAGCGACCTGCTCCGTGCTGCGTGGTGGCGGGCGGCCCGCTACGGCCTGAGCGGCGGCCTCGTCCATCCCGTCTCCTGGGACCTGGTGCCTGCCGCGGACGCGCTCGCCGCGCTGGCCGAGGCCGTGGCTCCGGCCCTCGAGGCTGTCGGCGACACCGGCCTGGTCCAGGACGGGCTGTCACGACTGGCCACGCAGGGCACCGGCGCCCGCCGCCAGCGGCAGGCGTTCGAGCGCAGCGGCGATCTGCGGGACGTGGTGGCCGACCTGGTGCAGCGCACCGCAGAGGCGTCCGCGGAGTGAGGAGTCAGCCGGCGCGCCCGCGGCGCCGGTGCTCCACCGGGCTCACGCCGTAGGACCGCTTGAACGCGTCGCTGAACGTGAACGGGCTCGTGTAGCCGACGGAGCGTGAGATCGCGGCAACGGTGTCGTCGGTGCCGGCGAGCAGGTCGGCCGCGAGCGCCAGGCGCCAGGCGCTCAGGTAGGCGATCGGCGACTCGCCGACGGCCGTGGTGAAGCGGCGCGAGAAGCCGGCTCGGGACAGCCCGACCTGACGGGCCAGGGAGGTGAGGGTCCAGGGCGCCTCCGGATGGTCGTGCACGAGGTCCAGCGCGTGCGCCACCTCGCGGTCGTCGCCGGCACGGAGCCACGGCGGGAGCCGGTCGGCCGTGGTCGCCCAGTGCTGGACGGCGGACACCACGAGGGCGTCGAGCAACCGGTCCAGGAGGCTCGCCTGTCCGGGTCCGTCGCGCTCCAGCTGGTCGAGCAGCAGCGCCACCAGTGGGCTGTCCCACTCGTCGCCCCGGATCACCCACCACGCGGGCAGCGCGTCCAGCATCCTGGCGCCGACCTCCCCGACCGAGGCGTAGTTGCCGACGAGCAGCGCATCCTCGCCCTCCGGGTCGTTGCCCCACGTGCGCAGGCCGTGTGACATCGGGAGGTCGAGCGACACGCCGTCAGGGGTCTCGCTGCGGTTGCCGGGGTGGATCACCGCGCTCGGCTCCCGGCCGGGTGCGTCACCCACGTCGTACGGCGTCGGGCCGCGCACGAGGAGCAGGTCGCCGCGTTCGAGCGGCAGAGCCGGGCCCGGCTCGCGCGTGAAGTACGCCGACCCCTCGGTCACCGCCACCACGGTCAGCGGCGCCTCGTCGCGCACCCGGATGCACCACGGCCGGGTCATCGGCACGCGCAGCAGGAACGACCCACGCCCGCGCGGGGCGTCGATCAGGGTCGACAGGGGATCCATGGGCCTCCAGCGTAGACGAATTCAGATGCAACCGGCACGTATGCCCATGGAAAGTCTCGATGAACCGCTGTCGACTGGGGCCCATGAACACGACGCAGACCCTCACCGTCCTCGCCGCTCTCGGCTCGGCCGCCTTCGGCGGAGTCCTGTTCGGCTTCTCCACCCTGGTCATGCCGGGGCTGGACCAGTCGCCACCCTCCGCCGCGATCGCGACGATGCAGCAGATCAACAAGGTGGCGCCGAAGTCGCTCCTGGCGGTCGACATGGTCGTCACGCTGGCCCTGTGCCTCGTCGTCGCCGTGGGGGCGTTGCTCCGGCTGCGCGGGGACCGCGGCCTCGGCACCGGTCTGGTCCTGCTGGGCTGCCTCCTCTACGTCGCGTCGTTCTCGATCACCGCGATCTACCACATCCCGCACAACGACGCCTTCGCCTCGATCGCCGCCGACGGTCCGCGGGCAGCCCGGGCCTGGCGCGACTATGCCCGCCCCTGGGAGGTCTGGAACCACCTCCGCGCCGCCTGTGCCCTGGCCGGCTCCGCGGCGATGGTGGCCGGTCTGCTCACCCGGTCGGCCTGACCGCCGCGGCGACCCCGAGAATGGCGTCATGCGCGTCCTCGTCGCGCCGGACAAGTTCGCCGGCACCCTCACCGCGCGCGAGGCCGCTCGGGCGATCGCGGACGGCTGGGTGCGGCAGGCCCCGCGATGACGACCTCGACCTCGCACCGATGGCTGATGGCGGGCCCGGCTTCGTCGACGTGCTGCACGAGGCGTTGGGCGGAGATCTCGCGGCCGTCACGGTGCGTGGACCGTACGGCGACCCGGTGCCGGGGGCGGTGCTGCTCAGGGGCGAGCGAGCCTGGGTGGAGAGCGCTCAGGCCTGTGGGCTGACCCTCACCGGAGGGGAGCGGCCGGAGCGCGCCACCACCTGGGGCGTCGGGGAGCTGGTCGGGCACGCGATCGAAGCAGGGGCCACCGACATCGCCGTCGGCCTCGGTGGATCCGGCACGAACGACGGGGGAGCGGGCCTGCTGGGTGCCCTGGGCGCCACGGGAGATCGGCCCCTCGACCAGGGGGTTGCCGGTCTGGCGGGGGTCACGCGAGTCGACCTCGAGCCCGCACGGGCACGGATCGCCGGGGTGCGGCTCACCTGTGCCAGCGACGTCGACAGTCCCCTGACCGGGTTGTTCGGTGCGACCAAGACGTTCGGTCCGCAGAAGGGGATCGCCGAGGAGCGGCTCCCGGCCGTCGACGGCATCCTGGAGGAGCTCGCGGCGGCGACCGACCGCCGTACGTCTCTGGAGAAGGGGGCGGGAGCCGCCGGCGGTCTCGGTTTCGCCCTGCTGCTGCTCGGCGCCGACCGGAGACCGGGGTTCGACGTCGTCGCCGAGGCCGTCGACCTGCCGGCGCGCGCCCGGGCCTGCGACCTCGTGGTCACCGGCGAGGGCGCCTTCGACTTCTCGAGTCGTTCCGGCAAGGTGCCGTACGGCGTCGCGACGGTCGCCGGCGAGGCCTTGCGGCCGTGCGTGGCACTGGCCGGGCAGGTGCTCGTGGGATCCCGCGAGATGCGCGCGCTCGGCATCGAGTCGGCGTACTCCCTGGTCGACCTGGTCGGTGAAGAGCGCGCTGTGCAGGACCCCGCCCGGAGCCTCGCCGAGCTCGCCGCCCGCGTCGCCCGCACCTGGTCCCGCTGAGTGCGGCCCGCCCTCACGGGGATCGCGAGGAATAACCCCGCCTGTGACAGAATTGGGCCTGTCATACGTGCCTCGCACCAGTGAAGGAGCAGCAGCATGACCGAGCAGGTCACCGAAGAGCGTCGTACGGACCAGATCAACCTGAGCTCTGTCGCCGCGTCCAAGGTCAAGAGCCTGCTGGAGCAGGAGGGTCGTGACGACCTCCAGCTGCGGATCTCGGTGCAGCCCGGTGGCTGCAGCGGTCTGCGCTACCAGCTGTTCTTCGACGAGCGCACGCTCGACGGCGACGTCGTGACCGACTTCGACGGCGTGGCCGTGGTCGTCGACCGGATGAGTGTTCCCTACCTCAACGGCGCGATGATCGACTTCGTGGACACGATCGAGAAGCAGGGCTTCACGATCGACAACCCCAACGCGACCGGCTCGTGCGCCTGCGGAGACTCGTTCCACTGAGCGAGGACGTCGCGACCCGGCGGAGCCGGGCCGGAACGACCGTCGTGTTCGCCGGAGCGAGCGTGCTCGCCCGGTGGCGTGTGTACGGCCCGCAGGCGGTCGACGGACACCACGAAGCCCCCGCGACATCGCGGGGGCTTCGGCATACCGGGTGTCAGTCCAGGTAGAAGGCCCTGGCAAGCCGCGTGGCGGCCTCGTCGATGGCGATCTCTCGCTTGGTCACCTCGCGTGGGAAGTCGTCGTACTCCAGGCTCGGCGGCCCGGCTACGGCGGCTCGGGCGACGCGGTCGAGTCGAAGGGCGGCACCCACGGCGCGGCAGTCGTCACGCATCGAGCCGGGGGCGTCGAGCTCGTCGTGGACGAGGTGGGAGCCGGGAGTTCCCGGTGTGACAGCGGCCATGGACTCGACGCTAACGGCTACCGATGGGTATCCCTAGGGACCTTCGTCGTAAGGTCCCTGTCGTGTCTCTGCTGATCTGCGGCTCCATCGCCACCGACCATCTGATGTCCTTCGCCGGGCGGTTCAAGGACTCGCTGGTCGTCGACCAGCTCGACAAGATCTCGGTGTCCTTCCTCGTCGACGACCTGGAGATCCGCCGTGGGGGAGTGGCCCCCAACATGTGCTTCGGCCTCGGCCGGCTCGGCCTGCACCCGGTGCTCGTGGGTGCGGCGGGCGAGGACTTCGTGGACTACCGCAGCTGGCTGGAGCGGCACGGCGTCGACTGCTCGGCCGTACACATCTCCGACAGCCGCCACACAGCGCGGTTCGTGTGCACGACGGACAGCACCATGGCGCAGTTCGCGTCGTTCTACCCCGGCGCGATGAGCGAGGCCCGGCTGATCGAGCTGCTCCCGATCGTGGAGCGGGTCGGCGAGCCCGACTTCGTGCTGATCGCCGCCGACGACCCCGATGGCATGCTCCGCCACACCCACGAGTGCCGCCAGCGCGGCTACCGCTTCATCGCCGACCCCAGCCAACAGCTGGCCTTCAGCGAGGGCGACCTGATCCGTGACCTGATCGACGGCGCGACCTACCTGTTCTCCAACGAGTACGAGTCGGCGATGATCGAGTCCAAGACGGGTTGGTCGGGCGACGAGGTCCTCGCCCGCGTCGGCACGCAGGTGACCACCCTCGGCGCCGACGGGGTCCGGATCCTGGCGCGCGACTGCGAGCCGATCGAGGTCAAGGCGGCGACCGGTGTCTCGGCCGTCGAGCCGACCGGCGTCGGAGACGCGTTCCGCGCCGGGTTCCTCGCCGGGCTCGAGTGGGGGCTCGGGCACGAGCGGTCCGCGCAGATCGGCTGTGTGCTGGCGGCGTACGTCGTCGAGACCGTCGGCACCCAGGAGTACTCCTTCACCTCCGAGCAGTTCGTCGAGCGGATCCGGCTGTCCTACGGCGACACCGCGGCCGGCGAGGTCGCCGCCCGCCTCACCTGACCCGTCGTACGACGTAACGCGGCACGCCGTCCTCGGTGGTCTCCTCCCCGGCGTACTCCTGCCCCGTCATCCGGCACCACGCCGGTACGTCGTACCGGGCGGCCGCGTCGGTGGCGACGACCCCGACGAGCTCCCCGGTCGCGACGTCCGTGATCCGGCGCGCCAGCTCGATGATCGGTGCCGGACAGACCAGTCCGCGGCAGTCGAGTTCGAGCATCACAACCGTGCTCGCAGGTCGTCGAGCACTCCCGGCAGCAGCGCCAGGAAGCGCTCCACGTCGTCAGCGGTGGTGTCGCGCCCGACCGACACGCGCACGTTGCCGTGGGTGAGCGCGCCCATCGCGGCCAGGACATGGCTGGGCTCGAGCGCCGACGACGTGCACGCCGACCCGCTCGCCACCTCGAAGCCCTGCTGGTCGAGCTCGGTGACGAGCGCCTCGCCGTCGACATAGAGGCAGGAGAACGTCACCAGGTGTGGCAGCCGGTCGTCCGTCGCGCCCACGACCTCGACCTCCGGGAGGCTGCCCACCGCTCGTCGGATGCGATCGACGAGCGCGTGCTGGCGCGCGTTCTCGACGTCCCGCTCGTCGACGACAGCCCGGAGCGCCGCCGCGGCCGCCAGGATCGCCGGCACGTTCTCGAAGCCGCTCTCGCGCTCGACGGCCCGGTCGTCCTCCGGGAACGGCTCGCGCCAGCGGACGCCGCGTCGTACGGCCAGGACGCCGACGCCCGCGGGACCGCCCCACTTGTGGGCCGACGCCGCGAGCGCCGACCAGCCGGCGGGGAGGGGCAGCCGGCCGGCCGAGGCGCACGCGTCGACGAAGACGGGCACGCCGCCCACCCGTGCGGCGAGCTCGGCCACCGGCTGCACCGTGCCGACCTCGTGGTTGGCGGACTGGCAGGCCACGACCGTGGCGTCCTCGGTGTCGAGGGCGTCCAGGACGACCCGCGCGTCCGCGTCGACGGGGAGCGCGCGGGTGGGGCTCCCCGTCCAGGCTGCGGCCTGCAGCACCGCCGAGTGCTCGACGGCGGTGTGCACGATCGTGTCGCCGTGGCGCTCGGCACCGCGATGGAGCCCGAGGAGGCCGCGGTGGACGGCCTCGGTGCCCGACGTCGTGAAGGTCACCTCGTCGGGACGGAGCTCCAGGGCCTCGGCCGTCGCGGCCCGGGCGTTGTCGAGGACCAGGCGCGCCGAGCGGCCGGCGTGGTGGAGGCGTCGTGGGTCCGCGTAGGCGGCGCCCAGTGCCGCCGCGAGGGTCTCCCGGGCTGCCGGATGCAGGGCCTCACCGGAGGCCGTGTCGAGGTACACCCGGCGACCTTGCTCGGCGGGGCCCTCGCTGGCTGACACGGGGCCAACCTAACCGTCCGACGTGCCGGGTGACCCACCCCGCAACCCGGCTCCGGTTTCGGATAGTGTGCCGACTGTTGTGAACGCCGAGCAGAAAGGCTCGTTCGTGGGTCGGCACGTCCCTGCTTCCACGGCTTCGACCACCCGTCGTACGCGACGGACCGGAGCCCTTCTCGGCGCCCTCGTCCTCCTCACCGTTGCCCTGTCGGGGTGCAGTGAGCAGACCAAGCACGAGTGGTCCAACTTCGCCATGCCCGACCCCGTCACCTCCGAGGGCCACTACACCTTCGAGCTGTGGCGTTGGGCCTGGGTCGCCCTGCTCGCCACCGGATTCGTGGTCTGGGGTCTGATCTTCTACGCGATCTGGCGCTTCCGCCGTCGCAACGAGGACGACGTCCCGGTGCAGACCCGCTACAACCTGCCGCTCGAGATCTTCTACACGATCGCCCCGATCGTGATGGTCGTGGTGTTCTTCGTCCACACCGAGCGCACCCAGAACCTCGTCCGCGAGCCCGTCCCCGACCCCGACCTCACGGTCTACGTCGTGGGCCAGCAGTGGACCTGGACCTTCAACTACCTCCCCGGATACCCGGTCTCGACCCCGGACGACAAGGTCCTCTACAGCGTGGGTGAGGCGGGCGCGCCGCCGACGCTCGTGCTGCCGGTCGACAAGACGGTCACCTTCAAGCTGCACTCGCCCGACGTGATCCACGACTTCGGGGTGCCCGGCTTCCTCGAGAAGATGGACGTGATCCCGGGCCCGAAGGAGGACGACAACGAGTTCTCGGTGACCCCGATCGTCGAGGGCACCTACAAGGGCAAGTGCTACGAGCTGTGCGGCGTCTACCACTCGCGCATGCTGTTCAACGTCAAGATCGTGTCCGAGGCCGAGTACCAGGCCTACCTGCTCACCCTGCAGGCCCAGGGGAACGTGTCCGACGAGCCGTTGCTCGGCGGGATCACGTCACAGACCCAGGCCGGTCTCGAGGAGGGCTCCCCATGACCGCCACCACCCCGTCGACCTCCGCCACGGTGCTTCGACCGCGTCGCGCTCTCGGTGAGTCGATCATCAAGACCCTGACGACGACCGACCACAAGGTGATCGGCAAGCTCTACCTCACCACCTCGTTCGCGTGGTTCCTGGTCGGCGGCGTGATGGCGCTGATCATGCGCTCCGAGCTGGCCAACCCCGGCATGCAGTTCGTCAACGACGAGGTCTACAACCAGCTGTTCACGATGCACGGCACGATCATGCTGCTGCTGTTCGCGACCCCGCTGTTCTTCGGCTTCGGCAACGTCTTGATGCCGCTCCAGATCGGTTCGCCCGACGTCGCCTTCCCGCGACTGAACATGTTCAGCTACTGGCTGTTCCTCTTCGGTGGACTGATCGCCGCTTCGGGCTTCCTGACCCCCGCCGGCGCGGCCGACTTCGGCTGGTTCGCCTACACGCCGCTGTCGGACGCCGTGCGCTCGCCCAGCGTCGGGGGTGACCTCTGGATCATGGGCCTGTGGATGGCCGGTCTGGGCACGATCCTCGGTGCGGTCAACTTCATCACCACGATCATCTGCATGCGCGCGCCCGGCATGACGATGTTCCGGATGCCGATCTTCGTCTGGAACACGATGGTCACGAGCCTGCTCGTGCTGATCGCCTTCCCGGTGCTGGCGGGCGCTCTGCTCTCGCTCGAGGCGGATCGGAGGCTCGGTGCCCATGTCTTCGACACCAGCCACGGCGGCCCGATCCTGTGGCAGCACCTGTTCTGGTTCTTCGGGCACCCCGAGGTCTACATCATCGCGCTGCCGTTCTTCGGCATCGTCACCGAGATCATCCCCGTCTTCAGCCGCAAGCCGATCTTCGGCTACGTCGGGCTGGTCGGCGCCACTCTCGGCATCGCGATCCTGTCGGTCGCGGTGTGGGCCCACCACATGTTCGTCACCGGCAAGGTGGACCTGCCGTTCTTCTCCGGCATGACGTTCTTGATCGCGGTCCCGACCGGGGTCAAGTTCTTCAACTGGATAGGCACGATGTGGGGCGGATCCATATCGTTCGACACCCCCATGCTCTGGACGATCGGGTTCTTGATCACGTTCCTCTTCGGTGGTCTGACCGGCGTCATCCTGGCCAGCCCGCCGCTGGACTTCCACGTCTCCGACTCCTACTTCGTGGTCGCGCACTTCCACTACGTCGTGTTCGGGACGGTGGTCTTCGCGATGTTCGCGGGCTTCTACTTCTGGTGGCCCAAGATGACCGGTCGCATGCTCGACGAGCGGCTGGGCAAGGTGCACTTCTGGATGCTGTTCATCGGCTTCCACACCACGTTCCTCGTGCAGCACTGGCTGGGAGTGGAGGGCATGCCCCGTCGCTACGCCGACTATCTGCCCTCCGACGGCTTCACGACGCTCAACCAGGTGTCGACGGTCGGCTCGTTCCTGCTGGCCGCGTCGACGTTCCCCTTCCTCTACAACGTGTGGATCTCCCGCAACGCGCCACTGGTCAACGTCGACGACCCGTGGGGCTGGGGCCGCTCGTTGGAGTGGGCGACCAGCTGTCCACCGCCGCGCCACAACTTCGAGACCATCCCCCGGATCCGCTCCGAGTCGCCGGCCTTCGACCTGCACCACCCGGAGATCGCCGCGATGGAGATGGAGGACAACTACGCCATGGCCAACGGCCACGCCGCCGACGCACCCGACGTGGAGGGCCGCGGGGACCACCTGCGTGACCAGATGGGCGGGGATGACGCGTGAAGGTCGAAGCCTGGATCTTCGCGATCACCACGGCGTTCTTCGTCGTCGTGAGCCCGGCGTACTGGTTGATCGCCGGTGACTGGACGGGCACCTCTGCCCTGGTCATGACCACCCTGCTGGCCGCGATGGTGACCCTCTACCTCGGGTTCCACGCGGCGAAGATGGATGCCCGCCCCGAGGACCGGAAGGACGCCGAGATCGCCGACGGAGCCGGCGAGCTGGGGTTCTTCCCGCCGTACTCCTGGTGGCCCCTGTGGTGTGCCGCGGCTCTCGGGGTGATCGTCTACGGCACGGCCATCGGCGCCTGGTGGCTCGTCATCATCGGCTTCGGGCTCGGCGCGCTCGCCCTGTCGGGATGGGTCTTCGAGTACTACCGCGGCGAGCACGCGCACTGAGCACGGCAACCATCCAGCCGTCGTCGGCGTCCTAGGAGGGAGCGCGGGACCCTCCGCGCGCCCACGATTCCTCGATCCCGGGGGGTCGCGGGTTACATTGGCAGTGTCTGAACTTTTTACCTCCGGGGAGTCTGATGTCCGTCCTGCGCGCCCGACGACCGATCCTGGTCGCCGCTCTGCTCGGCCTGTCCATGACCGCTGCCGGCTGCAGCTTCGGCGGCTCCGGTGACGCCGGCAACGCCGGTGGGGGCGTTGATGCCGCCCCCGGCCAGTCGTCCAGCCCCGACGCCAGCAAGTCGCCCGAGGAGCCCGCGGCGGTGGTCCGCACCAACGTCGCGCGCGGCGCCACCGACGTCCCCGTCGACCGCCGCGTCACGGTGAAGGCCGACCACGGCACCCTCGCCTCCGTCGCGGTCAGCTCCCGTTCCGGCTCGATCCCGGGCACGATGGCGCCCGACAAGACCTCGTGGACGGCCGGGGGCCTGCTCGAGCCCGGCACGGCGTACACCGTGGTGAGCTCGGTGACCGGCGCGAGCGGCACCTCGCGGACCCGCACGGTCCACTTCCGCACCGCGCCGCTGACGCTCGACCAGCAGACCTACCCGTCGTTCGCGCCGTTGGACGGCCAGACCGTGGGCATCGGGATGCCGGTGATCGTGAAGTTCGACGTGCCGGTGACCGATCGCGCGTCGATCGAGAAGAACCTCCACGTCGTGTCGAAGCCGGCTCAGAAGGGCTCCTGGCACTGGCTCAGCAACAACGAGGTCCACTGGCGCCCGGTCCACTACTGGAAGGCGGGCACCACGGTCACCGTGAACGCCGACATCAACGGCGTGTCGGCGGGCAACGGCATCTACGGGCAGAAGGACCGCTCGGCCACTTTCCACATCGGTGACGCCCACGTCTACAAGGTCAACATCCAGACCGACCAGCTGCGCGTCTTCGACAACGGCCAGCTGACCCGCACCATCCCGGTCACCACCGGGATGCCCGGGTTCACCACCCGCTCCGGCACGAAGGTGATCGTCGAGAAGGACCGCTTCCACACGATGAACTCCGAGACCATCGGGATCGACCCGAACAGCGCGAACGGCTACAACATCAAGGACGTCGAGTACGCGATGCGGCTGACGTACTCCGGTGAGTTCCTGCACGCTGCGCCCTGGTCGGTGGCCTCCCAGGGGCACTCGAACGTGTCGCACGGCTGCACGGGCATGAGCACCGCGAACGCCGGCTGGCTCTACAACCACTCGCAGATCGGTGACGTGGTCGAGTACACCGGCTCCAACGTGCACATGACCCTCGACAACGGCTACGGCGACTGGAACGAGCCCTTCGCGACGTACGCCCAGGGCAGCGCCCTCCACTGACCCGGCCCGTGTTGACGCCGTAAGCGCTGACCCGGCCCGTGTTGACGCCGTAGAGCACTGACCCGGCCCGTGTTGACGCCGTAAGGCGCTGACCCGGCCCCGTCCGGCGACATTCGTCCACAGCCCGGCCGCATTGCTGATTGCCGGCTCTCGTCCTGGGGCAGACCCGATGGCATGTCCAGGACTGGAGACGCATTTCTCGATGACACCTCGGGGGTCCCCCTCGACCGGCCCTTCACGCGCGCTCAGGCTCGCGCGTGGGGTGTCGCCGACCGCCGCTTGGCCGCCTGGGTGGCCGACGGCCGTCTGATCACACCCTTGCGTGGGGTGTTTCACGCAGCGCAGCTCCCGGACGGGCCCGAGCTGCGGATCACCTGCCTCCAGCTGGTGGTCCCTCCGGGCGCCGTCATCACGGGCAGGACGGCGGGATGGATCCATCGGGCGCCGATGATCCTGGCGCCGGGAGACCATCTGCGGGTGCCTGCCGTCGAGATGCACCTCACCCCGGGCAACCGGCTGAAGAACTCCCTGGCCGTGGGTGGAGAGCGGACCTTCCTCTCCCACGAGGTCGTCGAGATCGAGGGTCTGTTCGTCACCTCCAAGCTTCGTACGACGGTCGACCTGGGCCTGGGGCTCGCGCGCGGTCAAGCATTTGCCGGCATGTGTGCCATGGCCAAGGTGGCCGACTTCGAGCATGCGGAGCTGACCCACGAGCTCCGCGAGCGCGGGCGCTTCGCCGGGTACCGCGGCGTACGACAGGCCCGTGAACTCGAGCCGAGGGTGAATCCTGCGTTCGGCTCGCCCGCCGAGTGTGCTCTGGGGCTGAGCTGGGATGACTGCGGTGCGCTGCCGCCCTACGTTCTGCAACACCCGGTGCGCGGCCCCCACGGCCCGTTCTACCTCGATCTGGCGGTTCCGGATCTGCAGTACGCCGCCGAGTACGACGGCGCTCGGTGGCACGACCAGGATCGTCGGCTCCCGGACGCGGCGCGGCGGGAGTGGCTCGTGTCCCGAGGATGGATCGTCGACGTCTTCGACGACGACGACGTGTACGGCCCCGGCCGCGACCCGTCGATCCAGCTCATCCTTGGCATCGAGCGCGCGCGTCGCCGATTCGGGTCGTTGGCGTGGCGCGGTCAGAACCGCGACGGTGATGCCTGGCTCGGATAGGGCCGGCGTCGTACGGCGTCAATAAGAGCCGGGTCAGTGTTCTCCGGCGTCAACACGGGCCGGGTCAGCGTTCTCCGGCGTCAACACGGGCCGGGTCAGTGGGAGCGGAGCGGGACGTCGTCGGCGTCGCGGAGCTGGTGGTCGTCGAACTCGTGGCCCGAGGCGGGGTGGTCGAGTCCGGCTTCGAGCTCGTGGACGTGCTCAGCGTGGTGCTGAGCCTCCTCGAGCTCCTCCACGGTCGGCTTCTGCACGTTGTCGGCGAACATCCCCCGCGACAGCCTCGCCCGGATCCGCTGGGAGCGCGTGCCGCGCGCGGCCACGCCGTTCTCGTCGGCCTCGGACTCCGGGGTGTAGATCTCGTCACGGTGGCGAGCGGTGATCGTGTACGCCTTCTGCACGCTGATCGGGGCGTGGCGCTCGGAGTAGGCACCGTCGGGCGAACGCATGATGATGCCGGTCTCGTAGCCGTGCAGCAGCCGGTCGTTGTCGGCGCGCTGCAGCCCGATGCACCAGCGGCGCGTCACGTAGAACACGATCGGCGGGACCACGAAGATCGCGGCGCGCATGAAGTAGGTGATCGAGTTGAGGTTCATGTGCAGCTTCACGGCGATGATGTCGTTGCCGCCGGCAGCCCACAGCAGGCCGTAGACCGTCACCATCGCGGCCAGGAACGCCGTCCGCGTGGGGGCGTTGCGCGGTCGCTGCAGCAGGTGGTGCTCCCGCTTGTCGCCGGTCACCCACGCCTCGAGGAACGGCCAGCCGATGACCATCCCGAACAGGAGGAACGGTGCGATCTGGCCGGGGATCATCACGTTCCAGGAGATGGTGTGGCCGAAGGCCGTCGTCTCCCAGTTCGGCATGATCCGCAGGAGGCCCTCGGCTATGCCCATGTACCAGTCGGGCTGGGAGCCGGCCGTCACCTTCGACGGATCGTAGGGTCCGTACTTCCAGACCGGGTTGATCGACAGCAGCCCGCCCATCAGCGCGGTGATGCCGAAGACCATGAAGAAGAAGCCACCCGCCTTGGCCATGTAGACCGGCAGCATCGGGTACCCCACCACGTTCTGCTCGGTCCGGCCCGGCCCCGGCCACTGCGTGTGCTTGTGGAAGACCAGCAGCAGCATGTGCGCGCCGATCAGCGCCAGCAGCAGCCCTGGGATCAGCAGCACGTGCACGGTGTAGAGCCGCGGGATGATCACGTCACCGGGGAACTCGCCGCCGAACAGGAAGAACGACATGTAGGTGCCGACCACGGGCGTCGCCTTCACCAGGCCGTCCGCGATCCGCAGGCCCGTACCGGAGAGCAGGTCGTCGGGCAGGGAGTAGCCCGCGAATCCCTCGACGATGCCCAGCAGCACCAGCAGGGAGCCGATCACCCAGTTCAGCTCACGCGGCTTGCGGAAGGCGCCGGTCAGGAAGACCCGCATCATGTGCACGAGCATCGCGGCGATGAAGATCATCGCGGCCCAGTGGTGCATCTGACGCATCAGCAGGCCGCCGCGCACGTCGAAGGAGATGTGCAGCGTCGAGGCGTAGGCGTCCGACATCGGGACGCCGCGCAGCTGCGCATAGCTGCCCTGGTACGTCGACTCCGACATGCTCGGCACGAACCAGAAGGTCAGGAAGACCCCGGTCAGCAGCAGGACCACGAAGCTCCACAACGCGATCTCGCCGAGCATGAACGACCAGTGGTCCGGGAACACCTTGCGGAGGTTCTTGCGGGCCAGCGTGGCGAGCCCCAGCCGGTCGTCGGCCCAGGTCGCGGCGGCGCCGGCCTTGCTGGGCTTGGAGGTGACCGCAGGGTCGCCGCTGTTGGTGTTCGCGATCTTGCTCGTGTCGAGGGACATGGTCAGCCTCGCTCCCAGAAACTCGGCCCGACGGGCTCGTCGAAGTCGTGTTTGGCGACGAGGTAGCCGTCGTCGTCCACGGTGATGTCGAGCTGCGGCAGCGGACGCGCAGCGGGACCGAACAGCACCTTGCCGGAGTCGGTGAGGTCGAACGTCGACTGGTGGCAGGGGCAGAGCAGGTGGTGGGTGGTGCGCTCGTTCAGCGAGATCGGGCAGCCGACGTGGGTGCAGATCTTGGAGTAGCAGACGATCCCGTCCACCGACCAGTTCCTCGTCTGCGCCGACACGATGTCCGCGGGGTCCATCCGGCTCAGGATCACCGCGGCCTTGGACTTGGCCACGAGGAGGTCGGTGCCCTCCACGATCGGCTGACCGTTGGGCGTGGTGGCGAAGACGATCTCGGGCTCGGCGTTGACCAGGTCGCCCACCTCGAGCTCCGAGGCCAGGATCGGCGTACCGACGACGTCACGGACGACGCGCTGGTAGGTGCGGTTCTGGGTCTTCCACCACGCCTGCTCCTCGGGCGTCCAGGTGTTCATGTCCCAGATGGTGTGGTCGAGCTTGTCGCCGGGGAGGGGACCGAGGTCGCGCAGCATCACGATCGGCACGATGCCCAGCAGGCCGCCTGCGGCCAGGAGCGTGTTGCGGATCAGCGGCCGACGGCCGAGCCCGGACTCCTCGAGACCGGTCTTGAGGATGCCGACGGTCGCCTCGCGGTCCTCCTGGGAGGACGACGCACTGTGGCGCATCTCGACGATCTCGTGGTCGCCCATCAGCTTGCGCGCCCACTGGATGATGCCGGCGCCCATGGACAGGAGCATCACGGCCAGGCAGATCCCGAGGGCGACGTTGGACGCCCCGAGGTTGCCGAACGTGTCGGGCTGATCCCCGATCTTGAACACGAAGTAGGAGACCAGGAAGAGGATCGCGCCGACGATCGCGAGCAGGAACAGCCCGGCCACCTGGCGCTCCGCGCGCCTCTCTGCCTTGGGGTCGACGTCGGTGGGACGCCACTGGTGCGGCTCGAGCCCGGGGTTCGGGATCGGCTCGTCGACGCCGACCGGCGTGCGGTCGCCGCCGGTGGTCTCGGGGAGGTGGTCGTCGCTCACGCTTCCGCCTTCCTCTTCGATGTCCGGGCCGTGTGGGCGGCGATCCAGATGGCCACGCCGACCAGGGAGCCGATGCCGACGAGCCAGGCGAACAGGCCCTCGCTCACCGGACCGATGCCGCCGAGTCCGAAGCCGCCGTAGCCGGGGTTGTCCTCGAGCGACTGGAGGTAGGCGATGATGTCGCGCTTCTCCTCGACCGAGAGGTTGCCGTTGGAGAAGTTGTCCATGGCCTGCGGTCCGGTCAGCATCGCCTCGAAGATGTACTTGGCGTGCACGCCACGGATCTTCGGCGCGTAGCCGCCGCGCGGCATGGCGCCGCCGGAGCCCTCGAAGTTGTGGCAGGCAGTGCAGTTGGTCAGGAAGATCTGGCCGCCGCGGGCGATCGCCGCCTGGCGCTCCTCCTCGGTCATCCCGGCGAGGCTGTAGTCCTCGGGGTTCGGGATCGCCGGGCCGGGGCCGAGGGAGGCGACGTACGCCGACAGCGCCGCGATCTCCTCGGGCGTGTAGACGACCTTCTTCTGCGGGATCTGCGCGCCGGGCTGGGCCGCGGGCATCCGGCCGGTGCCGACCTGGAAGTCGACGGCCGCGGCACCGACGCCCACCAGCGACGGGCCGAGCTGCTTGCCGTCGAGCGTCTTCACACCCTGGCCGTTGTTGCCGTGGCAGAACGAGCACCCGACGAGGAAGAGCTCGCGGCCCTGCTTGATCTGGGCGGCGCTGCCGTCGGCCTGCGCCTGGGCAGGGGAGAAGCTGGCGTAGAGGCCACCGGTCAGCAGGAGCCCCAGCAGGAGGACCAGCAGCCCCGCGAGGGGGCCCCGGCGGTGACGCGAGAGTCGTCCGAGGGGACGGTTCAGGAGACGCACACTCAGTCCTCTACGGGTCACTGGATGAGATAGATGGTCGCGAACAGGCCGATCCACACCACGTCGACGAAGTGCCAGTAGTAGGACACGACGATGGCGCTGACCGCCTGCTCGTGGGTGAAGCGCTTGGCGAGGAAGGTGCGGCCGAGCACGAACAGGAAGGCGATCAGGCCGCCTGTCACGTGGAGGCCGTGGAAGCCGGTGGTGAGGTAGAACATCGAGCCGTACGCCGAGCTCGGGATCGTGATCCCCTCGTGGACGAGGGTGGCGTACTCGGTGGCCTGACCCGCGATGAACACCGCGCCCATGACGTAGGTGAGCACGAACCACTCGCGCAGACCCCAGCCCTTGACCTGGAACACCGACCCGGTGCGCCCGACCTGGCCACGCTCGGCGGCGAAGACGCCCAGCTGGCAGGTCAACGACGACAGCACCAGGATCGTGGTGTTCACCGCGGCGAACACGACGTTGAGGTGCTCGGTGTTCTGTGCCCAGAGCACGGGGCTGACCGAGCGGATCGTGAAGTACGACGCGAACAGGGCCGCGAAGAACATCAGCTCGCTGGACAGCCAGATGATCGTCCCGACGCTCACCATGCTCGGTCGGTCATGGTGCCCGTGGAGCCGTGAGGCCGGGATCGTCGTCGAAGCTGTCGCCACGGGCGTCATTATGACCCGAGCCGGTCCGCGTGGGCACCCCGACCCCCTCGGGATGGACGACATCTTCTCCGAAGCGTGATCCCACCGGTCCGGTGCACCGATCTCCTCGCGGCACGGTCGGACGGGTCGCCGTCAGCGCGGGCCGCGAGGAGCGAGGGGCGGACGTGCCGCCGCGGGGCGCGTGGGCGGCACGGCGCCCGCCGACGACTCCCGGTAGCCTTCTGCTCGTGAGCGACTCCCAGGCAGATCCGGCCACGCTGCGCGTGCTGGTCTACAGCGACGACGTCGACGTCCGTCAACAGGTCATCCTCGCGCTGGGTCGCCGACCGCATCCCGACCTGCCCGAGCTGGAGTACGTCGAGATCGCCACGGAGCCCGTGGTCGTGCAGAACATGGACGCCGGCGGGATCGACCTGGCCATCCTCGACGGCGAGGCCGTCCCCGCCGGCGGGATGGGCATCGCCAAGCAGCTGAAGGACGAGATCTACCGCTGCCCGCCGATCCTCGTGCTGATCGGCCGGCCGCAGGACGCCTGGCTCGCGACCTGGTCACGCGCCGAGGCCGTCGTACCGCACCCGATCGACCCGGTCCGGCTCGCCGAGGCCGTGACCGATCTGCTGCGGCCGCGCGTGCCCGCCACCCGCTGACGTGGTGGACCATTCCTGGGCCGAGATCCTCGGTGCCCTCGTCCAGCGGCAGGACCTGACCACCGACCAGACCGCCTGGGCGATGGGAGAGGTGCTCGCCGGCGCCGCGACCCCGGCCCAGATCGCCGGGCTCGCCGTCTCGCTTCGCGCGAAGGGCGAGACCATCGACGAGGTCACCGGCCTGCTCGACGCGATGTACGCCGTCGCCACACCGCTGGCGATCCCCGGCCGGGCTCTCGACGTGGTCGGCACCGGCGGTGACCGATCGATGAGCGTCAACATCTCGACCATGGCCGCGATCGTGGCCGCCGGCGCCGGGGCCCGCGTGGTCAAGCACGGCAACCGCTCGGCCTCCAGCCAGGCCGGCTCGGCCGACGTGCTGGAGGCGCTGGGGATCCGGCTCGACCTGTCGGCCGACCGGGTCGCCCTCCTCGCCGAGCAGGTCGGGATCACCTTCTGCTTCGCGGCGGCCTTCCACCCCGCGCTGCGGCATGCGGCCGTGCCGCGGCGTGAGCTGGGCATCGCCACGACCTTCAACGTCCTCGGCCCGCTCGCGAACCCGGTCAAGCCGGCCGCCCAGGCGATCGGCTGCGCCGATGCCCGGATGGCGCCGATCATGGCGGGCGTGCTGGCCCGGCGAGGTGTCGACGCATGGGTCTTCCGCGGCGACGACGGGCTCGACGAGCTGACCACGACCACGACGTCGCAGGCGTGGCTGGTGCACGACGGCATCGTCACCCCGGCGACGGTCGACCCGGCAGCGCTGGGCCTCGCGCCGGCGCAGGCGGCAGACCTGGTGGGCGGCGACGTCGGCCACAACGCCGAGGTGGTACGCCGGACGCTCGGCGGCGAGCCCGGCCCGATCCGCGACGCGGTGCTGCTCAACGCCGCCGCAGCCCTGGCCGTCTACGACGCCC
This sequence comes from uncultured Actinomycetota bacterium, assembly GCA_963805345.1. Classification (GTDB taxonomy): domain Bacteria; phylum Actinomycetota; class Actinomycetes; order Propionibacteriales; family Nocardioidaceae; genus Nocardioides. The sequence goes on from CAWDUA010000011.1 coordinate 53,923, forward strand.
CGTCGGCGTCCGTCGACGAGGCGCTCCCGGCCGCTCTGAGGCGTGCCGCCGAGGCCGTCGACAGCGGGGCCGCCACAGACGTGCTGACGCGGTGGGTCGCCGCCTCAGCGGGCTGAGTCGAACCCCGGCGACACGGCGGGGCCGTCCGACTGCCACGCGGCGGGGGCCCGGAGCAGCACGTAGTCCGCGGACTCCTCCAAGGTCCGCCACCCCTGCGCGCGCAGCGCGACGGCCAGCCTCGACCAGGGCCGGAGCAGGGCGACCCGCGTCCCGGACTCGTGCAGCGACTCCTCCCAGCCCGGGCCGAGCACGATCAGCCGGGTGTTGCGCCGCAGCTCGTCGGTGGTGAACGTGTCGCCGTAGCCGTGCATCATCAGGTCGAGCTGGGGGTAGCGCCACATCACGTAGCCGCCCTGGCCCCAGTCGTCGAGAACCTTGGTGCCCGGCGGCAGTGCGGTGAGGGCGGCCTCCATCGAAGCGGGCTCGGTCAGCGGATCCGCCGATGTGAACGGGACGGCGACCGCCAGGACCACCAGGGCGGCGAGCGGCGCCGCCGCCCACCACGAGCCGCTCGCGGCGGTCGACGGTCGGACGACGACCCAGAAGGTCCTGCAGGGGCCCGGCGAGCAGCGGCGCGACCATCGCGGCCGCGACGGGGACGGTCCGCTCCGAGTACACCGCGAACGCCACGGTGAGGGCGACGAGCACGATCTCGAGCCATGGGTTGCGCCGCCGTCGGCACATGGCGAGGCCCGTGAGCACGAGCAGAACGGCCAGTGCGCCGAACTCCCAGCTGGTCCAGTCCGGCGATCCCCACTCCGCGAAGTACTGGGAGCGGGAACCCACCGCCGCAACCGCGGTGTACAGCTCGGGTCCGACCGGCGTCAGCGCCGCGACGCCGGCCGAGGCGAGGGGCACGACGGCGGCCCGGACCAGCAGGCGCCGGGGTGCCCGGTCGAGCGCGAGACCGAGCACGGCCGCGGCGCCGATCACCAGGGCGACGGGCCACATCCCGTGCAGCATCGCCCAGACCCAGACGAGCGGCACCAGCCACCACCGGACCCGTCCGTCACGGGCGGTGCGGAGCCAGGCCCCGACCACGACCGCGACCAGTAGGTAGCTGATCACCTGCGGCCGCATCGAGAGACCGTTCTGCATCGCCACGAGCGCGGTGGCGCTCAGCGCTGCTGCGACCAGGGGTTCGGCGCGGTCGCGGCACACGACGTAGAGCGTCACGAACAGCGCGATCTCGAGCAGACCGGACAGCCAGGCCACCCCGGCCAGCCCCAACCAGCCCTCGGTCCTGGCCATCACGACCTCGGACAGCCACTGCGTCGGCACCCAGTCGCGCGTCGCGAACGTGCTCACGCTGCCGGGGTGGCGCAGCGACCACCCGCCGAGGAACTCCTGGCCGAAGCGGAGGTGGAAGTAGGTGTCGGTGTTGGTCAGCGTCCGCGCGCAGTTGGCGACCAGCGAGGCCAGGGTGCCGATGACGACCAGCACGGCGAGCGCCGCCCTGGTGCGCCCGAACCGGACCGGGACATCGGCCTCGGTGGAGCTCAGCAGGGCCGACATGGCTGCAGCCTAGGGCGCGGTCGACAGCGGCCGCGCCTGCTCACCGACGTCGGCGGCGGTCACGAAGTCGATCAGCTCCTCGACCCGTCCGAGCAGCGCCGGCTCGCAGTCGGCGTACGACGTGACGCGCGAGAGGATCCGCTTCCAGGCGCGGGCGAGGTCGGCCTGGTCGGCGTGCGGCCAGCCCAGCGCCTCGCAGATCCCGTGCTTCCACTCGACGTCGCGGGGGACCTCGGGCCAGGCCGCGAGGCCGAGCCGCTCCGGCTTCACGGCCGCCCAGACATCGACGTAGGGGTGGCCGACGACCAGCACGTGCGCGCCGACCGGAGCCCGGCGTACGGCGTCGGCGATGCGGCTCTCCTTGGAGCCCGGAACCAAGTGGTCCACGAGCACCCCCACCCGTCGTTGCGGCCCGGGCCCGAACGCGCGCAGGTGGCCGGTCAGGTCGTCGATGCCGCCGAGGTGTTCGACGACGACGCCCTCGACCCGCAGGTCGTCGCCCCAGACCTTCTCGACCAGCTCGGCGTCGTGACGACCCTCGACGAAGATCCGGCTCTCGCGGGCGACCCGAGCCCTCCCGCCGGTGACCGCCACCGATCCCGACGCCGTACGACGGGGGGTCGTCGGAGCCGACCGGGCGATCGGAGCGGTGAGGACCACCGGACGTCCCTCGAGGAGGAATCCGGGACCCAGCGGGAAGGTGCGGCGGCGACCCCGACGGTCCTCGAGCGTGAGCACGTCGAGGTCGCGGTCGACCGAGACGATCTCGCCGCACCAGTCGGTCATCACCTCCTCGACGACCAGTCCGACCGTGGCCTCGGCCGGCGTCGCCCGACCCCGAGCGGGGGCGCGCCAGTCGGAGGCGAGTACGTCGGAGGAGTAGCGGTCGGGAGTCACCGCGCCACGCTAGGTCGCCGGTCCGGTGAGCGCGTCGAGGCGCGCCGCGTCAGCCCGGCGTCGGCTCGGAGGAGTCGTCCTGGGACCCGGAGGACGCCGTGCCCGATGACGTGCCCGATGCGTCATCGCCCCCCGATGCGGCGTCCTCCGAGTCTCCATCCGAGCCGGCGTGCTCGGCTTCCTGCTGAAGCAGGTCGTCGGGCACGTCGTCCCCAGCCGTCTGTGCGAGCGGGTTGTCCTCGCCAGGCTGGAGATCGTCGGGGAGCTGGTCGTCACGGACCGTCAGCGGGCCGTCGTCCTCCGGCGACGGGTCCTGGGTCTCGCGCGGTTCCTCACTCACGGACAGGTTGTACGCCACGGCGCGGCCCCGGCATCACACCCGCATGGGTGTGAATCAGCCCCTCACGCCAGCGGCAGGCCGCGGGCGGCGGGTGGGAGGGCGGCGTAGCCCAGCCGGACCGCGTGACCCAACCCCTCCCGCGGGAACGGCCAGTCGCCCTCGGCCAGCGCCCGGTCGGCCGGTACGCCGGAGGCGGCCAGATCGCGGATGGTCTGGGCGATGATCGCGATCGCGCCCTGCTGCTCGTCGACGAAGGCACGGTCGACGAGGGCGCCGTGCCCGGGCACGACGAGCGAGTCGGTACCGATCAGGTTGAGCACGACGTCGAGACTGCCGGGCCACTCGAGCGGGTGGCTGTCGACGCCGAAGGCCGGCGGTGCGCTCTCCTCGACGAGGTCGCCGGCCAGCAGCACGTCGGCGTCGCCGACCCTGACCACGGCGTCCCCGAACGAGTGGCCGCGCCCGGGGTGGACCAGCTCCACCTGGCGGTCGCCGAGGTCGAGCACCCGGACGGAGGAGAAGGTGTGGTCCGCCGGCACGATCTCGGTCTCGAGGAGCTCGTCACGATGCGGGTCGTCGAGGTCGCCGGCGTACTGCTCCTTGACGCGCTCGCCCGCCTCTAGGGTGCGGGCCGCCGCCTCGTCGTGGGCGTGGATCGGGACCTGTCCGAAGGCGTCGCGGAAGGCGCCGTTGCCGAACGTGTGGTCGAAGTGCTCATGGGTGTTGAAGACCGCGGTCACCGGGCCGACGCCGAGCGCGCGGACGTCGTCGACGATGGCGCGTGCGGCGAGCGCCGAGCCCTGCGTGTCGACGACCAGCAGGCCGTCGGCACCGCCGACCAGGCACACGTTCAGGTCGAACCACTCCTGCCGGGCCACCCACACCCGGTCGGCCACCTCTCGGAATCCCGTCACGTCGTGCAGCCTAGTAAGGTTGGCACTCCCGGGTGGGGAGTGCCAGCGACCCCGTGCCGGTCGGTGCACGAGGCGAGACGAGGAGGTGGCGCATGCAGGACGAACGCCGCCTCGCCGTGCTCCGCGCGATCGTCGAGGACTACGTCTCGACCCAGGAGCCGGTCGGCTCCAAGGCGCTCGTGGAACGGCACGGGCTGGGCGTCTCCCCGGCAACGGTGCGCAACGACATGGCAGCGCTCGAGGAGGAGGGCCTGATCACCCAGCCCCACACCAGCGCCGGCCGGGTGCCGACCGACAAGGGCTACCGTCTCTTCGTCGACCGGCTCACCACCATCAAGCCGATGAGCGCCGCCGAGAAGCGCGCCATCGCCACGATCCTCGACGGCGCGGTCGACCTGGACGACGTCGTGCAGCGGTCCGTGCGCCTGCTCGCCCAGCTCACCCACCAGGTCGCCCTCGTGCAGTACCCCACGTTGTCGCGCTCGACCGTCCGCCACGTCGAGCTGGTCGCGCTGTCGGAGAATCGCGTGCTGGCCGTCCTGATCCTCAGCACCGGCCGGGTGGAGCAGCGCCTGGTCGAGCTCGAGACGCCCGCGGACGAGGAGACCCTGGTCGCGGTCCGGACCCGGGTCGCCGCAGCCGTGACCGGCCGGGCCATCGCCGAGGCGACGCGTGCGCTGGCAGACCTGACCGCGCCGCCGAGCGAGGCCGCAGCCCAGGCCCCGGTGATCGACGTCCTGGTCGACGCCATGTCCGACCACCGCTCCTCGGAGCGGGTGGCCGTGGGCGGGGCGGCCAATCTCGCCCGCTTCGGCGACAGCTTCGAGGTCTCGGTGCGCCCGCTGCTCGAGGCCCTCGAGGAGCACGTCGTGCTCCTCAAGCTGCTCGGCGAGGCCCACACCGGTGGCACCGTCACCGTGCGGATCGGCCACGAGAGCCCCTATCAGCAGTTCACCAGCACCAGCGTGGTCGCCACGGGCTACGGCCTGGGCGACGAGGCGATGGGCAACCTGGGCGTGGTCGGCCCCACCCGCATGGACTACCCGGGGACGATGGCAGCGGTGCGTGCGGTCGCCCGCTACGTCTCCCGCATCCTCGACGAGGCATGAAGGAACGATGACTCCCGATCCCGATCTGTACGCGCTGCTCGGCGTCCCTCACGACGCCGACGCCGACGCGATCAAGAAGGCCTACCGGCGGCTCGCCCGCCAGCTGCACCCGGACGTGAACCCCGACCCGGAGACGCAGGAGAGGTTCAAGGAGGTCTCGCGCGCCTACGAGATCCTCAGCGACCCCCAGAAGCGCGCGGTCTACGACCGGGGCGGCGACGCCTTCCCCGGTGGCGGTGGCTTCGGTGCGGGCTTCTCCTTCACCGACATCATGGACGCGTTCTTCGGCGGCCAGGCGCCGGGCGGCCAGGGCCGCGGTCCGCGTCCGCGGGTCCACCGCGGACAGGACGCCCTGATCCGGATGGAGGTCTCCCTGGCGGAGGCGGCATTCGGAGTCACCCGCGAGCTGAAGGTCGACACGGCCGTGCTCTGTACGACGTGCCAGGGCGAGGGCACCGCGCCCGGCACCCACCCGGTGCCCTGCGAGACCTGTCGCGGCACCGGTGAGGTGGCCCACGTACAGCGATCGTTCCTCGGCGAGATCCGGACCCTCCGTCCGTGCTCGGCCTGCCGCGGCTACGGCACGCTGATCCCCGACCCGTGCCGCGAGTGCTCGGGCGACGGCCGCGTACGTGCTCGCCGGTCGATCACGGTGAAGATCCCGGCCGGCGTCGACAACGGCACCCGCGTGCAGCTCGCGGGCCAGGGGGAGGTCGGCTCCGGCGGCGGACCGGCCGGCGACCTCTACGTCGAGGTGCGCGTCAGCGCGCACCCGGTCTTCACGCGCGACGGCAGCGACCTGCATTGCACGGTGACGGTCCCCATGACGGCGGCCGCGCTCGGGACCACCCTGACGCTGCCCACCTTGGAGGCAGACACCGAGTCGGGGGCGGGCAGTGGCGTCGAGACCGAGTTCGAGGTCGACGTGAAGCGCGGGACCCAGTCGGGGAGCCAGCACACCCTGCGTGGCCGGGGCGTCCCGGGCCTGCGTGGTGGGCGTGGTGACCTCGTCGTCACGATCGTCGTCGACACCCCCACCCGGCTCGACCCGCGTCAGGAGGAGCTGCTGCGCGAGCTGGCCGCGATCCGGGGCGAGGAGAAGCCCGACGGCAAGCTCACGCCGGGCAACAGCAAGACGTTCTTCGGCCGCATCCGCGACGCCTTCAACGACCACTGAGGCCCGCCGATGACGCTGCCGGTCCACTGGGTCGAGTCGTTGGCCGGTGTCGGTCCCGGCGACGAGGTCGACGTCGAGGGCGACGAGGCGCACCACGCCGTCGCCGTGCGACGGCTGCGTGAGGGCGAGCGGCTCGTTCTCACCGACGGCGCCGGCACGACGCTCACGGGCGCCGTGCACACGACCGGGAAGCGCCGGCTCAGCGTGCTGGTCGACGACGTCCTCCACGTGCCCGAGCCCGAGCCGCGGGTCACGGTCGTCCAGGCGCTGCCCAAGGGCGATCGCGGCGAGCTCGCGGTCGAGGTCCTGACCGAGGTCGGTGCCGCCACGGTCGTGCCCTGGGCCGCCGCGCGGTCCGTGGCCGTGTGGCGCGGCGAGCGGGCCGAGAAGTCTCTGGCGCGCTGGCGGGCCACGGCGCGCGAGGCCGCGAAGCAGGCACGTCGGGCGTGGTTCCCGGTCGTCGAGCCGTTGGCGACGACCGACGAGGTCTGTGGTCTGGTCCGCGAGGCCGACCTGGCGCTCGTGCTCCACGAGGTGGCCACGACCGCCCTGGCTGCCCTGCCCGTGGCGGCCCACGGCTCGGTCGTCGTCGTCGTCGGGCCCGAGGGCGGCCTGACCGACGACGAGGTGGCGGCGTTCACGGCCGCCGGCGCTCACGCCGTACGGCTGGGCGACGAGGTGCTGCGCACCTCGACCGCCGGCGTCGTGGCGGTCGCCGCGCTCCTGGCGCGGACCGCCCGCTGGGCTACTTGACCTCGATCGTCCGGGTGTCGACGTCGGGTTGTCCCCGCCCCGAGCCGTTGCCGTTGCGGGCGACGAGGGTGTACTGCCCCGGCGGGATCGAGGACAGGTCGAACGTCGTGCTCCAGGGGTAGAGCTTGTGCAGGCCCTGCCCGCCGACCGCGGGCCGCTCGAGGTACTTCCTCCCGTTCCGCTCGAGGTAGACCGAGACGTTGCCCTCGAAGGCGTTGTTGACCCCGGTCACCGTCATCTGGTCGCCGACCTTCGCGTCCTCGCCGGGTGAGGAGATGTTGACGAGCGAGAGCGTCGTGAGCACCGGTGCATTGCCGATCGGCGCGGAGATGTCGACCCCGAGCAGCGTCGGGTGTGAGCCGGCGGGCTTGTGCCCGACCGTGAAGACCACCGGCACCCGCTTCCCGACCGCGGCCTGGGCTGTGTAGACGAGCTGCTGGACCGCTGCCCGGGCCTCGGCAGGGGTCATGTCCGCGGGCCGGTCGGCGATCCCGGCGTCGGCCAGTGCGATCTGCACGGTGGCGCCCGATCCGCTCCCGCCGTACGACGCGTGGTCGAGCGTCGCGAGGTCGTGCCACGGCGTGCGGTAGTCGGGGTCGAGCGGGGCCGTGGCCACGGCGTCCTCGACCGCCTCGGTCAGCAGGTCTCCGCCCTTGCCCGCGGGGTCGGCGGTCGGCAGCTCGGGCCCGCGGTGCCACTCTCGGAAGAGGACCGGCTTACCGGCGCCGTTCACGCCGACGTAGTAGACGGCGTACGCCTTGGCGCCGGCGGTGGCCGTCGCGGTCGCGGACGAGGTCGCGGGCGACGTGGGAGCGGCCGAGTCGGTGGCGGTCGCCGTGCTCGCGGGTGCCGGCGACTCGCTGTCGGTGGTCTCACCCGCCGCCAGGCCGGTGCCGTCGTCGTCGGGGCCCGAGAGGACGTGGGTCGCGTAGGCGATCACGCCGATCACCGCCGCGCTCGCGACGGCGCCGGAGAGGGCGTAGAGCCAGGGCCGCGGTCGTGACATCGGTACCACCTGGGGGTCGGGGTGCACGGAGGCGCGGATCTCGGCGAGACGGTCCCGGGGCTCGACGTCGGAGACGGCGTCGGAGAGCAGCCGGCGCAGCCGGTCGTCGTCGGTCATCGCGTCTCCTCGAGGGTGGGGCCGAGGACGGCTCGGAGGGCGGCGGCGCCCCGAGAGGCGTGGCTCTTGACGGCGCCGCGGCTGATGCCCAGGACGTCGGCGATCTCCGCCTCCGAGAGCTCGAGGTAGTAGCGCAGGGCAAGGACCTCGCGCTGGCGGCGGGGCAGGTGCCGGAGTGCGTCGAGCACGGTGTCGCGTCGCTCGGCGTCGTGGGTCACGTGGTCGGCGGCGTCCGCGGCCGTCGGGGGGCGCTCGCGCTCGGCGTGGCGTCGGACCACCGAGAGGTGCCGCAGGTGGGAGCGCGAGCGGTTCACGACGCTCTGCCGGAGGTAGGCGAGCGCCTTGTCGGGGTCGTGGAGCCGCCCCCACTTGGAGTGCATGGCCACGAACGAGTCCTGAACGACCTCCTCGGCGGCGCCTTGGTCGTGCAGGAGCATGACCGCGAGACGCACGAGGCGCCGCCAGTGGGCGGCGTACAGCACCTCGAGCGCCTCGTCGGCGCTCCAGCCGTGTGTCACCTCGGGCATCAGGCGGACCTCTGCATGTCCGATCACGGTAGTGGCACGCGCGTCGTACCCCCGAGGTTTACGTGCGTGGCACTCCACAATTCGTGACACGATGGCCGGTGTGGGGGATGACTGCCTGTTCTGTCGCATCGTGTCGGGGGAGATCCCGGCCGAGGTCGTCGCGGAGACCGACCAGGCTGTGGCGTTCCGCGACCTCGACCCGCAGGCGCCGCTCCACGTCCTCGTCGTCCCGCGCCTGCATGTCGCAGACGCTGCCGAGCTGGCCGATCGGGCCCCGGAGACCGTGGCCGCGTTGGTCGGTCTCGGCCGTCAGGTCGCTATTGGCGAGGGCCACGACAGCTACCGACTGGTGTTCAACACCGGTGGCGACGCGGGCCAGACCGTGTTCCACGCCCACCTGCACGTGCTCGCCGGCCGGAGCATGTCGTGGCCTCCGGGCTGAGCCTGCGAGCAGCCCTGGCCGTCGGAGCACTTGCCCTCGTGGCGGGATGCGGCGGCGCGCCCTCGCCCACCGACGCCGAAGCGGGTCCGACGGCGAGCCCGAGCACGAGCACGCCTCCGGTCGTCCAGGCCGACCCGGTCGAGGCGGTCGAGCCGAAGCCGCTGCGGGCCGGAGAGACGCGCATGTCGTTGCGGATCCCGAAGACCTACACGCCGTCGGCCCCCCACGGGGTCGGCACCGACGACTACCGCTGCTTCCTGCTGGACCCGCACCTGACCCGTGACACCTTCCTCACCGGCACCTTCGTGAAGCCCGACAACCGCAACGTCGTCCACCACGTGATCCTCTACCGCGCCGATCCCGACCAGGTGACCGCGGCCGAGCAGCTGGATGCCGAGGATCCCGGCGAGGGCTGGACCTGCTTCGGTGACAGCGGGCTGCCGAACAGCTCCGACCTCGACGACGCGCCATGGCTCGGCGCCTGGGCGCCGGGGGCCACGGAGTCCGTCGACGCGCCGGGCTTCGGTACGCCGCTCGCCGCCGGCAGCCAGATCGTCATGCAGGTCCACTACAACCTCCTGGGCGGGCCCGGCCCCGACCGCTCGGCGACCCTGCTCCGACTGGCACCCGGCTCGGAGCGGCTGACGCCACTGACCACGATGCTGCTGCCCGCACCGGTGGAGCTGCCCTGCCGGCCCGGCCACACCGACAACCCGCTGTGCGACCGCGACGCAGCCGTCGCCGACGTGATCAAGAGGTTCGGCCCCGTGGGGAACACCAACAACCTGCTCGACCTCTTCTGCGACCAGGACCCGACACCGTCGGCGGTCACCTCGTGCGTGCGGACGATCAACCAACCGACCACGATCCGCGGCGTCGCCGGCCACATGCACCTGCTCGGCCGCTCGATCAAGATCGAGGTCGACCCCGGCACGCCCCGGGCGAGGACGGTGCTGGACATCCCGGTGTGGGACTTCGACAACCAGGGCTCGAAGCCGATCCGGCCGGTACGGCTCGACGTCGGTGACACCGTGAAGGTGACCTGTCGCCACGTCCAGTGGCTGCGCGACAAGCTCCCGGCGTTCCAGAGGCCAGCCCGACCGCTACGTCGTCTGGGGCGAGGGGACCCAGGACGAGATGTGTCTGGGCATCCTCACCGTCACCCACCCGTGACCGGGTCGACGACCACCGTGGAGGCAAAGGGTTGGTGAGGCTCACCCCGGCGCCCGTAGCATGGGACGCCTGATGACAGAGACCCAACCAGCCCAGGGCGCCCGGCATGTGGTCGTGGTGCCCGGCAGCATCGACATGGTCAGCCTCCTCGGTCCCGGCGACGACCATCTCAGCCTCATCGAGCGTTCCTTCGACCTGCGCCTCCACGTGCGGGGGAACCGGATCACGCTCGAGGGCGACCCCGGCGAGGTGGCGCTGGCCGAGCGTCTGCTCGACGAGCTCGTCACCCTGATCCGGACCGGGCAGGGGATCAGCGGGGAGACCGTCGAGCGGGTGCTCGCGATGCTGCGCGCCGAGACCACCGAGCGACCCGCTGACGTGCTGTCGCTCAACATCTTGAGCAACCGCGGGCGCTCGATCCGCCCCAAGACGCTGAACCAGAAGCGCTACGTCGACTCCATCGACAAGCACACGATCACCTTCGGGATCGGGCCGGCCGGCACCGGCAAGACCTACCTGGCGATGGCCAAGGCCGTGCAGGCGTTGCAGGCCAAGCAGGTCAACCGGATCATCCTGACCCGCCCGGCCGTCGAGGCGGGCGAGCGCCTCGGCTTCCTGCCGGGCACGTTGAGCGAGAAGATCGACCCCTACCTGCGGCCGCTCTACGACGCGCTGCACGACATGGTCGACCCGGACTCCATCCCCAAGCTGCTGGCCGCCGGCACCATCGAGGTGGCCCCGCTGGCGTTCATGCGCGGCCGATCGCTCAACGACTCGTTCATCATCCTCGACGAGGCACAGAACACCTCGCCGGAGCAGATGAAGATGTTCCTCACCCGCCTCGGCTTCGGGTCCAAGATCGTGGTCACCGGCGACGTGACCCAGGTCGACCTGCCGGGGGGCGTGAAGTCCGGCCTCCGCGTGGTCGAGGGGATCCTCGGCGAGATCGAGGACGTGTCGTTCCAGCGGCTCACCGCCCACGACGTGGTCCGCCACAAGCTGGTCGGCCAGATCGTGGCGGCCTACGACGACTTCGACGCTCGGGGATCGACCGGCTCGACCGACGGCACCGTCGCGCCCGCCCGCGACGCTCGTCGGTGACGGACCCGGCCCGATGAGCATCGAGGTCCTCAACGAGTCCGGCTACGAGCTCGACGTGACCCGGCTGGCGGCGCTCAGCCGGTTCGTCATGGACCGGATGCGCGTGCACCCGCTCGCCGAGCTGTGCATCAAGGCCGTCGACGAGCAGACCATCGCGACCCTCAACGAGCAGTGGATGGAGAAGGAGGGCCCGACCGACGTCCTCGCCTTCCCGATGGACGAGCTGCGGCCCGGCCTGGTCAACGAGGAGCCCGAGGAGGGCATGCTCGGTGATCTCGTGCTGTGCCCCGCGGTCGCGGAGCGTCAGGGCGAGACGGCCGGCCACGGCACGGAGGCCGAGATCGAGCTTCTGACGGTCCACGGCGTCCTCCACCTGCTCGGCTACGACCACGCCGAGCCCGGGGAGCACGCGGAGATGTTCGGCCTCCAGGACGAGCTGCTCGCCGCCTGGCGAGCCGACAGGTGAGCGACCCGACCGGGGGTCCGGCAGGGCTGGTCCTGGCCGCTGTCCTGGTCGTCCTGGCCGGCCTCTTCTCGGCCGCGGACGCCGCGCTCGCCACGTACTCCCGGGCCCGCGCCGAGGAGCTCGTCGACGAGGGGCGGGCGGGGTCTCGCCGGCTGGTGACGCTGCTCGACGACCGCGTGCGCTATCTCAACACCGCGCTGCTCCTGCGCATGTTGTGTGAGACCAGCGCCGTCGTGCTGGTGACGTTGGAGATCCTGCGCTGGTACGACGGCAACCGCTGGGCGACGATCCTCACCGCCGTCGGGATCATGCTCGTGGTGTCGTTCGTGGTGATCGGGGTGGCGCCGCGGACCCTGGGGCGCCAGCAGGCCGACCGGGTCGCGCCGACCGCTGCCTCGATCCTCACCGTGGCGACGCGGATCCTGGGGCCGATCCCCCAGCTGCTGATCCGGGTCGGCAACGCCATCACACCCGGGCGCGGGTTTCGTAGCGGCCCGTTCTCGACGGAGACCGAGCTGCGCGAGCTGGTCGACTTCGCCGAGGCGTCGGCGGTGATCGAGTCCGGCGAGCGGGCGATGATCCACTCGGTCTTCGAGTTCGGCGACACCATCGCCCGCGAGGTGATGGTGCCGCGCGGAGACGTGGTCTACATCGAGCGCTACAAGAACCTCCGTCAGACCCTCTCGTTGTTCCTGCGGTCCGGCTTCTCGCGGGTGCCGGTGATCGGTGAGAACCTCGACGACATCGTCGGCTTCGCCTACCTCAAGGACGTCGTACGCCGTGACTTCGAGGCGCCCGACGTGGAGTTCACCCAGCGCGTCGAGGAGGTGATGCGACCGGCGCTCTACGTGCCGGAGTCCAAACAGGTCGACGCTCTGCTCTCGGAGATGCAGGCCGGCCGCCAGCACATCGCGGTCGTCGTCGACGAGTACGGCGGCACCGCCGGTCTGGTCACCATCGAGGACCTGCTGGAGGAGATCGTCGGCGAGATCACCGACGAGTACGACGCCGACCAGGTCGAGGCGACCGAGCTGCCGGACGGGTCCTACCGGGTCCCGTCCCGCTTCCCGATCGACGACCTCGACGAGCTGCTCGGCGTCGAGGTCGAGGACGAGGACGTCGACTCCGTGGGTGGGCTGATGGCCAAGCTGCTCGGCCGCGTCCCGATCCCCGGCTCACACGTCGACGCGGACGGCCTGCGGTTCGTGGCCGAGGCCGCGGCAGGTCGTCGCAACAAGATCGAGAGCGTGCTGATCACCCGGCTGGGCGACCCTGCCGCCCCCGACGCCGGTTGAGACCACTCCCGGCGCCGCGCAGGTCGCGTCGTACGCGCCCGACCCTCGGTCGTTCCGCGCGGGCAGCGGGCGCGGCGCCTCAGCTTCACCAGGTGACCGTGGTGAAGCCCGGCTTCTCATGGCGAGCTCACCGTGAGGAGCCGATGATCGCCACCTTCACATGATGAAGCAGGGGCTGGTGGGGTGACCCGGATGAGGGCGAGCGGCCTCGCTAGCGTGGGCGCATGAGCACGCTCTCCGCCGAGGACCAGAAGCTGGTGACCCTGGCCCGGGCCACGATGGCCCGGACGCGGGCGGTCGAGGGTGCCGCCGTACGCGACCTGGACGGTCGCACGTACGCCGCCGCGGCGGTCGACCTGCCGTCCCTCCGACTCACCGCGCTCGAGGTCTGCGTCGCGATGGCGGTGTCGTCCGGCAGCACCGGGCTGGAGGCAGTGGTTCGGCTGGGCGACGAGACGGCGCCCGACCTCCGTGCGGTGCAGGAGTTCGGCGGCGACGCGGTGGTCGTCCATCTCGGTGACCCGCACGGCCGGGTCAGCAGTACGGCGTGACGGCCTGCGGCGAGCACGGGATCGCGCTCGCCGGGCGTGCCCGGGAGAGCGCCGCGGTGGAGTCGTACGACGCGGCCGCGCGATCACGGACTCCCTTGGCGCCACCCCCGCCCAGCTGTGGACAGCCCGGGCCTCGGCCCGAGGCCCGCACGTGCTCGCCGACGCCCGGCACCGGCGACCCGGTCCACCTCGAGCAGAACCTCGCCGCGGCCTCCCTCCGGCTGACCGACGACGGCCTGACCACCCTGCCCATGCTCGCCTGAGCGTCGCGCAACCGGACCCCCCCTCCGTTCCAGCGCGGACGGGAGTATGTTGCCGTCCGTGGTGACCGGAATGCCCGCCCATGACGAGGCGGTGGCGCGCCTGCGAGCGTCGTACGACGCCATCCCGCCGGGACAGGCCGTCCGGTTGGCCAAGAAGACCTCCAACCTCTTCCGCCCCCGGGCGGGCACGGGCGTGCCCGGGCTCGACGTCTCCGGCCTCGGCGGCGTGGTCTCGATCGACGTCGACGCCCGAACCGCCGACGTGCAGGGCATGTGCACCTACGAGCACCTCGTCGACGAGACCCTTCCCCACGGACTGATCCCCTACGTGGTCCCGCAGCTGCGGACGATCACCCTCGGCGGGGCCGTCAGCGGGCTCGGTATCGAGTCGACGAGCTTCCGCAACGGGCTGCCGCACGAGTCGGTCGTCGAGATGGACATCTTCACCGGCGCCGGTGAGGTCGTCACGACGCGACCTGGCGACGACCTCTTCGACACCTTCCCGAACTCCTACGGCTCGCTCGGTTACGCCACCCGCCTCCGGATCCGGCTCGAGCCCGTACCGCCGTACGTCTCGCTGCGTCACGTGCGCTTCGACGACGCCGGCCTGCTCGCCAAGACCGTCAGCCGGATCATGGAGAGCAAGGAGTACGACGGGGTCCGTGTCGACGGGCTCGACGGCACGGCGTTCGCACCGGGGGAGTACTACCTGACGCTGGCGACGTGGACGGACACCCCGAGGGTGGTCTCGACCGGCTCGACCGGTGGCGGGCTCTCGACCAGCGGGGGCTCGACCAGCGACTACACCGGCCGGGAGATCTACTACCGTTCGATCCAGCAGCGCGAGACCGACCTGCTGACGATGTACGACTACCTGTGGCGGTGGGACACCGACTGGTTCTGGTGCTCGCGGGCCTTCGGTGCGCAGCACCCCGTCGTACGCCGCATCTGGCCGCGCCGCTGGAAGCGCTCCGACGTCTACTACCGGATGGTCGGGCTCGACCACCGCTGGCACGTCGGGGCCTGGCTCGACCGCCGCAAGGGAAACCCCGAGGGCGAACGGGTCGTCCAGGACGTCGAGATCCCCGTGGACCGGTTGCCGGAGTTCCTCGACTGGTTCGACGCCGAGGTGGGCATGCGGCCGGTCTGGCTGTGCCCCCTGATCGCCAACCAGAAGTGGCCCACCTACCCGCTCGCGCCCGGCGAGACCTACGTCAACGTCGGCTTCTGGGGCAATGTCCCGGTCGGTCCCGACGCGCCGAACGCCCCGCGCAACCGGGCGATCGAGACGAAGGTGCACGAGCTCGGCGGCCACAAGTCGCTCTACTCGGAGGCGTTCTACGACCGCGAGACGTTCGACCAGTTGTACGACGGCGCCAACCTGGCGCACGTCAAGAGCCGGTACGACCCCGAGGACCGGCTGACCACCCTCTATGACAAGGCGGTGAGGAGACGATGACCGGCAACAAGCTGAAGATCGCCGACGCTTTCGAGCAGCTGATCCAGGGCCCGCTTCCCCTGCGCTTCACGGCGTACGACGGCAGCGCGAGCGGTCCCGAGGACGCACCGTTCGGGTTCGAGCTGCGCAACGAACGCGGACTCGCCTACTTGATGACGGCACCCGGAGACCTCGGGCTCGGTCGTGCCTACGTCAGCGGCGACCTCGCGGTGACCGGTGTCCACCCGGGCGACCCCTACGAGGGCCTCAAGGCGCTCCAGAAGGGCCTCAAGCTGCGGCGGCCGTCGCCGGCCGAGCTGGTCAAGATCGTCTCCGGGCTCGGGATCTCCCACCTACGGCCGCCGACCCCACCCAAGGAGGAGACGCTGCCGAAGTGGCGCCGCGTCGTCGAGGGCGTGCGCCACTCGCGGACCCGCGACAAGGAGGCGATCCACCACCACTACGACGTCTCCAACACCTTCTACGAGTACGTGCTCGGGCCGTCGATGACCTACACCTGTGCGGTCTACCCGACCGACGAGGCGACGCTGGAGCAGGCGCAGCACTACAAGTACGACCTCGTCGCCCGCAAGCTCGGGCTCGAGCCCGGGATGCGGCTGCTCGACGTGGGGTGCGGCTGGGGCGGGATGGTCCGCCACGCGGCTCAGCACTACGGCGTCAAGGCGCTGGGCGTGACGCTGTCGCGCGAGCAGGCCACCTGGGCGCAGGAGAAGATCAAGGAGATGGGCCTCGACCACCTCGCGGAGGTGCGGCACAGCGACTACCGCGAGGTCACCGAGTCCGGGTTCGACGCGGTCAGCTCGATCGGTCTGACCGAGCACATCGGCGTGCGCAACTACCCGTCGTACTTCGGCTTCCTGCGGGACCGGATGCGGCCGCAGGCCCGCCTGCTCAACCACTGCATCACCCGCCCCCACAACAAGCACCAGGAGACCGGCGCGTTCATCGACCGCTACGTGTTCCCCGACGGGGAGCTCACCGGCTCGGGCAAGATCATCACCGCGGTCCAGAACGTCGGGCTCGAGGTGCAGCACGAGGAGAACTTCCGGCTCCACTACGCCCGCACACTGGCCGGCTGGTGCCGCAACCTCGAGGAGAACTGGGACGCCTGCGTCGCCGAAGTGGGCGAGGGCACGGCCCGCGTCTGGGGCCTCTACATGGCCGGCTCACGGCTTGCCTTCGAGCGCAACGAGATCCAGCTGCACCACGTGCTGGCGACCAAGACCGACGACGCCGGTGTCGATGGCTACCCGCTGCGGCCCACGTTCGCCGAGGACGCGACCTACCCCGCCTGAGGGCGGGTTCTCACCAGGAGGGGTCGGGCACGACGGCCCCGCCCTGGCGGATCCGTCGTCGTCGCAGCAGGCGCCAGGCGGCGATGATGGCCAGGGCGTAGGCCGCCCCGGCGATCTCGTCGACGACGTAGTGCTCACCGCCGTAGAGCAGGGAGAACCCCATCGCCACGGGGTAGAGCGCGAGCAGCGACTTCTGCCACCAGTTCTTGCCGAACCAGAAGAAGCCGGCCGCGAGCGTGGCGTAGGCCGTGTGCAGTGAGGGCATGGCCGCGACCGGATTCACGAGGTACTGCCCCTGGCTGACCATGCCCCCGACCATGTGGAGACCGATCAGGTCGAAGCCCTCGGAGCTGTAGCGCCCGATCGTCGGGCCGGGGAAGACCCCACCGGAGTCCGCGAGCCAGGGAGGGGCCATCGGGTAGAGGAAGTAGGTCGCCACGCCGGCCACGGCGAGCGCGACCACCATCCGCATCCAGATCAGGAAGCGCGGCCGGTTGCGGATCCACAGCACCACCGCGACCGTGGGCATCACCAGGAAGTGGCTGCAGTAGACCAGGCTGACGAAAACGCCGATCAGCGGGATCGACGTGCTCGGGTGGAAGGTCTCCTGCACCCACGTCGTCGGCATCTCGCCGCCCAGGCCGAAGAGCCGGCCGAACCACTGGTCGAAGGCAATCGGGTAGTGCACGTGCAGCGGCAGGCCCAAGGCGTTGTGGACGTCGGTGATCGGGTAGGTCTTGGCGTGGACCTGGGCGTCGGAGTACGGCGAGGCGTAGCCACGGCTGTAGTCGTAGGCCAGCAGGATGGCCTGGAACGGCAGCCAGTCGACCATCATCTGCCACCAGGCGGCCCAGCCCCGGCCGAGCGTCGCGATGGTGAGGAAGGCCAGGATGCCGCCGTAGATCCCGAGGCGGTCGGTCGGGACGCCGACGAGCTCGACGAAGACCAGCAGACTGACGGTGTACGCCGCGAAGGCGGCGTAGCGCACGTAGCGCCAGGGCCAACCGGTCCAGCGCATCCGCTCGGGGCCGACGACGCGGTGGCCGGTCTCCTCGGTGAGGTCGGTCGCGGTCACTCGGCCGATGCTAACCGGCGAACGCTCGCAGACTAGATTGGGCGTGATGAGCACGCGGGCGCAGCGGTACGACGCGGTGGTGCTCTCCCGCGCCCGGATCTCTCCCCACCTGCTCCGGCTGACCCTCTCCGTGCCCGGTCTCGAGTCCACCGGGATCGCCGACGAGTGGGTCGGACTGGTGGTGCCCGGACAGTTCCAGGTGCGCTACTACACCGTGCGCTCACTGCACGACGACCACCTCGTGCTCGACGTGGTCGTCCACGAACAGGGCCTGGTCACCGAGTGGGCCACCGGCGACTGTGAGGGTGACCGCGTCGCGATCACCAGCCCCCAGGGCTCGTTCGAGCCGACCGAGGACCCTGCCTGGCTGATGCTGGTCGGGGACCTGACCGCGATGCCGGCCATGGCGCGGATCGCGGAAGGTCTCCAGGGGCGCGCGCCGCGCCGGGTCCGGATCTGGGCGGAGGTGGCCGACGACCTCACCGGCTACCTGCCGGACGGTGTCGACGTGACCTGGATCCGACCGCCGGCCGAGGGACAGTCACGCCTGGCCGAGGTCGTCGAGGGCATCGACTGGCCCGAGGGCGAGGGCTACTTCTGGATGGCGGGGGAGTCGGCCCAGATGCGGGCCATCCGCAAGCACCTGATGCGTGAGCGACGACTGCCGAGTACGGCCTACGACGTGATGGGCTACTGGCGCGCGGTGGCCGCGCGGCAGCCGCGCTCGGTCGACCCCGGGCCGATCTGGAGGGCGGGCAAGGCCGCCGGGCACAGCGACGAGCAGATCTGGGCGGCGTACGACGAGGCCCGCGGTGGCTGAGCACCCGAGCACCTACCGCAGCGGCTTCGCGTCGTTCGTCGGCCGCCCGAACGCCGGCAAGTCCACACTCACCAATGCGCTGGTGGGGCAGAAGATCGTGATCACCTCGGACAAGCCGCAGACCACGCGCACCGTGGTGCGCGGCATCGTGCACCGCGACGACGCGCAGCTGATCCTGGTGGACACCCCGGGCCTGCACCGCCCCCGCACGCTGTTGGGGGAGCGGCTCAACGATCTGGTCCGAACCACCTGGGCCGAGGTCGACGTCGTAGCCGTGTGCTTCCCGGCGAACGAGAAGATCGGACCCGGTGACCGCTACCTCGTCAGCGAGCTCGCCAAGGTCCGGCGTACGACGAAGATCGCGGTCGCGACCAAGACCGACCTCGTCGACGGCGCGCAGGATCGGTCAGCACCTGCTCGACATCGCCGAGCTGGGTCGGCAGACGGAGACCGACTGGGCCGAGATCGTGCCGGTCTCCGCGGTGTCGGGCGACCAGGTGCAGCTCCTGGCCGACCTGCTGGTGGCCCAGCTGCCCGAGGGTCCACAGCTCTACCCCGACGGCGACCTCACCGACGCCCCGGAGGAGGTCCTCGTCGCGGAGCTGATCCGTGAGGCGGCCCTCGACGGCGTCCGCGACGAGCTCCCGCACTCGATCGCCGTCCTGGTCGAGGAGATGGGGCTGCGCGAGGACCGGCCCGACGACAAGCCGCTGCTCGACATCCACGCCAACCTCTACGTCGAGCGCTCGTCGCAGAAGGGCATCGTCATCGGCCACAAGGGCGCGCGGCTGCGCCAGGTCGGCACCGTCGCCCGGCACCAGATCGAGGCACTGCTCGGCACCCCGGTCTATCTCGACCTCCACGTCAAGATCGCCAAGGACTGGCAGCGAGACCCGCGGCAGCTCCGCAAGCTGGGGTTCTAGGAGCTCGGCGCCCAGCACACGCCGTAGGTCTGGCCGCCGCGCCACTGGGCGAGAGTGGGCCACTGATAGGACCACCGGTAGCTGAGGGGGTCGGTGGCCACCGCGTGTCCGGCGTCCTTGCACACCTGCTGACCGGCGGCGCGGACCTTCGCGACACCGGGATAGCGACCCGGACGGAAGCCCACGGTGCGCAGCGCCTTCCACGAGTGCGGCGCGGAGCAGATGCGCTGCTCGAAACCGGCCGTGCCCGGCTCGGCCGTGCCGCACAGGCCGTAGCGGCCGCGGCCCTCCTCGGTGTCGAGCGCGCCGGCGACGCGAGCGAGGACGGCCAGGTGCTGGTTGTCGCGCAGCGAGAGGGCGACGCAGGAGTACCACCGGGCGCCGAGGGCCGCCTGGTCGAGCGAGGGCGTGAACCACACCGTCCGGAGCAGGCTGAGCCGACGGTCCTCCACGGTGCCGCCGGCGAAGGTGGCGAAGCGCCTCGGGCAGTCGGTCGAGACGAGCCGGTGCACCTGCGCGCCGTCGACGGAGAGGTCCTGGCCGAAGCGGCCGACGTAGAAGTTCACCGCCGTGTGGGGGCCCGAACAGCGGACCGGCTTCCGGGTGACCGTCGGTGCCAGCGCGTCCTCGTACGCCAGCCGATAGCACGCATGCGCGGGCGGTGGCGGATCCGGATGGGGGCGGGTGGTCGGCGTGGAGCGGACCGTGGGGGACGTCGATGTCGGAGGCACGGCCTCGGGGTCGGAGCTCGTCGACCCCGAGCAGCCGGCGAGCAGCAGACCGGCGGCGACGGCGGCCAGGCCGGCCCTCACGACTCGGTCCTCGCCCAGCACACCGAGCGGCGGTTGCCGGCCTGCCACTGGGGCCGCTGGAACCAGGAGTAGCCGAAGTCGTAGTCGACCGGGTAGTCCAACCAGGCGCCCACGGACTTGGAGCAGAAGTCCTTGGTGCGCGCCTGCACCGCCGCGTCGCCGGGGTACGGCGCCGAGTCGTCCCCGAGCACGATCGTGGTCACGGCACGCCAGTCGTGCTTCTCGGTGCACGGGACCTTCACCGACCCGTCCACGGTGGCGCCCTGCGCGCAGACCATCCAGGCGTCCCGGGGACGACCGGTCAGCAGGTCCTGCGTCGTGGTGGGAAGGTCGACGTAGCTCGTGCTCTGGGCGCCGCCGCCGATCACGTCGCACCGGAACCACCGGGCGCCGTGGTCCCAGGCATCGGTGCTGGGCCGGAACCACGCCCAGCTGAGGATGGTGCGCATCGACAGGCTCTCGTCGGCCCCGGTGAAGGCGCGGAACTGCTGGGTACAGCTGCGGTAGGCGTACGACGCCACGTCGGGATCGTCGTACGCCGCGTGGACGAACTCGCCGGGCAACGAGTCGACGGCGTAGGTCTGGGCCGTGTGCGGCTGCGTACAGGGCTCGGTGGCCGTGGCGTTGGTCGCGTCGGCCGACGTCGGCGGGCGTGAGCAGCCGGCAGGCGCCGACGTCGGGGGCGGCGGTCGAGGCGCCGGACCCGTCGCCGCCCGACTTCCACAGACAGCCGGACAGCGCCGCGGCCGTGGCGATCAGGAGTACGACGACACGCCAGGCGTGCGACATCGAACCCCCCAGCCCTCGGTGACAGGAATGCTGGCGATGCTACCCAGTGGCACCGGAGCCGGGAGCGTCACGTGGCCTAGCATCGGCGCGTGCTCGAGGTGCGGGAGGCGACGGACGCCGACCGCCGCGACGTCGTCCGCGTGATGGCCGCGGCCTTCGACGACGACCCCGTCACCCGCTGGCTGGTCCCACCGAGCCGTTCGCTCGAACCCCTCTTCGCCGCGCACGCCCGCTGGGCGCACTCCGCCCCGGGTTGCACCGATCTCGCGCTCCTCGACGGCGAGCCGGTCGGTGCAGCCTTCTGGG
The DNA here is from genome assembly GCA_963805345.1 of uncultured Actinomycetota bacterium. Lineage (GTDB taxonomy): Bacteria > Actinomycetota > Actinomycetes > Propionibacteriales > Nocardioidaceae > Nocardioides. The sequence continues at coordinate 75,108 of CAWDUA010000011.1, forward strand.
ACCCACCCGGCTTCCGGGTGCCGTCGCTGCGGCAGCTCGCCGCCATCCCCTTCTACGTGCGCGCCCTGGGCGGCCGGTTCGGGCGGGGCATCAGCGTGGAGTCGGTGATGCACCGGGCCCGGCCGCACGAGGAGTTCTGGTACCTGGCCGGGGTCGGCGCCGCACGGCGTGGGCAGGGCGTCGGCTCGGCGCTGTTGCGGCACCGGCTCGACCGGGTCGAGGGGGCCGGCGTACCTCGAGAGCAGCAAGTGGGAGAACATTGCGCTGTACGAGCGCTTCGGGTTCGAGCTGCGCGAGGCGATCACCCTGCCCGAGGGCCCGGACCTGTGGCCGATGTGGCGGACCGGGGGATGACGACGACGTGAAGACCCTCGACTGGGAGACCATCCGGCTGTTCCTGCACGTGTTGGGGGCGACGGTCTGGGTCGGCGGCCAGATCACGCTGGCTGCCCTCGTGCCGGCGCTGCGAGGGACCGCGGACGGTGTCACCAAGGCGGCAGCCCGGGCGTTCAACCGGATCGCCTGGCCGGCGTTCGTCCTGCTGGTGGTCACCGGTGTCTGGAACGTCCTGGCACTCGATGACCCGTCGGAGTCCTACCAGCGCACGCTGATGCTCAAGTACGCGCTGGTGCTGGCCTCCGGCGTGACGGCGTACCTGCACCAACGCGCCACGTCGCCCCGGGCGATGGCGGTGTACGGCGCCCTGACCGGGCTCTCCGCCCTGGGTGCGCTGTTCGTCGGCGTCTGGCTCGCGGAGTGACCGGGTCGTCCGCCTGAGGTTCCGCTAGAAGTGAACCTCAGGCGGACGACCGGGCAGGGAGGCCACGGAAGGTCCGGCGGTAGTCACTGGGGGAGACCCCGGCCTGGGCGCGGAGATGAGCCCGCAGCGAGGCAGACGTCCCGAGCCCGGCCTGTTCGGCGACGTCGTCGATCGGCAGGTCCGTCTCTTCGAGCAGGTGCTGGGCGTGGCGCACGCGCTGCTGGATCAGCCACGCTCCCGGCGACTCGCCGGTCTCCTCCCGGAAGCGGCGCGTGAAGGTGCGCAGGCTCATGCCCGCGTGGCGCGCCAGGGCGGGTACGTCGGTCGCGAGGTGCTCGACCGCCCAGGCGCGGGCCGCAGCCGTGGAATCGCCGACGGCCGGCGGCACGTGCCGCTCGATGTACTGTGCCTGCCCCCCGTCCCGCCACGGGGGTACGACGCAGTGCCGGGCCACCGCGTTGGCGACCTCGCTGCCGTGGTCGCGACGGAGCAGGTGCAGACAGAGGTCGACGCCGGCGCTGAGGCCCGCACTGGTCAGCACGTCGCCGTCGTCGGTGAACAGCACGCCGGCGTCGACGCGCACGGCAGGGTGCAGAGTGCTCAGCTGGTCGGCGTACTCCCAGTGGGTGGTGGCCGTCCGGCCGTCCAGCAGGCCGGCAGCCGCGAGCACGAACGCGCCGGTGCAGATCGAGACGAGCCGGGTGTCGCGCCGGATCGTCGCCAGGGCCGCACCGAGGTCGGCGGGCAACGAGCCGTCGGTTCGCGGGCCCGGGATCTGGGTGCCCGGCACGACGACGGTGTCGGCCGTCGCCAGTGCGGACGCATCGTGCTGGGGTGTGAGGGCGTAACCCGACGAGGTGCGGACGGGACCGCCGTCGAGGCTCGCCATCGTCACGTCGTAGAGCCGCCGCCCGCGGGCGTCGACGGCCTCACCCAGCAGCTGGGCCGGGATCACGGCGTCGTACCCGATCAACGGCTCGAGGAGGAGGACGACGACGCGGTGTGGCCGGGGCATGGCCGAATTCTTGCACATATTGGCATTTCTGCCACTGGTCGACGGGCGTCCGTCTCGGGAACCATGACGGCATGGATGGTCTGGACTCCGCTCGACCGACGGCACCGGACGCGGGGTCGGCCGCGCACCCTGGGCTGCACTGGGCCTGGGTCGTCGCGGCCGTGACGTTCGTGACACTGGTCGGGTCGGCTGCGTTCCGGTCGGTGCCCGGCGTGCTGATGGACCCGCTGCACGGGGAGTTCGGCTGGTCGCACGCGACGATCGGCTTCGCGGTCTCGGTGAACATGATGCTGTTCGGGCTGATCTCGCCGTTCGCGGCGGCGCTGATGGACCGGTTCGGGATCCGCCCCGTCGTCACCTTCGCGCTGGTGATGGTCGCGCTGGGCAGCGGCCTGACCGTGTTCATGACCGAGGCCTGGCAGCTCGTCCTGTGCTGGGGTGTGATGGTCGGCGTCGGCGCGGGATCGATGTCGATGGCCTTCGTCGCCACCGTCGTGAACCGCTGGTTCGTGGCCCGGCGCGGCCTGGTGGCGGGCATCCTCACGGCCGGCAACGCGACGGGACAGCTGATCTTCCTGCCCGTCGTCGCCTGGTTGGCGACCCACCACGGCTGGCGGACGGCGGCGCTCACCACTGCGGCGGCCGCGCTGGCCGTCGTACCCCTCGTCCTGCTGTTCCTCCGCAACCACCCGGCGGATCTCGGCCTCCGGGCCTACGGCGCCACGGACGCCGACCCGGGTCCTCCGCCCCACCAGCCCGTCGGCTCCTCGGCCGGGCGCGCCCTCCGGGTGCTGCGCGACGCGGCGCGCGTGCCGACGTTCTGGCTCCTGGCCGGGGGCTTCGCGATCTGCGGGGCGACCACCAACGGACTGATCGCGACCCACTTCATCCCCGCGGCGATGGATCACGGGATGCCCCCTACGACGGCCGCCGGCCTGCTCGCCGTCGTCGGGATCTTCGACGTGGGCGGCACGATCGCGTCGGGCTGGCTCACCGACCGCGTGGACCCCCGGATGCTGCTGCTGGGCTACTACACACTCCGCGGCGTGGGCCTGGCCGTGCTGCCGTCGCTGCTGTCGCCTCACACCACGCCCGGCACCTGGGTCTTCATCATCTTCTACGGTCTCGACTGGGTGGCGACGGTGCCACCGACGGTGATGCTCTGCCGCGACTGGTTCGGCGCGAGCGTCGGTCCGATCGTCTTCGGCTGGGTGTTCGCCTCCCACCAGGTCGGCGCGGCGGCGGCGGCGTACGGCGCCGGCGTGATCCGTGACCGCACCGGCTCCTACGATCCCGCGTTCTACGCGGCCGCGGCGCTCTGCGTCGTCGCTGCGCTGCTGTCGGTCAGCATCCGGCCGGGGGCGCGGCGTCCGGACCCGGTCTCGTTCTCCGAGGGAGAGTCCGCGCTGACCCCCGCCGGCTGAGCGAGGGCGTCGCTGCCATGATCGGGCCGACGGAAGGCGGCAGACATGACGACGACCCTGTATCAGGCGGGGTGCATCGTCGCGTTCCAGGACGGGCAGCACCGGATCCTGCGCGACGGGTGCCTGGTGGTCGAGGACGACCGGATCCTCCACGTGGGCGCGACCTACGACGGCCCCGTCGACAGCGTCGTGGACGCGCCCGACCGCATCATCACCCCGGGCTTCATCAACACCCACGCCCATCTCGACGAGTCGCCCATCGACAAGTCGGTGCAGGAGGACGTCGGCAACCGGCAGTTCTGGCTGACCGGGCTGATCGAGATCCTGCCCACCGAGATGGCGGGGCTCGACGAGGAGGGTGCGCGGGCGTGCGTCGACTACTCCCTCATCGAGCTGGCGCGCACGGGTACCACGACCGTCGTACAGATGGGCGGGCTCGAGGACTACGCCGCCGACGCGATCGAGGCCAGTGGGCTGCGCGGCTACGTCGCGCCGATGTACCGGTCGGGCCACTGGTTCACCCCGGACGGCAAGCGGGTCGACTACGCCTGGGACGCCGACGACGGCCGGTCGGGCTTGGAGGCCGGTGTGCGGTTCGTCGAGCGACTCCGAGGCAGAGCGGACGGGCGAGTGCAGGGACTGCTCGCGCCGGCTCAGGTCGACACCTGCAGCGAGGCGCTCCTCCGCGAGTCGCGGGCAGCCTCCGACGACCTCGAGGTCCCGCTCTCGCTACACGCCTCGCAGGGTGTCTGGGAGTTCCAGGAGATGACCAGACGGCACGGCCGTACGCCGGTGGAGTGGCTGTCCGACATCGGCTTCCTCGGCCCGCGGACACTGCTCGGGCACGCCGTGTTCGTGAGCGGGAACTCGTGGGTGAACTTCGCCGGCGACGACCTGGGCCTGCTCGCCCGCTCCGGGACGTCGGTCTCCTACAACGCCTGGTGCTTCATCCGTCGTGGTCTGGTGATGGAGTCGTTCGCCGACTACGTCGCCGCCGGGATCACCATGTGCCTGGGTACGGACACCGCTCCGCAGTCGATGATCGAGTCGCTGCGGTGGACCGCGATCGCCGGCAAGGTCGCGTCGCGTCGGACGGACGTGTCCACCGCCCGCGACGTCTTCGACGCGGCGACCGTGAACGCCGCCACCGCGCTCGGTCGCCCCGACCTCGGGCGGATCGCGCCGGGGGCCAAGGCTGACCTGCTGTCCTGGCGCGCCGACGGCTTCACGATGACGCCGGTCCGCGACCCCATCCGCAACATCGTCTACTACGCCCAGCCCTCCGACCTGGCCGACGTGATCGTGGACGGGCGCCTGGTCGTCGAGGACGGTGAGGTGCTCGGCGCCGACGTGGAGGCAGCCCGGCGGGGGTCCAGCGGGCCGGCGAGCGGATGTGGTCGCGCTGGTCCGACGGCGACTGGGCGGGGCGCACCCTCGAGGAGGTGGCTCCGCAGACGTATGCGGACTTCGTCCGCCTCGCGGAGGCTGGAGCGACGGATCTTCATGAAGCGGACCGTCTCGGCGACCTTCCGGCAGCCCAGGGCCTCGTTGATCGCGATCATCGGCGCGTTGCCGGGCGCGTTCCAGGTGTCGACGGACTCGACGTCGGGGCGTTCGACCCGCAGCCAGGCGAGCATCGCCAGCTTCATCCGGAGGCCGAGCCGATGGCCCCGGTGCGGGGCGAGCACCGAGGTGTCCTCCTGGGCGGCGATCTCTGGCCGGAGGTCGTGCACGCAGAGCATGGTGATCCCGGCCGGTGCACCGGTCGCGCGGTGCCGGGCGAGGATGGTGTACGGCGTCTGGTGCCGCCCGGCGAGACTCTGCTCGTAGGCACGGATCCGCTCGGGGGAGTACGCCTCGAACTCGCCGCCCTCGGGCGCGTCGTTGATGCCTTCCCTCAGCGGCACCAGGTCGCCGAGCAGCGAGTCCGGTGCCGGCCCGGCGAACTGCTCCAGGTCGTAGTCACGGCTCGCGTCCTCGGCGCTCGACACCAGGGCCTGGGGAGGGGGCTCGTGCAGCGAGAGCCGGCGTACCTCGTGAGACCGGTCGGGGGCGTAGCCCAGCCGGGGCAGCGCCTGCATCCCCGCGGTGCCCACCCAGGTCGGCGCGCGCAGTCGCGGGCGGTCGGTCGCCGCCTCGGCCGCCTCCGCCAGCGCCCGACCGAGGCCTCGGCCCCGGTGGTCGGGGTGGACCGCACCGAGGAACTTGGCGCCGTCGAGGTTCTCGAAGAGGTTGAGCGTCAGCGCGGCGTACCCGACCAGACGGCTGTCGTCGTGGGCGAGCCAGAAGCCGGCATCCGGACCCTCGCCCTCGCGATCGCGGCAGTCGAGCAGGAACGTCTCGGCCGTGTGGTGGCGCAGGGGCACGCCGTCGAGGGCGGCGTTGTCGATGGCCGCCAGGTCGGCGGCCGTGGCCAGGTCGAGGTCGGCGACGTCGACCCGCTCGATCCCGACGCTCACAGCGCCACCAGGTGGAGGTAGGCCAGGCCCAGGACGCCCCGGTAGCCGCCGAGGTACGCCGCGTGCTGGCGCGCGGCCCGGGCGCGGACCTCGTCGGCGGCCGGGTCGTCGACCGGGTGCTCGGCCAGCCAGCGCACCCAGCCGGCTGTGAACCCGGACTCGAAGGTGTCCCACTCGTCCAGCGACGCCTCGTGGGCGGCCAGGACGCCGAATCCGTGCGCCTCGGCCAGGGCGACCAGCTCGGCGAGCGTGACGTACTCGTCGTCGCGCCCCGCCAGGGGCGCCGTCGCGGCCGGTGACGGGGGCGCCGACCAGATCCCCTCGCCGTACACCAGCCGACCGCCGCGCGGGAGGAGCGTCCGCAGCGCCGTGAGGGCGGCGCCGTAGTCGAGCGGCTGCGCCTCCTCCACGTCGGGCCCCCAGATCTGGGACGCCCCGATGCAGGTGACCGCGTCGAACGGGCCGCTCACGTCGTGCGCGTCGCGCGCCTCGAAGGTCGCGCGTCCACCGAGACCCCGCTCGGCAGCGAGGAGACGGGCCTGGGCGAGCGACTCCTCGTCGAGGTCGATCCCGAGCCCGGTCGCACCCGGGGAGGCCGCGAGCAGTCGTAGCAACAGCTCGGCCCAGCCGCAGCCGACGTCGAGAGCCGTGGCCGGCTCGTGCTCGGTCAGGAAGGCCACGAGCCGCTCGGCCCGCGCGTCGGAGAGCGGGGAGAGGAAGGTCAGGTCCTGGTGCAAGGGCGGGAAGGTCGGCATCGCGCCGAGTATCGGCGTACTGGCGCCCTCCCTGCCACCGCCTTTCCCCGGTCGTCCGCCTGACGTTCACCTAGAAGGGAACCTCAGGCGGACGACCCGGTGTCCAGGGGGCGGATCCGGTCGCGACCCGCCGTACGACGCGCTGGTACCGTGACCGGGTCATGACGCGCAGCCTGCTCCTCCTTCGCTGCCGCAGCGGGGCCTGAAAGCCGGTCCTCCTCGCTGCGGAGTGTGTGCTGCCCGCCGGCGACCGACACAACCCGTCGACGAGGAACCATGACTCTCCAGCACTCAGGCTTCATCAACACCCAGCAGCCCAGCCCGATGCCCTACCAGCGCTACCGGGCCTTCGAGCCGATCGACCTGCCGGACCGCACCTGGCCGTCGGCGCGGATCGAGAAGGCGCCCCGCTGGCTCTCGACCGACCTCCGCGACGGCAACCAGGCGCTGATCGACCCGATGAGCCCGGCCCGCAAGCTGCGGATGTTCGAGCTGCTGGTCGACATGGGCTACAAGGAGATCGAGGTCGGCTTCCCGTCGGCGAGCGAGACCGACTTCGCCTTCGTGCGCCAGCTGATCGAGCAGGACCGCGTGCCTGAGGACGTCACGATCTCGGTGCTCACCCAGGCCCGTGAGGACCTGATCGAGCGCACCGTCCACTCACTGGTCGGCGTCCACCACGCCAACATCCACCTCTACAACGCGTTGGCGCCGTTGTTCCGCCGGGTCGTCTTCCGGGCGAGCAAGGACGAGATCAAGGACATCGCCGTCCGCGGCACCGAGCTGGTGATGAAGCACTCCGAGAACGTCCTCGGCCAGACCGTCATCGGCTACGAGTACAGCCCCGAGATCTTCACCGGCACCGAGCTGCCCTTCAGCGTCGAGGTGTGCGAGGCGGTCAGTGACGTCTGGCAGCCCGACGACGGGCGCGAGATCATCCTCAACCTGCCCGCGACCGTCGAGATGGCCACCCCCAACGTCTACGCCGACCAGATCGAGTGGTTCTCCCGCCAGCTGAGCAGGCGCGAGTTCACCACGATCAGCCTGCACCCCCACAACGACCGCGGTACGGCGGTCGCCGCCACCGAGCTGGCCGTGATGGCCGGGGCCGACCGGGTCGAGGGCTGCCTGTTCGGGCACGGCGAGCGCACCGGCAACGTCTGCCTGGTCACGCTGGGCATGAACCTGTTCAGCCAGGGCGTCGACCCGAAGATCGACTTCTCCGACATCGACGAGATCCGGCGCACCGTCGAGTGGTGCACCCAGCTGCCGGTGCATCCGCGCCATCCCTACGCCGGTGACCTGGTCTACACGGCGTTCTCCGGCTCCCACCAGGACGCGATCAAGAAGGGTCTCGAGGACCTCGAGCGCCAGGCGGCCGAGTCCGGCCGCCCGGTCGGCGAGCTGGCCTGGGAGGCCCCCTACCTGCCGATCGACCCGAAGGACGTCGGCCGGTCCTACGAGGCGGTCATCCGCGTCAACAGCCAGTCCGGCAAGGGCGGTGTGGCCTACGTTCTCAAGGCCGAGCACAAGCTCGACCTGCCGCGGCGTGCCCAGATCGAGTTCAGCCGCGTGATCCAGGAGCGGACCGACACCGAGGGCGGCGAGATCAGCCCGGCCGAGATCTGGGAGGTGTTCCAGGGCGAGTACCTCGGTCGTGAGACGCCGCTGAAGCTCAACTCGGTGCACACCTCCTCGGCGGCGGGCGAGAAGGACCGGCTCACCGTCAACGTGTACGTCGACGGCGAGCTGCGCGAGCTGTCCGGCGAGGGCAACGGCCCGATCGCGGCGTTCGTCGATGCGATCAACGAGCTCGAGCGGCCCCGCGGCGGCTTCGACGTACGCGTTCTGGACTATGCCGAGCACGCGCTGAGCGCGGGCGGCGACGCCATCGCGGCGGCGTACGTCGAGTGTGCGATCACCGGGGGCGACGGCGAGACCGAGGTCCTCTGGGGAGTCGGGCTCGACGCCAACATCGTCACCGCCTCGCTGAAGGCCGTGATCAGCGCCGTCAACCGCGCGTGAGCACCATCAGCTCGATGCGCTGGTCCGAGCCTGGACGGAGGGGCCCGACCTCGCCGGTGCCGACGAAGCCGTAGCGCTCGTAGACCCGGCGGGCGCCGACGTTGGCGACGTTCACGTCGAGCTGTGCGCGGGCGCCGGGAGGGATCAGCGCGTCGAGGATCGCGCGGGCGTGGCCCCGACCCCGATGCGCCGGCTCGGTCCACATGCCCCAGACGTGGAGGACGCCCGCGTCGTCGAACAGGCCGCCCACGGCCACGGGACCAGGATCCTCGACGACGTACACCGGGCCACTCACGCGGCGACGCCACTCGCCCTCGGCGAAGGCGTGCTCGCGCGCGAGGGTCGAGCCGAAGGCGTCGGGGGAGTCCGCGAGCGAGCGCAGGCGGATGTCGCGGAAGACCTCCCAGTCGTCGGGCCCGAGACGGCGGAGCTCACTCATTCGTCGGCACCGAGGATGCACGCGGTGCCGACGTCCTCGAACCCGATCCGGCGGTAGATGCTGGCGGCCGCATCGTTGTAGGCGCTGAGGAACACGGTCTCGACCCCGGCCGCGCGGCAGGCGTGCACGAGAGCCTGGGTGATCGCGGTGCCGGCTCCGGCCTTCCGCAGGCTCGGTGGCACCCCGATCCCCATCAGCTCGGCGGTCCGACCGCGGGGCGCGGCCGAGCCCCCGCCGATCACGCACCCCTGTGCGTCGTACATCGCGACCTCGATCAGGTGGCCGGCGGCGATCAGCTCGCGCCTGCGCCCGACGGGTCGCTCGGCCACCTCGTCGGTGCCTTCGAAGGCGGCGGCGACGGCGCCGACGGTCATCGGGAGGTCGGCCGCGTCGGCGTCGAGGACGCGCGTGCCCTCGGGATGCTGGACTTCTGACTCAGCAGGCAGGGCCAGGAGCGGGTAGCAGCCCGGCTCGAGCCCTACGCCACGGACGGCCGGCAGGAGGGACGGGGTGACGTCGTCGACCCACTCGATCGCCTCGGGGCGGCCGAGCTCGCGCTGGCGGGCGAGCACCCGGCGTACGTCGTCTGCGGTGAACCGGTCCGCGCCACCGAGGCGGGGCCGGGCGTAGAACTGCCACCCCGTGCCCTCCTCGGCGAGGAACAGCGTGAAGGGCCCGACCTCTTCCGTGGTCGCCGCGGCACGCGGCACCGTGTCGTAGTAGGTCTCGATACCGTCCAGTCTCACCGCCCCAGCCTCCCAAGGTCACCGGCCGTCGGCGACTAGATTTCGCCTCATGTTGGTCTCCGAGCGGGTCGGGCAGCTCTTCTTCGACAGCGGCTCGGGCAAGGAACGGCTGGAGTACACCGAGTACGGCGCGGGCGCGCGGTGGGTGGTCCTGCTCCACGGCCAGTTGATGCCCCGCCGGATGCACCAGCCCCTGGCCCGCGCCCTCGCTTCCGAGGGTCTGCACGTCGTCACCCTCGACCTGCTCGGGCACGGCCGCTCCGACCGGCCGGCCGACCCGCTGGTCTACTCGATGACCGCCTTCGCCCAGCAGGTGATCGCCCTGCTCGACCACCTCGGCGCCGAGCAGGCGGTCGTCGGGGGCACCTCGCTGGGTGCCAACGTGTCGCTCGAGGTGGCGGCCGAGGCGCCCGACCGCGTGCGCGGGCTGATCATCGAGATGCCGGTGCTCGACAACGCGCTCGAGGCCGCGCTCGCCGTGTTCGTCCCGGTGCTCTTCGCTGCCAGGTTCGCGCCGTTCACCGTGAACGCGCTGCGGCTGGTGACCCGGCCGATCCCTCGGGGGCTGGTGCCGTTCTGGGCGGGCATTGCTCTCGACACGATGGACCAGCACGCCGACTCCGTGGCCGCGGTCTTGCACGGGGTGATCTTCGGCCGGGTCGCGCCCTCGTCGCGCCAGCGTCGTCGGATCACCGCCCCGGCCCTGGTCGTCGGACACACCGCCGACCCGATCCACCCGTTCGCCGACTCGCGGATGCTCGCCGACGAGCTGGCCCGCAGCGAGTTCGTGCAGGCCTCCGGCCCCCTGGAGTGGCGTGCACGTCCCGAGCGGCTCACCCGGCGCGCCACCGACTTCGCGCTCGCCTGCTGGCAGACCCCGCGCCGCAAACGCCGTACCGGGTCCTAGGGCGGGCGGGTCCCGACCGGCACAATGGCCGGGTGCCTCTCTATCGCGACGAGGCGATCGTGCTGCGCACCCACAAGCTCGGGGAGGCCGATCGCATCATCACCCTGCTGACGCGTCAGCACGGGCGGGTGCGCGCGGTGGCGAAGGGGGTGCGCAAGACGACGTCGCGGTGGGGCTCGCGGCTCGAGCCGTTCACGCACGTCGACCTCCAGCTCGCGGAGGGCCGCAACCTCGACGTGATCACGCAGGCCGACACGATCGACGCGTTCCCGGCCCACCTCGGTGACCACTACGACCGCTACACCGCCGGCACCGTGATGCTCGAGACGGCCGACCGGCTGGTGGCCGAGGAGAAGCAGCCGTCGTTGCAGCAGTTCCTGCTGCTGGTCGGTGGGCTGCGGGCGATGACCACGGGCGACCGGGCTCCCGCTCAGGTGCTCGACTCCTACCTCCTCCGCTCGCTCGCGGTCGCCGGCTACGCACCGTCTTTCGACCACTGCGCGCAATGCGGTGAGCCCGACCCGCGCTGGTTCTCGCCGGCCGCCGGCGGCGCGCTGTGCGCCGACTGCCGGGTACCCGGCTCCGCCTCGCCGTCCGCAGGCACCCTGCAGGCAATGGGGGCCCTCCTGGCCGGTGACTGGCCGGCGGTGGCCGCCGCCGACGCCCGCCAGCGCCGGGAGGCGTCGGGCCTGGTGTCGGCGTTCCTGCACTGGCACCTGGAACGTGGCCTCAGGTCGCTGGAGTACGTCGAGCGCTGAGTCGCGTCGGGTGTGGGCGTCACGAGGGTCATCACCCGCCGAAGTTCCCGCACACGACGCACGTCGTAGCCACCGCACCGCACCAGACGCCGTCGACGGGAGACCGAGCACCCGGAGGCTCGCCCCTAGGCTGTCGGCGTGAAGCGCGTCGTACGTCCGCCGAACCCGCACCCGTCCGGCGCCCGCCCGCCGGCGATCCCGCCCGCGCTCGTGCCGCGGCACGTCGCGATCACCATGGACGGCAACGGCCGCTGGGCGAAGGCCCGCGGTCTGCCGCGCACGAAGGGGCACGAGCGGGGGGAGGCGGCGCTGTTCGACGTGGTCGAGGGCGCGATCGAGATCGGCGTGAAGGCGATCAGCGCCTACGCGTTCTCGACCGAGAACTGGAATCGCTCCCCCGACGAGGTCCGCTTCTTGATGGGGTTCAACCGCGACGTGATCCGCCGGCGTCGCGACGAGATGCACGAGCTCGGGGTCCGGGTGCGGTGGTCGGGACGCGCCCCGCGGTTGTGGAAGTCGGTGATCCGCGAGCTGCAGGTCGCCGAGGATCTGACCAAGGACAACGACGTGCTGACGCTCAACATGTGCGTCAACTACGGCGGCCGCGCCGAGCTCGCGGACACCGCCCGCTCGATCGCCCGCGAGGTCGCCGCCGGCCGGCTGAACCCGGAGAAGGTCGACGAGAAGACCTTCGCGCGCCACCTCTACGTCCCGGCCCTCTCCGACGCCGACATGCTGTGGCGGACCTCCGGCGAGAACCGGCTGTCGAACTACCTGCTCTGGCAGGCGGCGTACGCCGAGCTCGTCTTCACCGACATCCTGTGGCCCGACGTCGACCGCCTGGCGCTCTGGAACGCCATCGAGATCTACGCCCAGCGGGACCGTAGGTTCGGTACGGCCTGACCACAGCGGCCCCACCAGTCACAGCGCACCGGCGTTGCCCGTCGCTCCGTGCTGGCAACGACCGTCAAGCGACGGGATCGCCGGTCAGCCCGTGAGCACAACGGCCCCGACCGCCGTCCTGCCTGACCTCACCAGTCACACCCGCACCACGACCCAGGCACTCCTGGCACTTCTCAGGGGTTGCAACCCCCGGGAAGCGCAGGGATCCCCGGTGGGCCGGGGATCCCGACAAGGGCCCCGCTCACCCACCCGCGCAGGCGGCGCAGGTACCGACGATCTCCAGGGTGTGGGAGAGGTCGGCGAACCCGTGCTCGGCGGCGATCGCCGACGTCCACCGCTCGACCGCCGGGCCTTCGACCTCCACCGTCGCGCCGCAGGAGCGGCAGACCAGGTGGTGATGGTGGGTATCGGAGCAGCGGCGGTAGATCGCCTCGCCGTCCTCCCGGCGCAGCACGTCGACGAGGCCGTGGTCGGCGTACAGGGCGAGGGTGCGGTAGACGGTCGCCAGGCCGACCCCCGAACCGCGCCTGGCCAGGAGCTCGTGCACCTCCTGCGCCGACCTGAAGTCCTCGACGTCTCCCAGCGCGTCGAGGACGGCCTGGCGCTGCGGGGTGGTGCGCGGCTGGTCAGTGCTCGTCATAGTGCGGCCCCTCTCCGGTGACGTGTACGGCGTGTCGGTGGCCGTCGTGCACGTAGTCGACGTGGTCGTCGTGCTCCACCGCGACGTGACCACAGTCCGGCCCGTGCTGATGCGGGTGGGTCGGCGGCGTCTGGTGCTCCTCGGGCACCCCCGTCGCGAAGGGCGCCGTCAAGCGGGCCCGACGGCGGATCCAGACTCCGAGCGGCCAGGTCACCGCGAAGCCGAAGAGCGAGAGCAGCACGATCGTCGGGCCCGGGGCGACCGACGCATCGGCCGGGGCGTAGGCCGCCAGGAGCAGTCCGCCTAGGGACGCGCCGATGCCCAAGGCCATCGCGGCGAACAACGTGGTGCGGAACGACCGGGTCACCTGCTGGGCCGTCGCCACCGGGACCACCATCAGCGCCGAGACGAGCAGCAGGCCGACGGTGCGCATCGCCACGGTCACGCTCACCGCCGCCAGCACCGCGACCATGATGTTGTAGGCGCGCACGTTCAGTCCGGCCACGCGGGCGAACTCCGCGTCCTGCGAGACCGCGAACAGCTGTGGCGCGAGTCCGACGCACACCCCGATCACCACGACGGCCAGCGCGATGGTCACCCACACGTCGCTGCTCGAGATGGTGGTGATCGATCCGAAGAGGTACTGCTGGAGCGTCGTCGCGCTCTGGCCGGCCAGACCCGTCAGCAGGACGCCACCGGCCAGGCCGCCGTAGAACATCAGCGCCAGCGCGACGTCGCCGTTGGCATGGCCCCGCTCGCGGATGATCTCGATCAGCACCGCACCGACGGCGCAGACCACGATCGCGGTCCAGGTGGGGGAGAGGCCGGTGAGCAGGCCGAGCGCCACGCCGGTGACGGCCACGTGACCGATGCCGTCGCCCATCAGGGCGAGCCGGCGCTGGACCAGGTAGGTGCCGACGGCGGGAGCGGCCAGTCCCGTGAAGAGCGCGGCGACCAGCGCCCGCTGCATGAACGCGAGAGTGAAGAGGTCCATGGTCACTGCCTCCCGTCGAACGGTGCCGACACGTGCGGCACGTGGTCGTGCTGCACCGCCGTCGGGTGATGGTGGTGCCCGTGTGCCTCGCCGAACTCCGGCGCGTGCACCTCGTGGTCGCCGAGGGGCGGCCCGTCGTAGGCGATCCGGCCGTCGCGCATGACCACCGATCGCTCGACCAGCGGCGCCAGGGGACCGAGCTCGTGGGCGACCAGCACGATGGTGGCGCCCTGGTCCGACAGCTGGGCGAGGGCGTCCGCCAGGGCCTGCTGGTTGGGCAGGTCGACGCCCGCCGTCGGCTCGTCGAGGAAGAACAGGTCGGGCTCGCCCGCGAGCGCCCGTGCGATGAGGGCGCGCTGCTGCTGGCCGCCGGACAGGCTGGAGATGCCGTCGCGGGCCTTTCCCTGGAGCCCCACCACCTCGATCGCCCGGTCCACGGCGGCCCGGTCGGCGCGCGACATCGGCCGGAACGGCCGACGGTGGGTCAGTCGCCCCGACGACGACCACCTCCCACACCGACGCCGGTACGCCGCTCTCGGCGCTCGCGCGCTGCGGCACGAACCCGACGCGCGACCACTCGTCGTACGACGCGATCGGGCTGCCGTAGATCCTCAGGTCGCCGGCGCTGAGGGGCCACAGGCCCACCAGTGCTCGGACCAGGGTCGACTTGCCCGAGCCGTTGGCGCCCATCAGGGCCACGAACTGACCGGGTTCGACGGTGAGGTCGATGCCGCGCAGGATCGGGCGGCCGCCGATGGTGACCGAGCCGTTGGTCAGCTCGATCGGGTTCACGTCGTGCATCCGTTCGCCTCCTCCAGCGCCGCCAGGTTCCGGCGCATCAGGGTCAGGTAGGTCTGGCCGGCGGTCGCGTCGCTGAGGCCCTCGATCGGGTCGAGCACCTCACTGCGCACGCCCATGTCGTGGGCGAGGGCGTCTGCCGCCGCCGGGCTCGCCAACGTCTCGGAGAAGACGGTGGTGATGCCGTCGTCGCGGATCAGCTGCTGGAGCTTCGCCAGGTCGGCAGGGGTCGGCTCGGCCCCCGGGGCCAGGCCGGTGATCGGGGCGACCTCGATGCCGTAGCGGGTGAGGTAGCCGAACGCGTCGTGGCTGGTCACGACGGTGTCGCGGGCGCAGTCGGCGAGGCCGGTGCGGTACGCGTGGTCCAGTCGCGCGAGCTTCTTCTGCAGGGCGGCCGCCCGGGCGTCGTACGCCGCCGCGTGGGCCGGGTCGATCGTCCCGAGCTCGCGGGCGATCGCCCCGGCGACGGCCGACAGCTTGCGCGGGTCCTGCCAGAAGTGGGGGTCGACCTGACCGGGGTCGGAGGCGAAGTCCTGGAGCCGCGCCACCGGGCCGACGTCGAGCGTGGCGCCCTCGGCGTCGTTGTCGACGCCCTGGTCGACGGCCGGCTGGAAGCCACGCTCATAGACGACGAGGTCCGCCCGAGCCAGGTCGACGGTCTGGGCGAACGTCAACTCCACGTCGTGCGGCTCGAGACCGGGGCGCGTGAGGTCGGTGACGAGCGCGCCGGGTGCGATCTGCTCGCTGACCCAGGCCAGCGGGTAGAAGCTCGCAGCGATGCTGACCTGGCCGGGCTTCGCTCGGTCAGCGCCCGCCGAGCAGCCCGTCAGCACCCCGGCCACCAGGGCGAGGACGAGCGCGACGACCTTCATGAGAACCATTCTCAGTGCGAATGAGAATCATTGTCAAGAAGTCAGCGTCTCGAAGACGTCTGCGAACCTCGCGAAGATCACGTCGCCGTGTCCTTCGCCCGGACGGATCTCGAGCCGGGCGTTGGGCAGCCGGTCGCGGAGCCAGACGCCGTGGCTCGGCGGCACCATGCCGTCCTCCGCGCCGTACCAGAGGTGGCACGGCACCTCGAGCCGTCCGAGGTCGAGGTCCCACGTCGTCCCCCAGGAGAGGTTGTCGCGGACGTAGCCGTCGTACGTCGCCAGGGCGTCGCGGGTGTCGGCCGCCCAGCGCTGTCGGCCTGTGTCGTCGAGCCATGCGATCGCCTTCTTCGGCACGTCGCCGAAGAAGCCGGCCAGGACCTCGTCGTCGGTGAGGCCCGGCGACAGCCAGCCGAACTCCTCGGCCGCCCGGGCGGCGTACGCGTCCTGCGCCCCGGCGACGTCGCCGGCCTCGGCGCGCTCCAGCAGGGGTCGCTCCCAGTCCTCGGGGTCCGGGTCGTCGATCAGCGTCCACGGGCCGACCCCGGCCGCGACCCCGACCGCCGTGACCCTGCTCTGGTCGGCGAGGCCCGTGGCCAGGGCGTACGGCCCGCCGCCGGAGACGCCGAGCACGGCACACCTGGTCACCTCGTAGGCGTCCATGACGGCGAGCCCGTCGCGCCCGACCCGGGCCAGGCCGACCGGGAGCGCGGACGAGCGCCCGTAGCCCGGCCGGTTGAACGACAGCAGGCGTACGCCGGACCGCATCGCCGCCTCGTGCCCCAGCATCGCCTCGAGCCGACCGGACGGAGTGCCGCTGTGGAACAGGACCGGGCTGCCGGTCGGGTCGCCCCCCTCCCAGCAGACGACGATCCGTCCGTCGGGGAGGGTCAGCTCGCGGTCCTCGCCCACCAGGGGTGGCGTCAGGGCCGGACTCTAGACCCATGGACGCAGCGGATAGCCTCGCGGACGTGATCGTGGTGAACAGGTTCCGGGTGGCGGAGGACGACGCCGAGTCGTTCCGTGCCGACCTCGAGCGGGCTCACCGGATGCTCGCCGTGCAGGCGGGCTACCTGGCCGGCCACGTGGGCCGCAACGTCGACGAACCAGGGCTGTGGCTGCTGACCACGCAGTGGGAGGGGCCGGGCGCCTACCGCCGCGCGCTCTCGGCGTACGACGTCAAGATGGCCGCCGTGCCGACGCTCAGCCGCGCTCTCGACGAGCCCAGCGCCTACGAGGCCGTCGTCCCGGGGGAGGCCCTCAATATCCGCGAGACGCGCTCGTTAGGCTGAAGCCTCACCGAAACCGACCGGCAGCCAGCCGGTTTCGAGACGGTCGCCGCGCGACCTCCTCAACCAGCGAAACGGAGCTCTCGTGGCCAAGCCACCCCCCAGCAAGCTCGACACCGTGGTCAACCTCTGCAAGCGGCGCGGGTTCGTCTTCCCGTCCGGTGAGATCTACGGCGGCACGCGCTCGGCCTGGGACTACGGCCCGCTCGGCGTGGAGCTGAAGGAGAACGTCAAGCGCCAGTGGTGGCGCTCGATGGTGATCACCCGCGACGACGTGGTCGGCCTCGACTCCAGCATCATCCTGCCCACGAAGACCTGGGAGGCCAGCGGCCACCTGGCGACGTTCACCGATCCGCTGGTCGAGTGCCAGTCGTGCCACAAGCGCTTCCGGGAGGACCACCTCCAGGAGGAGTACGCCGGGCGGCACGACGTCGCAGATCCCGACTCGGTCGACATCAACGAGTCGGTGCCCTGCCCCAACTGCGGCAACCGGCACACCTGGACCGAGCCGCGGCAGTTCAACATGATGCTGAAGACCTACCTCGGCGTCGTCGAAGACGAGTCCGGGTTGCACTACCTGCGTCCCGAGACCGCGCAGGGCATCTTCCTCAACTTCGCCAACATCGTCACCAGCGCCCGCGCCAAGCCGCCGTTCGGCATCGCCCAGATGGGCAAGTCGTTCCGCAACGAGATCACCCCCGGCAACTTCATCTTCCGTACCCGCGAGTTCGAGCAGATGGAGATGGAGTTCTTCGTCAAGCCCGGCGAGGACGAGGAGTGGCACCAGTACTGGATCGACGAGCGCACCCGCTGGTTCACCGACCTCGGCATCTCACCCGACAACCTGCGGCACTTCGAGCACCCGCAGGAGAAGCTCAGCCACTACGCCAAGCGCACCGTCGACATCGAGTACCGGTTCGGCTTCTCCGGCCGCGAGTTCGAGGAGCTCGAGGGCATCGCCAACCGCACCGACTTCGACCTCAGCGTGCACTCGAAGGCCTCGGGCCAGGACCTCAGCTACTTCGACCAGGCCAGCGGTGAGCGCTACATCCCCTACGTCGTCGAGCCGGCACTCGGCCCCAACCGGGCGATGATGGCGTTCCTGCTCGACGCCTACACCGAGGACGAGGCGCCCAACACCAAGGGCGGCGTCGACAAGCGGGTCGTGCTCAAGCTCGACCCGCGGCTCGCGCCGGTCAAGATCGCGGTGCTGCCGCTGAGCCGCAACGCCGATCTGTCGCCCAAGGCCCGCGACCTCGCCGCCGAGCTGCGCGGCCACGGGTGGAACGTCGAGTTCGACGACTCCGGAGCCATCGGCCGCCGCTATCGTCGCCAGGACGAGATCGGTACGCCGTTCTGCGTCACCGTCGACTTCGACACCCTCGAGGACCACGCGGTGACCGTGCGCGAGCGCGACTCGATGAGCCAGGACCGGATCGCCCTCGACCAGGTCAGCGGCTACTTCGCGCAGCGCCTGCTCGGCTGCTGAGCGACCGGCGCGCCCGGCGGGGCGGCCCGGATTCCCAGGTGTCTCGGGCACAATGACCGCGTGATCCGCCGACCGGCAGCCAGCGCTGCGTTCCTGGCCCTCGCGGCCTTCGCCGTGGCGGGTTGCGGCGGCGGGAGCTCATCCTCGGCCGACACGACCCCCGGCACGGGTGGCACCACGACGGCCGGCGACTCGGGGTCGACGCGGTCAACCGGCACGGTCCAGGGCGTCACGCTCACCGACCAGGGCACCGCCCTCAGGCTGGGCCAGGCGGCCACGGTCTCGTGGCAGCCCAACCAGAAGCAGGTCGGCGTGATCAAGGTGTCGGTCACCAAGCTGCAGAAGGTCCCGATCTCCGCCTTCCGCGCCTGGCGTCTCGACGCGGCCACGCAGAAGTCGACGCCGTACTTCGTCCACGCGACGGTGCGCAACATGGGCACGACCGCGTTGTCCGGCGTCCCGGTGCCGTTGTACCTCCTCGACGGGCGCAACACCCTCCTGCAGGCGTCCACCTTCCGAGCCGACTTCCCACCGTGCCCGAGCACGCCGTTGCCGGCGAAGTTCACCCACGGCAAGAAGGCGACGGTCTGCCTGGTCTACTTCGCGCCCGGGCACGGCACCCTCACCGCGATCAGCTTCCGCCCGACCCAGGACTACGACGCCATCACCTGGACCGGTCCGGTCAAGCGGGCGCAGCCGGCGAAGAAGGCCGAGAAGGCGAAGCAGCACTGAACTTGGCCGCGGAGCCCGGCGCGGCGCAGAATCGCCCCATGTCCCCGCTCACCCTCGGCCCGCTGACCGTGCCCACCCCGGTCGTGCTGGCGCCGATGGCGGGGATCACCAACGCCGCCTACCGACGCCTGTGCGCCGAGCAGGGGGCGGGACTCTACGTCTGCGAGATGATCACCTCCCGCGGGCTGGTGGAGCGCGACTCGACGACCCTGAAGATGCTGGTCTTCGACGAGCTGGAGACCACCCGCTCGGTCCAGCTCTACGGCACCGACCCGTCGTACGTCGGCAAGGCGACCGAGATCCTCTGCGCGGAGTACGGCGTGCACCACGTCGACCTCAACTTCGGCTGTCCGGTGCCCAAGGTGACGCGCAAGGGCGGCGGCGGGGCGCTGCCCTGGAAGCGTGGCCTGCTCGCCGAGATCCTGCACTCCGCCGTCGCCGCCGCCACCCCGTACGACGTGCCGGTCACCATGAAGACCCGCAAGGGCCTCGACGACGACCACCTGACCTATCTCGACGCCGGCCGGATCGCGCAGGAGGCCGGATGTGCCGCCATCGCGCTCCACGGAAGGACCGTGGCCCAGTCCTACAGCGGGCGGGCCGACTGGGACGCGATCGCGCGGCTCGTGGAGCACGTCGACATCCCGGTGCTCGGCAACGGCGACATCTGGGAGGCCGGCGACGCACTGCGGATGGTGGAGCAGACCGGTGCCGCCGGCGTGGTCGTCGGCCGTGGCTGCCTGGGCCGGCCATGGCTCTTCCGGGACCTCGCGTCGGCGTTCGAGGGGGACGAGGTCCGAACCCTGCCCACGCTCGGTGAGGTCGCCGCGATGATGCGACGCCACGCCGAGCTGCTCGCCGAGCACATGGGCGAGGAGCGAGGCTGCAAGGAGTTCCGCAAGCACGTGTCGTGGTACCTCAAGGGCTTCCGGGCCGGCGGCGAGCTCCGCCACTCGCTGGCGCTCGTCGACTCGCTGGCGGCGCTCGACGTACTCCTGGCCGGCCTCGACCCCGGCGAGCCGTTCCCGGTCGCCGAGCTCGGCACCCCGCGGGGCCGCCAGGGCTCGCCGCGGGAGCGCGTCGTCATCCCCGAGGGGTGGCTGGACGACACCGACGGCACCCGCCTCCACCTCACCGAGGAGACCACCGAGACCACCGGCGGCTGAACACCGCACGAGGGCGGGGTGATCAGGGACACCCGGCGTTGCGCGGACCCGGATTGAGACACGGGAACGAAGGTGTGCTTGACTCTTGCGTCGTGTCCGAATCGTGACCTCCACGGGGCCAGGGGGGTCATCTCGGGCCGGACCCCCGACAGCAACAGCAAAGGAATCAGCGCTGTGGCCCACCATCGCCACAAGCGGGAGCCCAATGCCCGCAGGCTCGTAGCCCTCACCGGCTCCCGGGCAGCCCGGATCGCCGCCGGCGCCGCCCTCGCCACCACCCTGCCGGCCGTCG
Organism: uncultured Actinomycetota bacterium; assembly: GCA_963805345.1. Lineage (GTDB taxonomy): Bacteria > Actinomycetota > Actinomycetes > Propionibacteriales > Nocardioidaceae > Nocardioides. The sequence continues at coordinate 95,568 of CAWDUA010000011.1, forward strand.
CCCTCGGCGTGCTCGCCGCGGAACCGTCCACCCGACCCGTCCTCGTGGCAGACCAGGGCCCCGCGATCGTCCTCGACCCCGCTCGCTACGACCGCGAGCCGGTCTCCCGGTCGTTCGACCGGACCGCGGCCCGCAACTTCCAAGACGGCGTCGCCGCCCAGGAGGCCACGGTGCGCGCGGTCGAGCGGGCCCACGTGCAGAAGTGGACCACCGCCGACCTCAACCTCTGGTCGAGCGCCTCCCAAGCCGCCCGCCAGGTCGGGCTCGTGCCGACCGGGAAGCACATCCTGGTCACGGGCCGCGTCTCCGGCGGCCGCGCGGAGGTGGTGGTCGACGGCGAGTCCCGCTGGGTGACCGCGGACTACCTCGCCGACCAGAAGCCGGACCCCGCCTCGGCCTCCGGCGCCGCGGTCACCGCCGCGGCGGGCCTGTCGATGGCCCCCTGCCCCGACGGCTCGGTCGAGAACGGCCTCACCTCGGGCGCCGTGTACGTCTACCGCTCGGTGTGCCACGCCTTCCCCCAGATCACGTCGTACGGCGGATGGGACGCCCACGGCGAGCACTCGTCCGGCAAGGCGCTCGACATCATGACCAGCGACGTCTCCCTCGGGAACGCGATCGCGGCGTTCCTGCAGCAGCACGCCTCCGAGCTCCACCTCTACGACATCCTCTGGCGCCAGCACATCTGGACGCCGGTGCGGGCATCGGAGGGCTGGCGGCTGTTCGCCGACCGCGGGTCGGCCACCGCCAACCACTACGACCACGTGCACGTCTCGGTGTACTGACGCCGACCGCCCCTTGCGCACGCCTCGGCGCCGCCCCCTAGTCTCGGCCCGATGCCCGAGTACGACGACGCCGCGCGCGAGCGCTGGGTCCCCGAGCCGCCGAAGCGCGTCCCCGCGCCCGAGCGCACGCCGTTCGAGCGTGACCGGGCACGGGTGGTGCACGCGGCCGCGAGCCGGCGCCTCGCGGCCAAGACCCAGGTGGTCGGGCCGCAGAGCGACGACTTCGTCCGCAACCGGCTCACCCACAGCCTCGAGGTCGCCCAGATCGCCCGCGACCTGGCTCGTGCCCTCGGCTGCGAGCCCGACATCCCCGAGACGGCCGCCTTGGCGCACGACCTCGGCCACCCACCGTTCGGGCACAACGGCGAGCAGGCGCTCGCCGAGCTCAGCGACGACATCGGTGGTTTCGAGGGGAACGCCCAGACCCTGCGACTGCTGACGCGGCTCGAGGCCAAGACGTTCGCCCCGGACGGCCGCTCGGTCGGGCTCAACCTGACCCGGGCCACGCTCGACGCCTGCGCCAAGTACCCCTACCCGCGCACCGGGTCCGGCCCCGGCGAGAAGTTCGGCGTGTACGGCGACGACCGCGCGGTCTTCGACTGGCTGCGGTCCGGTGTGGAGGGTCCCGCGCCCTGCTTCGAGGCGCAGGTGATGGACCTCGCCGATGACGTCGCGTACTCCGTCCACGACGTCGAGGACGGGGTCGTCGCGGAGCGGATCGACCTCAGCCGGCTCGACCTGGACGCCGTGTGGGAGGCCGTCCGCGACTGGTACCTCCCCGGCGCCACCGACGAGAGTCTCCGGGCCGCGCTCGACCGGCTGAGGTCGGTGGAGGGCTGGCCGACCACGTCGTACGACGGCTCGCGGCGTCAGCAGGCCGCACTGAAGAACCTCACCAGCGACCTGATCGGACGGTTCTGCTCGGCGGCCCAGACCGCCACGTTCGCCTCGGGTGACGGCCCGTTCCTGCGCCACGCGGCGGGGGTGGTCGTCCCGACCGAGAGCGCGGTGGAGATGGCCGTGCTCAAGGGCGTCGCCGCCCACTACGTGATGCGGACCGACGACCGGGTCAGTGTGATGGTGCGCCAACGCACGCTGCTGGCCGAGCTCTACGACGGACTCGTCGCGACGGACAGCCACCACCTCGACCGCGGCTTCGCCGACGACTGGGCGGCCGCCGACGACGACGCGGCGCGGCGCCGGGTGGTGGTGGACCAGATCGCGTCCCTCACCGACGCGAGCGCCGTCGCCTGGCACGCACGGCTCGTCGGGCCGGAGTAGGGCTCAGGGAAGATCGCCCTGCGGACCTGCGAGGTGCTCGACGTGGGGGTCGTTCGAGCCGGAGACCTTGTTCTTCGCGTCCTTGGCGGCGGCGGTGGCAGCGCTGGCGGCCGTCGTCACCTTGTCGGCGACGAGGGGGGCCTGCTGCTTGGCGACGTCGACGGCCTGGTGGGCCTTCTCCTGGACGCGCGGGTCCTGGCGCACCTTGTCGACGCTGCCCACGATCTGGTCGTAGCGCTCGCGTCCGGCCCGGGCTCCGAGCACGTAGCCCAGCGCGAACGCGATCAGCAGGGTCAGCTTCCTCATGATGTCTTCTCCCTCGGTTGGGTGGGTCCATCGTCATCCGCCTGTTCGCGGATGGCCCGGCCCGCGGCCAGGTCCTTCTGCTCCTGCTCGCGAGCCTTCCTGATACCTCGAGTGTCGCGCGCCGGCAGCTGGAGCTCTCCCTCGGCCTCGATCCCCGCCTGCAGCTGACGTCCCCGCTCCAGCTCGGAGTCGAGCTCCGCGCCGAACAGGAGCGCCAGGTTGGTGATCCACAGCCAGAGCAGCCCGACCACGGCACCGGCGAGCGAGCCGTAGGTCTTGTTGTAGCTGCCGAAGGTGGCGACGTAGAAGCCGAACGCCACCGACGCCAGGATCCACGCCAGGATGGCGACGACCGCTCCGACCGACAGCCAGCGGAACTTCGGCTGCTTCACGTTGGGCGTCGCGTAGTAGAGGATCGCGACGATCACCACGACGAAGGCCACGATCACTGGCCACTTCGCGATGTTCCACGCCGTCACCGCCTGGTCGCTGACGCCGATCACCGAGCCGATCGACGACGCGAGCGGGCCCGACACGACCAGCATCACCAGCACCACCGCGACCAGGAGGATCGCGACCAGAGTGACCAGCAGCATCACCGGCCGTAGCTTCCAGAACGGCCGACCCTCCTCGATCTCGTAGACCGCGTTCATCGCGCGGCCGAACGCGCCGACGTAGCCCGACGCCGACCAGAGCGCGCCGAGCAGGCCGATCACCAGGCCGAGTCCGGCGCGTTGCGCGCTGGCGATGCTCTCCAAGCGCGGGCTGGACGGTGTCCAGCGTGCTCGACGACACCAGGGGCTGGAGGATCTCGATGATGTGGTCGACGCTGCTCTGCCCCTGCCCGACCACCCCGAGCAGGGAGATCAGGGCGATCGCGGCGGGGAACAGCGCCAGGACCGCGTAGAAGGTGAGCCCCGCTGCCAGGTCGGTGCAGTGGTCGTCGCCGAACTCCCTGATCGTCTTGCGCAGCACGTAGCGCCAGGAGGGACCACTGAGGTCCGTCGGCGAGTCGGGCAGGCGGTCGCCGTCGGCGTCGGGCGTCCGGTCCTGAGTGCGCGACACGTCGGATCGGGCGCTCCGGGTCATCGGCGGCGCCACCAGACGAGGACGCCGACCAGCAGCGCCGTCGCAACGGCAGCCGCCACGATCTCGGGCCGAGGCCTGCCGTCGTCGGTGGTGGCCCGGTCGGCCACCTGGGCGGCCCGCTCCTTGGCCTGGGTCTTCACGTCGAGCTTGTGGGTGAGCCGGTCGACGGTCTGCGCCAGCTCGTCGCGCTGCCGGGTGATCTCGGCCTCGAGCTCGGCGGGCGTGCGGTGGTCGCTCATGCGCGGTCCCCCTTGATCACGGCGATGTCCTCCTTGACGCCCTCGATCGCCTGCTCCGGGGCCGGTGGAGTCGCCTGCTGGACCTCCTTCTTCCCGATCAGCGCCAGCGCACCCGCTCCGGCGAACAGCACCAGGCCCACGATCAGCGCCGCGAGCCAGTCCGGCAGGGCGTGGGCCAGCCCGAGGACCGCTGTGGCGATCACGCAGGCGAGCCCGAAGAACGCGAGCAGGCCAGCCCCGCTGAACATGCCGATGCCGAGCCCCGCGCGCTTGCCCTTCTCGGCCATCTCGGCCTGGGCGAGCCGGAGCTCGGAGCGGATCAGCTCCGGCACCTGCTGGCTGAGGTCGTGCACGAGCGCACCCACGGTCGGGTCGTCGTGGACCGTGTGTCCGGGGTTCCCGGGAGTCGACGTACTCATGGGAAGGCCGTACCCAGGCAACCCCTGTGGTATCCGCCCGCGACCTGTCCGCGCGCCGCCGTAGACTCCGGGCGTGGCCGGCCGAATGCGCGAGGAAGACATCGCGGAGGTGCGTGAGAAGGCCAAGATCGACGACATCGTCTCCGACTACGTCACCCTGCGGCCGGCAGGCGGCGGGTCGCTGAAGGGCCTGTGCCCCTTCCACGACGAGAAGTCCCCCTCGTTCAACGTCAACCCGGCGAAGGGATTCGCCCACTGCTTCGGGTGTGGGGAGGGTGGCGACGTCTTCTGGTTCCTGATGAAGGTCGACGGGCTCGGTTTCACCGAGGTGGTGGAGCGCCTCGCGGACAAGTACGGCGTCCAGCTGCGGCGCGAAGAGGGCGACGGGCGGGCCGAGCGACCGCGCGGCCCGCAGCGGGCCCGCCTGATCGAGGCCCACCGCGTCGCCCAGGGCTACTACGCCGATGCGCTGGCCACGCCCGACGCCGTCGCGGCGCGTCAGTTCCTGGGGGAGCGCGGCTTCGACCAGGCGTCGGCCGAGCAGTTCGGGATCGGCTTCGCCCCGCGCGACGGCGACGCGTTGTTCCGCCATCTTCGGCAGAAGGGCTTCACCGAGGAGGAGACGGTGGCGGCCGGCCTCGTCGCGGTCGGCCGGTCGCCGTACGACCGGTTCCGCGGACGCCTGCTGTGGCCCATCCGCGAGTCCAGCGGCGAGACCATCGGCTTCGGAGCCCGCCGGATCTTCGACGACGACCGGATCGAGGCGAAGTACCTCAACACCCCCGAGACCGCGATCTACAAGAAGAGCCAGGTGCTCTACGGCATCGACCTCGCGCGCCGCGAGATCGCGCGCTCGATGCAGGCCGTCGTCGTCGAGGGCTACACCGACGTGATGGCGTGCCATCTGTCCGGCGTTCCCACAGCCGTCGCCACCTGCGGCACGGCGTTCGGCGACGACCACGCCCGGGTGCTGCGCCGCTTCCTCAACGACCACGAGGAGTTCCGCGGCGAGGTGATCTTCACCTTCGACGGTGACGCGGCCGGGCAGAAGGCCGCGCTGCGGGCCTTCGGCGGCGACCAGAACTTCGTGGCCCAGACCTACGTGGCCGTCGAGCCGACCGGCCTCGATCCCTGCGACCTGCGGATCCAGCAGGGCGACGCGGCCGTGCGCGAGCTGATCGCCCGACGGCGTCCGCTCTACCGGTTCGTGCTCGAGAACGTCGTGTCCAAGTACGACCTCGACCGGGCCGACGGCAGGGTCGACGCCGTACGCGAGGCGGCGCGGCTGGTGTCGTCCATCCGCGACAAGTCCAAGGTCGAGGCCTTCTCCCGCGAGCTGGCCGGCATGGTCGGCGTCGACGTGGAGCAGGCCCGGACCGAGGTCAGACGGGCCGCCGGTCGGGCCGCCCGCCCGGCGCCGCAGCCGGCCGTCGCCGGCTCGGTCCGGGCGGCGGCCGCCGATGGTCCGGCGACCCGCGCCGCGACGCCGTTGCCCGATCTGCGTGACCCCCGCTTCGCCCTCGAGCGCGAGGCCCTCAAGCTCGTCGTGCAGGAGCCGGCGGCCGTGGCTCGCGCCACCAAGGACATCGGTGCCAACGACTTCACCCATCCCACGTACCGCGCCGTGTGGGACGTGGTCGAGGCGTGCGGGGGTCTCGGCGCCGCCGACGGTGGCTGGGCCGCGCGGTTGACCGACGCAGCAGCCTCGGACCGGGCGGTCGTGGGCGCCCTGTCGGCGCTCGCGGTGGAGCCGGTGCCGAGCCGCAAGGGGGCCGACGACGCGTTCGTGGCGAACACCGTCTACCGACTCCAGGAGCTCACCGCGCAGCGCCGGATCGCCGAGGTCAAGTCGCGGCTCCAGCGCACCAACCCGGTCGAGCACACCGTGGAGTACAACCGGATGTTCGGCGAGCTCACCGCCCTCGAGCAGCACCGACGCCAGCTCCGCGACCTGGCACTGGGCGGCGCCCCGTGAGTGACCGGTGAGTGACCGGTGAGGTCCCTCCGGCGCGAACGGCCGCCGGTCGAGGTGGCCGCCGGCGAGCGGCTGCTCGCATGGGCGCCGGTGGCCGGTGGGCAGTGGGTCGCCGGCACCCGCGACGCGCTCTACCTCCCGGCCGGACGACTGCCCTGGGAGGAGATCGAGGCCGCCGACTGGGACCACGAGCTGGCCCGGCTGCGAGTGGCCGAGGTGGGCCAGTGGGGCCTGCCCCGGGCCGAGCACGCGCTGCTGCTCGACGAGTCCGCGCCGTACGACACCGACCGGCTGCTCCAGCTCGTGCGCGAGCGGGTCACGGCCAGCGTGCTGCTGGTCCGGCACGTCGCGATCACCGGCAAGCGAGGCGTCCGGGTGGTCGGGCGGCGAGCGCCGTCCGGACGCTCGGAGGTCCACTGGGTCTACGAGTACGACGCCGGGATCGAGCCCACGGACCCGGTTGTCCAGGCCGCCGCATCGGCCGCCCTGGCCTCGGCCCGGGCCGACGTCGGCCTCGACTGACCGCGCTCCGGGCGGGCGTCGCTCCCGATTCGCGACCCCCGATGACGCTTGCTAATCTGTGCGGGCTCCGAACGATCCCCTGTAGCTCAACTGGCAGAGCATTCGACTGTTAATCGAAGGGTTGTTGGTTCGAGTCCAACCGGGGGAGCCACTAGAGGCTTCTGACCTGGGCAAACGTCTTCTAGGATCTGGCTGAGATCCGAATCTGTCGCCCGAAGTGTCCACAAACCGTCCATAAACAGGGACGCATGGGGGCATGGTTGCCGGCTCACCGCAGGCGCCAGCCACGTCTGTCAGTACCTCTCGGAGGCGTGATAGGTGCGGGGCGTGCGTCAGGCCTTGGGCCGGAACTTCTCGAGGTGCAGGGTCAGGTCCGGCGCCACCGACGCCCTGTGAACGTAGAAGTCCCTGGTGATGTCACTGTCTTCGTGACCGAGCTGCGCCTGCGCGGCCTCGATGCCGACCTCACGGTCGATGAGGGTGGCTACTGACTTGCGGAACGTGTGGAAGGTGACCCAGTCGTACGGGGTCTCGTCTACCACCTGGTTCCACATCCGCTCCCAGTTCGAGATCTGTCGCCAGGTCCCTCGGCCGGTCGGAAACACCGCGCCATGAGGGTTGGCTGGATTCTCGACCCGCCGACGGAGCAGGATCTCGACCGCGAAAGGCGGCACATACAAGGTGCGGTAGCCGGCGGTGGACTTCGTCCACGGCTGCCGGAAGGTACCCGCTCCTGTCTCGGTGATGATCGTTCCGGAGACCGTGAGTGTTGGGTTCGCGGCACCGAGATCGATCTCGGAATAGATGAGTGCGCTGGTTTCGCCGATGCGACAGCCGGTGCCGAGAATGAGATCGACAGCGTCCCTCAGATCGTTCGTCGGCCGCGGGCCGGGACGAGCCTTCCGGAAGGAAGCCTCTATGAGACCGCGGACTTCTTGGATCTGGGCCAGGTCGAGGTACTCGATCTCTCTGCGGGGCCGCGAGATGCGCGCGACCTCTCGCACCGGGTTCGAGGCCATGACGTCGTGCCGGACGGCGACGGCGAACATCCCATGGAGGACCTTGCGGAGCATGGTTGGGTCATAGCCGAACGCCGCCCGGCCCTTGATGACGCGATCCAAGACGCTTGTTCGGCAGTCACGCAGACGACGCTCTCCGATCACCGGCACGATCTGGTTCCTCACCGTGCTGCTGTATGCCTTGATCGAGTTCGCACTGATCTGCTGCGCCCGCTTCTCCCGGAGCCAGAAGGCAGCGAGCTCAGCGACCGTGGTCAACGGCGTCAGATCGTCCTCCCTGGCCTCGGCTCCGTTGAGCTCCTGGAGCTTTCGGACGAGGGCGACACGGGCAGCCTGCATGCTGTGCCCACGGGCGCGGATCCGTGCGACGCGTCCACTGAAGTGGACGAAGCGCGCCGAGGCCTCATGGGTGCCCGAACCAGTCTTGGTCACCTTGATCTTGCCCCACGCGCCCGGCGGCATCGGTGGCCGAGGCATCAGGCGGTGGCCATCGATGTCGGGCCTAGAAGTGGGGCGACGTCGGCACGGCGGACTGACCTACCGTGCGCCATGTTGCTTCCTAGCATGGCCGTACTCCAAGAGTGATGGCGGTGAGAGATCGTGGCGGACGTGCCAGGCGAGTCTAGTCGCGTTCCCGCAACTCAGCTCGGCCCAATCTCCTCCCGTTCGGCGCAATCGCAGTTCTCGTCAACGGCTGCTGACGATTCCCGACGAACGTCTTGAAGGCCGCCGGCGGACCCTGGGTACAGACCCCGTCGCTCGCGACAAGTGAACCGCCGGAGCCCGCCTCGGCCCGTCGTCGCGGCGCGGCTGGAACGGCACTCACATGCCTGCGGGGCGCTGCGCTGCTGGTTGAATGCAGGGGTGGATGAAGACGAGTCACAGCCGTCCCCGAACCGAATGCAGCTGACGGTCGACGATGAGATCTTCGACGTCGCCTACGACCCCGAACAGCCGGGCGGGTATCACTACAAGCGACTCACCGGCCCGGCGCCGGGCTACGGTTTCAGCGTCTTTAGGTCAGACCATGCCAAGAGCACCACCGCCGAGCACCTCGCGAGGATTCGAGGCTTCCTCGAAGAGGTGGACCCCATCACGGGTTACATCGAGGACGACCCCGACGAACACGGCGCATCCTGAAGCGCACTAATGCCGCTGACATGGGCGGCATGGCGTCCCTATTCCGTTGTCCGGTGCACTCACATGCCGATGAGCGGATGGTGCTCAGTGCGCGACGCTTCACTCAGACTGTCGAGGTCGAGCACACGCACCGTGCCAGCCTCATGGCGCGCAGCGAGTGACCAAACGGTGGTGGCGCTGGCTGCTTGGGGCAGTCGCACTACGCCTTCTCCCGCGATGTGAAAGTGGCCGTGCGCAAGGAATCTGGGCCGGACACCGAGCACGGCCTGGGTCATCTTGGCCAGCCCCTCGTCGGCGTAAGCGAGGGACGACTCCGGCCACTGCATCGGGTTGTCACCGGCGTTGCGTCGAAGGATGTCGGCGACCTCGGGAGTGCAGTACGGCGAGGACGGGCTGTCGTGGGTGAGCATCACGTCCGCGTAGCCGCCACGGATCACGGCGTCCACATGCTCGTCGAGCAGCACCTCTGAGGGCCACCAGTCCACGCCTTCGGTCAGCAGGTGGCGGTTGATGGACGGCGCTCCACCGAGGGCGACAAAGGAACGTCCGCCGAGACTCCAACGGTGTCCACGCGGCAGCAGCGTGATGTGTTCGGTGACTTCGATCGGTTGGAGCACTCCGTCGCCGTCGACCCATGGCGGTGCGCTCCAAAGACGATCCAGTTCAGCCCAGTTCTCGTGGTTGCCGTTGATGCAGAACAGCCTCAGCCCGTGGGAGGCACATACGGACTCGATGGCAGCGAGGTATGCCTCCGGCTCGGCTCCCATCCCGAACCGGAGGTCACCCAGTTGATAGGCGACGTGCACATCGCCCCGCTCACCGAGAACCTGAAGCCAACGAACCGCTGCATCACGTTCGCCTTCGAGGTCACCCACGAGCCGACGAGCATGGCGGACAGTCTGCCTTCCAGACGCACTCACATGCCTGCGGGCTCAGGCGGTCATCGCAACGCCTCGGCTAGTGCTTGGGATGGTGTCTTGAAGCCGAGGGTTTGTCGAGGTCGTCCGTTGAGCTCGTCGGCGATGGCGTCGAAGTCGTCTTGAGTCAATGTCTTGAAGTCGAGGGTGCGGGGCAGATATTGGCGGAGCAGTCCGTTGGTGTTCTCATTCGAGCCGCGCTGCCAGGGTGACTTGGGATCGCAGAAGTAGACCTCGACACCGGTCTCCTCGGTGAAGCGTGCGTGCTCGGCCATCTCGTGCCCCTGGTCCCAGGTCAGCGTTCGCGTGAGAGCTGCGGGCAGGGTGGTGATCTTCGCGGCCAACGCCTCTGCGACCAGGTCAGCCTTGTGCCCGTTGGGAAGGGCGACCAGCATCACGAACCGAGTCGAGCGCTCGACCAACGTCGCCACCGGGGACATGCGTTTGCCGAAGACCAGGTCCCCCTCCCAATGCCCGGGCACGGCGCGGTCGGCCGCCTCAGCTGGCCGTTCGGAGATGTTGAGGATTCCCGGCCGGCCACCACGACCGTCAGGTATCCGGGTACCGGCTGGGCGTCGGGTCACCCGTTTGGTTCGGAGATGAGCGGTCAGTTCCTTGCGCAGGGCGCCGCGGGACTGGATGAACAGGGTGCGGTAGATCGTCTCGTGCGACACCTGCATCTCCGGGTCATCTGGGTAGGTGGTCTTCAACCAGCCGGCGATCTGCTCGGTGACCACCGCCGTCTGAGCTTCTCGGCCACGATGTCACGCAACGCCGGCTGTCCGGCGAGCTTGCACCGCTTGGGTCGAGAGGCTCTGATCCAGGCCTGCTGCTCGGCACGAGCCGCCCGATACCTGCGGCGGCCACCGTTGGCAGCGACCTCTCGGCTCACCGTCGAGGCAGCCCTACCCAGGCCGACAGCGATCGACCGCAACGACTCGCCGGCAGCCAGGCCACGGGAGATCTCCTCGCGTTCCACAGCCGAGAGCCGACCTACAGCTCGGCGACGTGGCACGGGCCTGATCCCGCCACACCGATACAGATAGTCACGCACCGTCGACGTACTCAAGCCCAGCTCACGAGCAGTCGGCTTCGGTGCATGACCGGCCCGCATCCGGATCCACAGCTGGTCGACTGCCTCCGGCGTCAACCGCTCGTAATCACCACGCCCCATCGCAACCTCCTCGACACCGTCGAATCAAGAAGTGTTGCGCTGACCCATTGAGACCATGCCGCTGTCCGTGCGCGGGTTGTGCCGCTGAGCGGTCGCCGCACCCAGCGGCGTGGGTCAGTCCCGGAGGAGATCAGGCGAGAGCAGCGACCTGGCATCCAAGACTTCGATACCGATGATCTGACCGTCGGAGTCAAGGTCGAGGTTGACCATCATGCCCTCGCGTGGATCGATGGAGACCGTCCTGGCAACGCCGCCACGAAGGATCTCCTCCACGAGGTAGATGTATGCGGCGTTGGCTTCAGCGTCGTACTCGACTCGTGGGGTCGGCATGGGCACACCCTGGCACAGCGATGGAGAACCGAACGCACTCCTATGCCGCTGTCCGGTCGCACTCACATGCCGATGCGGACGGTGCGCTTGGCTGTGGCTAGGGACGCCGGAGGGTGGCTGGCCACTCAGACCGCTGCAGTTGCTCCTCGATGTAGATCCCGCGCATTCCGCCGTGCCCGGTGACGATGATGGCCTTGCTGGGCGGGACGCCCCTTATCGCATGGACACGCACTCGGAGGTCAAGAGCGCTGCCGTCACAATCGACCTCCGTCCCCTGTCCGAGAGCCCTCCCTGGCGGAGCGAACTGCCTGAGATCGCTGTTGGGACGGTAGATCGCTCCGCCGTAGCCGATGGGTGCAGAACAGTCATCGAGAGGGCCATGACCCTCTAGCGGAGCGGTGGTGTCGCACCCGGTGGCGCACAGCACGGCCAGGCCGATCGCGGCAACGGTCAGTCGGCTCCGCACGCGCTCAGTATGGGGCGCCTCATGGTCGATGGACTCCGTTGTGATCGGATCGCAACGCACTCACATGCGGCTGTCCGCGCGCCTCAGCAGGGAGCGGTCCGGTAGACAGCCACACCCCACGTGTGCGGTTGTCTGGTCGAAACGTGTGCCGTGAAACGCTCGTGCTGTCCTGCGCAGAGACCGATGACCCCAGCCGGCCTCCCCTTGCAGTGACCCACCGCGCCGGACACGCTGATGCTGCCTCCGGTGCAGTTGGCGACGAGCGAGAATGCGTGTCCCGTATCGACGTCGAAGCTGTAGGTCTGAGTAGACGCGGATGCGGCAGTGGCGCTCACGAGAGCCGATCCTGGGTCCATGAACCCCTTCTCGCTGTAGTGCTGGGGAACAACCCATGGGGGTCGGCGTTAGGCCCCTGCTCGTGCCCGCCGCCGCACGCCGAGAGGGACAAGGCAACGATCCCAAGTACAACAAACGATCTACCAGCCTGGGCCCACTTCATTGACACGCGGCTCATCATGCAGGAGGCAAGGCGCCTCCGCAGTCCTTCGTCCTCTATGCCGCTGACGGCTCATGGCTCGGTGCATCGACGATGGCGAAGAGGTCATCCGAGCCGAACGAGAAATAGACACACGCCACCGAGCCGCCAACCTCCGAGGCCAACTTCTCGATGGCTTCGGCGCGAGCGGAGCCGCCCTGCGCCATGACGCCTTTGATTCCTTCGGGCGAGTAGGAAGCCTTGATCATGTACTTGGCCATGGTGTGCTCTGTCTGTGGACGGCAGGCGGTGGTGGAACGCCCGAGAAGTCGTCTCCTCCGAGCCATCGAGAGCCGAATCCTCGACGAGGGTCACACGGACCGGGAGCACCTTGACCGTACGCTCCCGGCTGCGAATGCGGCAGGTACTGGCGCACGCTCATCGAACCCGGTGCGTCCTGAACGCGGCGGAGTGACCTCGCCTTGGGCTTGCCCTTGATGACCTACCCGGGCGAATCGACGTAGTAGTGGCGCCAGACAGCCTGAGCGACGCACGCTGGTCGCTCTTGACCCATTACCTCGATGCGGACATCGAGTGTGATCTGTTCGCCGAGCTCGATGGACTCGACTGTCACCACGAGAGCGTGCATTTGAATCCGCGAGCCAACCAACACTGGACTCGGAAACCTGACCCGGTTGTATCCGTAGAACATGACTTCGCCGTTGCTGACGGTCAGGAGCGACTCACGCAAGTGCGGAAGCGTGCTCAGGGTCATGTGGGCGTGTGCGATGGCGGATGCGAACGGTCCAAGCGTCGCGCGCTTGGGGTCGTTGTGCGCCCAGTGCCAGTCATGTACGGACCTGCCAAAGAGGTCGACGTTCTCTTGGGTGACCTCAGCCCAGTCCGATGGCCCGAGTTCGCGGCCCACTAGGCCCCTGCGTCCTCAGTGCTGCCGATGTGGGCGATACCCGCCGGATCTGTCACGGCTGCCTCCCGGGGCGGTGGGCACCACTCAATCACTGCGTCCTTGGTGCTGTCTGCACCCTATGTCGAGACGAACGCTCGGCGAGCCGACCGGCTCCCTCGCGATCGAAGCAGAGGGCGACCGCACGCCGGAGGTGCACTCCCAGGTAGCTCGGAGGTTCTTTCTGGCTCCGGTGGATCATCCTCATCCCGGAATGACACGTCGTGGACCCTCAGGACCAGGCGCCCCACATGCTCGACCTCATCCTCGACGGCCTCACAGCCGGATCTAGGAGGGTGACTTCAAACACGGTTCCTGACAGATGCGCCCACCTGGCGCGCGCACGACGGTTCGGCTGGCCGCTCAGAGGATCAGTCCGAGCCGGTGGGCCCTGGTGGCGACTTCTGTCCGGTTCGATGCACTGAGCTTGGACAGGATGTGGGAGACGTGGACGCTGGCGGTGCGGGGCGACATGAACAGCGTCGCCCCGATCTGGTCGTTGGTCATTCCTTGGACGAGGAGCTGCAGCACCTCGTGTTCTCGCGGGGTGAGAGGGCCCGAGCCAGATTCCTTGGGAATATGCGAGGGGAGTCGCAGCCTCGCTCGTCCGGCGAGGCCGCGGATCTCGTCCTCCAGGGCGCGTGCCCTCAGCGCTTCGGCTGTGGTCAGGGCGCCGTCCAGTAGCGCCGTGGCCTGGTCGCGGTCGGCCTCGCCCAGCAGGGCCTCGGCCCAGCGGAGTCGACACCGCGCGGAGTGGTATGGCGCGCCCACCTCCTCCCAGTTGGTGGCGGCTCGTTCCCAGGAGGCCAAGTCCTCTCCCTGTGCCCGCGCCAGGTGGGCGTCGACCTCGTAGACCCAGCTGAGGCCAAGGGTGGTTCGCTGCGCGGCGTCGTGAGCCCCCTGGTGGACTCGGGTGCGGAAGTCCTCGTTGGACGTGGGGTCGCGCCACGCCAGCTCGGCAGCCAACACCCAGGCCTCTCCGAACACGGGACCGTTCGACGGGTCGAAGATGAGGGTTCTCTCGACGCGGCTGAGGTGCCAGTCCACGAGAGCTCGTGCCCGGGCCGGATCTCGCGGTGCCAAGAACGCCGCCTCGATGGAGTCGGGGAAGTCGTGCGGCTTCGACTCCACGAGGTCCATGTCGCCGCGCACCGCCTCTGCTGTGGACAGGGACTCCTCCTCGCCTCGCCAGGCCTGCACGAGTCCGGCGCGCCACTTCCGCGACCACTGGTAGAAGCGGTCCGGTCCGGCGAACGGTCCTGTAGCCAGACGAATCACCTCGTCCCAGTCACCCGTCAACAGCGCGATGCCGGACCCGTGCTCGGTGGCGATGACCCAGAGTCGATCGGCGTCCGGCGAGGGAAGAAGCTCGAAGCACCTGCGCACATGCGCCAAGGCACCCGAGAAGTCGCACTGTCGGGTGAGCTCGTACGACGCGGTCGTGTGCGCCCACACGCGGGAGTGCACGTCGCGGTCGGCGCTGGCCCGCACGTTCTCCTCGACCAGTTCTCGCCGGGCCGGGTCCTGTCCGTCGCCCACCATTCCGATCAGCCGGAACTCTGCGAGCGCGACCTGAGCGTTGGTGTACCGGTCGGGCAACGTCTCGGCGATCTCGGCCACGACCTGCATCGTCTCCGGGAAGGCGTCGAACCGCTCCTGCAACCACAAGCCTTGCAGAACGCAGATCCCGGTCACGAACGACAGGAGCGAGGGCGGCTCCACGCGGAGCCGGTCGAGGGCTTCGCGATACTCCTCGATGGCGGGCGCCGGGGAGTGGTCCGCCAATGTCCAGATCGAGGCGGGATAGCGCGCCAGGCGCTCGTACAGCCCGCGCAGGCTGCCGGGCTCGAGGAGAACGTCGTCGCGAAGCACCACGTCACGAATATCGAGCCAGGAGGCTCCTGCACATACCCAGGCCCCGATGATGTGGTCGTGCTCCCCGGCGGTCTCGTGTCGCGGCAGCCGCCGCGCCAGGACGAATGCCTTGTGCCACTGGTCGGCCGCCTCGACCGAGGTGCCCAGGTCCCAGACGGCTTGCGCCGCCGTCATCCGAGCCTCGAGCGCCTCTTTCGAGGCGCCCAAGGCCTGGAGATGGTCGGCAGCCGCAATCAGGTCGCCAGCTCGAGACGACCGCGAGAAGTGGTTTGCCCAGGCCCGGTGCCCGCGGTCACGAGCAGACGGGGCCATGGACTCCAGCGCCGCCAATCGCAAGAGCTCGTGATGGAACTGCCAGGACCCGGCTACCTCTTCGAGCAGTTGAACCGACGACCCGACGTCGATCGCAGCCGTGATCTCGTCGCGGTCCGCGCGCGTCACGGATGCCAAGGCGGAGGCGGTGAAGGGACCTTGGCTCAGTGCTGCCATCCGCAGGAGGTCGGCGACGTTCTCGGGCAGCGACCGCAGTCGTGCCGACAGGTCGGCCGTCGCCGAGTTCACTGCCGCTACCGGTCCCGCGGCGACCAGCTCTTCGACGTACAAGGGGATGCCCTCACTGAGCCGCCGGATCTCGGCGCGCTCCGCGGGAGGCAACTTCGGATCCAACAGACGGATGTGCGTGTCGAGCGCCTCATCGGTCAGGGCCCTCAAATCCACTGAGGTCGCGTGCGGGAGGCGCCGCAGGTCATCGAGCACCTCGGCCGCCCCATCCGTCTGGGCCTCCCGGGACGTGACCACGACGAGGATGCTCCCGCGCGTCACGGTGCGCGCCCAGAACCTGATCAGGTCCAGCGACGACGTGTCGGCCCAGTGAGTGTCCTCCACCACGAGCACCAAGGGCACCGTGGCCGAGAGCTCCACGAGTAGCTCCTGGCTGGCGGTGAACAACGCGAGCCGGTCCAACGCTGTGTCCGAATCCTCGACCAACCGCGGCACCAGCGCACCCAGCGCCCGCACTCCTGTGCCCAACGCCTCGCGGATCACCTCCACCTCCACGTCTCGCACCAGCGAGCGCAGCAGGTCTCCGGCCACGCCGTACGGCAGCTCACCGCCGGCCAAAGGAACGCCGTGCCCCCACGCACACACGGTCTGATCGGGGAGCTGATCAATGAGTTCGCGCACCAGACGCGTCTTCCCGATCCCTGCCTCACCCACCACCACCGCCACCTGGGCGGTACCTTCCGTCGCCCTCTCGAACGCCTCCAACAGGCGTGACAACTCGGCCGTCCGGCCGACCATCACCGGGCTACGCGACACCATGTCTCACATCGTGACGCTGCGACACCAGATTGTCGTCCCCCTGACCGCCAGGGCAGACAGGCCCGATCCAATCGGACGTACAGATCCACGGCGCCCCGCATCAAACTGGGCTAAAAGGGATGCGGCCGAATGTCCGAGAGGCGTCGGGGTGGGCTGCCTCAGGTTGGTTGGGGTCAGCCATGACGGGTCAGGGGACGTAGGTGTAGCAGACCGGCAGTTCTTCGAGTACGGCTTCGTTCATGGTGTGGGGTGTGATGGAGCAGCCGTGCGCGACGTAGTGGCCGTGCTGGGTGTGGACTGCGGGAACCGGAGCGGCTGGTGGGTCGCCGCGACCGGGCATGGCAGACGCGCTTCCGAGCGTGACGGCCAGCACAGTGCTCACCAGCCCTGCAGCTACGGCGGCGGACAACCCACGATGGTGGGTGATCCCTGAGGTGGGACGGCGGACAATCGTTCTGGTCATGAGGGTTCCCTTGTTCGGGTGGCCGGGATGCGCGGCCTGTGGAGCTCCCAGGCTCGCGCTAAGAACCGGGTCCCCACATGGGGAGGATTACTAGTCCTGGCGTCCACCAGCCGCAGGACCGTAAGAGCCTCAGTCCAGCCGCTGCGATCTCAGTCGCCAAGGAGTCGGGCGGCGCCTACCATGGCTGGAATCGCAATGTTTCGCTCCACCCACGCTTAGGGCGGTGGACCCCATGCCCGTGACGACCGGGTCACCTTCTCTGCTGCTGGGGCGCGAGCGGGAGATCGCCGACCTGGACGAGGCTCTCGGGTTGGCTGCGCAAGGGGCCCCGCAGGTCGTCCTCGTCGGGGGCGACGCCGGGATCGGCAAGACCACGCTGGTGGGGGACCTCGAACGCCGGGCGGCCGCGCTGGGATTCTCGGTGGCGACGGGGCACGGTCTCGACATCGAGGCGGGCATCTCGTTTGCCCCGGCCGTCGAGGCGGTGCGGTCTCTGCTTGGCGGACTCGACGATCTCCAGTCGCGGCCGTCGGCGCGCCGCATGCTCAACCTCATGGACCCGGAGGCGCCAAGGAGCCTAGAGGCGGTCCGGGTGCTGGAGGACCTCACCGCGGCCGTTCTCGAGGCGGCAGCCGCAGGCCCGGTCCTGGTGGTGCTGGAGGACATGCACTGGGCGGACCGTTCGACTCAGGACTTCACGGCTGCGCTGTCCCGGACCGCCCGGGGGGCACTGCTGCTGGTGTTGACCTTCCGCAGCGACGAGCTCCATCGCCGCCACCCGTTCCGGAAGGCCGTGACCGAGATCAGCCGGACCCCCGGGTCCCGACGCATCGACCTGGGCCCGTTGGACCCCGACGACATCGCGGGCATCGTCGCCTCACGCACCGGCGGACCACCCGACCCGTCTGTGGTCAGCGAGGTGCTGGCGCGGTCCGAGGGCAACCCGCTCTACGCCGAGGAGCTCCTAGCCGCACACCGGCAGGGGGTGCCGGGTCACCTCTCCGATCTGCTACTGGCCCGCATCGACGCCCTCGACGAGGGCCCACGCGCGCTCCTCCGCCTGGCCTCGGTCGACGGAACCCGACTCGACACCGAGACGCTCGCCGAGCTGGCGGGACTCGACCAGTCCCAGGCGGAGGCCTATCTCAGGGAGGCTCTCGACGCCAATGCGCTACGCCAGAGCAGAGGCCACCTCGAGTTCCGGCACCCCCTGCTGCGTGAGGCTGCCTACGACGACCTGATGCCCGGCGAACGGACACGGACCCACAGCAGGCTGGCCGAGATCCTCCAGGCCAGGGTCGACTGCGAGCCCGATCCCGGGCTGGCGTCCCTGAGCCGGCTCGCTTTCCACTGGGAGGCCGCCCACGTCCTGCCTCGCACCCTCGCGGCCTCGGTCCGCGCCGGGCTGGTCGCCAAGCGGCTGGGCGCGGCCGAGGCCATCACCCAGTTCGAACGCGCACTGTCGCTGTGGGACCGGGTCCCCGACGCCGAGGCCGTGGCCGGCCACCCACAACCCGAGATCGTCGTCCTGCTGGGCGAGGCGGCTGGCGATCAGGATGACGACGAGCGCTGGCGGATGCTGGTCCGCACCGCGGTGGAGATGCTTGGGCCCGAGCCCGACCGGTTGCTGGCCAGCCGCGTCTACTCCGCGTTGGTCCCCGCTGCTCGCCGCGCCGACGCCATCGGTAAGCAGGAGGCGATCCGGCTCGCCATTGAGTACGCCGGCGACTCCCCGACCGAGGAACTGGCACGGGCCCTGAACGCGCGGTCGTTGTATTTGAACCGGCACTCCCGCTTCGCCGACAGTCTCGAGGCCGCCCAGCGAGCCAACGACGCCGCCCGAGTGGCGGGGTGCGTCGAGGCCGAGGTGGATGCCCTGCACCTCGAATCCCTGTCCCTGTACTACCTCGGCCACATCGACGATGGACTCGCCGGCATGGAACGGTCCGGGGCCATGGCCCGGAAGGCGGGCATGGTCGGAGACATGCTCGACTTGATTCTCCCGCTGCAGTACATGGAGGCCGGACAGGTCGATCGTGGCCTGTCCATCGCGAACCAGGGCTTCGACGAGGGCCTGGCCCTGGGACTTCCGCTACAGGCCACCCTGTGCGGGGCCGCGGCGCTGAAGGCACTCCTGTGGCGTGGCCGCTTGGACGAGGCCGAACAGCGGCTCGAGGAGCTCGAGGGTCTCGGATTGCCCGCAGCCATCGGGCGCTGGCACCCCCCGCGGGCGGAACTGCTGCTGACACGCGGTGACGCGCATGCGGCGACCCCCCTGGTACACGAGACAGCCGCCTACGCTCAGGACATAGGGCGGACCCCGTGGGACACCGAGGTCC